>NZ_QKLC01000001.1:0-562735 GCF_003224385.1 Curtobacterium sp. MCPF17_003 | reverse complement strand
ACCGACGCCGTCAAGCGCGGCCTCCTCGTCGGCACCGCCACCATCACCGCCCAGATCAAGTAACACCCCGCACCACCGCAACACGAGCACCACCGCACGACGCGAAGAGTCGCTCCGCCGATCAGGGCGGAGCGGCTCTTCGTCGTTCGCGGTTCCGCCGGCGGTCCTGCTCCTCCCAGTGGCCGAGCCTACGATCGAGCGAATGCCCGCTCCTCGCTCGACCCCCACCGACGACCGACCCGGGCCGGAGGACTTCATCCGCGTCCGAGGCGCCCGCGAGAACAACCTGCGTGACGTCGACGTGGACATCCCCCGCGACCGGATCGTCGCGTTCACCGGCGTCTCCGGCTCCGGCAAGTCCTCGCTCGCCTTCGGCACCGTCTTCGCCGAGGCCCAGCGCCGGTTCCTCGAGTCCGTCGCCCCGTACGCGCGGCGGCTGATCGCGCAGGGGTCCACCCCACACGTCGACTCGATCACCGGACTGCCGCCCGCCGTCGCCCTGCAGCAGCGTCGCGGCGCCCCGAGCTCCCGCTCCACCGTCGGCACCATGACCACGCTGTCGAACTCGATGCGCATGCTCTACTCGCGCGCCGGCACCTACCCGTCCGGCGCCGACCGGCTCGAGTCGGACTCCTTCTCTCCGAACACCGTCGCCGGCGCCTGCCCCCGGTGCCACGGCATCGGGACCGCGCACGAGGTCACCGAAGCATCGGCCGTGCACGATCCGTCGCTGAGCATCCGCGACGGCGCGATCACCGCCTGGCCCGGTGCGTGGCAGGGGAAGAACCTGCGCGACGTCACCGCCGTGCTCGGCTACGACATCGACCGCCCGTGGCGCGAGCTGTCGCGCAAGGACCGCGACTGGCTGCTCTTCACCGAGGAACAGCCCGTCGTGCAGGTGCAGCCGAAGCGTGACCGCGTGGCGAAGCCCTACAAGGGACGCTTCTGGAGCGCGCGCCAGTTCGTGCTGCACACCCTCGCCGACTCGCAGAGCGAGACCCAGCGCAAGAAGGTGCTGCAGTTCGTCGAGTCCGGCCCGTGCGGGCTCTGCGGCGGCACCGGCCTGACCCGAGCGGCACTCGCCGTCACGATCGGCGGTCACTCGATCGCCGAGCTGAACGCCCTGCCGCTGACCGGCCTGGCCGACGTCCTGCGCCCGATCGCGGCGATCACCGACGCGGCAGCGGCGACGTCGCGAGCATCGTCCGGTGAGCACACCGAGGTCGCCGTGGCGATCTCACGCGACCTGCTCACCCGCGTCGAGATCCTGGTCGGTCTGGGCCTCGGCTACCTCGCGCTCGACCGCGCCACCCCGACGCTCTCCCCCGGCGAGAGCCAGCGGCTGCGGATCGCGACGCAGCTGCGCTCCGGCCTGTTCGGCGTCGTCTACGTGCTCGACGAACCGAGCGCCGGGCTGCACCCCGCCGATGCCGAGTCACTCGTCGACGTCCTCGACGACCTGCGCGCCGGCGGCAACAGCGTCTTCGTCGTCGAGCACGACATGAGCATCGTGCGCCGAGCCGACTGGATCGTCGACGTCGGCCCCCGCGCGGGCACCGGCGGCGGCACCGTCCTGTACAGCGGCCCGGTCGCCGGCCTGGCCGAGGTCGAGGCCTCGGTCACCCGGCGCTTCCTGGAGCCCCGGCAGCCGACCGCCGACCGCGCGGTCCGGACCCCGATCGGCACGCTCGAGCTCCGCGACCTCACCCTGCACAACCTGCGGGGGCTCGACGTCGACCTGCCGCTCGGTGTCCTCACCGCGGTCACCGGAGTGAGCGGCTCCGGCAAGTCGTCGCTCGTCGGCGGCGTCCTGCCCGGGGTCGCCACGTCGCACCCGCTCATCGACCGCGTCGTGCAGGTCGACCAGAAGCCGATCGGCCGGACACCCCGCTCGAACCTCGCCACCTACACCGGCCTGTTCGACGCGGTCCGGGCCGCCTTCGCCCAGACCGACGACGCGAAGGCCCGGGGCTGGACCGCCGGACGGTTCTCGTTCAACGTCGCCGGCGGACGGTGCGAGGTCTGCCAGGGCGAGGGGTCGGTGTCCGTCGAACTCCTCTTCCTGCCGGGCAGCTGGGCTCCGTGCCCCGAGTGCCACGGCTCCCGCTACACGGCCGAGACGCTCGAGGTCCGCTGGAACGGGGCGTCCATCGCCGACGTCCTCGGCATGACCGTCGACGAAGCGGCGCCGTTCCTGGCGTCCCTGCCCGCGGCCGGGCGGGGACTCGAGACCCTCCGCGAGGTCGGCCTCGGCTACCTGCGGCTCGGTCAGCCCGCCCCGGAGCTGTCCGGCGGCGAGGCGCAGCGCATCAAGCTCGCGACCGAGCTGCAGCGCGCGCGGACCGGCCACACCCTGTACCTGCTCGACGAGCCCACCACCGGCCTGCACCCGGCCGACGTCGAGCTGCTGACCGCCCAGCTCGCCCGTCTGACCGACGCCGGCAACACCGTCGTCGTGGTCGAGCACGCGATGGACGTCGTCGCGAGCGCCGACCACGTCATCGACATGGGTCCCTCGGGCGGTGACGACGGCGGTCGGATCGTCGCCGCCGGTAGGCCCGCCGACGTCGCCGCCTCGACGACCAGCCGGACCGCGCCCTACCTGCGAGACCAGCTCGGAGGCTGAGCGCCACGAACGCAGAAGTGCCCGCCAGGATCACTCCTGACGGGCACTTCGTGGCTGCCGCTGGTTACCGCTGGACCGCTTCCGGGGCGTCGTCGCGGAAGAAGTCGCTGCCACTGTGCGTGTAGCCGACCTCACCCGTCCGGCGCCACTGCTTGCGGACGCGCTTGAAGGTGGTGATGCGTGCAGGTTCGACGTTGTCGTCGCTCGTGTAGGCGCTCATGGCTGATCTCCCTGTGTGATTGGCCGTGTTCCTTGGCCCCCCGAAATGGAGGCTAGCGAGAGGCTCCGTGCCGGGTTCGCGAATCGTCCCGGAACGTCCGTGGAACGCAATTCCGGCTCGCGCGTGACCAAGCAGGGACGGACGGGAGGCCCGGATCACCGCCGCCGGACCGGCGGCGGCGAGTCGCGCCTCCAAGCCGGTGCACGGGGCGGACTCAGGAACGCAGGCCGAGCACCAGGTCGTGGACCACGCGCGCTGCGCGCGCCGCGGCGTCGTCCAGGTGCTCGCGGAACTCGGCGCCGTCCGGCGCGCAGAGGTCGCTGATGCACCGGACCGAGACGAACGGCATGTCGTGCACGTGGGCGAACTGCGCGATCGCGGCCGACTCCATGTCGACCGCGGCCACGTCGGGGAACGCGACCCGGAGCGCACGAGCGCGGCCCTCGGTGACGAAGACCTCGCTCGAGCCGATCGTCGCCGACCGCAGGGGCCACGCGATGTCGGCCCCCATCGCGAGCTCGACGAGCCGGGCGTCCGGCGCGTAGCCGGTCGGCATACCGGGCACCTGGCCCAGGGCGTAGCCGAACGCCGTGGCGTCGGCGTTGAGGTTGACGTACCGGTCGCCGACCACGACGTCACCGATCGCGATGCCGTGCATGAGGCCACCGGCGGTCCCGACGCTGATGACAGGGATGCCCGGGCCGAAGTCGTGGAAGCCGTGGGCGACGGCGGCCGTGGCGTTCGTGAAGCCGATGCCGCTGCGGCGCACGACGACCGTGGCGCCGCCGATGTCGAGCAGCTGGTGCGGGTCGTGCCCACCGACGGGGCCGTCGAGGACGGGGACACCGCCGAAGAGGTCGGCGAAGGCCGAGACCTCTTCGCTCATGGCCGCGATGATGATCGCGACGGGTTGCTGCTGCACTGATCGATCCTCCCACGCCGGGCGCGCGCGGACGTGCAGGCCGGGTCGTCGCAGGTGCTACCGGCGGGGGTCCTGGCGGGCCAGCTCGTCGGCGACGAAGGCGGCGAGCGCGTCGGCGCCGAAGTGGTCGTCGGCGGTGATGGTGACGACGGTGCCGGTGTCGTCGTCGCCCTCGGTCTCGTCGAACAGCAGCATCTGACCGTACGCACCGTGCAGCCGCCAGAGTCGACCGGGGCCACCCCACCCGGCCATCGCGTACCGCTCGTAGCCGATGCCGGTGCCCTCGCGCTCCACCCACTCGGAGTGCATCGCGTCGCACCACGGTGCACTGACGATCCGCTGTCCGTCGACGACCCCGCCGTCGCGGATCAGGCGTCCGACGCGAGCGAGTTCCTCGGTGCGGAGCGACAGCCCCTCGCCCGCGGCGACGAACCCGTTCGGGCAGCGTTGCCACGCGACACCCTGGATGCCGAGCGGCGCGAACAACCGGTCCGCGACGAACGCGCCGACGTCGCCGATCCGGGTCTCGAGCACGCGCATGGCGGCGTAGGTGCTGGCGTTGGCGTACTGGAACACCCGGCCGCGGGACGGTCGCCGCAGGAACTCCGCCGCCAGGTCCGGCCAGTCCGTCAGCTCGGTCGCCGACCACGGCATGTCGATGCCACTCGTCATGGTGAGCAGGTGCCGGAGGGTGACGTGCTTCACGCCGTCGCCGAGCGCGAGGCCGGGCACGTACCGAGCGATCGGCTCGTCGACGTCGACCAGGCCGTCGTCGGCGGCGATACCCGTGGCCAGGACGCAGACGCCCTTGGCGGCGGAGTGGACCTCGCGTCGGACGTCGGGGGTCCAGTGGTGCTCGGCGACGTCGTCGGTACCGACCGCACCGGTCCGTGTCCGCACGTGGACGCCGTGCGCGTCGAAGCCGGTGGCGTCGACCTGACGCACGACGGCGTCGAGGATGCTCGCTGCGGTGTGCACGCCCCATCTTCTCGCGGTGGGGCGCCTGCGGGGACGGGCAGTCGCCACCGCGTACCGTCCGGCTCGTGTCCGACGAACAGCCCCGCCGCCCCGATCCCTACCGCGTCGGCGACCAGCCCGCACTCCGGACGGCGTCCGGCTCGAACTGGCTCGTGTGGGGAGCCGTCACGGCCGTGATCGTCGCCGCGGTGATGGTCCTCATGGCGATCCGTGCGCCAGCGATCGGCTGGCCGGCACTGGTGCTCGTGGTCGTGCTGTTCGCGGTGATGGTCGTGGTCCGCGCCGCCGTGCGGCCGCAACGCACGCGGCTCGTCACGCTGGCCGTGCTCGACCTCGGCATCGTGGTCGTCGGGCTGGTGGCGACCCTCGCGGTGCTGTACTCGACGCCAGCAGCCTGAGCCGATCCGGAGACGCGACCGGAGGACGCGGGAGACGCGACCCGGTGACGGACGGGAGGCCCGGTACCAGCTGGCACCGGGCCTCCCGTCCGACGTTCGGTCACGACCTCCGCCGTTCCTCGTCTCGTGGTGACGGGTGCGTCCTCACCCGCCACCGCGTGCGTCGCCCGGTCGGTCCCGGTCCGGCTGCAGTGCTCGGACCACGGCGACGACGGCGAGCGCTGCGACGACGGCCCAGGCGGCGACGGCGACCCAGCGGCTCGCGCTCCCGACCGTCACGAGGACGACGAGACCGGTCGTCCGCCCGAAGACCGTGCTGGCGGTCGAGTACATCCCGAGCGGGAAGACGATGCTCCAGAGGGCAGTGACGTACCGCACCGGCAGGCGGAGCACGATGACCTGCCGGATGCCGATGCCGACCAGGAACGGCAGGCACCACGTTCCCCAGGCCCACAGGACGAAGGACGCGCCGCCGACGAAGTGCGCCGCGGCCGGCAGACCGTTCTCGAGCAGGCGAGCGCCGGCGAGCGTCGTGATCGCCGTCGCGCCGGAGACGACCCACGCGGTGGGGGCGACCACGAGGGGTCCTCCCCGCGAGCCGACCATGCGGACGAGGACCACGGCGGCGAGCAGCAGGTACAGCACGAGGCCGACGCCCCAGAGCGCGAGCGCGACGACGTCGAAGTGCAGCGTCGAGGTGGTGATCGCGAGCGATTCGGTCCCGACCATCCAGAGGAACCACGCACCGTCGGCGTGCGCGCTCAGCGGCCGCGCGCCGGTCCGGAGGAGCAGCCAGAGCGGCCCGCCGACCACGAGCGCCACGACCGGAGCAGCGCCGACGCCGAGCGTGGCACCCAGGGTCCCGCAGACGCCGACGGCCGCGAGCAGGGTCCACCACCCGAAGGCGGCATCCGGGTCGACGAGCGTGCCGGTGAACCAGGACGGCTGGTGGACGCCCTGGCGGACCAGGAGGACGACGACCCCGACCAGCAGGGCCGTGGCGACGGTGAACGCGACGACGCCGACGGGACGCAGCCCGGTGGTGGCACAAGCCGTGCCGACGATCCCGGTCGCCATCACCGCAGCAGCGGCGTTCGTGGGGAGGACGGTCCAACGCATCGGCGAGGTCAGATCGGCTGCCGGTACCCGAAGAACTCGTGGTCGTTGTTGTACCCACCGAGCCCACTCCCGACGTCCTCGAACCGCTCGACGAACTCGATGCCCTGCAGCCACTTGACCATCTTGAACCCGAGCTGCAGTTCGTTCCGGAGGCGCAGGGGCGCCCCGTGCGCGAAGTTCAGCCGCTCGCCGTTCATGTCGTACGCGAGCATGACCATCTCCGAGCGCATCTGCTCGATGTCCTGCGCGTCGTAGTACAGGCCTCCGTCGGCCCCTTCAGCGAAGGAGTAGAAGACCACCCACCGTGCCTTCGGGTCGGGACGGACCAGGTCGAGGATCGCCGACATGGGGACGCCGCCCCACTTGGCGACCCCCGACCACCCCTGGATGCAGAAGTGCTGCGTGATCTGTTCGCGGTGCTCCAGACGGTGCAGGTCGTCGAGCGAGAGGGACGCCGGTTCCTCGACGAGCCCGCCGACCGCGAGCCGGTAGTCCCGGAACTCGTCCGACTGCAGGGCGCGGTACTCCTCGCTGTCCGGCGTCCGTCCGTTCGGCCAGAAGAACGGTGAGATGTCGTCCTCGCTGTAGGCCCCCGGCTTCGCGTCGACGTGCTCGAACCACCGTTGGACCGGCCCGAACAACGCCAAGGCGAACCGACGGACGGCTCTCGGGAACCGGTACGTGAACGGCGAACCGCCGACCCACACGACGGCGAGGACGACGGTGGTGGCGAGGAACACCCAGAAACCCGTCCACGCCTGCGTGTCGTTCCCCGCGTACATGTGGTTGAGGTTCCGCAACGCGCCGGTCATCAGGACCATGCTCACGTGGACCGTGACGAAGGCGACGTACCAGCAGAGGACCAGGAAGTGCAGGGACCGGGCGAACTGGATGCTGAAGACGCGGCTGATCCTCCGGAAGCGCGTGGACAGGGCCGGTGACATCCCGAGCCCGGTCAGGAGTGCGAGCGGGGCGGCGATGAAGACCGTGACGAAGTACGAGAGCAACTGCAGCGCGTTGTAGTTCACCCACCCGTCCTCGACCGGCCAGGAGAGTGAGAGGTACCTGATCGCCGTCGTCAGCGCGTTCGGGAACACGTCCCAGCTGGTCGGGACGATCCGGGCCCACTGTCCGGTGACGACGAGCAGGACGACGAACACGACGCCGTTGACCAGCCAGAGCACGTCGAAACCGAAGTGCCACCAACGAGCCAGCCCGATCGAGTGCCGTCTCCCCGGGAGTCCGACCTGGTCGGGAAGCGTGATCGAATCCCCCTTCGCGGTGTAGTTCGGGTCGTCCGGAACAGGTCGCTGGAAGCGCAGCCACTCGTGGCCCGGCGTCGAGTGTCGGGTCCAGTACAGGCGGGGATGGTCGGCCAGGATGCTCAGTCCTGCTCGCATGATCGAGAACATGAACAGCGCGTTGAGCCAGTGTTGCCACTGGAGCCAGGCGGGGAAGCCCTCCGGTGTGCCGGCCGGCAGACGCGACTCGCCGGGGTAGGTCCGCATGAAGTCCCGGACGGCCGGCACGTCGACGATCTCCCGTGCGACCGCGATGCCGACGACGAGCGCTGCGGCAGCGAGCGGTACCAGCCACAGCAGGTTGAACCACCGGTCACGCCCGAGTCGGAGTCGCGGCGCCACGCCGTACTGCGCCGGCAGGCCGCCGGCCCAGTCCGCGCCGACCCGGTCGTGTCGTCGGTCGTCGAGCTGTGCGCGGAAGCGCGGCGACACCTCCGCCAACTGCTCTGCACGCTGCTGCCGCGAAGATCGTCCCTGAGCCCCACTCATGGGCGGACCATACGCTCAGGAGCGGCCGGCGTCCAGGACGAAGGTCCCGTCACGGTGGGCCGGCGGTGCTCGGTGCTCGTCAGGGTCGTTCGCCTCTGTCGTCCGCCGCTGTCGCTCGCCACCATGAGGGACCAACCTGGTCCTGCGCGACCGACACCGCGCCGCGCGGTCCACACGAGAAAGGACTCGACATGTGCACTGCCATCAGGTTCTCGGACGAGAGCGGTCACCTCTTCCTGGCGCGCAACCTCGACTGGTCGACCGGGTACGGCGAGCAGGTGGTCGTCACCCCGACCGGCTTCGTTCCGCGCTCACCGTTCGGCGCCGTCGCCGGCATCCCGCACGCGGTCATCGGCATGGGGATCGTGGAGGACGACACGCCCCTCTACTTCGACTGCGGCAACGACGCCGGGGTCGCTGTCGCCGGCCTCAACTTCCCCGGGTACGCCCACTACCCCACAGTACCCGTCGAGGGTGCGACGAACGTCGCAGCGTTCGAGTTCCCGTTGTGGGTCGCTTCCCGGTTCGCCGACGTCGACGCGGTGGAGGCAGCGCTCGCAGACGTCGTCATCGTCGACCGGCCGATCAACGACGAGTACCCGAGTGCCTTCCTGCACTGGATCATCGGCGACCGCGACCGTGCGATCGTCGTGGAGCAGACCGAGGACGGCCTGCACGTGTTCGACGACGACGTGGACGTCCTCACGAACCAGCCCGGGTTCGCGTGGCACCACGAGAACCTGCGCAACTACCTCAACACCTCGCCCGAGGTCCCGGACGAGCGCGTGCTCGGCCGAGCCCACCTGGTGCCGTTCGGTGCGGGTGCGTCGATGCGTGGGATCCCCGGGGACTACTCGTCGCCGTCGCGGTTCGTGCGCGCGGCGTACGTCCACGGGCACCACCCGGTCAAGGCGGACGAAGCAGAGAACATCAGCCGCGCGTTCCACACCCTCCAGCAGGTGGCGATGGTGGACGGCAGCGCGGAGATGCAGTCGGGTGACTACGAGAAGACCATCTACACCGGACTGTTCTCGTCCCGTTCCACGAGCTACTCGTGGAACTCCTACGACGACATGACGATCCGGACCGCGAGGCTCGCTGACCATGCACCGAGCGGAACCGAACTGGTGGTCGTCGGCTCCGGGCGGGCGTCGTCGGTCTGACACCTGCCGGGGAGGAGCCGCAGCGTGAACCCTGCACGTCCGCGGGCGGTCAGCGCCGGATGAGCACCCCGGCGACGAGTCGGAGCAGCAGGGCGACCACGCCGACCGCCGCGATCGCGACCGAAACGATCGTCGCGATCAGCAGCCGCACGTCGACGGGCACCGCGGTCTCGTCGGCCGGAGGGATGGACGCGTTCACGACGAACACGCACACCGCGGCGATCAGGAACAGCACCCCGATGATCGTCACGGCCCGCAGCGCTGCCGGCACCGGTTCGTGGTCACCCGGCCGAGCCGGACGAGCCCTGGCCCCCTCGGTCTCCCAGTCCGCCAGTTCCGTCATGGTGGTCCCCCTTCGTCGGGACGATCGTAGGGGGCGGACCGCTCCGACGCCGCTGGTGCGGCCCGAGACGGTCGTGACGCCGGACGGGAGGCGCGTCACTGGCCCGCACCGCGCCTCCAGTCCGGTGCCGGTCGTGACCAGTGCGCGTGACCGGCTACGCGCTGTCGGTCACCGTCGGCTGCGCCTGCCGCAGCCCGGTGACCAGGAGGGTCACGATCGTCCGGACGTTGTAGTCGGGGTCCTGGGGACTCCACGCCACCAGGTCGCCGACGGCCCGGAGCAGCTGGTAGGGCGGGGTCGGTGCGGCCACCTCGCCGGACGCCCGCGCGGCGTCGAGCAGCCGGCCGAGCACGGGCACGAGCTCGTCGACGAACAGCGTGTGCAGCGCCGTGAAGCCGTCGGCGTCGCCCTCCCAGACACGCGCCAGGCCGTGCTTGGTGCTGAGGAAGTCGACGAACTGGTGCACCCAGTGCAGCAGGGCGGCGAACGGTGTCGGCTCGGAGTCGAGCAGCGCCGGCCCCGCGTCGACCAGGGCCTCGATCTGGTGCCGGTAGACGGCGACGACCAGGTCCGAACGGGTCGGGAAGTGCCGGTAGAGCGTGCCCACCCCGACACCGGCGGCGGCGGCGACCTCGCGCACGGGTGCGCCGACGCCCGAGGCCGTGAAGACCGCGGCAGCGGCGTCGAGGATCGTGCGCTCGTTGCGCTCGACGTCGCGACGGCGACGCGGCACGGGGTCGGTCGACGGGGTGCTCATGCGTCGATCATCGCACGACGCAGACGGAATGCGGAACAACGCTCCGCTTCCTCTTGCAATCCGGATCGTTGTTCCGTATCGTTCCGGAACGTCGCTCCGTTTCGGACGACGATCGCTCCGACCACGGGCGACACCGCATCCCGGAAAGGCCCACATGGCACCCACAGCACCTCGACCGCAGGTCATCAGCGTGCGCCCCGTCACGCTTCCCGCACCCTCGCGCGGTCAGGACCTCGAGGTCCGGATCACCGCACCGACGACCGGCACGGACCTGCCCGTCATCGTCTTCGCCCACGGCTTCGGCCAGTCCATGACCGGTGGCGACCCCCTGGTCGACCACTGGACCGCGAACGGCTTCGTCGTCGTCCAGCCGACGTTCCTCGACGCGAAGGCCTACGAGCTGACGCTCGAGGACCCGCGCTACCCGACCATCTGGCAGACGCGCGTCGACGACCTCGAGCGGGTGCTCGACGAGCTCGACCAGATCATCGACGCGGTCCCCGGCCTGAGCGGGCGCGTCGACACCGCGCGCATCGCCGCGGTCGGACACTCGTGGGGCGGACAGTCCGTGGGCATGCTGCTCGGGGCCCGCGTCCTGGACGCCAACGGGCGGCCGGGCGAGGACCGCACCGACCACCGCGTGCGCGCCGGGGTCCTGCTGTCCACCACCGGGATCGCGCGCGGCGACCTCGCGCCGTTCGCGCAGGAGCACTTCGCGTTCATGAGCCCCGACTTCAGCCGGCTGCACACCCCGTCACTGGTCGTCGCCGGCGACCACGACCAGTCTCAGCTCTCGACGCGAGGCCCGGACTGGTTCACCGACGTCTACCACCTGAGCCCCGGCGCGCGGCATCTGGTGACACTCCACGGCGGCGAGCACCTGCTCGGCGGGATCCAGGACTACGAGTCGACCGCCACCACGGACGAGAGCCCCGAGCGTGTGGACCTCGTCCGCCACACCACGACGGCGTTCCTCCGGACCGAGCTCGGCCTCGACCCCGACGCGTGGTCGGCGATCACCGACGCCGTCGGCCCTGACACCGCCGACGCGGCCGGCCCTGCTGCCGCCGTCGGCCACATCGAATCGAAGGAGCACCACTCGTGATCACCGACCAGCACCCCCTGCCCAGCGGCTTCACTGCCGCGTCCACCGCCGCCGACGTCCTGGACGGCGTCGACCTGACCGGCCGGAACGTCGTCGTGACCGGCGGACACAGCCGCCTCGGCCGTGAGACCAGCCGCGCCCTCGCGGCGGCCGGCGCCGACGTCACCGTCGCCTCACGTGACGTCAACCGGGCATCCGCAGCAGTCGCCGACATCCCGGGCATCCACGTCGAGGCCCTCGACCTCACCGACCCGTCGTCGGTCGATGCCTTCGCCGCGCGCTGGTCGGCCTCCGGCCGCCCGCTGCACATGCTCGTGAACAGTGCCGCGATGCTCTTCACCCCGGACCGCCGACTCGACGGCCGCGGCAACGAACTGGCGTTCTCGACGACACACCTCGGGCACTTCCAGCTCACGCGGGCGCTCCTGCCCGCCCTCCTGGAGGCCCGTGGTGCGCGGGTCCTGACCGTCACCTCCGGTGCGGCGCGGTTCGGGCAGATCCGGTGGGACGACCTGACGTTCGCGCACGGGTACGACCCGGTCACCGCGTACGGCCAGTCGAAGCGCGCCAACGTCCTGTTCACGGTGGAGCTCGACCGGCGGTACGCCGACCAGGGCATCCGAGCCTTCGCCGCGCACCCGGGCGTCATCATCGGACCCGGCCCGCACGACCAAACGGTGCTCGCGTCGTACCGCGAGCAGGGACTGGTCGACGACCACGGGGTGACCGTCATCGACCCCGAGGTCGGCAAGAAGACCGTCGAGCAGGGCGCAGCGACGCTCGTGTTCGGTGCCGCGAGCCCGCTGCTCGACGGCGTCGGCGGGGTCTACCTGAAGGACAGCGACGTCGCCGTGATCGACGACCGGGTCCTGCCCCTCACCGCGGACCGCATCCCGTCGGACGCGAACTCGGCGATGCTCGACGCCGACGATGCCCGGCGACTGTGGGAGGTCAGCGAGGGACTCCTGGCCTGATCGCCGTCGGCCGGGGGCCTCGTCTGCCCACTGTTCTCGTCGTCCTCGCTACTGTGTGACGGTGCTGACCGTGCAGATCGAGAGCCCCCGGCAAGACGACGTCCTGCACCTGCTGCAGCAGGGTGACGACTACGGACTGAGCCTCTACGCGGCCGAGAACTACCACGCCCTCGACGTCGACGACCTGGACCAGCCCGACGTCACGTTCCTGGTGGCGCGTGAGGACGGCACCGCCCTCGGCACGGTGGCGCTCGTCGACGCCGGCGACGGCACCGGCGAGGTCAAGCGCATGTTCGTGAGCGACGCCGCGCGTGGGCTCGGCGTGGGGACGCGGCTGCTCGACGCCCTGCACGACCGGGCCCGCGCGATCGGCATCGGGACCGTCCGGCTCGAGACCGGCCTGCCGCAGGCCGCGGCGATCGCGCTGTACCGGAAGGCCGGGTACGCGGACATCCCCCGGTTCGGCCCGTACGTCGACGACCCGACGAGCGTGTGCATGGAGCAGCAGCTCGTCTGATCGGTGCTCGGTCCCGACGTAGGATCGCGTGTGAGCTCCGAGCACCCCGAACCCAGCGGCATCGACCCCGACGACCTGAGCGTCGCGCTCCGGGTGCTCGAGCAGCTGACCGAGATCGACGAGACGCATCCGGACTTCATCCGGGTCCGCCGGGCCACCGCGAAGATGTTCAAGGCCGTCAAGCGTGCGCACCGTCTCGAGAAGCGCAGCGTCATCGCCGAGGCCGACCGCCGTGTGATCGCCGCCACCGCCACCGGGGCCGCCGACCGGATCGACGACGAGACCCGCGGCGTCCTGATCAGCGCCTCGACCGCGTCGACCACCGCGGGCACCCTGCTGAAGTCACGGCCCTGCTACATGTGCAAGCAGCACTACACGGTCGTCGACGCGTTCTACCACCAGCTCTGCCCGGCGTGCGCTCGCATGAGCCACGCGAAGCGCGAGGCCCGGACGGACCTGACCGGCAAGCGGGCGCTGCTCACCGGCGGCCGCGCGAAGATCGGCATGTACATCGCCCTCCGGCTGCTGCGCGACGGGGCCCACACCACCATCACCACGCGGTTCCCCCGCGACGCGGTGCGCCGCTTCGCGAGCCTGCCGGACTCCGCCGACTGGATGGACCGCCTGAAGGTCGTCGGCATCGACCTGCGCGACCCCGCCCAGGTGATCGGGCTCGCCGAGGACGTGGCCGCGGCCGGTCCCCTCGACATCCTGATCAACAACGCCACGCAGACCGTGCGCCGGTCGACCGGCGCCTACCAGCCGCTGGTCGACGCGGAACTCGCGCCGCTGCCCGACGGACCGCTGCCCGAACTCGTCACCTTCGGGCACACGAACGACCAGCACCCGCTGGCGCTCGCACGATCGGTGGCCGCGCACCCGATCCTCGCGGCCGCCGCAGCCCGAGCCGACGAGCTGACCGAGCAGGCGATGGCGCCGGGATCGAGCTCGCTCGAACGGCTCGCCCTGGGCACCGCGATCGACGCCGGCGGCCTGGTCCCCGACCTGCACGACGAGAACTCGTGGACCCAGCAGGTCGACGAGGTCGACCCACTCGAGATGCTCGAGGTCCAGCTGGCCAACACCACGGCCCCGTTCATCCTCATCTCGAAGCTCCGCCCTGCCATGGCCGCGAGCACGGGACGCCGCACCTACGTGGTGAACGTCAGCGCCATGGAAGGCGTGTTCGGCCGCGCCTACAAGGGGCCGGGTCACCCGCACACGAACATGGCGAAGGCCGCCGTGAACATGCTCACCCGCACGAGCGCGCAGGAGATGTTCGAGACCGACAACATCCTGATGACGAGCGTCGACACCGGCTGGATCACCGACGAACGGCCGCACCCCACGAAGGTCCGGCTCGCCGAAGAGGGCTTCCACGCACCGCTCGACCTGGTCGACGGGGCAGCCCGCGTCTACGACCCGATCGTCCGGGGCGAAGCCGGCGACGACCTGTTCGGGGTCTTCCTGAAGGACTACGCGCCCAGTTCGTGGTGACGAGGCGCTGACCGGACCGGTTCCGTCAGTGGTTCGACGGGGTCGTGTCCTGCGGCAGGACCGCGGCGAAGCGCACCAGGAAGTCGCGCACCACCGTCAGGGGTGACGACCCGGCGGTCGGTGCTCTCACGGCTGCGCACGATGACCGGAGGCGCGGTGCACGTGGGTCGACAGACCCGCGTGCACCGCGCCTCCGGTCAGGATCGCCGCGAACGCAGCGTCAGCGGGATCAGCGGCATCAGCCGCGGATGAACGCGAGGATGTCGGGGTTGATGACGTCCGCGTGGGTCGTCAGCATGCCGTGCGGGTAGCCCTCGTAGATCTTCAAGGTCGAGTCGCTCAGGAGTTCGGCCTGCTTCAGGGCGGCGTCCTGGTACGGCACGACCTGGTCGTCGTCACCCTGCAGGACGAGGACGGGCACGGTGATGGCTCGCAGGTCGTCGGTCTGGTCCGTCTCCGAGAACGCCTTGATGCCCTCGTAGTGCGCGACGGCGCTGCCGGTCATGCCCTGACGCCACCAGTTCGCGATGACCGGCTCCGACGGCGTCACGCCGTCACGGTTGAAGCCGTAGAACGGGCCGGACGCGACGGCCTGGAAGAACTCAGCACGGTTCGCCGCGAGTGCCTGTCGGAACCCGTCGAAGACCGAGATGTCGGTGCCCTCGGGGTTCGCGTCGGTCTTCACCATCAGCGGCGGGACGGCGGACACGAGGACCGCCTTCGCGACCCGGCCCTGGGGCTGGCCGTACTGGGCGACGTAGCGAGCGACCTGGCCGCCGCCGGTGGAGTGGCCGATGTGGACGGCGTCGTGCAGGTCGAGGTGCTCGACGACCGCGGACACGTCGCTCGCGTAGTGGTCCATGTCGTGGCCGGTGCCGATCTGCGACGAGCGGCCGTGACCGCGTCGGTCGGTCGCGATGACGCGGAAGCCCTCGGCCAGGAAGAACAACATCTGCGCGTCCCAGTCGTCCGAGGACAGCGGCCAGCCGTGGTGGAAGACGATCGGCTGCGCGTCGGCGTTGCCCCAGTCCTTGAAGTAGATCTCTGCACCGTCGTCGGTGGTCACGTAACCCATGGTTGCTCTCCTGTGCTGTTTTGCGGTTGTGGTGGTCGGTGGGTGGTCAGCCGAGTTCGGCGACGGCGTCGGTGATGAACGCCGCGACCTCGGTGGGGTGCGTCTGCATCACCAGGTGCGGTCCGTCGATCTCGATCACCTTGCGAACGCCGGCGCGCTGGTAGCCGAAGCGCTCGACGTCCGGGTTGATGGTGTGGTCGGCGCTGGAGACGATGCCCCAGGACGGCTTGGTCCTCCACGCCGCGACGGATGCGGGCTCACCGAACGCGACGGCGGACAGCGGACGCTGCGAGACCGCGAGGACCTCGGCCTTCTCGAGGTCGAGGCCACCCGCGAAGACGGCGGGGAAGGCGTCGATGGCCACGGAGACGTCGGTGCCGGGCTCGGCGCCGTCGACGGGGTAGGGCGCGTACACCAGGTTCGCGGCGAGGTCGCTGTCGGGGAAGCCGCCCTGCAGGGCGCCGAGGCTCTCGCCCTCCTCGAGGGCGTACGCGGCGACGAAGACGAGGCCGACGACGTTCTCGGCGACGCCGGCGACGGTGAGGATCGCGCCGCCGTAGGAGTGCCCGACGAGCAGGACCGGTCCGTCGATCTGCTCGACGAAGGACTTGATGTAGGCCGCGTCGCCGGACAGGCTGCGGTTGAACACGGGTGGGACGAGGACCTTGTGACCCTGGTCGAGGAGGAGCTTCGTGACGGGCGCCCAGCTGCCGGCATCGGCGAAGGCTCCGTGGACGAGGACGATGGTGGGGGATCCGGTCACGGTGCGGTCCTTCCTGGTCCGTAGCCGGTGCCACGAACCCGCGTCGGTGTGGAAGCGGTGCTCCCGTCCGAGACGCTAGGGGCGCGGACCGGCGGTGCACATCGGTCGCGATGACCGATATCTGCCGTCCTGTGACTTAGTCGGTCATGGGCCGGGGTGTCAGTCGGTCGTCGGCTGGTCCTGTGCCGCTGTCGCTGTCGTCGCTGTCGTCGCTGTCGTCGCTGTCGTCGCTGTCGTCGCTGTCGTCGTCTCGGGCGCCAGCGCCGACGGCAGCTGCTGCCGAGTCGAGACGCCGAGCTTCCGGAACGCCGCGTACAGGTGCGCACCCACCGTCCGGGGCGAGACGAAGAGGTGTTCACCGATGGCCCGGTTGCTCATCCCCTGGGCCGCGAGCGTGCAGACCCGGAGCTCCTGCGGGGTGAGCAGCTCGATGCGGCGCTGACCGGTCGTCGGCAGCCGCTCGCCCGTGGCACGGATGGCGTCCCGGGTCCGCTCTTCCCAGGTCGGGGCAGGCATCGCCTCGAAGAGGTCCAGCGCGGCGTGCAGGACGGCGCGGGCGGTGGTGGTGCGGTTCGTGCGACGCAGGCGGCGACCGAGTCGCAGGAACGCTCGGGCCTGCAGGTACGGGATCGGCCAACGCTCGTGCTGCAGGGTCGCCCACCCCGCCTCGAGGCCGTCGTCGTCGATCAGGGCGGTCCGGGCGTACTCGACGGCGGCCTGAACCATCGGGGCATGCCAGCGCGCGTGGAGCCGCTCGAGGTCCGCCAACCGCTGGTCGGCGTCCGGTCGGTTGCCGGACTCCAGCGCGGCGTCGACGTAGTCGTGGGAGGTCAGGACGGCGAAGGACGGGTTGAATGCGCCGTCGTCGGGGTCGAACAGGCGACGGAGGGGTTCGAGCGCATCCGCTGCTCGGCCCGAGTGCAGGTGCGCCAACCCCGTCGCGCCGAGGAGCGTTGCGCGCATCGCACTCGAGCGGAGTACCTGCGCGCCCGCCTCGGTCCCGCCGGCGATCCGTTCGGCGTCGGGGTACCTGCCCTCGAGCGCGTCGAACCACGCGAGCGCGCACCGCGCCGCTGCGGAGAAGCCCGCGTCACCCAGGTCACGGCCGAGCGATGCGGCCTGTTCCGCGAGGACTCGCGCCCTGGCGACGTCCCCGGCCAGGTAGGTGGTCATCGAGGTCCCCATGAGCGCCTGTGGGAACGTCCGCAGCTCACCACGCGCCTGCATGCTCGCGAGGGCACGGTCGAGCAGGACGCGAGCCGTGTCGATCTCGCCCACCAGGTTCAGCGCGTACCCCAGGAGCCAGGCCGACTCTTCGTCCTGAGCCGTCGGTGCCGCCGCCAGCGCGAGTTCTCGGACACGATCGCCACGCGCCACCGGCTCGGTCCGTGCGGCGAGCAGGAGCGACCGCGGGTCGTCCTCGGGCAGCGCGAGGGCTTCGACGACGACGAGCATCGGGTCGCCCGGGTCCGCCTCGGAGGTGTGGTCCCAGGCGATCGCGGCCAGGTGCAGCAGCGCGTCGGTGGCCTGCTCGACCCCACCGGCCGCCTGCATCTCGGAGACGGCGTGGAGCGCCGGTCCGAGGTCACCGACGGCCAGGCCGGTCCGACCGGTGGGCAGGGTCTCGGCGACCCACGCAGCGCGTGCTGCGAGCAGCCGACCGGGCGCCTCGTCGCGTGCTCGCTGCACCAGGAGTGACGCTTCCGAGATCCTGCCGGACAGTCCGGCGAGTTCCGCCGCGACGATGCGCCGCTCCACGCGTCTGGACACGTCGGAGGTCAGTTCGGCCGCACGCTCGTAGGCCCGGCTCGCGACGAACGGGTCGGACATCGCCGTCCGTCCGTCGCCGATCGCGGCTATCTCGTCTGCGAGGGACTCGTCGTGACCGGTGGCGAGTTCGGCGCGCCACCAGGTCGTCCGGGACGGATCGTCCTGGTGTTCGATCACGAGCGACCGCAGGACGGCGGTGCGCTCCGTCGGGGACGCAGCCGACAGGACGGCCGACTGCACGAGCGGGTGTCGGAACCGGATCGCACGCGGAGGGACCCACTCGAGGAGCGAGGACGCCGATGCCTGCTCCGTCCACGTCGGTGCCGGGAAGCGCCCGATCGCGCGTGCGGCAACCCGCGCTGCCTCCTCGGCACTGGTGCTGCCGGACAGCGCCACGGCGAGGATGGCCAACCTGACCGACTGGTCCAGCTCCGTGTACCGGGCGGTGAACTCCTGCTCGACCCGGCCCACGACAGGGCGTTCCCGAGTGCGGTCCACCGCCGCGACCGGCCGCCCGAGTTCGTGCAGCGCCAACGGGTTGCCCTCGGCGCGGATCACGAGGTCACGTCGAGCCTGACCCGTGGGCGCTCCGGAGATCCCGTCGAGCAGTTCACCGGCAGCCGATTCGTCGAGCGGACCGAGGTGCAGACGTCGGATGCCCGGGGTCTCCACCATGTCGGTGTTCCGCGTCGTCATGACGATGACGACCGGGTCCTCGCCGACACGGCGGGCCATCATGCGCAGCGCCCACTCGGACGGCGCATCCATCCAGTGCAGGTCCTCGGCGACGACCACGAGTGGACGTTCGCTGGCGGCGTCGGAGAGCAGCGTCAGCGCGGCGAGACCGGCGAGCAGCGGCGAGGGCTGGACTCCCGTCGCGACACCGAAGGCGACGTCCAGCGCGCGTCGCTGCGGTGCCGGCAGGTTCGCGATGCCGCCGCGCAGCGGGTACAGGAGCATGTGGAGCGCGGCGTACGGCTCAGCTGACTCGGCCAGGGTGCCGGTGGTCGTGATCGCTCGCACGCCATGGGTGTTCGCGTACTCGAGCAGATCGGTGACCAGCGATGATTTGCCGATTCCCGCTTCGCCGTCGACCACGAACGCAGAACCACCACGAACGACGTCGCGGACGGCATCTCGGAGGGCCGCGCTCTCCCGCTGACGCCCGATGACGGGCCGCACCATCGTCACCCCGTCAGTATGGCAGCGGTGCTGCCGATGCAGGGTCTGCGTCCTGTGGTGCCGAAGCGACTCTGCCGACCGGCCGATCAGCCCCCCGCTCCGCCTCCAGGATTCGAACCCGGACCTAACGGCACCAAAGGCCGTCGTGCTGCCATTACACCAAGGCGGAACGCACCCGGGGGTGCTCCTCCATCTTCCCACGACCGACGAGGCTGGCTGTCCGCTCCGGGTTCGGCCAAGATGGAGGGATGCCGCATGAGGACGAGGTCGATCGCATCGTCGCGGCGTGGGGTCGTGAACGTGCCGATCTCGACTTCGGCCCGCTCGAGGTCCTGTCCCGCGTGGACCGGCTCGCCCGGCACCTGGACCGCGCCCGGCGGACGGCGTTCGACGCGAGCGACATGGAGCCGTGGGAGTTCGACGTGCTGTCGGCCCTGCGGCGCGCGGGTGAGCCGTACGAGCTGAGCCCGAAGACCCTGCTGCAGCAGACCCTGGTGTCGAGCGGCACGATGACGAACCGGGTGGACCGGCTGGCGGCACGCGGCTTCGTGGGGCGCCGGACCGACCCGAAGGACGGCCGGGGCATCCTCGTGTCGCTGACGGGCCTGGGGCGGGTGGCGGTGGACGCCGCGATCGCGGACCTGCTGGCCGCCGAGCGGGACATCCTGTCGGGCGTCTCGGACGACGAGCAGGGGCAGTTGGCCGGGCTGCTCCGCCGACTCATCCTGGGCCTCGGGGACTGACCGACAGGGTGACACGGGCCGAGCGGCCCCGGCGTAGCGTGCGGCGCATGCACGCCATCACCCTCGCCGTCGCCGACGTCGCTCGATCGGCCGAGTTCTACCGCGCGCTGCTCGGCCTCGAGGGCAGCGGCGTCATCGGGACCGAGTACCCGGCCACCGAGACGCAGGCCGGCGGCACCACGGCGATGTTCACCCTCGACGACGGTCTGATCGTCAGTGTCTACGGCCGCGACGACATGGCGAAGGACTCCGGCGTGCAGCTGGCCACGGCACCGAGCAGCACGATCGGGCACTTCACGGGCAGTCAGGCCGAGGCGGAGGCGTTCCTCGAGCGGGCGCAGGCAGCGGGCGCAACGATGCTCGAACCGCCGTACACGCGCCCGTGGGGCATGTGGTCCGGCTTCTTCCAGGACCCGGACGGCCACCTGTGGGAGGTCGTGGCGAACCCCGGCGGCGGGGCGCCCGAGGACGCCACACCGGCGGACAGCGGCCAGGACGCGGTCGACCCCGCGTCCGTCGAGTAGTCCGCCTCAGACCCCGAGCAGCTCCGCGACCTCGAGCCAGCGTTCCTCGAGCTGCTCGATCTCGGCCTCGTGCTCCGCGAGCTTCGCTTGCAGCTCCCCCAGCCCGGAGTAGTCGGACTGGTCGTGCGTCGCGAACTGGTCGAGCAGCTTCTTGCGGTCCGCGCCGACCTTCGCGATCTTCCGGTCGAGCGCCGACATCTCCTTCTCGGCGGTCCGCCGGTCCGCTCCCGACAGGGCGGACGCACCGGCGGCCGTGGACCCGGCCACGGCACCGGCCGAGCCGGTCCCGCCGACGGTGTCGGGCCTCCCGGCAGACGCGGCGGCAGCCGCAGAGGCGGTCCCGCCACCGGTGCCGGCCTCGCGCAGACGCATGTACTCGTCGACGCCGCCGGGCAGGTGCCGCAGGTGCCCGCCGAGCACGGCGTACTGCTGGTCGGTGACGCGCTCGAGCAGGTACCGGTCGTGGCTGACGACCAGCAGGGTGCCCGGCCAGGTGTCGAGCAGGTCCTCCATGGCGGCGAGCATGTCGGTGTCGAGGTCGTTGGTGGGCTCGTCGAGGATCAGCACGTTCGGCTCGTCGAGCAGGATGAGCATGAGCTGCAGGCGCCGCTTCTGCCCACCGGACAGGTCCTTGACCGGCGTGGAGAGCTGCTCCGAGGTGAAGCCGAGCCGCTCGAGCAGCTGCGACGGCGTCATCTCCTTGCCGTCGGCGACGTAGCTCGTCTTCTTGCGCGCCACGACCTCGCGCACGCGGTCGTCGGCGAACTGCTGCAGGTCGGCGAGCTGCTGGTCGAGCACCGCGACCTGCACGGTCTTGCCGGTCTTCACCCGCCCGCTGGTCGGCTGCAGCCGACCGGAGACCAGGTTGAGCAGGGTCGACTTGCCGGCACCGTTCGGGCCGAGGATGCCGGTCCGCTCCCCCGGTGCGATGCGCCACTCGATGCGGTCGAGGATCTGCGTGCCGTCGAACGAGACGCTCACGTCGAGCAGGTCGACGACGTCCTTGCCGAGGCGCGCGGTCGCGGTCCGGGACAGCGCGACGGTGTCGCGGATCGGCGGGACGTCGTCGATCAGGGCGTTCGCCGCGTCGATGCGGAACTTGGGCTTGCTCGTGCGGGCCGGGGCACCGCGGCGGAGCCATGCGAGCTCCTTGCGGGCCAGGTTCTGGCGGCGCTGCTCGATCGTGGCCGCCTGCCGGTCACGCTCGACGCGCTGCAGGATGTACGCGGCGTAGCCACCTTCGAAGGGGTCGACGACGCCGTCGTGGACCTCCCACGTGTCGGTCGACACGGCGTCGAGGAACCACCGGTCGTGCGTCACGACGACCATGCCGCCCTGGTTCGACGACCAGCGGCGGTTGATGTGCCCGGCGAGCCACTCGATGCCCTCGACGTCCAGGTGGTTGGTCGGCTCGTCCAGGAACAGGACGTCCCAGTCGCCGACCAGCAGACGCGCGAGTGCCACACGGCGACGCTGCCCACCGGACAGCTCGTCGACGCTGACGTCCCACGGGATGTCCGAGACCAGACCGCCGATGATGTCGCGGATCTTCGGGTCACCGGCCCACTCGTGCTCCTCGAGGTCGCCGACGACGGTGCTGCCGACGGTCGCGCCCTCGGGGAGGATGTCGCGCTGGTCCAGGTAGCCGATGGTCAGCCCGCGGCGGTGCGTGACGCGGCCACCGTCCGGCTCGAGTCGCTGGGACAGCAGTGCGAGGAGGGTCGACTTGCCGTCGCCGTTCCGGCCGACGACGCCGATCCGGTCACCCTCGTCGATGCCGAGGGTGACGTTGTCGAAGACGACCTTGGTGGGGAACTCGAGATGCAGGTTCTCGGCGCCGAGGAGATGTGCCACCCGTCAAGGGTAGGTGGCGCGGCGGGGTGGTGGGTGCGGGTCGGGTGGTGCGGCTGGTGCGGCTGGCTCGTGCGCGTGGTGCGCGTGCAGGTGGTCGGCCCGTGCGCGTGGGCTCGCGCGGTGCGTCGGCGGCGCGGCGCGCCGGTGCGTCGGCCTGGAGGCCCGGGTCAGCTCGCGGGGGTGACGTCGCCTTCGCCCGCGGCCTCCTTGGCGCGCTTCAGGCGGGCCTGCGCCTCCCAGTACTCGATCTCGCGCTCGAGCTCGGCGAGCTCCTGCTCGGTACCGGTGACGCGCTTGGCGCCGTGGGCACTGCGGGCGTCGCCGAGGGTGGCGTACCGGTCCTCGTGGCGGGTGGGCTCGATGTAGCGACCGTGGTTGCGTTCGCCCGGAGCCCAGTCGTGGCCGATGGCGAACCAGACGATGCTGCCCACGACGGGGACCAGGATCACGAGGATCACCCACGCGATCTTCGGCAGGCCGCGGATCTGGTCATCCGTCTTCGTCAGGATGTCGATCAGGGCGAAGACCAGCAGGATGACGGTGATCCCGGGCAGCAAGACGCTCATGTTCGCGATTCTATGGATCCGCTTGGAGTCTCACCATGCCCCGAACGAGCGTCCCGGTTGCGAAGGTGCTCAGGGTGGGCGTCGAGCGGCCGGCGGGCGAGGCTGCAGGATCAGCGCGCCCGATGGCCGGCGGTCGCGGTCTGGGCGGAGGCGGTCACAGCGCCGCGACCCACTCGTCCGTCCCGTCGGTGAACCGCTGGTGCTTCCAGATCGGCACGCGCTCCTTCACCAGGTCGACCAGGGCACCGCACGCGGCGAACGCCTGCGCCCGGTGCGACGACGACACCGCTGCGGCGAGCGCGACGTCCCCGATCCCGAGCGCCCCGACCCGGTGCAGCACGGCGATCCGGACGTCGGGGTGGTCCTCGGCGATGGTGCGGGCGACCTCGGTGATGACGTCGCCGGCGCTGGGGTGCCGCTCGTAGTCGAGCGCGGTGACGCCCTTGCCACCGTCGTGGTCACGGACGATGCCGGCGAAGGTCACCAGAGCGCCGTCCTGCTCGGTGGCCACCGCGGCTGCGACCTCGTCGACGCTGATGTCGCGGTCGACGACGTCGGCGAGCACGACACGTACGGCGGCCTCGGTGGTGCTCACGAGGCGCTCCGCGGGGCGTGGCCCTCGCCGTGCACCTGTGCGACCACGTGGTCGAGCACACCGTCGAGCACAGCGAGCCCGTCGGACACCCCGCCACGCGACCCGGGCAGGGTGACGAGCAGGCAACCCGCGTTCGTGACTCCGGCGACGCCGCGGGTGAGCAGCGCGGTCGGGCCGGCACCCGCGAGTCCGCGCCGACGGATCTCCTCGGTGATGCCGGGCAGTTCGAGGTCGATCAGCCCCGCCACCGCCTCGGGGGTCCGGTCGGTCGGGGTGACCCCGGTGCCGCCGGTGGTGATGACGACACGTGCGTCGGCCAGGAGTTCGGCGGTGACGGTCTCGGTGATCGCGCCGCCGTCGGGGACGATGATCGGGTCGCTCGTGGAGAATCCGCGGTCGCGCAGCCAGTCGACGATGACGGGCCCGGTGCGGTCGAGTGCGGGGTCGGCGGCGGCCTGCGTGGACACCACGACGACGGCGGCCCGGCCCCTGGTCGGCTGCTCGGCGGTCATCGGTTGCTCCAGTCTCCGGAGCGCCCGCCGTGCTTCTCGAGCACGCGGACGTCCGTGATCACGGCCGCTCGGTCGACGGCCTTCACCATGTCGTACACCGTCAGGGCGGCGACACTCGCCCCGGTCAGGGCTTCCATCTCGACGCCGGTGCGCGAGGTCGTGCGGACCGACACCTCGATCAGCACGCGGTCGTCGGTGCCGGTGATGTCGACCTGCACACCGGCGATCGGCAGCGGGTGGCACAGCGGGATCAGGTCGGAGGTCTTCTTCACCGCCATGATCGCGGCGATGCGGGCGGTGCCGACGACCTCGCCCTTGGGCAGCGAGCCGTCCAGGATGCGTGCGACGACGTCGGGGCGGGTGACGACGGTGGCGGTGGCGGTGGCCGACCGGTCGGTGACGTCCTTCGCGGAGACGTCGACCATGTGTGCGCTGCCGTCGGCGCGGACGTGCGACAACTCGTCGGTCGGCGACGGTCCGGGCCGCACCTGGTCAGAGGCGGACGGGTCGGTCATCGGAGGCTCCAGACGGTCAGGGGGTCGCCGGGTTCGACGGTGTCGACGCCGACGGGGACGTGCACCAGGTGGGTGGCGGCGGCGTAGTGCACGAGCAGGTGTGAACTCGGCCCACCGACGAAGTGCACGGCCCCGTCCTGCACCCGGCCGCGACGGACCTGGTGCTTGCCGACGGGTGAGCCGGCAGCGGACGCCGCTGGCAGGACCTGGGTGGGACGGTCCGGCGTCAGCCCGACGGCGGTGGCGAGCAGCGGTCGCAGGAACACCTCGAACGAGACCAGCGCCGACACCGGGTTGCCCGGGAACGACACGACGGGCACGGAGCGACCGCCACCGGCGTCGCCACCGAACACGACGCTGCCGAACGCCTGCGGCCCACCGGGTTGCATCGCGACCGGCGTCACCGCGAGCCCGCGGGGTTCGAGCGCCTGTCGGACGACCTCGTACGCCCCGGCGCTGATGCCCCCGGTGGTCAGCACGAGGTCGGCCCAGTCCCCCACGGCCGCATCGAGCGCCCCGTCGAAAGCAGTGACCTCGTCGGGCACCCGGACGGTCCGCGATTCCGCACCGACCTGGGCCAGGGCCGCCCGAAGCGCGATGCCGTTCGCGTCGCCGATGGTCGCCGCCTTCGTGTCGGCGCCCTGCAGCTCCGAGCCGGTCGACACGACGAGGACCCGCAGCGGTCGACGCACCGACACGGTCGTCACCCCCGCAGCAGCCAGGGCCCCGAGCAGCGCCGGCGTGACCGCGGAACCGGCCGGAGCGAGCTCGGCACCGGCGGGCAGGTCGCTGCCGGTGACCCGCACGAACGTCCCGGCGGTCAGGTCAGCGGGCACCGTCACCCGCGGCAGCTCGAGCGCCGCCGGGAACGCACCGGGCTCGGTCGCCTCGACCGGGAACACCGCGTCGGCACCCTCCGGGATCCGTGCCCCGGTCATGATCGGCGCCGCCGTACCGGGCTCGAGCGGTTCGGGCACCACGCCGGCCGGGATCGGTTCGACGACCCGCACCTGCTGCCCGGCCTCGGCGACCCGCACTGCGAAGCCGTCCATCTGGCTGTTGTCGAAGGGCGGCAGCGGCACCGGCGACGCGACGGCCGCCGCGAGCACACGGTGTCCGAGCCCGGCGCCGAGCCCCGCGCCGACGAGTTCGTCGATCGGCAGTTCTTCTGCTCCGAGGCCCGCCACCACCGGCGCGAGCAACGCCGCCAGGTCGTCGCGGTGCTGACCGATCGTTCGCACAGGTGCCTCCGAACAGGGGGTTGGCGGCGCCGCTCCCGGTTCGCCCGGTGGCGCCGTCAGTAGCGTATCCAGCGCGCAGCCCGCGCCGACGACCAACGGAGGACCTGTGGAGAACGACGAAGCCGTGACGATCGGTGTCATCGGAGGCTCCGGCCTCTACCAGCTGTTCGAGGAGGGCACCGCCGACGAGCTCGACGTCCCGACCCCGTTCGGCCCGACGTCGAGCCCGATCAGCATCGGCACGATGGCCGGACGACGGGTCGCGTTCCTGACCCGCCACGGCCGTGAGCACTCCGTCGCCCCCCACCGCATCAACCACCGCGCGAACGTGTGGGCGCTCCGTTCCCTCGGTGTCCGCGCGATCGTGTCCTCGAGCGCCGTCGGCGGCCTGCACCCCGACTACGCACCCGGCACCTTCGTCGTGACCGACCAGCTCATCGACCGCACCTGGGGACGCGCCGACACGTTCTTCGAGGACGACGTGCAGCACCTGTCCTTCGCCGACCCGTTCGACCCCACGCTCCGTCGCGCGGCGATCGACGCCGTCGCCGGACTCGACGTGCCGTTCCGTCCGACCGGCACCTGCGTCGTCATCCAGGGTCCCCGGTTCTCCACCCGCGCCGAGTCCGTCTGGCTCCGCCAGGCCGGCGGCCACACGATCAACATGACGATGACGCCCGAGGTCCCCCTGGCCGCCGAACTCGGCATCGCCACCGTGAACCTGTCGTTCGTCACCGACGCCGACGCCGGCCTGGCCCCGACCGAGGACGAGGCCGCAGCCGCGGCCGCAGCCGCAGCCAGCGGCCCCGACGTCGACGACGCCGGAGCCGTCGTCACCCACGCCCTCGTCATGGAACGCCTCGCCCGCGCCAACGAGGTCATCGTCCGCGCCATCGGCCAGATCGTCGCCGCCATCCCCGCCGACTTCACCCCGCGCGAACTCGTCCCGACCAGCGCGAGCGCCAGCATCATGCAGGCCCAGCCCACCACCGCCACCGCATGAGCCGCCTCCTCGTCACCGGCGGCGCCGGCTTCATCGGCTCCGCGATCGTCCGCCGTGCCCTGGCCGACGGCCACGAGGTCCGCGTCCTCGACTCCCTGCGCGACGACGTGCACGGCGACCCCGCCGATGTCATCCGCGCCCACCAGCAGCAGGGCATCGCGTTCGTGCACGGCGACGTCCGCGACCGGGTCGCCCTCGACACCGCGCTCGACGGCATCGACGTCGTGTGCCACCAGGCCGCCAAGGTCGGCCTCGGCGTGGACTTCCAGGACGCCCCCGACTACGTCTCGTCGAACGACACCGGCACCGCCCACGTCCTCGCCGGCATGGACCGGCACGACATCGGCCGGCTCGTCGTGGCCAGCTCGATGGTCGTCTACGGCGAGGGCGCGTACACCACCGTCTCCGGGGAACCCACCCGTCCGCCGGCCCGCCGCCGCGAGGACCTCGACGCCGGCCGCTTCGACCCGATCGGCCCCGACGGTCAGCCCCTGCTGCCCGGCCTGATCGACGAGTCCGCAGCGCTCGACCCCCGCAACGTGTACGCGCAGACGAAGGTCGCGCAGGAGCACCTGGCTTCGAGCTGGGCCCGTGCCACGGGAGGCCGCGCGATCGCGCTCCGCTACCACAACGTCTACGGACCGGGCATGCCGGCGAACACCCCCTACGCCGGTGTCGCGTCCCTGTTCCGCTCGGCACTGGCTCGTGGCGAGGCACCCCGCGTCTTCGAGGACGGCGCCCAGCGACGCGACTTCGTGCACGTCGACGACGTCGCCGGCGCGAACGCCGCGTCCATCGCGGCGACGGCCGACCTGCCGTCGGACACGTTCCGCGCGTACAACGTCGGCTCCGGCACCGTGCACACCATCGGCGACATGGCCGCCGCGATCGCCGGACCCGACGGCCCGCAGCCGGTCGTCACGGGCGAGTACCGCCTGGGCGACGTCCGCCACGTCACGGCGAGTTCGGCACGCATCGCCGCCGAGCTCGGCTGGCACGCCGAGGTGGACTTCGAGCAGGGCATGCGCGACTTCGCGACGGCTCCGCTCCGCAGCGCCGTCCGCTAGCCGGAACGCGTGCGCGAGCGGTTCGCCGCTGGTCGCGCCTGAGAGCGCGACCAGCCACCGGACGGGAGGCCCGTGACGGCCCCGCCCCGCGCCTCCCGTCCGCTGTCCCCGCCCCGACGGCTCCGCAAGACGCCGTCGTGTCGGCACCACGCACCCTGGTGCGTGAGACGCCGCCGCCTTCGGCGGCGTGTCGACGACACGACGGCGTCTTGCGACACCCACTCGCGCGACCCACGCGCGCGCTCTGTCCCCCGTTCTGCGGACCGCGCTCCCACAGAACGCGCTGAACGAACAGGACCCGGCAGTTTCCTGTACCCCGCAGCGCGTCGTCGTGTTACGTCGAGTGCATGCCAGGACAGACCCGTCGATCCGACCGACCGCACCGAATGACGGACATGACTGTCGACGTGATCCTGCCGTGCCTCGACGAGGCGGATGCCCTGCCGAAGGTCATCGCGCGGCTCCCCACGGGCTACCGGGCCATCGTCGTCGACAACGGATCGACCGACGGATCAGCCGACGTCGCCCGCGCCCACGGTGCCCTCGTGGTGACGGAACCCGTCAAGGGCTTCGGTTCGGCCTGCGCCGCCGGGGTCGCCGCGGCGACCGCCGACTTCGTCGCGTTCTGCGACGCCGACGCCTCGATGGACCCCGCCGAGCTCCCGCCCCTGGTCGACCGCGTGGCCAGCGGCCGCGTCGACCTGGCACTCGGCCGCCGCGTCCCGACCGGCCGCGGTGCGTGGGCTCCGCACGCGCGCTTCGCGAACCGCGTCCTCGCCGTCCTCATGCACCGCGCGACCGGCTACCGACTGCGCGACCTCGGCCCGATGCGCGTGATGCGCCGCGAGGACCTCGTCTCCCTCGATCTGCGCGACCGCCGCAGCGGCTACCCGCTCGAGATGGTCCTGGCCGCCCACGCCGCCGGCTGGCGCGTCGACGAGTCCGACATCGGGTACGCGCAGCGCATCGGCGACAGCAAGGTCACCGGCACGCTCCGCGGCACGATCAACGCGGTGCGCGACATGTCCCGTCTGCTCCGTGCGTACCGCCGGGAGGCCCGTGCCCGGGTCGTCGCACCGGGGCCGCTCCGCCAGGCGGCCGAGTCCACCCCCGTGGTCGAGGAGGCCCGCTCGTGACCGTCGACCCCACCCACGTCAGCGACGCTGCAGCCGACGGCGTCTCCGTCCCGGTGACCGTCGCCGTCGTGGCGAAGGAGTGCCTGCCCGGCAAGGTGAAGACCCGGCTGACGCCGGCGCTCTCCCCCGAGGGCGCCGCGCGCGTCGCTTCCGCGAGCCTCGCCGACACCCTGGCGACCGTCCGCGCACTGCCCGCGGCCCGCCGGGTCCTGTTCTTCGACGGCGACGTCGTGCCGGCGTCGGCCGAGGGGTTCGAGGTGCTGCGCCAGCCCGGTGGCGGCCTGGACGAGCGCCTCGGGTTCCTGTTCGACGCCGTCGACGGTCCGCTGCTGCTCGTCGGCATGGACACCCCGCAGGTGTCCACCGCGGACCTCGCGCCGGTGTTCGACGACGCCGAGCGCGACGCCTGGTTCGGCCCGGCCGAGGACGGCGGCTTCTGGTCGCTGTACCTGCGACGGCCCACCGGCGACCTGCTGCGCGGCGTCCCGATGTCGCGTGACGACACCGGAGCCGTGCAGCTCGCACGCCTGACCGACGCCGGACTCGACGTGGGCGTGCTCGGGGAGCTGCTCGACGTCGACACGATTGCGGACGCCGAGCGGGTCGCCGACCTCGCACCCGACTCCGACTTCACCAGGGCACTCCGTGCCGAGACCGTGGGGAGCACCCGATGACCATGCACGCACCCGTCTCGTTCGGTGCCGGCGGCGGCGAGCCGTACGCCCGTGCCCTGCGCACCGACGGCCACCTGCGCCTGACCGACCCCGACCGGCCCGACGCCGTCACCACGATGGACGTCGGTCGCTGGAGCGCCGCCGCCGACCGCGTCGACCGCTCGCTGCTCGACGACGTCGACGGCGGGGTCATCGACATCGGCTGCGGTCCGGGCCGGATGCTCGTCGCCGCCCGGTCCCGGGGCATCCCGGCGCTCGGTGTCGACGTCTCCGCCGAGGCCGTGGCCATCGCGCAGCGCGCCGGCGGCACGGCCCTGCAGGGCTCCGTGTTCGACGCGGTGCCCGACGAGGGCCACTGGGACACCGCGCTGGTGATCGACGGCAACATCGGCATCGGTGGCGACCCCACGGCCCTGCTCACCCGTTGCCGCGAGATCGTGCGCGCCGGCGGCCGGGTCATCGTCGAGACGAACCCCGAAGCCGCGGCCGACCGCGTGTACACCGCGCGGGTGGTGGACGCCGACGGCAACGAGAGCGCCGGGTTCCCGTGGGCCGAGGTCGGCCTCGACGCCCTGCACCGGCACGCGGCGGACGCCGGGATGGTCCCGCGGCAGAGCTGGACGGCCGAGGGCCGGAACTTCTGCGAGCTGCTCGCCTGAGCCTCCGACACGCGCTTGTTTTGCACCATGCAAGACAAGCGCGTAGGGTGGTGGTCATCCAGCCGACGGCGTCGCGGTCGCCGGCTCGGTGACCCGCGGACCTCGGCACGACGACGAGGAGCACCCATGCAGAACCGTCAGAACCCCCTGGGCGGCGCCTACGTGACCGGCCTCGAGACCCGCGCCGAGCTCGGCAGCTACACGGGCGACGCGACCCGCAGCCCGATCGGCAGCTACACGGGCGCCGGCATCGGACGAGCACTCGGACGCTTCGTCGACACGCAGTTCCGCCGCCCCGGGACCGCGACGTCCTCGACGCGCACCGTGACCGGCTCGTTCCGCACGGCGACGGGATCGTTCCGCACCGCCTGAGGCACCCGCCTCCACAGACCGCGAGCGGTCGTCCACCCCGGGGGTCCCCCCTCAACCCGGGTGGGGCGGCCGCTCGCTCGCGTTCCCCCGACCTCCGGTGCACTTCCCCCGAACGCGCCAGGGCCGCCGATGCCAGGATGGACGCATGAACGACCGCGCCGGCACCCCAGCGACCGCAGACGACCTCGTCGACCTCGACGAGCTCCTCGCCGCCTACCACGACCGAGTGCCCGACGTCTCGATCCCGGAGCAGAAGGTCGTGTTCGGCACGTCCGGACACCGCGGGTCGTCGCTCGACACCGCCTTCAACGACATCCACATCGCCGCCATCACGCAGGCGATCGTGGAGTACCGCCGCGACCAGGGCACCGACGGGCCGCTCTTCATCGGCCGCGACACCCACGCGCTCTCGGCCCCCGCCGAGCAGACCGCTCTGCAGGTCCTCGCCGCCAACGGCGTGCGCGTGCTCGCCGACAGCCAGGACGGTTTCGTGCCGACGCCCGCGCTGAGCCACGCGATCATCCGCTACAACCGCGCCGGCAACCCGGACACGGCCGACGGCATCGTCATCACGCCGAGCCACAACCCGCCCCGCGACGGCGGCTTCAAGTACAACCCGCCGCACGGTGGCCCCGCCGACAGCGACGCCACGAGCTGGATCGCGAACCGGGCGAATGCGATCATCGAGGGCGGCAACGCCGAGGTGCAGCGCACCGAGGACTCCGAGCCCGAGCGCTACGACTTCCTGAACACGTACGTGGCCGACCTCGAGAACATCATCGACATCGCCGCGATCAAGCGTGCCGGCGTGAAGATCGGCGCCGACCCGCTCGGTGGCGCCTCGCTGCCGTACTGGAACGCCATCCGCGACCACTACGGCCTCGACCTGACCGTCGTGAACCCCGCGGTCGACCCCACGTGGGCGTTCATGACGCTCGACTGGGACGGCAAGATCCGGATGGACCCGTCGAGCCCCTCGGCGATGGCCTCGGTGCTTGCCCGCAAGGACGACTTCGACGTGCTCACCGGCAACGACGCCGACTCCGACCGGCACGGCATCGTCACGCCCGACGGCGGACTGATGAACCCGAACCACTACCTCGCGGTCGCGATCGAGTACCTCTACGCGCACCGGCCCGAGTGGCGCGACGACGCCGCGATCGGCAAGACCCTGGTGTCGTCGAGCATCATCGACCGCGTCGCCGAGTCCCTGGGCCGTCGCCTGTGGGAGGTCCCGGTCGGCTTCAAGTGGTTCGTCCCCGGCCTGATCGACGGCTCGGTGGCGTTCGGCGGCGAGGAATCCGCGGGTGCGTCGTTCCTGCGCACCGACGGCACCGCGTGGACCACCGACAAGGACGGCATCATCCTGGCGCTCCTGGCGTCCGAGATCGTCGCCGTCACCGGCAAGACCCCGTCGCAGCTCTACGCCGAGCTGACCGAGCGCTTCGGTGCCCCGGTCTACCAGCGCGTCGACGCCGCGGCCTCGAAGGAGCAGAAGGCCCGCCTCGGCAAGCTCGACGGCGACGCCATCACCGCGGACACCCTGGCCGGCGACCCGATCACCGCGAAGCTGTCGAAGGCGCCGGGCAACGACGCAGCCGTCGGCGGCGTGAAGGTCGTCACCGACAAGGCGTGGTTCGCCGCGCGCCCGTCGGGCACCGAGGACGTCTATAAGATCTACGCGGAGAGCTTCGTCGGGCAGGAGCACCTCGAGCAGGTGCAGCGCGAGGCCAAGGAGATCGTCGACGCAGCACTGGGCGCCTAGCGCCCTCGTCGGACGGGCTGCGGGTCTCGGACACCGCAGCCCGTCCGCCGGAACCGAGCCGGGCCTCCAGGCCGTGTGCCAGCGGGGCCCACTGGGCGTACCGTGACTGCCGATCCACTCAGGAAGCCGTCTCGGCGCGACCGAGCACTTGCGGCAGTTGTAACTTTGCAGGCAGCGCAAAAATCGTTCTGCCAGCGCATCGGTACCCCGGGAGACCCTGCTCATGACCCAGACGGCGACCGCACCCGCGGCCCCCACCACGGCGTCCAACGTCGTGATGAACCACCGACAGATCCTGTTGGTGATCTACGGCCTGATGGCCGGCATGTTCCTCGGTGCCCTCGACCAGACGATCGTCGGCACCGCGATCCGCACCATCGGCGACGACCTGCACGGACTCGACCAGCAGGCCTGGGTCACCACCGGGTACCTGATCGCGTCGACGGTGACGACCCCGATCTACGGCAAGCTCTCCGACATCTTCGGTCGCCGGCCGCTCTTCATCACCGCGATCGGCATCTTCATCGTCGGCTCGTTCGCGGCGTCGTTCTCCGACTCGATGCTCATGCTCGCCGGGTTCCGCGCACTGCAGGGCCTGGGTGCCGGTGGTCTGATGTCCCTGCCGCTGGCGATCATGGGCGACATGCTCGCTCCACGCGAGCGGGCGAAGTACCAGGGCTACTTCCTGGCGGTCTTCGGCATCTCGTCCGTCATCGGGCCGCTGGTCGGCGGCGTCTTCGCCGGTGCGGACCAGCTGCTGTTCATCGCCGGCTGGCGCTGGGTGTTCCTGATCAACGTGCCGATCGGCATCATCGCCCTGTTCATGGTGCTGACGTTCCTGCACCTGCCGAAGTTCGGCGACCGCGGCAAGCCCCGCATCGACTGGTGGGGCGCGACGCTCGTCATCGTCACGCTCGTGCCGCTGCTGCTCATCGCCGAGCAGGGCCGCGAGTGGGGCTGGGACTCCCCCGCCGCGTTCGCCTGCTACGCCATCGGCGCCCTCGGCCTGATCGCGTTCATCATCGTCGAGCGGGCCATGGGCGACGACGCGATCCTGCCGATGAAGCTGTTCGGATCGCGGGTGTTCTCGATGTCCGCGATCCTGTCCGTGCTCGTCGGCTTCGGCATGTTCGGAGCGATGCTGACGATCCCGCTCTACCTGCAGATCGTCAAGGGCGTGACCCCGACCGAGTCCGGGTTCGCCATGCTGCCGATGGTGCTCGGCCTGATGATCTCGTCGATCGCCTCCGGCCAGATCATCTCCCGCACCGGCAACTACCAGGTCTTCCCGATCACCGGAACGGCGTTCACGGCGATCGGCTTCACGGTCCTGACGTTCCTGACGGCCGACCGGCCCCTGTGGTTCCTGATGCTCGGCATGTTCGGCATCGGGCTCGGACTCGGACAGCTCATGCAGACGCTGACCCTCGCCGCGCAGAACTCGGTGTCACCGCGGGACATCGGTGTCGCCACGAGCGCCGCGACGTTCTTCCGCCAGATCGGCGGCACGATGGGCACCGCTGTCCTGCTCTCCGTGCTGTTCACCCTGATGCCGACGAACATCAGCGCCGCGATGCAGAACGAGTCCGACCTGAAGAGCGCGCTCAACGCCGCGATGACGCCCTCGGTCGCGAACGCGTCGAAGAACCAGGGCGTGATGGACGAGATCTGGACGAAGATCGTCGACCCGGTGCAGCAGAACGTGCAGGACGGTCTCGACCAGGGCACCGCGCAGGCGAAGCAGGCCGCCGATGCCGCCGTGACCAAGCAGGTGACGGCGGCGGTGCAGCAGCAGGTCGCCGCGGGGACCGTCCCGGCCGCAGCAGCGGACACGATCATCGCCCAGCAGATCGACGACGCCAAGCCCGCAGCCGAGCAGCAGGCGCTCGAGACCGCCGCCACGAAGGCGAACGCCTCGGTCGTCGACGGCAAGCTGCAGATCGACTACTCGGACAAGGCGCAGCGGGAGAACGTCGTCGACCAGGTCGCCCCGACGCTCATCAAGCAGCTCAAGAGCGGTGACTCGGCCGCGAGCTCCTCCACCGACTCGGCGACGAGCGACACGTCGTTCCTGAACGGGGCGGACCCCCGGCTCAGCCGTCCGTTCCTGGTCGGGTTCAGCGACTCGGCCGTCCGTGTCTACTACGTCGGCCTCGCGGTGATCCTGCTCGCGTTCGTGCTGACGTGGTTCTTCCGGGTGCCGCCGCTCCGCAAGACCTCGGCGCTGCAGGAGCAGGCCGATGCCGCACGCACGGCGGCCGGTGCGGGGTCGGACGGGAGCGCCGCTGCAGCTGCTGCCGCCGCCGCACCCGGCGCCGGGCCGGTGCCGCAGGGGTCGTCCTCCGCCGAAGTGCCGACGTCGCCCGAGGTGCCGACGTCGCCGGACGTGCAGCCTCGGGCCGCCCGGGCCGCCCGGGCCGCCCGGGCCGCCCGGGCCGCCGGAGCGTCGGACGTCTCGGTGCTGCCGCACGGGGTCGACGACACCCGCGCGCCGCTGCCGAACGCCACGACGCACGGTGCACACTCGGCGGCTGCGCCGGTCGACGAGCCCCCGACGACGACCGGTGCCATCCGGACCCGGGCTGCCCACGCCGCCCCGGTCGTGGAGCCGGACGCCCACGGGGCCGGAGCCGATGCGGCGGAGGCGAGCCGGGCCTCCCGGCCGGACGCTGACGAAGCGCACGGACACGGGCGGCACTCCGCGGAGTAGTCGGCGCGGGCGCTCGCTCGGTGCGTGTGCATGTTCCGACGATTCACGCGTCGAACGACTCGTGGATCGTCGCAGACCCCGCTCGCCTCAGCCCGCCTGACGATCCCGTGCGGAGGCTACGAGCGCTCTCGCTCGCGCATCTCGACGTAGTCCCCGGCAGCGCACGCCGAGGTACCACTGACCGTGTCGCCCCCGCCGAGGTCGGAGGACTGGAACCCGATGTTCGCCACGCCGTCCCCGCTGCCGTCGACGCCGCTGTAGGACGCGTCGGCATCGGAGAACCGCTTCGTGTCGAGTCCGCGCTCGCCCCACAGCTTCTCGAGCGTCCGGATCCCCTGCTCGACATCGCCGCGATCAGCGCGCGACTTGATGTACGTGTAGTTCACACCCTCGCCGACGCCGCGCTCGTCCTCGCACGTGCCGAGCCGCGGCCCTTCCTGGACCGTCCACGTCCCACCGAGCGCATCGGTCGTGTCGTCGACGAGCTGCTGGATGCTGCGCTTCGCATCGGCCGGCTCCTGGGTCGGTCGGTTCTCCATCTGTCCTCCAGAACAGCCGGCAGTCGTGCCGACGATCGCGATCGTGGTCACGGTGACTGCGATCCACTGCTTCAGGGCGGTCATCGGCGTCGGTTCTCCGTAGGGTTGTCGGGCGTCCAGCATGTCACCCTGCCGGCGTCACACGGTCGCCGTGACCGGTCGTCGTCTTTGCCACGTTCCTCAGCGAATCCGTGCCCGGGTCGAGGTAGCCGTTGCCGCTTGCGGTGTGCACGCCGTGGTCCTTCACCGGGTCGAAGCCGTCGGCGCCGTCCGCGCCGAAGGTCTCCGCGCCGAAGCTAGAGTTCGTCGGGTCGAGCCGGTACGGCACGCTGAACCCTCTGCCGATGTAGGCGTACTGGTCGCCCAGCCCGGGAATGCCGACGAAGGTGTCCTGGGCCTGCCCCGCGTAGACGTGGTCAGCCTGGATGTCCTGCGCTGTCGGGATGGTCTGCGGGATGCCGGCAGACGCGATCGACGTGAACGAGTCGACGTGGACGCCGGGTGCTGTCAGTCCGATCGACGCCGTCGTGGTGCCGTACGAGTGTGCCAGGACGTTCGTCCGGGGCATGTCGCCGGCACGAACGGCGTCGAGCCCACGGATCGATGCCGCCAGCTTCGCCCCACCGCTCTCGGCCGCGTCCTCGTTGAAGACACCGAGATCAGGCGGCGCTGGAGGCGCCTCGTAACCCATCCAGGCGATCACCGCACGGTTTCCCGGGCCGTCCACCTTGACCTGCTCGTCCGCGACGTTCTGCGCTGCTTGTACCCAACCGGTCATCGTCTTGGTACTGGATCCCATCCCCGGAACGGCCCACGTGACGTTGGTCGCGGTGTCCAGGTCTCCGATCGAGACGGCGGCCAAGGGCGGGACGTCTCCCGTCAACGAGATGAGGAACCGGTTGTCCCCCAAGCTGGCCCGGATGCTCCTCAGCGCTTCGCGCTCATCGGGATCGAGGTTCTCGCGCGCGAGACGGTCGTCGAGGACCTCTTGGTTCGCGGTGTTCCGTGCCCAGTACGGGATCCCCTCGAGGTTCCCGAGCATCGCGAGCACCTCGGGCGGCAACGCCAGGAGGTCCACCCCGTTCGCCTTCGTCAGGCCGAGACCCGCCCAGGTCGCCGCGACCTCGGCCGGCGTGGCCCCGGGTGCGAGCAGGGTTTGGAACGACGGGGGGATCGTCGCAGCAGCAGCGAAGTCGAGGACGGAGTTCGAGAGCGTGCTGATCGCGCCGGCGCGTTCGAACGCGGACGCTATCCGCTCGATCCAATCTGCATCGGAAGCGTTCTCCTGCAGGTACCGGTCGAACCCCGGGAGCAGGGTCGAACTGGACACCTCTGCCCAGGAGCAGTTGCTCGTGAAGCCGGACCATGCCGTCCGCAGCTTCACCGCATGCTCCGAGAACCCGCGATCCGAGGCCCGCGCCGACGCCACGAAGGTCCGGAGCCGCTCGGGGTCCGCCGAACTGCGACCCATGCTCGACCCGCCAGCCGTTCGCGGACGGTCCGATGCGGAGAACGACGCCGAGATCGGTGTTGGTCGGATCGGGATGTCCGAGGGCTTCGGGTCGAACATCGGAGTCGGCTTGACCTCGAAGATCCCCAGCGGTTCATCGTCGGCCTGCTGACGCGCGGTCTCGCGTCCCTGCCAGGCGTCGACGGCGGCCAGCCGTTCGCGCTCTCGCTGGGCCTCACCGGTGACGACCTGCACCGCGTCCGCAAGTCGACCGAGCGCACCGGCGAGGCGGACACGATCAGCGGCTTCGGCCACCGCAGCTTCGGCGAAGCGGTCAGCGTAGGCACCGGAGAAGTCAGTGGAAGCGTCCTCGGCAGCTGATCGACGGGCGGAAGCCGCGAACAGCAACGTGATGTCCGCTCCAGTCGCCGCCTTGATCAGGCGGTTCGCCGCGCTTTCGTCGAACGGTATGGTCCCCAACATCGCCCCCGTGATGCTCGCGTCCGCTCATCGACGGCCGAGGCCTCAACCCTACCCATCGACGACGATGTGCGGACACTCCCGTCCCGGACCCTGCCCACGCCTCAGACCGCCGGCGCCGCGTCCCCCGCCGCTGCCGCCGGTGCTCCGGCCACCTCGAACGACGCCCCCGGCAACCGCTTCCGCATCACGTCGATCGCCGCAGGGTTGTCGTCCACCAGCACGTACCGCCGCCCCAGCGCCTGTGCCACGGCGCCCGTGGTCCCACTGCCCGCGAAGAAGTCGAGCACCCAGTCCCCCTCGCGCGAGGACGCCTGCACGATCCGCCGCAACACTCCCTCAGGCTTCTGCGTGGGGTAGCCGGTCTTCTCGCGGCCCGTCGGCGAGACGATCGTGTGCCACCAGACGTCGGTGGGCAGCTTGCCGCGCTCGCGTTTCTCGGGGGTGACGAGCCCCGGCGCCATGTACGGCTCGCGGTCGACCGCCTCGGAGTCGAACCAGTACCGCGATGGGTCCTTCACGTAGACCAGGATCGTGTCGTGTTTCGTCGGCCAGCGCGTCTTGGACTTGGCACCGAAGTCGTAGGCCCACACGATCTCGTTCAGGAACGACTCGCGGCCGAAGAGCGCGTCGAGCAGCACCTTGGCGTAGTGCGACTCGCGGTAGTCGAGGTGCAGGTACAGCGTGCCGTCGGCGGCGAGCAGCCGCCAGGCCTCGATGAGTCGGGGTTCGAGGAACGACCAGTAGTCCTCGAACCGGTCGTCGAAGCGCATCAGGTCGCCGCGCACCCGCTCGTAGGTCCGGCCGTGGAACCCCATCACGGGACCGTCGGCCTTCGGCACGGCGGACGTCGCGTGCCGCCGCTGGTACCGGCCGGTGTTGAACGGCGGGTCGAGGTACACCAGCGTGAAGGAGCCGTCCGGGTACGCGGGGACCACGTCGAGGGCGTCGCCGAGGACGACGCGGTCCGGGCCTCGGTCGTCTCCCCTGCGCACGGACCCATTGTCGCGCACCGAGCGAGCACGCTCGACGCGCACCGCACCGCACCGAGCGGACGCGCAGCACACGAAGCAGGCGTGCAGCACAGAGCGCACGTCCAGGCCCCGGCGTACGGTCGAGTGCATGGCAGCAGCACCCGAGGTCCGCAACGACACCGACAAGCAGCAGTACTCCCTGATCGAGGACGGCGAGGTCATCGGCCTCGCGGCGTACGAGATCGACGGCGACGAGATCCGCTTCGTGCACACCGAGGTCGATCCCGAGCACCGCGGTGGTGGGCACGCGTCGATCCTGGTGCAGCACGCGCTCGACGACGTGCGCGCGAGTTCGTCACGCCGGGTCGTCGCGCAGTGCAGCTACGTGCACGCGTGGATCGAGCGGCACCCGGACTACCAGGAGCTCACGACGCGCTGAGCGAGCAGCAGGTCGCGCAGCAACCCCCTCAGTACGAGCGGTCGTGCGTCCCGGCGCGGGCCTCGTGCCGCCCGGCGCTCCGCACCGTCGGCACCCGGATGAGCACGCTGCCGCTGAGCAGGTCGTGGTCGTCGTCTGCCGGCGACGGGGCCTGTTTCGGCAGGCGTGCCTGCCGTTCGTACTCGGCTTGCGTCTCGTGCCGGGTCGGTGCGAACACCTCGTCCAGCATCCCGACCATGCCTCCGGATCCACCGCTCCGCTGGGACTTGTTCGACAGGTCGATCCACCCCATGCGATCGGCGATCCACACCACGACGGCCACGGCGGCCACCGCCCCCAGGAAGATCAACCAGTTCACGGCAGCGACGCTACGTGGGCCGCGCGGCGAGCGGATCAGCCGCGCGGGGGATTCTCATCATCCACACGTCTGGTTCATGAGGTCGAGGCGCACACTCGAGTCAGCGGCGGCCGGAACGTCCCCCTCAGGTCCGGCCGTCGCGTCCACCGTCGATCGGGAACGGGGCTCACGGCACCCGCTCGAGCCACTCCTTCGTCGCGAACTTCGTCCGCACCAGCTCCTGCGCCCGCTCCCGCTCGGCCTCGGTGACGTGCCCTTCGGTCGCTCCGTACAGGCGGGTGAAGGTGCCGATCAGCCGCTCGATGATCTCGGCGCGGGACAGCCCCGTCTGCGAGCGGAGCGGGTCGACGCGCTTCGCGGCGCTGGTGGTGCCCTTGTCGCTCATCTTCTCGCGCCCGATGCGCAGCACCTGCACCATCTTCTTGCCGTCCATGTCGTAGCTCATGGTGGCGTGATGCAGCAGCGAACCGGTGCCGAGGCGCTTCTGTGCGGCCCCGCCGATCTTGCCCTTGGTCGAGGTGATGTCGTTGAGGGGCTGGTAGTACGCCTCGATGCCGAGCGACTTGAGCGCCTCGATCACCCATTCGTCGAGGAACGCGTACGAGTCGGCGAAGGTCATGCCCTGCACCAGGTCGGACGGCACGTAGAGCGAGTACGAGATCACGGCGCCCGCGTCCATGAACATCGCGCCGCCGCCGGAGATGCGTCGGACCACCTGCACGCCGTACTTCTCGGCGCCGGCGGGATCGACCTCGTTCTTCAGCGACTGGAACGAGCCGATGACGACGGCCGGCTGGTCCCACTCCCAGATGCGCAGCGTGGGACCGCGACGGCCGGCACCGACCTCTTCGGTCAGCACCTGGTCGAGCGCGAGGTGCTCGTTCGGGCTGATCGGCCCCTCGTGCACGATCTGCCAGTCGTGGTCGCGCCAGGTCGAGGCCCGCGACAGCGCGCGGCGCACCGCGACGCCGACGGACTCGGGCGTGAAGCCGAGCAGCACCGCATCGGTCGGCAGGGCCGCGCGCACGGCTGCGGCGATGCCCGCGGCGTCGGTGGTGGCGGGGAGCCCGTTCACGGCCGCGTCGATGAGCGGCAGCGCGTCGTCGGGTTCCAGGAAGAAGTCACCCGCCAGGCGGAACTGCTGGATCGTGCCGTCGACGACCTCGAGGTCGACGACGACCAGCTTGCCTCCGGGGACCTTGTACTCACCGTGCATGCCGCAACCCTATTCCGGACAGCCGACTGCCCGGCAGTGGGCCGGCCTGGTGACGGACTGGAGACCCGTGGCGGCGTCGCGACGGGCCTCCAGTCCGCCACCGGTCGCGTCGCAGGACGCGGCGAGCGCCGTCAGCGCGTTGTCACCCGGTCGAGCCACGCGACCAGGTCGCCCACGACCTCGTCGCGGTTCGTCTCGTTGTAGACCTCGTGCCGCGCGCCCTCGTACACCTGCACGGTCACGTCGGACAGCCGGCCGCGTCGGCGGTACGCCTGCGCCAGTCGCTCGACGGAGCGCGGCCCGCCGAGGGCATCGTCGGAGCCGACCTGCAGCAGCATCGGCAGGTCGTGCGGGATGCCCCGTCGCGGGACCCCGAGCAGTCGGAGGGTGTCGGCGAGCCCGAACAGCCCGATGACGTCGGCCTCGACCGCCAGGGGGTCGACCGCGACGGCGTCGATGATCTTCCGGTCGCGGGTGAGCCACTCGTACTTGGTGGGCCCCGACCCCGCGTGCCGGGCGTTGAGGTCGCCGCTGTTCATCCAGCCGGGCAGCCGGTAGGCACTCGCGGACAGGACGACGCCGTCGTAGCGGTCCGACGAGGTGTTCACGATCCGCTGCGCCATGAGCGACCCCCACGAGTGCCCGAGCAGCACGAGCGGCAGCCCGGGTTCGTCGGCCCGCGCGACCGCGCTCATCTGCTCCACCGCAGCGATCGCCGCGCGCAGGCCGCCGGGGCCGAGCCGACCGAGCTTGGTGTGGTCGCCGTCCCACTGGGTCAGCCCGGTGCGTCCGTGCCCGCGGTGGTCGTTGGCGTGCACGGTGTAGCCGGCGCGCACCAGGTCCTGCGCGAGCGGTTCGTACCGGAGCCCGTGCTCCCCGACCCCGTGCGCGATCTGCACGACGCCCTTCGGCCGCGCCGCACGCCAGGTCGAGTAGACGATCTCGACGCCGTGGGCGTCGGTGAACGAGGCGTCGCCGCGAGCGGCGGAGAAGGTGGGCACACCCGCATCTTCGCAGACGCGCTCCATCCCGGACCTGTTCACCCGGCGTTCACGCAGGGGGTTCCGGGCGGGCCTACCGTCCTGCGCATGGACGTCATCGTCATCGTCACGCTGGTGATCGTCGTGGCCCTCGTGTTCGACTTCACGAACGGCTTCCACGACACCGCGAACGCCATGGCCACGTCGGTCGCCACGGGAGCACTCAAGCCCCGACCGCCGTGCTCATCTCCGCGGTGCTCAACGTGGTCGGCGCGTTCCTGTCGACCGAGGTCGCCAAGACCGTGTCGCAGGGCATCATCCGCGAGGGGCAGGACGGCATCCACATCTCCCCCACGATGATCTTCGCGGGGCTCGTCGGCGCGGTGCTCTGGAACCTGGCGACCTGGTACCTCGGGCTGCCGTCGTCGTCCACCCATGCGCTGTTCGGCGGGCTCATCGGCGCCTCGATCATCGGGGCGGGGCTGAACTCGATCAGCTGGGCGACGGTGGTGTCGAAGGTCGTGCTGCCGGCGCTGCTCTCCCCGGTCATCGCCGGGGTGATCGCCCTGGTAGCTACGTACCTGGCGTACGTGCTCACGAAGAACGCGACGACGCACGGTGCCGCGACCGGGTTCCGGCACGGGCAGACGATCTCGGCGTCGCTGGTGTCGCTCGCACACGGCACGAACGACGCGCAGAAGACGATGGGCGTCATCACGCTGACCCTCATCGCCGCGAACTACCAGGCCGCCGGCACCGGTCCGGCGCTCTGGGTGATCCTGGCCTGCGGACTCGCGATCGGCCTCGGCACGTACACGGGCGGCTGGCGGATCATGCAGACCGTCGGCAAGAAGATCTCCGACGTGCAGTCGCCGCAGGGCTTCGCCGCCGAGACGAGCTCCGCCGCGACGATCCTCATCTCGTCGCACCTGGGCTTCGCGCTCTCGACGACCCACGTGACGAGCGGCGCGGTCGTCGGCTCGGGCCTCGGCAAGAAGCTCGCCGACGTGCACTGGTCGGTCGTCGGCCGCATCGTCGTCGCGTGGGTGATCACGCTGCCCGCCGCTGCGGTGGTCGGGGCGCTCGCGACCTGGCTCGCGTCGACCTCCGCGTTCGGGCTGGTGCTCGTCGCGGTCCTCGCCCTGGCCGGCGGGCTCACCTTCTCCGTCCTCGCCAAGCGCAAGCCGATCTCGCACGAGGACATCACCACCGAGTCCGGGCCGTCCGAGCAGAGCGAGCCGCAGCCGACCGGCGTGACGAACTGAGGGGAACGACGATGGACATCGACTTCACCGCGATCGGCACCGTCGCCGGCGTCGGCTTCGTGGCCGCCGTGGGCCTGGTGCTCGTGTACACGCTCGGCCTGCGGCTGCTCGGGACGGGGCAGCCGGACGACGCGGGCGGCGAGCGCACCCAGTACTCCGACGAGAACCCGCGCTCCGGGCACACCCCGCCCGTCGCCCTGGCGGGTGCGGTGTTGTGCTTCGCCGTGTGTGTCGCCGCGGTCCTGGCGGGCGTCTGGTTGACGATCCCCCAGTTCCACTGAGGACGTTCCTTCCAAGAGCGCTCGCGCTGGGAAGCGGAATCGGGCGTACCTGGTCGAAACTCTCGACCAGGTACGCCCGTTCCGACCAGGTACGCCCGTTTCGACCAGGTACGCCCGGAATGATCGAGTGGTGACCGACCACACGAACGCGACCACCCACCACCACCTCGACACCGCGGTCGAGTCCGCCGTCGACGTCTTCACCGCCGAACGCCAGCCGGTCCTGACCGTGGAACCGGGCGACACGGTGACCGTCCGAACCCTGAGCGCCGCGGGCTACACGGAACGCCAGCCGGGCCCGGGCCTCGACGCCCCGACCCTGATCGACCCGCGCCGGGGGCACTGCCTGGTCGGGCCGATCGCCGTCGCGGGAGCACGTCCGGGGATGCTCCTGGCGGTGCACTTCGACGACCTCGTGCCCGACGACTGGGGCTACACGGCCTCGGGCGGGGTCGACTCACCGGTGAACCGCGCACTCGGCCTGACCGATCCGGCGTCGCGCGGCCCGCTGCTCTGGGACATCGACGTGTCCGCCGGAGTCGCCGTGAACCAGCTCGGCCTCGGGGTGCGGACGGCACCGTTCCTCGGCGTCGTCGGCGTCCCGCCCGAGCCCACCGGGGAGCACTCGACGATCCCGCCCCGCACGGTCGGCGGCGGCAACGTCGACTGCCGCGAGCTGATCGCCGGCTCGACCCTGTACCTGCCCGTGACGGTGCCGGACGCCCTGCTCCACGTCGGCGACGGGCACGCGGCCCAGGGCGACGGCGAGGTCTCCGGAACAGCGGTCGAGTGCGGCATGACCACGACGATGACCCTGACGCTCCTCGACCGGGCTCCGGTCGAGGGTGTGCACGCCGACACCCCCGCCGGACGCATCACCTTCGGCTTCGACGCGGACCTCAACGTCGCGACGGCCACGGCGCTCGACCGGATGGTCGACTGGATCGCCGGGCTGCACGGGATCGGCCGCGCCGAGGCCCTGGCGATGGCGAGCGTGGCGGTGAGCATGCGCATCACGCAGGTCGCGAACCGCACCTGGGGCGTGCACGCCCTGCTCCCGCACGACGCGATCCTGACGGACGCGCGGCACTGAGGCCGGGAGGCCCGCCCCACGCGAGCCGACCGGCGCACGCTGGGCGGGCCTCCCGTCCGACGTTCCTTCCCATCGCACCCGGCCTGGAAAGCGGAAACGGGCGTACCTGGTCGAAAGAATCGCCCAGGTACGCCCGTTTCCACCAGGTACGCCCGGAACGACCAGGTGCACCGAGCCGTCAGTGGGCGGAGTAGCCGCCGTCCACCAGGTGGTAGCTGCCCGTGATGAACGAGGCCTTGTCGCTCAGCAGGAACAGCACGAGCGCGGCGACCTCGGCGTCGGTGCCGAGCCGCTTCGAGGCGTGCTCGTCCTCGAGTGCCGCGATGGCCTCGGGCGAGAGCGACTTGCGGAGCAGCGGGGTGTCGATGAACCCGGGGCCCACGGCGTTCGTGCGGACGCCCTGCGACGAGTACTCCAGCGCGGCGACCTTGGTCAGCCCGGCGAGCGCGTGCTTCGAGGCGACGTAGGCCGCGTTCTGCGCCATGCCGACCGTGCCGAGCACCGACGCCATGTTCACGATCGCGCCACCGCCGGCAGCCACCATCGCGGGGATCTCGTAGCGCAGCCCGTAGAAGACGCCGTCCAGGTCGACCGCACGGACGCGGTCCCAGGCGGCGATGTCGTACTCGCCGATCGGCTGCGGTGCTGCGCCGATGCCGGCGTTGTTCACGGCCAGGTGCAGCGCGCCGAACGTGTCGACCGCGAACTGCACCATGCGCTCGTTGTCCGCGGCGACCGCGGAGTTCGCCTCGAACGCGCGGGCGGTGCCACCGGCCTCCACGATCGACGCGGCGACGCGCTCGGCGCCCGCCAGGTTGATGTCGGCGACGACCACCGTGGCGCCCGCCGCGGCGAGCTCCTTCGCGACGGATTCGCCGATGCCGCTGCCACCACCGGTGACGACGGCGACCTTGCCCTCGAACTCGGACATGTTCTCCTTCTCTCTCGGCAACACGTGTTGTCTAAGACCACGGTACACCCGAAATCAAGTTCGTTCGCTGAACTAATGAGATAGGCTAACGATCGATGACCGACGCCACCGACCTCCGCATCGCGGTGAACCGGCTGTCCCGCACACTCCGTGCCCAGAAGGCCGACACGAGCGTCACGGACGCGCAGTTCTCGGCCCTCGCCCGGCTGCACCGCGACGGCGCCATGACCCTGGCCGACCTGAGCCGACAGGACGGCGTGACCCCGCCCTCGATGACGAAGACCGTCGCGGTGCTGGTCGAGCGGGGCCTGGTGTCGAAGTGCGGGCACGGGGACGACCGCCGCAAGGTGCTGCTCGGTGCGACACCCGCCGGGGCCGCCTTCGTCGAGGAGACCCGACGCCGCCGCGACGGCTGGCTCACCCCCCGACTCGCAGCGCTCACCGCCGACGAGCGGAGCACCCTCGCCGACGCCACCGAGATCATGAGGAGGCTGGCCCAGCAGTGACCGCCATGTTCCGCTCCCTCGCCGGACGCAACTACCGGATCTGGTTCGCCGGGGCCCTGGTGTCGAACGTCGGCACCTGGATGCAGCGCACCGCCCAGGACTGGATCGTGCTGACCCAGCTCTCCGACGACGACGCCGTCGCGGTGGGCATCACGATGGCCCTGCAGTTCGGCCCCCAGCTGCTGCTCCTGCCGCTCACCGGGCTCGCCGCCGACCGGTTCGACCGCCGGAAGATGCTCATGCTCACCCAGGGCCTGATGGGGCTGCTCGGGCTGGGACTCGGCGTCATGGTCCTCACGCACACCGCCACCCTGCTCGCGCTGTACGGCTTCGCCCTGGCACTCGGCATCGTCGCCGCGTTCGACGCCCCGATCCGGCAGGCCTTCGTCTCCGACGTCGTGCAGGGCGAGGACGTCTCGAACGCCGTCGCCCTGAACTCCGCGTCGTTCAACGCCGCACGCCTGATCGGCCCCGCGGTCGCCGGGGTGCTCATCGCGGCGATCGGCTCCGGATGGGTGTTCGTCATCAATGCCGGGTCGTTCCTGGCGGTCCTGCTCGCACTCCGCTTCGTCGACCCCGCCCAGCTCGCCGAACGGGTCCGGGCGGGCCGCGGCAAGGGGCAGATCGTGGCCGGCTTCCGGTACGTCCGCACCCGGCCGGACATCGTCGTCGTGCTCTGCATGATCTTCGTCGTCGGCACGTTCGGCGTGAACTTCCCGATCTTCACCTCGACGATGGCGCGGGTCGAGTTCCACCAGGGCGCCGGCGAGTTCGGGCTGCTCAACTCGGTGATGGCGGTCGGCTCGGTGCTCGGCGCGCTGCTGTCCGCCCGCCGGGACAGGCCGCGGATGCGCACCCTCGTGCTCGCCGCCGGCGGGTTCGGGCTCGCGTGCACCGCCGCGGCCCTCGCCCCGACGTACTGGACCTTCGCGATCGTGCTGGTGTTCGTCGGGCTCGCGTCCCTGACCTTCATGACCACGGCGAACGCCCTGGTGCAGACCACGACGAAGCCCGCGATGCGCGGCCGCGTGATGGCGCTCTACATGGCGATCTTCGCGGGCGGCACCCCCATCGGCGCCCCGCTCGTCGGTGCCGTCGCCGACGCCTTCGGCCCACGCTGGGCGATCGTGGTCGGCGCGGCCTCGGGCTTCGTCGCACTCGGGATCGCGCTCGTCTGGCTCGTCCGGTACCAGCGGGTCCGGTTGCGCTACGACGCCGACTCACGGCTGCACCTGGCGATCACGCACGCCGTGCCGGTGGTCGGCTCACGCGCGGCGCTCCGCCGCGAGCTGGAACGCGACGAGACGCTCGCCGACCGCTCCAGCTCCGTCTGACGGACCGACGGGTCGACCTGTCCGTCGGCTGACGGCCCGTGACACACCGGCCGTCGGACGGGAGGCCCGCAACGGCGCCGCCACGGGCCTCCCGTCCGACGCCACCCCCGCCCACGGCCGCGGTCGCGAGGCACGGACCGACCCCGTTCCGGGCCCGCGCGCCGTCGGTCAGAGCACGGGTGCGGACGACGCGAAGACCCGCTCGTCGAGGGCCGCGGCGACGCGGTCGGCAGCCACCGCCAGCCGTTGCCCGACGTCGCCCGCCACGGCGAGCGCCGACTCCTCGGGGATGCCGTCGAGCAGGGCGCGGACCTCGTCGAACCCGGCGACCTCGTCCGCGACGCAGGACGGGGCGACGTCGGCCAGGCACTCGGCCGCGCGGTGCACGGTGAAGCGCAACGACCGTGGGCTGTGTGCGTCGAGGAGCAGGAAGGCGGCAGCGTCGGACGGCACCGGATGGTGGTCGCGTCCGCGCAGGAAGGCCTCGCCCGCGCCGCACGCCCGGAGCGCCGCCGTCCACGAGGTGACCGCGTCCGGCTCGAGCAGCCGCGACGCCAGCAGCCGTGCGGTGGAGGCACAGCGGGTGAGTGATCGTCCGAGGGTGAAGAACTCCCACACCTCGTCACGGCTGGCGTCCCCCTCGACCACCCCGATGGCGAGGGCACTGCGCTCCCGCACCCAGCCGAGGAACTCGTGCGCACGGTCGGGGGCGATCTTCCGGGGCATCCTCGACCGCGTCACGTCGAGGCAGTCCCAGAGCTCGCTCGAGACGACCTCGCGGGCACGGCGTGCGTGGTCGCGGGCGACGGCGACCGCTGCAGCGATGGACGCGGGCTCGTGCCGGTCGAGCGCGAGGGCGTCGACGGTGGCGGCGCGGTCCGGGTCGTTCGCGGGGCCGGTGGTCCCGATGACGCTGCGGAGCTCGGTGGACACGAGCCGGTCGTCGTCCAGGGTGCCTGGTTCTCGGCGAGCGACGTAGACGTCGAGCAACCGTGCGACGACGTCGGTGCGCTCCACCGCGCTCCCCACGTGGAAGACGTTCCCCGCGAGGCGGCTCAGCACGGCTGCTCCTGCATGTCGAGAACCTAACGAGCCGGCGTTGCCGGGGTGTTACAGAACCGCGTCACGGGTGTTGCAGTGTCCCGTCTCCGCGCTCGCTAGACAAACTAACTAGAGCATCTAGCATTGGGGCATGACGTCCGAGGTGATGACCAGCACCGCGGGGTACTGGTACGAGGACTCCGCGGTCTCCGCCGTGGACGTCCTCAACGCCCTGCGGCGGTACCGAACGGCCGAGAGCGCTGCCCAGCGCCGAGCGCGCGAGGCACTGGGGATCGGCGAGAACGCACTGCTGGCGCTCCGGTTCCTGATCGACGCCGAGCACGACGGCCGCACAGTCAACGCGAAGGACCTCGCCGAGCGGCTCGAGATCACGGCGGCGTCGACGTCGGCGCTCGTCGACCGGCTCGTCCGCAGCGGCCACGTCGAACGGCACGCCGACCCGAACGACCGCCGTGGCGTGATCCTCACCGCCACCGGCACCTCGATGCGGCACGCGCTCCGGGTCATCGAGGAGCTCGACGCCCGCGCGCTCGAGGTCACCGAGCACCTGCCGAGCAACGAGATGGCCGTGGTCGTGGACTTCCTGGACGAGATGGTCCGCGTCGTGGACGAACTCGACGCCGGGTCGGACCACTCCCGTCGCGCGTAGCCTGGACCGCATGGACCCTCGCGGCGAGCACCACCCCGAGGACGACATGCCGTTCGCCGAGCTCGACTCGCGGGCCCGTGCCGACGCCGCACTCCGACGCATCCAGGCCGGGTCCGATCCGGCCGGTGAGGCGTTCGACCTCGCCAACACCATGAACGACGAGGCCGTGGGGCGGCTCACGAAGCGCCTGCGGCGGCTGTTCCGCCGGGGCTGACCGCCCCCGTCAGAACGCGGTGCCGACCGCGGCGATGTCGTCGCCCCCGTGCCCGGCTGCGCTGGCATCGGCGTAGACGCGCCCGAGTGCCTCGAGCAGCGTGGTGGACACCCCTGCGGTCCCGGCGGCATCGGTGATGAGCCCGATGTCCTTCCGCAGGCCGTCGAGTGCGAACTGCGCGGGGAACTCGCGGGCGATCATCGCGGCACCCTTGGTGTGGGCGTAGGCGGAGTCGCTCGCACTGCCCTCGATGGCCTGCAGGAACAGCGCGGGGTCGAGCCCGAGCGCCGCCGCGAGAGCCAGGGACTGCCCGGTCGCCGCGGTGATCGACGCGATCCAGGCGTTGGCGGCGAGCTTGAGTGCGGTGCCGTCGCCGACCTGGTCGCCGGCGCGGACGGTCTTCGCGCCGATCGCGTCGAGCACGGGGTCGACACGGTCGAGCAGGTCTGCCGGGCCGGCCGCGAGCATCGTGAGCTTGCCCTGTTCGGCGGGGGCCTTCGTGCCGAGCATCATCGCCTCGACCAGGGTGATGCCGTACTTCTCGGCCAGTTGCACGACCGTCGCGGTGCCGTCGACGCCGATCGTCGAGGCCTGCACCCACACGGCGTCGGTCGGGGCGTCACCGGCGGCCTGCTCGAGGACGTCGACGACCGCATCGGTGTCGAACAGGGTGAGCAGGACGACCTCGGCGTGCTCGACGGCACTGCCCGGGTCGCTCGCCACCGTCGCGCCGCGGTCGCCCAGGGGTGCGGCCTTGTCGGCACTCCGGTTCCAGACCGTCACCTCGTGGCCGTCGCGGAGCAGTGATCCAGCCACGCCGGCGCCCATCGCACCCGTCCCCAACACCGTCACTCGCACGTGCGTCTCCGTCCTGGCGCGGCTCCGTGCCGCGACCGTCCCGACGCTACGCCCGACGCCGTCAGAGGAGCCCGCGAGCCCGCAGCCAGGCGGCCGGGTCGATCGGGGTGCCGGCCACGATGACCTCGAAGTGCAGGTGGGCGCCGGTCGAGACCCCTGTGTTGCCGACGGCCCCGAGCCACTCCCCCACGCGGAGGACCTGGCCGGGGCGGACGTCGATCGCCGACAGGTGCCCGTACCGCGTCGCGGTGCCGTCGGCGTGCCGCAGGAGGACCTGGTTGCCGTAGCCACCGAGCACACCCGCCGAGACGACCCGGCCGGGCAGCGCGGCGACGACCGGGGTCCCGATGGCCGTGGCGAAGTCGACCCCCTGGTGGTTCGACGAGCAGGCCGCGCAGCCGACGACCCAGCGGGAGCCGAAGGCTCCGGCGTCCGGGATCGCACCGGCCGTGGGGCGGACGGCTCCACCGGTCGGGCCCGAGCCACCGGGAACCCGGAGGGCTGCCGCAGCACGACCCACCGAGAAGTCGTCGCGGCCGGCGGTCGGCCCGGTCGAACCGTCGGCGACGAAGTGCTGCATGCCGGCGGATGCCGACGTGGGTTCCGGAGCGGCCGGAGCGGCGACGGCGGTCTGCGGGGAGCCGACCGCGATGAACAGGCACGTGACGGCGGTCACCGCCGCGGCGGGCAGTGTCCGCCGGGCGGGGATCCGGAAGGGCGGGAGGCGGCGGCGCGCGGGAGCGGCCGGCTGCGCGACCCGGGTCGGCTGCGCGGCCTGCGTGGGCCGAGTCGGCTGTGCGGCCCGCGTGGGCCGGATGGGCCGGATGGGCCGGATGGGCCGGGTGGAAGCCGGGGTGACGGGAGGGGGCACCGCCACCCCGGCGGCTCGGAGGGGCCGCGGCTGCGCAGCGTGCCGTGCACGGCGCAGCGGGGGCGCGGTCGGTCGGTCGGCGGTGCGGCGCTCGGCTCCGCGCGGGCGCCGGGGCAGACCGTCGTCGAGGGTCGTCATCGTGCGGTGACCGGCCCGGTCAGACGCGGACGACGCCGTCACGGGCGATCCGGTCCAGCTCGCACACGACGGCGTCGACGACCGCGCGGGTGATCGCGTCGGCGACGGTCTCGACCAGGACGAGGTGCTCGGGACGGATCGTGACCTCGGTCACGAGGGCCGATGCCACCCGCACCGGGATCTCGTCGATCGCGGCGACGAGGGCGGCCGGCACCAGCGTGGAGTCACCCGGGCGGACGGGCGCGGAAATCGGTGAGGTCGGTGCCGGGGTCACGACGGCGAGCGCCGGCGACGGGGTGGAGTGCGGCGCGTCGGCCTGATCGCGGCGCTGGGCGATGGAGTCGAAGAGCGGGGTGGAGGACATGCTGCGGATGGTCCGATCTGGATGTCGTGGCTGGTCGTTCTCGGGCGACCGGCGATGGCGGCGTGCCGAGCGGCACGTCCGCCATTCAACCATCGATATTTCAGATTTGCAATAGTGACCGGACAGTCGCGGTGGTCAGTCCGGGTCGACGGCAGCCGCGGTCGGGTCGTCCGGCTGCAGCGCACGACGGACCCGTTCCACGATCGTCGCCGGCGGGTTGTTGTAGGCGTTCGCCGGCTCCTGGCCGCTGAGCTCCTGGATCGCCGCCATCACCGCATCGGTCGCGTGGCGCCGAGCACGACCGGACGACGCCTCGCCGAAGGACGACAGGTCGATCGGCTGCCCGAACTCGATCGTCACGCGGGCGAGCTTCGGCAGCCGGGACCCGACCGGCTGCACGTCCTCGGTGCCCGTGAGCGCGACGGGCACCACGGGGGCGCCGCTCGTCAGCGCCAGCCATGCCACGCCCGTGCGGCCCTTGTAGATCCGGCCGTCGAGCGAGCGCGTGCCCTCCGGGTAGATCGCGAACGCCTCGCCCTCCTGCAGGCGTGCCAGCCCGAGGTCGAGGGCCTGCTGGGCCGCCGCACCCGCGCCACGCTCGACCCCGATGGCGCCGATGCCACCGAAGAACGCCCGCGAGACGGCTCCCTTGAGACCCGAACCCGTGAAGTACTCCTGCTTCGCCAGGAACGACACCTTGCGCGGCGCCATGAGCGTGATCGCGGGCGAGTCGATGAACGAGCGGTGGTTGCTCGCGAGGATCACCGGGCCGCGCTTCGGGACGTTCCGACGACCGATGATCTTCGGGCGCCACAGCAACCGGGCGAGCGGGGTCACCACCGCGCGACTGAGCACGGTGGCGAACTTCGTCGAACCGGACACCGGACCTCCTCGTGGTGACGAGCTACCGAGTGTAATGAGGCGCGCGGAGGGCACATGCCCGGAACGGCATGCAGTGGCGGCAGAGCGTCAGTCGGCCGCCGCGACGACGTCGAGGACCGCGCGCCCGTACCGCTCGAGCTTCGCTGCGCCGACGCCGGAGATCTCGCCGAGCTGGTCGACGTCGGCGGGGCGGACGGCGGAGATGCCCCGGAGTGTCGCGTCGTTGAACACCACGTACGCGGGGACGCCCTGCTCGCGAGCCTCGGCAGCACGCCAGGCACGAAGGGCCTCGAACAGGCCGACCGCTTCCTGCGGCATGTCGGTGACAACCGTCCGTCGACTGCTGCGGCCGGCGCGCGGCGCCTTGACCGGGTCGCGACGCATCCGCACCTGCACCTTGCCCGTCAGGACCTCGGCGCTCGTGGGACTGAGGACGACGGTGCCGAAGCCGTCGCCCGACACCGCCGCGTAGCCCTGGGCCAGCACCTGTCGGGCGACCGCCCGCCACTCGGCCTCGGACAGGTCGGCGCCGATGCCGAAGGTCGCCAGGGTGTCGTGCTGCAGCTCCTGCACGCGGGGCGACCGCTTGCCGATCAGGATGTCGACGAGGTGCGCCACGCCGTACCGCTGGCGACGCTCACGCTCGAGCCGCACGACGGTGGACAGCAGCTTCTGCGCGGGGACCGTGCCGTCCCACGACTCCGGCGGCGCGATGCACGTGTCGCAGTTGCCGCACGCCGTGCTCTCCTGCCCGAAGTACGCGAGCAGCCGCACCCGGCGGCACTCGATCGTCTCGCACAGGCTGAGCATGGCGTCGAGGTGGGCGCTGAGCTGTCGACGGTGTGCTGCGTCGCCCTCGGACTGGTCGATCATCCGCCGCTGCTGCACGACGTCGTTCAGGCCGTACGCGAGCCACGCGGTGGCCGGCAGCCCGTCACGACCCGCACGGCCCGTTTCCTGGTAGTACCCCTCGACCGACTTCGGCAGGTCGAGGTGCGCCACGAACCGGACGTCGGGCTTGTCGATGCCCATGCCGAACGCGATGGTCGCCACCATGACGACACCGTCCTCGCGCAGGAACGTCGACTGGTTGCGGGCACGCACCCGGGCGTCGAGGCCCGCGTGGTACGGCAGGGCGTTGATCCCCTGCTCGGCCAGGGCCGTCGCGGTGCGCTCGACGGAGTTGCGGGACAGGCAGTACACGATGCCGGCGTCGCCGCTGTGCTCCGTGCGGATGAAGGTGAGCAGCTGCTGCAGCGCGCCGGTCTTCGGCTCGATGCGGTACTGGATGTTCGGCCGGTCGAAGTCGGCGACGAAGTGCGCGGCGTCGTCGAGGCCGAGCCGGGCGGAGATCTCGCGGTGGGTCTGCGGCGTCGCGGTGGCGGTCAGGGCGATGCGCGGCACCGTCGGCCACCGCTCGTGCAGGACGCTCAGCTCGAGGTAGTCCGGGCGGAAGTCGTGACCCCACTGGGCGACGCAGTGTGCCTCGTCGATGGCGAACAGCGAGACGCGCGCCCGGTCGAGGAGCGCTCGGGTGGACTCGAGCCGGAGCCGTTCGGGCGCGAGGTAGAGCATGTCGACCTCGCCCTGCACCACGGCACGCTCGACCCGGGACCGTTCGTCGGGGCCCTGCGTGGAGTTGAGGAACGCGGCCCGGACCCCGTTCGCCGCCAGGGCGTCGACCTGGTCCTGCATGAGGGCGATGAGCGGCGACACCACGACCCCGACGCCGTCACGGACGAGCGAGGGCACCTGGTAGCACAGGGACTTGCCGCCACCGGTCGGCATGAGCACGAGGGCGTCGCCACCGGCCACCACCTGGTCGATGATGGCCGCCTGCTCACCACGGAAGGCGTCGTAGCCCCACACGCGGTGCAGCACGTCGAGCGCAGCGGCACGGGGTGCGGACACGGCAGCGGGAGCAGACACGGCAGCGGGCGCGGGCGTGGTGCTCATGCCACGAGCCTACGGGCGACCGGCGACACCCACCGCACTGTCCACAGCACCGTCCGTGCCGGAGTCGGCACGGTGGTCGGAACCGGCCACGTCGTCGGCGCGGGCCGGCGTGGTCGCCCAGCCCGTGCCTCCAGGCCGGGTCCAGCGAACGCCGCTCGCCCAGGCCGGGGTCACACCGCGGAACCGGGGTGCCTCGTGCCCGGCGAACCGGCGGTCCAGCTTCCGCCACCACGCCAGGAACTCGACCATGGCCCAGAACGCGAGCGACGTGCCGAGGGTGACGAGGGTCCCCTGCCACGTGCCGTTCGCGTCCGACGAGGTCAGGTCGACCTTCGACCAACCGGGCGCCTGCAGCACGAAGATCATGATGTTGTTGAAGGCGTGCTGCAGGACCGTGGCCTCGAGCCCGCCGGTCCGGAGGACGATGATCGCCGCGATCAGGCCGAACGAGCCGACGTCGAGGATGCCCCAGACGTTGTAGCCGTTCGGGATGTGCAGCACCGCGAAGACGACCGTCGAGACCGCCACGGCGATGATCGTGCCGACGCGACGCGGGATCCACGACGCGACGGTCTGCATGAGGAAGCCGCGGAAGATGTACTCCTCGGCAGCGCCCTGGAACGGGACGAGCAGGACGACGAGGACGATCGTCAGGGTGAGGGTGCCGAGGGAGACCGTCGACTGGCCGATCGCGTCGTGGTTCCAGGCGAAGCCGCCGTCGGTCGTGATCATCCCGCCGTCCCAGAACAGGCCGGTCTGGACGACGAACATGACCGCGGCGATGACGAGCGTCGGCAGCAGACACCACGCCGTCCAGGCCCACCGGACCCGGAAGCGCGTCGACGACAGGATGCCGGCCGGTCCGATCCGCGCGATCTTCACGGCGAGCAGGATCCCCGGCAGCAGGACCACGAGCGACACCAGGGTCAGCGAGAGGGTCAACGGATCGGTCGGGTCGAGGGCACCGCTCTGCAGGTCGTCGAGCAGGCCGTACAGCCCGGACGCACCCCCGACCGCGGCGACCGGGATGAAGTAGGCGACCGTGATCAGGATCTGCGACACGAGGTACCACCCCGCCAGGAACGCGAGCGCCACGAGCGGCCGCCACCACCTCCAGCGCGCGTCGATCCGGGGCAGGCGCTGGTAGGGAACACTCACGCACCGCAGGCTACCGCGCGGGGCAGGATGGGAGCCGTGCTCACCGTCCTGTTCGGCCTGTCCGGCGCGATCGTCTACGGGTTCGCCGACTTCCTGGGCGGCCTCGCCTCGCGCCGGGTCCGGCCGGTCGTCGTCGCCGCGGTGGCGGCCGCGATCGGGGTCGTCCCGTTGCTGGTCGGCCTGGTGGTCCTCGGTGGCGTGTTCTCGTGGCCGGCCGCGGTCTGGGGTGCGGTCGCGGGGCTCTCGGGCGGCGTCGGGGTGCTGCTGCTCTACGCGGCACTCGCGATCGGGCCGATGAGCGTGCTCTCCCCCGTCACCGCCGTGTTCGCAGCCGTCGTGCCGGTGCTCGTCGCGGTGCTCCGCGGCACGGTGCTGTCACCGGTGGCCACCGGGGCGCTCGTGGTCGCGGTCGTCGCGGTGGTCCTGGTCGCGGTGGTCCGGGACGCCTCGGGCGCACGGCTGACCGCCCGAGGCGTGGTCGCCGCCGCCGTCGCCGGGTGCGGCTTCGGCGGGATCGTGCTGGCCTACGACATGACGCCGTCGGACTCGGGCGTCGCACCCCTCGTGGTCGCGCGGGTGCTGCAGGCGGTGCTGCTGGGCGCGGCGGCGATCGTCGTCGTGCTCCGGACGGGAGGCCCGGTGCACGCCCCGACGGCGACGGCCCGCTCCGACGGGGCTGCCGCCGTCCGCGAGCCTCGGTCGGGTCGCGCATGGGGTCCGCGGCTGCTGGTCACCGTGGCCGTGTGCGGCGTCTTCGACGCCATGGCGAACGTCTTCATCCAGGCGGGGCTGCACAGCAGCGACGACCCGGCGACCCTGCCCGTCGTGAGTGTGCTCAACGCGCTCTACCCGATCGGCACGGTGGTGCTGGCCGGCGTGGTGCTCCGGGAACGGTTGACCGCGCAGCAGTGGATCGGCATCGTGCTGGCGTTCGTCGCGTCGGTGGCGCTGGCGCTGGCGTAGCGCGCGGCGCGGTCAGGCGTCGGGGATGAGGCGCTTGCCGAGCGAGACCGTGCGGTCGTCGGTGTAGCCGAGGGACGCGTAGAACCCGAGCACCTGCTCGTTGCCCGCACGCACCTGCAGGTTGAGCTTCGGGCAGCCGAGGTCGGTCAGGAGCCGCTCGAACTCGGCCATCAGGGTGCGACCGAGGCCGGAGCCCTGCAGGTCCGGGCGCACGGCGAGGTAGTTCACCCAGCCGCGGTGCCCGTCGAAGCCGGCCATGCCCGCGGCGACCACGTCGGTGTCGGCGGTGTCTGTGTCATCGCCGTCGGTGCCGTCCGGCTCGGCGACCAGGAAGAGCTCGGGCTGGACGGTCAGCTTGCGCTCGATGTCGCGCCGGGGGTCGTTCCAGGGGCGGACGAGCCCGCAGGATTCCCACAGTGCGACGACCGCGTCGGTGTCCTCGGTGCGGAAGGGGCGGATCCGGTACTCCATGCCCCCACGTTAACGGGGGTGGGGAGAACGTCGTCACCGGCCTGTCGTCGTGATCTGATAGACCTGTCCGACCACCCAGCCGATCAGGAGCCCCGTGACCGCACACGACACCATCCCGTCGCGCCGCAGCGCACGGGACGACGAAGCCGGCTCGCGGTCCCGGCGTTCCCCGCGCAGACGCCAGACGGTCGGCGGCGCGATCGTGTCGCTCATCGCCGAGTTGCTCATCATCGCGGGCGCCGGCACCGGCCTGTACGTCGTGTGGACGGCGTGGTGGACCGACGTGGTCGCCGTGAACGAGCAGACGAAGCTCGTGCAGGGCCTCGACCAGGTCAAGACCCCGAAGGTCGAGGGCACCGAGCACCGCGGCACCGCACCCGTGCTGGACGAACCGCCGGCGTTGTCGGACGTGTTCGGGACGATGCAGATCCCCCGGTTCGGCAACGACTACAACCGGCCGATCGGCGAGGGCACGGATCGTGAGAAGGTCCTCAACACCATCGGGCTCGGGCACTACCAGGGCACCGCGATGCCCGGTGCACCCGGCAACTTCGCCGTCGCCGGACACCGGGTCACCTACGGCAAACCCCTCAACCAGATCGCGGAGCTGAAGAAGGGCGACTCGGTCGTGGTCCGGGTCACCGACGCGAAGACGAAGTTCGACGTCTGGTACGTCTACAAGGTCACCGACAGCCAGATCGTCACGCCCGACAAGATCGAGACGATCGCGCCGGTGCCGAACAAGCCCGGCGTGGAACCGACCGCCCAGGACCGCTGGCTCACGCTGACCGCCTGCCACCCGATGTGGTCGGCGGCGGAGCGGTACGTGACGCACGCGAAGCTCGACTACTGGATGCCCGCGTCCGAGGGCACCCCGAAGGAACTCTCGGAGACGGCCAAGTGATCTTCCCCCTGGTCTGGCGGCTGCTGCCCGGCCCCACCGCCCTGAAGGTGCTCGAGCTGCTGGTCCTGCTCGCGGCGATCGTGTTCGTGCTGTTCCAGTGGGTGTTCCCGTGGATCGCAGCGGACATCCTGCCGCCGCCGGACGGCACGGTGGGGGCCACGCCGACCCCGTAGCGTCTGGTCTGGTCTGGTCAGACCGTGGTCGTCACCCGCGACCCGCCGGTCGGGGTGCGGCGCACGGCGATCCGCTCCGGGATCCGCTGCTTGAGTTCTTCGACGTGGCTGACGATCCCGACCTGTCGCCCGCCCGCGGTCAGTCGGGACAGCTGCCCGATGACGTCGTCGAGGGTCTCGGGGTCGAGTGTGCCGAACCCCTCGTCGACGAAGAGCGTGCCGAGCGACACCCCGCCGGCCTCGGCCTGCACGACGTCGGCCAGCCCGAGCGCCAGGCACAGTGACACGGTGAACGTCTCGCCGCCCGACAGGCTGCGGGGGTCACGGACGGTGTCGGTCGTGTGGTCGTGCACGGCGAGGGCGAGCCCCGTCCGTCGCGACCGTGACCCGGATTCCCGTTCGTCGGAGGTCTCGATGGTGAACCGCCCGGCGAGCATGCCGCGCAACCGGTCGTTCGCCGCCGCCACGACGTCCTCGAAGCGCCGCATGAGCACGTAGGTGCCGAGCGTGATGCCTGTCGGGTTGACCGAAGCCACGCCGTTCGCGACGTCGGCGAGCCGTACGACGGCGCGGCTGCGGGCCGAGGTCTCCTGTCGCGCACGGACGGTGCGGTCGACCTCGGTCGCACACTGCTCGACGGCCTCGGCGCGGTGCGCTGCGGTCACCGCGAGCCGGATGGCTTCGTCGAGCTCGGCCGTCGCGCGGACCCGTTCGGCCTGCGCCGCCGGCACGTCGAGCTGCTCCGGATCGTCGTCGGCGGCCTGCACCACCGCGGGGTCGTCGAGCCCTGCCCGCACGACGGCGCGTTCGGCCTCGGCTGCGCTGATGCTGCTGCGGAAGCGCGCGACGGTGTCGGGGTCGAGCAAGCCGGCGCGTGCGGCATCGACGTCGGGGAAGGCCTGCACGTCGAGGACCCGGGCCACCTCGGCGCTGCGCTCGTCGCGGGCTCGGGCCGCGGCCGCCGCACGGTCGTCGGCCTCGGCGACGGCGCGGAGCACCGTCAGCCGCCCGTCGAGCTCGTCGACCACGGCACGGAGCGAGACAGGGGCGCTGCCGTCGTCGCTGTCGAGCAGTGCTCCGAGCCGGTCGATCGCCTCGTGCACCGATCGCAGGTCGGCCTCGAGCCGCTCGGCATCGGAGGCCGCGGTTGACGCGAGCACCGTGCGCCGGGCGTCGAGATCGTTCCGCTCACGCTCGAGCGCCCGGGTCGCGGTGTCGTGCGCCGTCCGCTCGCGCTCGTGCTCCAGCACCAGCGCCGCAGCGTCGTGCGCCGCTAGGACCCGCTCGTCGGCGGCCACCGCCATCGCGTCGAGGGCGATGGTGTCGACCGTGCCGACGACGCCGGTCAGTCGGAGGTGCTCCGCACGTTCGACGGCCAGGTCGGCCGCGGCGTCGGCGAGCTGCTGGTCGGCCCGACGCGTGGCGTCGCCCGCGGACTCCACCGCTTGGATCGTCGGGTGGTCGTCCTGCGGCGCGGCCACCGACGGGTGCGCGGTCGACCCGCAGACCGGGCACGGGTCGCCGGGGGTCAGCGCGGCACCGAGCTCTCCGGCGAGCCCGGCGATCCGGCGCTCGCGCAGGGAACGTTCGGCATCGAGCGCCTCGGTGGCCCGACGGCGGGCATCGGTCACGATGCGTTCGGCATCGGCGACGCGCTGCTCGGCGCGGTCGCGCGCGGCCAGGTCGGCACGGAGCGACTGCACCCGAGCGACCTCGTGCGCGGCGGCGTCGGCGTCGGCAGCGGTCGCCGAGGCGGTCCGGGCGGCCTCGACGATCCGTGCTCGTTCCGACGGCCGTGCCTCGAGCGCGGTGTCGAGGGCGGCGAGGTCGTCGGTGAGTCGCGATGCGGTCGCGGTGGCCTCGGCGATCGCGGTGCGCCTGGCATCCGCTTCGGCCTCGACCGCGACGAGGTGCCGGACGTCGGACAGGGCGTCGGTCAGCGTGTCGCGGCGCCGGACGATCTGCTCTGCGTCGACGGCGGAGAGCGCGTGCTGGTCGCGCAGCCGGGCCGCTGCCGCGGCGGTGTCGTCCGCCCGTACGGTTGCGGCGTCGAGGCCGTCGGCCACCGCGGCGACCCGGGCGGCGCGATCGGCCGTCGCGACCGCGGCCCGTGCCTGCTCGATCGCCGGGGCGTCTTCGTCGAGGAGCGCCTGCCGCCGCAGCAGCGCCGCTCGTCGCTCGAGGGCGGCCGCACGGGCCGTCACCGATCGTTCGTGCTCGGTCGCCGCCGTCGCAGCGGCAGCCGCAGCCGTCCGGGCTGCCCCGGCTGCGTCGGCCGTCGCGCGGAGGAACGCCACCGTGTCGGGGACGACGGACTCGTCGGCATCGGCGAGGTCCGCCGCCTGCGCGAACCGGGCCAGGGCGTCGCGGACGCGGTCGTCGGCTCCCTCGACCTCGGCCTGCACGGCTCGGCGGCGAGCGGCGAGTTCGTCGGCGGTGCGGTCGTAGACCTGGGTGCCGAACAGCGACTGCAGGAGCTTCCGGCGGTCTTCACCCGGGGAGCGGAGGAACCGTGCGAACTCACCCTGCGGCAGCACCACGGTCTGCAGGAACTGCGCGCGGTCGAGCCCGACGATCCGGGCGATCTCGACCCCGACCTCGGGGATGCGGGACGACATGGGTTCGCCGGCGACGTCGGTGGGCGCGGCGAGTCGGAACAGCTGCACGGACGCCTGCTGCTTCACCGTGCCGGTCCCCCGCTGCTTCGGGCGGTCGTACTGCGGGGTGCGCCGGACCCGGAACATGCCTGCACCGGTCTCGAACACGAGCTCGACGAACGGTTCGACCGCGGGGTCGGCGTGCTGGCTGTGCAGCCGGTCGGAACTGGCGTCGGAACCGGCGAGTCCGCCGTACAGGGCGAACACGACGGCGTCGATGATCGTCGACTTGCCGGAACCGGTCGGCCCCTCGAGCAGGAAGACCCCGGACGCGGCCAGCGCCGCGAAGTCGATCGTCACGAGGTCGGGGTACGGCCCGATGGCGCGCAGTTCGAGTCGGTGCAGGTACATCAGCGGTCCCCCTCGCGCTGCAGGGCGAACGCCGCGGCCTCGTACGCCTCGGTCAGCACCGCCCGTTCGTCGTCGTCGGGCAACCCGCCGGTGGCGAAGGCCACGAAGTCGCCGGCGACCTCGACCGGGTCGGACGTGGCGGTGACGGCCCGCGCGGCGGTGGCGGCCGGCCGGTCCGCCGGCTCGTGCGTGATCGCCAGGGCGTGCGGGAAGAGGTCCTTCACGCGGGCGTACATGCGTTCCGGGTGCACGGTGTCGGTCACCGCGACGCGGACCCAGGCGTCGGCATCGGCCCGGAACTCCCCGGACTCGATGGCGTCGATGCTGCCCCGGACGTCGACGAGCCGCCGCGGCACCGGGGTCGGTACGAGCTCGACAGTGACGGCACCCACCGCGTCGAGGTCGGCGATGGTCACGGACTTCCGCTGGTGCCGCTCGCCGAACGAGAACGCCAGCGGGGACCCGGCGTACCGGATCCGGTCGTCGTCGCCGACGCGCTGCGGGCCGTGCAGGTGCCCGAGGGCGACGTAGTCGAACCCGTCGAACACGGACTCGGCCACACGGTCGACCCCGCCGACGCGGATGTCCTGCTCGCTGTCGCTCGGGTCGGCGCCCCCGACGAAGGCGTGTGCGACGACGACGCTCCGGGTGCCGGCCCGCGTCTCGAGGTCGGCGCGGATCCGTTCGGTGGCGGCGTGCACGACGGCGTGGTGTGAGCGGGCGAGGGGTTCGTCGGGGACCGCCGCCAGGGCGTACCGCGTGAGGTCGGGGTGCAGGTACGGGATGCCGTACACGGCCACCGGGCCGTCCTCGTCGGTCACGAGCACCGGATCGGCCACGTGTCCGGGCTCGGCGAGGATGCGCACGCGCTGCCCCATCACGCCGGCCCCGAAGCCGAGCCGCGCGGCGGAGTCGTGGTTGCCCGGCGTGAGGACCACCGTGGTGGTCTCGGCGAGGCGCTCGAGCACGCGGGAGAGCATGCGGACGGCGTCCACCGGCGGGATCGCGCGGTCGTAGACGTCGCCGGCGATGACGACGAGGTCGACCGCCCGTTCGCGGGCGAGGTCGACGAGCCAGTCGGTGAACGCGGCCTGGTGCTCGAGCAGGTCGGCACCCAGCAGTGTGCGGCCGAGGTGCCAGTCGCCGGTGTGCAGGATCCGCATGCGGCCACGGTAACGCCGGCCGGGGACATCCCCGGACACCTCGCGGTGCCCTGTGGACAACGGATCAGGAGTCAGTTCGCGCAGCTCAGGTTCGTGCCGACGAGCGCGGTCTGGATGCGCGCCGTCGCCGTGCTGTCGACGTGCCAGGAACCTGCCCAGTTGGTGCGGATCTTCACGATGACGACCGCACCGAGGGTCAGGATGCCGCTGCCCGTGACCCGGATCGGTGCCGTGCTGCCCGCCGGTCCGGTCGCCGCGATCGTGTTCGCGTTCGTGTTGAGCACCGAGAAGGACGTCGCGGGCGGCCCGTTGTACGCGAAGCCGATGTTGACCGAGCCGTCACCGTTCGGGGTGCAGGTCAGCGCGGTGGCGGGGGTCGCCGTGCCCGCCGAGAAGGTCGCCGTCGGTGCGACGGTGGTCCGTGACCACGGGGCCGCGTCCGCCGCTCCGGGCAGCAGGACGCCGGCGGCCGCAGCGAGCACGAGCACCGCGGCGCCCCCGCTGACGCGGCGAAGCCGCCGCACGCGACGCGCTCGTCGACGCGACGCGCGACGGGTGAGGACGGTGGACGAAGCGGTCTGGAGGCCCGTGGCGGTGCCGTCCCGCGCCTCCCGGCCGTCTTCGGCACCGTCTGCCGGACCGGCGGCGTCATCCGGACCAGCCGCGTCGTCCGGATCACCGGCTGCGCCGTCGGTGTCGTCGTCGGCCTCGACGAACCGCCGGAGCGACCCGTCGATCGTGCAGAGCGCGAGCACCGCGGTCAGGCCGAGCGCGAGCATCGCGACCAGGCCCCACTCCCCGGCGCTGATCCACCGGATCGGCGTCCCGATGAACGGGATGCGCAGGAAGGCGACGCCGTGCACGGCGGAGCGCTCGATCGGCGTGGAGTCCTGCTGGGGGTTGGCGTCGCCCTTCGTGACCATGGTGCCGCGCGGGCCGTCCTCGACGTAGCGGTGCATGCGCAGGTGGTCCGGCTGATCCGGGTCGTCGGCCAGCAGGACCTTGCCCGTCGCGATCTCGCCCGAGCCGACCGGACGCGAGACGACCACGTCACCGGGGACGATCCGCGGCTCCATCGAGCCGGTCATCACGGTGGTCGGTTGCCACCCGATGAGCGCCGGCGCGGCCGCCCAGAGCGCGAGCCCGAGCAGCGTCGCGACCACACCCCGGGCGAGGGTGGCGACGACGACGCGCCCCCAGTCGACGGCGTCACGGACCGCTGCGTGCGGTGCGGGACCACCGTGCACTGCGATGCTGCTCATGACTGCCTTCGACCGGGGGCGCGTTGCGGGGAGGGAACGGACGGGGCTGGTTCGGCCCCGGTCCCGACTCAGCTGTTCTGGGCCTCCCAGGTGAAGCCGAGGGCTGCGGTGCCGCCCTGCACGGTGTTCGGGGCGGTGCTCGAGACCGTGTAGGTGACGCGGTAGACGCGCGTCTCGGACGCGGTGCCGGTCGGGGCCCAGGTGCCGACGCCGGTCGCGTAGTTGGTCGAGGCGGCGCCGAAGCCCGCGACGGTGCCGCTGTAGAGCGAGCCACCCGTGGCGGCCGGGGTGAAACCGGAGCAGGAGCCGAAGCCGCCGCCGGTGCCCTGCTCGATGGTCAGGTTGACGTTCGCCGCCAGGTCCTTCGTGGTCGAGACGTTCGTGCCGTAGAGCTTCACGGCCGAGGGCAGCGAACCGGTCGAGGTCACCGCGATGCAGTTCGCACCGGTCGAGCCGGGCTTCAGGTTGTTCGCCGTGAACAGCGCGGTGTTGTTGTCGTCGTCGGACAGGGCGACACTGCCGGCCGTCCAGTTGTTCGTCGGGTTGACGGTGGTCGAGGAGAAGGCCGCGTACGAGGCCGTCGAGACGACGACCCCCGAGGCGACGAGGGCGGCGGGGATGGCGATCCAGGCGGCGAGGCGGGCAGCACGAGGCGTGACACGAGACATGGTTGGACTCCGTGAGGAAGAGATCTGATCGGTGGTTCGGACGGGCCCGCGGTGGTTGGTCGCGCTACGTGCCGAGGTGGTACGACGATCAAGCTACTTGGCCCTCGAGCAGCTCACAAGACCTGAGGTGTCCCCACTGATGGGGGTATCTTGACGAGTGAGTTACTTGTTGACTGAAGTTCCCAACCTGTACCCGAGAAGAGCTCCCATGACGGACACCGACCCGGTCGTCCTCCCCCCGCACGCACCTGCCGTCCCCGCGGCGCGCGTCGCCCCCACCACGCCGCCGGCACCGGTGTCGCCCGACGTCACGGCGCTCGACCCCGTCACCGCCGACACGGACCGCGACGCCGACCTGCCGCGACTGCTCACCGCCTTCCGGGTGCTCCAGACGCAGCACGCGCGCGTCCTGCACCACGAGAGCACGATCCGCGGGCTGAACGCCACGGACACCCGCTTCGTGTTCTTCCTCAGCGCCGCCGACGGCCACGGCGTGACCCCGAAGCAGGCCGGCGAGTACCTCGAACTCACCACCGGTGCGATGACGTCGCTGATCGACCGGCTCGAGAAGCACGGACACCTCGAGCGTCGCCCGAACCCGGAGGACCGCCGGAGCGTGCTGCTGCACCTCACGCCGTCGGGCACGGCGGTCGCCCACGAGGTCGGCGCCGTCTACTCCGACGCGTTCCGGCAGGTCGTCGCACCGTCGGACCGCGCCGTGGTCGCCGCCGCCTTCGAGGGGCTCGGTGCCGCCCTGGAGCGCCACCGCCGCAGCGCCGCCGTGTGACAGCGGGTGTCACGGTCCGCGCGTAGCGTGAGCGCCATGACCCCCTCTGAACTCCTCATCGAAGCGTTCTCCCGCGTCCCCGAGACGGTCGAGCGGGCCGTCGACGGGCTCTCCGAAGACCAGCTCGCGACACGACCGGCCGCCGGGGCGAACACCCTCGCGTGGCTCGCGTGGCACATCGCCCGTGGCCAGGACGTGCAGATCGCGGAGCTCGCCGGCTCCGAGCAGGTCTGGACGGCGGACGGCTGGTACGACCGGTTCGGGCTGCCGTTCCCGGCCGAGGCGCTCGGGTACGGCATGTCCCGCGACGACGTCGGGCGGGTGCGGGCCTCTGCCGAGCTGCTCACCGGGTACCTGCGCGCGGTGCACGAGCGCACGGTCGCGTACCTCGGCACGCTCGGCCCGGACGACCTCGACCCCGTCGTCGACGACGCGTGGGACCCGCCCGTGACGGCCGGCGCGCGACTCGTGAGCATCCTGGACGACTGCACGCAGCACGCCGGGCAGGCCGGCTTCGTGCGCGGGCTGCTGTTCTTCAACCGCTGAGCGCGCGCGGTCGGTCGCTCGGCCGCTTCGTGAGCAGCAATGGTCGGGTCCGACGTCGCGACCCGACCATCGGTGCTCACCATGTGACGGACGGGAGGCCCGGTACCAGCTGGTACCGTCCCTCCCGTCACGGCCGTCATGCCGCTGGCGCGTCACGCCGGTACCGGCGGGTGGGGCCCACCTCCCGTCACGGCCATCATGCCGCTGGCGCGTCACGCCGGTACCGGCGGGTGGGGCCCACCTCCCGTCCGTCGTGTGGTCGCGACTAGCGCGCGGCGAGCTCCGACACGATGCCGTCACCGGGTGCGGCCTGCACCAGGTCCGCCTCGATCTCGGCGCGCTCGAGGATGCCCTCGATCTTGCGGATGCGGCCACGCGGAACGATCGTCACGACCGTGCCCTCCTTGCCGGCACGACCCGTGCGGCCGGAGCGGTGCATGTACGCCTTGTAGTCGTCCGGGGCGTCCGCCTGCACGACGAGCGAGACGTCGTCGACGTGGATGCCGCGGGCGGCGACGTCGGTGGCGACGAGCACGTTCACCCGGCCGCTCGTGAGCAGCTGCAGGTTGCGCGTGCGGCGCGACTGGTTCAGGTCGCCGTGGAGCGAGGTCGCGCGGATGCCGGCGTCCTCGAACTGGTCGGCCAGACGCTCGGCGTAGGCGCGGGTCCGGGCGAAGACGATGGTCTTGCCGTCGCCGGCGACCAGCTCCTCGAGGAGACGGTCCTTCTCGCGCTGCTCGACCACGAGCACGCGGTGGTCGATGGTCGAGGACGCCTGGTCCTCACCCGCGACCTCGTGCACGCTCGGCTCGTGCAGGAACTGCTCGACGAGCGCCGCGACCTGGGTGTCGAGCGTCGCGCTGAACAGCAGCTTCTGCGCGCGGTTGCCCTGCGGGGTGACCTCGGCCGTGGCGGAGAGGATCTCCTGCACCGGCTCGAGGAACCCGAGGTCGCACATGTGGTCGGCCTCGTCGAGCACGGAGATGATGACCTCGCTGAGGTCGAGCTTCCCCTTGTTCATGAGGTCCTGCACACGACCGGGGGTGCCGACGATGATGTCGACGCCGCGCTCGAGCGCGCCCTCCTGACGGCCGTAGGGCACGCCGCCGTAGATCTGCGTCGTGAACAGGCCGACCGAACGCGCGATGGGCTGCACGGTGCGGTCGATCTGCAGGGCGAGCTCACGGGTCGGCGCGAGGATGAGCGCACGCGGAGCGCGGCCCATCTTGCGCTTGGTGCCGCCGCCGTGCTCCATGAGCTTCTCGACCAGCGGCGCACCGAAGGCGATGGTCTTGCCGGAGCCGGTGCGGCCGCGACCGAGGACGTCCTTGCCGGCGAGCACGTCGGGGATCGTCGCCGCCTGGATCGGGAACGGGCTCGAGGCGCCGAGCTCCTGCAGGGCGCGGGAGATGTTGCCGCCGATGCCCAGGTCGCCGAAGGTCACGCCCTCGACGTCGGCCGCGATGGTGGCCTCGGCCTGGAGCTTCTCGAGCTTGACGTCGTCGGCCGGCACGAACTTGCCGCGCTCGGGCTCGTCGAACGAGCGGCGCGGGGCGCGGTCGGTGCGGTCGTCGCGGTCGAACTTGCGCGGGGCGCGGTCGTCACGGTCGAACTTACGCGGGGCGCGGTCGTCGCGGTCGAACGAGCGACGCGGGCGGTCGTCGTTGTCACGACGGGGCGCACGGTCGTCGCGGTCGAACGAACGACGGGGGCGGTCGTCGTTGTCACGACGGGGCGCTCGGTCATCGCGGTTGAACGAGCGCGGTGCACGGTCGTCACGGTCGAAGCGACGCGAACGGTCGTCGTTGTCACGACGCGGCGCACGGTCGTCACGGTTGAAGCTGCGCGGAGCGCTGGGCCCCTGCGAGCCGGTTCCGGCGCGACGCGGAGCTTGCGGAGCGTCGGGACGGCCGTGCGAGTAGGGAGCGTCACGGTCGAAGCGACGCGGACGGTCGTCGTTGTCACGACGGGGCGCACGGTCATCGCGGTTGAACGAGCGCGGTGCACGGTCGTCACGGTCGAAGCGACGCGGTGCTCGGTCATCGCGGTCGAACGAACGACGCGGACGGTCGTCGTTGTCACGACGGGGCGCGCGGTCGTCACGATCGAAGCGACGCGGGGCGCGGTCATCACGGTTGAAGCCGCGGCCGCCACGGTCATCGCGGTCGGGGCGACGCTGCCCGCCGCTGTCACGCGGCTCCCAGTTCGGGCGGGCCGGACGCTCGCCCTGCGACGAGCGGCCGCGACGCTCCTCGGCATCCCAGCGCTGCTTCTGGCGGGGCTGCGACGGGTCGGCGGCGCGGAACCCGCGGTGCTTGCTGCTGCGGGCGGCGGGGGTGCCGTTCGGGTGGCGGACGCGGTCGGAGGCGCGGTTGTCCGCGCCGCCCTTGTTGTACGGGGCCATGGCTGCTTTCTCGGGTGCGCAACGTACCGCAGCGCCCGACAGCGACATCGGCGGGGGCTGCTTGCGGAGAGGGGGTTCATCCCGTCGCGAGTCGACGTGATTCCAGCCCTCGAGCAACACACACCCAGCAGAATTTCCGTGATCACAATGTCACGACGTCGAAGGCCGACCGAGCGAGTCTACGCGAGCCGGTGCCCTGACGCCAGCCCCGCGCGGTCCGGCGGCGGCGTGCCGGGCGCGGGACGGGCCTCCAGTCCGGTGGTCGCGCGCTCAGGACTCCGCGAGCCGACGACGCTGCTCGGCGACGTCGAAGTCGGCCTTCGGCCAGGACAGCTGCATGTCCTCCAGCGCCCGGAGCAGGAGCTGCTGCACGGCGAGGCGGGCGTACCACTTGCGGTTCGCGGGCACCACGTACCAGGGAGCCTGCGGGGTCGAGGTGCGGTCGAGGGCGATCTGGTACGCCTGCTGGTAGCGGTCCCAGAGCAGGCGGTCGTCGATGTCGGCCGGGTTGAACTTCCAGTGTTTGTCGGGGCGGTCGAGCCGGTCGCCGAGGCGCTCGCGCTGTTCGTCCTTCGAGATGTGCAGCATCACCTTGACGATGGTCGTGTCGGCGGCGGCGAGGCCGTCCTCGAAGGCGGTGATCGCGCCGTACCGGCGTTCGATCTCGTCCGGTGCGGCGAGCCCACGGACCCGTTGTGCGAGCACGTCCTCGTAGTGCGAGCGGTCGAACACGCCGAGCTGTCCGGCCGCGGGGAGCTGTCGTTCGATGCGCCAGAGGAAGTCGTGCTCGCGCTCCTCGGCCGTCGGGGCCTTGAAGCCGGCGTAGCGCACCCCGTTCGGGTCGACCGCACCGACGACGTGCGAGACGATGCCGCCCTTGCCCGCGGTGTCCATGGCCTGCAGTACGAGCAGCACCCGGCGCTCGTCACCGGCGGTCGACGCCGCGTACAGGCGCTCCTGCAGGGCGGCGAGACGGGAGGCGCCGGCGGCGAGGGCTTCGAGGCCGTCGATCTTGCGACCGGGGAAGCCCGGGGTGTCGTCCGGGTCCACCTGGTCGAGGCGGAACCCGGGTTCGACGCGGAGCAGTGGTTCGGGATCGGCGTTCCAGGCCTTGCGACTGCTCACGGGTCCTCCTGCGGTGCTCCGGTCGGCGGCTGCCGTGCTCATCCTCGCACTGCCGCTGATCGTCCGCTCGGGTGACGTGGGCGGCCGCCGGTGCGGCTAGCGTTGACGTGATGAAGTCCGGCCGCCGCTCAGTGCTCGCGCTCGTCGCCGCGGTCGTGGCGCTCGGCGCGATGGCGTCCTGCAGCACGGACCCGGTCGGCGACGAGAACGCCACGGTGACCGCGGACAGCATCATCTACCCGCTGTCGCTGCGGTACCACGGCATCGACGTGGTGGCGGACGTGCCCTACGGCACCGATCCGCTGCAGCGCCTCGACGTGTGCCTGCCGGCCGACAGCGACCCCGCGACGACGGCGACCCCCACCGCGACGCCGTCGGCCACCGCCGACCCCGATGCCCGAGCGGTCGGGGCCACCACCGGACGCCCGGCGGTCCTGATGATCCACGGCGGCAGCTGGTCGCACGGTGACAAGGCGACCGCCGCCTACCGGTCCGTGTGCAAGTACCTGGCATCCGAGGGCTTCGTGACGTTCAACGTCGACTACCGCCTGGCGCCGACCGACCCGTTCCCGGCCGGGCTCGACGACGTCCGCCGTGCGCTCGACTACGTGTTCCGTCCGGCGACGCTCGAGACCTACGACGTCGACTCCCAGCGCGTGGGCGTGTTCGGCGGGAGCGCCGGCGGCAACCTCGCCGCGATGCTCGCGGTCACCGACCACGACTCCGCCGCGTACGCCGACGGCGACCGGATCCGTGCCGTGGTCGACCTGAGCGGGCCGACGAACCTGACCACCCGGTCCACCGAGCCCGACGGGGTCTCGGCGGCCTTCCAGCGCAAGCAGCTGCTCTACCTGGGGTGCCGGTCGTACGCCAGGTGCCCGGCGGCCACCCGGGCGTCGCCGGAGTTCCACGTCACCTCGGACACCGCTCCGTTCTTCATCGGGCACTCCACCGACGAGTTCATCCCGATGTGGGAGTCGCAGGAGTTCGCCGCGACGCTCCGGTCCCACGACGTCCCGGTGACGTTCGTGGCGGTCGAGGGCACGGCACACTCGATCGCCCAGCTCGACGAGGCGATGAGCCGCCGCGTGGCCACGTTCCTGCGGACGCAGCTGGGCTGACCGCGCGAGCTGACCGGCTGACCACGCGAGCTGACCGGCTGGCCTCGCAAGGCGACCGGCCGCGTGCCCCGGGTGGGTGCCACCCGGAGTCGGGACTGCCGCTGTCGAGCCCCCGGCCGCAGACTTCGGGGGTGACCGACACCTCGACCCGCCCTGCCCGCGCCGCTGCGACCCGCTGGGACCGCCCGGCGCTGCAGACGTTCGGGGAGCTGCTGCTCGGGCTGTCGTTCGTCGCCGCGGTGGCCTTCGGCGGGTACGCCTCGGTCACCGGGCAGCTGGCCGTCGTGTCGCAGGGCGCCGCCGTGGTGTTCCTCGTGACGCTGACCCTGGTGCTCGTGTCGTGGTTCCGAGCGGTCGAGCGCGAGGAGCGGACCGAGCGTGTCGTCGTCTCGCCCCTCGCCGCCATCGACGCCGAGTACCGCCGCTAGGCAGCGCTGCCGGAACGCGCCGCCCGTCGCCGCTGCCGTTCCCGCCGGAGCTCCACGCGTTCCTGGCGTCGCTCGGCGCGCGCCTGCTTCCGGGTCTTCCCCGCGGCGATCCGGTCGTCGTTGCGTTCGCGAGCCCGCTCGACCACGAAGTACAGCGCCGGCAGCACCACGAGCGTCAGCAGCGTCGAGGACACCAGGCCACCGATCACGACCAGTGCCAGCGGCTGCGAGATGAAGCCGGACTTGCCGGTCAGCCCGACCGCCATCGGCAGCAGCGCGAAGATCGTCGCCATCGCCGTCATCAGGATCGGACGGAGGCGTCGTGTCGCGCCCTCGATCAACGCCTCGCGCACCCGCAACCCGCGCCGTCGGTACTGGTTGACGAGGTCGATGAGCACGATGGCGTTCGTCACGACGATGCCGACGAGCATGAGCAGACCGATCAGCGACGCGACGCCGATCGGGACGCCCGATGCGATCTGCAGCAGGATCGCGCCCGTCGCCGCGAACGGCACCGACACGAGCAGCAGCAGCGGCTGGAGCAGGCTCCGGAACGTCGCGACCATGATCACGTAGACGATCAGCACGGCGACCAGCACCGCGAGCCCGAGCTGCGAGAACGCGGACGACTGGCTGGCGGCGACACCACCGATCGAGGCGGTCGCGCCCTTCGGCAGGTCGAGCTCGTCGACGGCGGTCGTGACGGACTGCACGGCCGCACCGAGGTTCGTGGCGTCCGGCGTCACGGTGATCGTGGCGGTGCGGGCCGCGTTCGTCGTGGTGACCGTTGTCGGTCCCTCGGACTCCTCGACCGTGGCGACGTCGGACAGCGGGACCGTGCCGGTGCTCGTCGGGACGTCGAGGGCACGGAGTGCGGCGATGGTGGTCGGCGGCTCGGGGTCGGCGATGTAGACGTCGAGCGTCGCGTCGTCGATCTCGATGCTGCCGGTGTCCCGTGGCGAGACCGCTGCGGCGACGAGGCCACCCACCTGCGTCTCGGTGAGGCCGAGTGACGCGGCCTTCTGGCGGTCCACCCGGACGGCGAGGAACGGCTCCGCCGCGGACAGGTTGCTCGTGGCGCCCGTGGTGTCCGGGACCGACCGCATGGTCTTCAGCACCTGACGCGACGCCGTCTCGAGCTGCGCCTGGGTCGGCGCTGTGACGTCGACCTCGATGTCGCTGCTGCCGCCGAACCCGCCGCCGGAGGACGCGATGGTGACCTCGCCGACGTCCTCGATCGCACCGATCGACTTCCGGGCGTCGGCCTGGATCGTCGGCTGGTCGGCCTCGGCATCGGTCGTGACGGCGTACTGCACCGAGGCGCTGCCGCCCCCGCCGAACGCCGCCTGGATCGACTGGCCGCTCGTGCCGATGGTGGTCTGCACGGTCTCGACGCCGTCGACGTCCTGCAGTGCCCGCTCGACCTTGCGTGCGGACTCGGACTGGACGGCGAGGCTGGAGCCGGCCTTCAGGTCCTGCGTGACCGTGAAGGTGTTCTGCCCGGAGTCGCCGAGGTAGTTCGTGGTGACGAACGGCAGCGTGGCCACCGTTCCGCCGAGCACGATCACGGCGAGCAGGACGACGACGACCGGCTTCCGGACGACCCACCGGAGCACCGGCAGGTAGACGCGGCGCAGACGGTCGGCGGTTCCGGCGTCGTGCAGGTCCGCGGCGGAGGCGAGCACGCCCTCGGACCGGTCGTGATCGTGCCCGGCGACGCCCGCCGACGGCGCTGCATCCGCTTCCGAGTCCGCTGCCGTCGTCGCATCGCCCGGCTTCGCCTTCGGCGGGCGCAGCCACCAGTACGCGAGCACCGGGACGATGGTGAGCGAGACGAACAGCGACGCGACGAGCGCCAGGGTGACCGTCACGGCGAACGGTCGGAACAGCTCCCCCACGAGTTCAGCGACGAAGGCGACCGGCAGGAACACCGCGACGGTCGTCAGCGTCGACGCGGTGACCGCTCCGGCGACCTCGCGCACGGCGTCCCGCACGGCACGGCCGCGGTCGACGCCGGGGAGCATGTGCCGCTTGATGTTCTCGATGACGACGATGGAGTCGTCGACCACGCGGCCGATCGCGATCGTGAGGGCCGCCAGCGTGATGATGTTGAGCGTGTACCCGGCGGCGCGCATGCCGATCGCGGCGAGGAGCACCGACGTCGGGATCGAGATCGCGGTGACGAGCGTGGAACGCCACGACAGCAGGAACACCAGGATGACGATCACCGCGAAGGCGAGCCCGAGCAGGCCTTCTTCGGCGAGGGAGTCGATGGACTGCTGGATGTAGGGCGCCTGGTCGAAGACGACGGTGAAGCGGGGGTCACCCTCGATCTTGTCCTCGATACCGGGCAGGGCGTCGCGCACGGTCGTCGAGACGTCGACGGTGTTGGCTTCCTGCGTCTTCGTGATCGAGATCGTCAGGGCCTGCTGGCCGTCCACCCGGCTGATCGAGGTGCGCGGCGACTCGGTGATGGCGACCTTCGCGACGTCACCCAGGGTGGTGTCCGTCGGCGTGGCCGCGGTCGTGGACCCGCCAGTCGCGGCGTCACCGGTGGGGGCGGTGTCGGTCGCCCCGGTGCCGGTCGCACCCGTGTCGCTTCCGGTCGCACCGGCGCCGGTCGCACCCGTACCGGCGGCACCCGCAGCCGTGCCGTCACCGGACGACGTCGTCCCGTCGGCGGCACCCGACCCGGATCCGTCCGAGCCCGACGAGCCCGAAGAACTCGACGAGCTCGTCAGCGGCAGCGCGCGGATGTCCTCGAGCGAAGCGATCCGCTCACCCGTCTGCACCGACAGGGTCGAGCCGTCCTCGGTGATGGTGCCGCCGGGGATCAGGGTGCCGTTGTCGTCGAGCGCGTCCGAGATCGCCGTCTGGGTCAAGCCGCGGGCGGCGAGCTCGTCCTGGTCCGGCGTGATGACGACGCGACGGCCCGGGTTGCCGAAGACGTCCGCCTGCCGCACGCCGTCGAGCTTCTCGAGGTCGGGGATCGCCGAGGCCTGCAGCCGGTCGACGAGCTGCTCCTGGTTGCCGGACGCCGAGACCGCGACCTGCAGCACCGGCAGGTCGTCGAAGGACCCGGTGACGATCTGCGTCTGCACCGAGTCGGGCAGCGACAGCGCGTTCACCGCGGTCTGGATCTTGTCCTCGGCGCTGGCCAGGTTCGATCCGTACTGGAACGACGCCGACACCACGCTCTGCCCGGTGGACGAGGTCGCACTGGTCGACTCGAGGTCCGGGACGACCTGGATCGCCTGCTCGATCTTCGTCGAGACGTCGTTCGACACGACCTCTGGCGTGGCTCCGGGGTAGGCGCTGACGATCGCGACCTGCGGGAACTCGACGCTGGGGATCAGCTCCTGCTTGAGACTCGAGAGCGCGATGCCGCCGAAGACCGCGACCACGATCGTGACGAGCGCGATGAGGGCCCGGTTGCGCAGGCTGAAGACCGAGAGGAGGTGCACGTCATCGATCCTCGCAGGACCGACCGACGAACGTTCGGCTGGCAGCCAGAACCCGCCGTCGGATCAGAACCCGCCGAGCAACAGGTACGCCCCGAGCACCGCGACGGTCCCGACCACCCCGGTGCCGAGCGCCACCACGCGCGCGACGGGTGAGCGGGTGCCGAGGACCCCGATGCCGAGGAGCACCACCCCGACGACGATCTCGACGACCCAGGTGACGTGCCCGGTCGTCGCGGCGACCTGCAGCAGCCCGCGGATCCCCTCACCGACGAGCACCGCGGCCGTCACACCGAGCGCCCCCGCGCGCCACCGGGCGTCGCGGGACCGCACCGCCACGGCGACCGCCCCGGCCAGCAGCCCGGCCGGCACCCCGAGCAGCACCCACGGGTTCGTGATCGACAGCACGTCCGGGAACCCGCGCAGGACCGTCGTGGCCCAGTACCCGACGTGCATGAGCTCGAGGAGCACGACGCCGAGCACCATCGCGAGCGGCAGGGCGACGCGGCCCGCTCGTGCTCCGGCCGCCAGGCACAGCAGCGCCGCGACGAGGAACCACGGTCCGGCCGAGTTCGACACGGAGGCGAGTGCGGGCACCGCCTGCCCGAACGACGTCAGGACGCCGGCCAGGACCGCCCCGCTCAGCGCGATGGTGACCCGCACCACGGCGGGGACCGGCGCGGGCGGGTCGACGGGCGTCGGCACAGCGGAGCGGGTTCCGGCGGACAGGGTCGCGTTCATGGCTCCAGCCTCGCCGGACCCCACCGACGCCGCATCACCCCGGGGAGCGAGAACCCCGGACCCGGCCTCACCCCAGAGGATGACACCGAGCCCCCGGCGCACGACACCGAGCCGCGGCGCATGACACCGAGCCCGGCGGATGACACCGAGCCCGAGAGCCCGACGCACCTCTTAGACCACCGCCGCCAACGACCCCCGCACCCCGGTCGACTCGCCACCGACCCGCTCCCACGCACGCGACAGCACGTCGACCAACCGCCCCCGGTCGGCCGGGGCCATCGTGAACGGCACCCGCAGGAACCGCTCGAACCCGCCGTCCGGCCCGAACACCCCGCCCGAGGCCAGCACCACGCCCTCGGCCCTCGCGGCGAGCACGAGCGCGCTCGACACCGGCCGGCCGAGCCCGACCCACGTCGTCAAGCCGCCCGCCGGCGCCGGGACGTCCCACTCCGGGAGCCGCGCCCGGAGCGCCCCCACGACCGCGTCGCGACCTTCGCGCAGGGACGCACGCCGCGCCTCCAGGACGGCCGCCGTGCGCGGGACCAGCTCGCGCACGACCAGCTGGTCGAGCACGGGGGTGCCGAGGTCGCCCGTCGGGCGGGCGAGCAGCAGCCGCTGCAGCAGCGCCGGGTCGGCACGGATCCAACCGATCCGCAGCCCGCCCCAGAAGACCTTGGCGGCGGAACCGATCATCACGACCGACGCCCCCGACGGGTCGGCCGCTGCCAACGGCGGCGACGGCGAACCGTCGATCCGGAGCTCCCCCATCGTCTCGTCGGCGATGACGGTCGTGCCGACCGAGGACGCGACCGACAGCAGGAGCTGGCGGGTCGATGCGGACATGGTCGCACCGGTCGGGTTGTGGAGCTCGGGCATGACGTACGCGACGGAGGGCGCGGTGCGACGCAGCGTCGTCTCGAGCGCGGCGGCGTCCCACCCCGTCCGCGCATCGACGGGGACGCCGACCAGACGGCCGCCGGCCTCGCGGAAGGCCTCGTGCGCGTGCGGGTAGGTCGGGGACTCGACGAGGACGGCGTCGCCACGGCGGACGAGCACGCGCGCGAGCAGGGCGATGGCGTGCTGCGCGCCGATGGTGACGATGACCTGGGCGGGCTCGGTCGGCAGTCCGCGCTCGGTGTAGCGCGCTGCGATCGCGGCGCGGAGGCCGGGGTCGCCGACGGTGTCGTAGCCGATGCCGGCGAGCGCGGCGGGCACGTGCCGGACCGCCCGCTCGACCGCCTCGTCGATGCCGGGGGCCGCGTGCAGGGCCGCCTTGCGCAGGTCGAGCAGGTCCCCCTCGACGACTCCGCCCAGGCGTTCGGGGTCGGGCCGGCCGACCAGGTCACGGGGCAGGTGGACCACGCTGCCCGAGCCACGGACGGACACCAGGAACCCGTCGGAGCGCAGCCGGGCGTAGGCGTTCGCGACGGTGGTGCGTGAGACACCGAGGGCTGCGGCCAGGCCGCGCTCGGCCGGCAGCCGGACGCCCTGGGCGACCCGACCGTCGATGACGAGGACCCGGAGGGCATCGGCGAGGGCCTCGTAGGCCGGAGCGTCGGTGCTCGCGCGCCAGTCGGTCAGCAGGTGGGCGGCGGCACGGGCACTGATCAGGACAGGGGGCACGGGTCCACGGTAGCGCGATTGGCTCTCGACCAGCAGGCCAATCTGTCGGGACGATGGCCACATGCCCCGCCGCACCGCCCTCACCCTGCGCTTCGTCCAGCTCTTCGTCGGACTGTTCCTCTACGGCGCCTCGACCGCACTGCAGGTCCGCGCGGTGGTCGGCGTGAGCTCGTGGACCGTGCTGACCCAGGGGCTCGAGAACGTCGTGCCGTGGTCGTTCGGGGTCATCACGGTCGTGTCGAGCGGCGTCATCCTGCTGCTGTGGATCCCGCTGCGCCAGAAGCCGGGCATCGGGACGCTGCTGAACGCCCTGGCGATCGGGCCGAGTGCCGACCTGGTGCTCTGGCTGGTTCCGGAGCCGTCGGGGCTCGTCGCCCGGATCGGGCTGTTCGCCGCGGGACTCGTGCTGCTCGCGATCGCGACGGCGTTCTACATCGGTGCGGGGTTCGGCACGGGCGCGCGGGACGGCCTGATGGTCGGGTTGCACCAGCGGCTCGGCTGGCCGATCTGGCTCGCGCGGACCCTGGTCGAGGTCACCGTGGTGATCGTCGGGTGGATCCTCGGCGGGGACGTCGGCGTCGGCACCGTCATCGCGGCGTTCGCGATCGGCCCGATGGTCCAGCCGCTCATGCCGCACTTCCGCCGGTTCCCGTGGAGCCCCGAGCGCACCGCCGCAGCGCCCGGCGTCGCAGCACCCGCCCTGGAGGCCCGCCCCACCCCCGCCACGCCCGCTTCGTGAGCAGGGACGGTCGGGTCCACGGCGCCGACCCGACCAGTCCTGCTCACGATCGCCCGGCGATCGCCCGGCGATCGTGTGCGACCCCTTGCGGCCGTAGGGAACGCGATATAGCGTGACCTGCACAGACGCGATACATCGCGAGTTCCAGGAGGCAACATGGCGCAGGAGAAGTGGCTCGTCGACGAGCCCAAGGTCATCGACACCGGCATCGTGCGCACCGTGCGTGTCGGCCTCGTCGGCGGGCAGGTGGACGTCGTCGCGCACGACGAACCCACGGCCCGGGTCGAGATCCACAGCGTGTCCGGCAAGCAGATGCTCATCGAGGTCGACGGCGACACCCTCACCGTCGACCACCCCCAGGTCCGGTGGGACGACCCCATCGGGTTCCTGAAGTCCTTCCGCGGCAAGGCCCACGCCGACGTCAGCATCCTGGTCCCCCGCGACGCCGGCATCACGCTCGGTGTCGTCTCGGCCGGTGCGCTGCTGTCCGGCACGAACCGTGGTGCCACGCTCAACACGGTGTCCGGCGACCTGGTCGTCGACGGCGTCGCGGGTGACGTCACGGTCAACGCCGTCTCGGGCGCCACCACGATCCGCGACCTCGACGGCGCGCTCGCGGTGCACACCGTCTCCGGCGACGTCGTGGCCACCGGCGAGATCCCGCGGTTCCAGGCCGACGGTGTCTCAGCCGACGTCGTGCTCGACCTGCACGGGGTCCCCGAGTCCGCGCGCGTCAACACGGTGTCCGGGTCGGTGAGCGTCCGCCTGGCGGACGGCGTCGCCTACAAGTGCACGGTGAACACCGCGACCGGCAAGCTGCAGTTCGACGACGCCGAGATCCGCGGGGTACGCGGTTCGTACGTCAAGCAGGGCGGCGAACTGTCCGGCCAGTGGCTCGACCTGCGGGTGAACTCCGTCTCCGGCGACATCGCGGTGCTGCACGCCCCGCCGGTCGCCGAACCTGCACCCCCGACGACACCGACCACCCCGACCAACGAGAGCGAGGTGCCCGAATGAGCCCCGTCTTCGCCCACGGTCACCTGCGCCTCTACCTGCTCGTCCTGCTGGCCGACCACCCGATGCACGGCTACGAGCTCATCCAGGCACTCGGCGACCGCTTCGGCGGCACCTACGTGCCGAGCGCCGGCACCGTGTACCCCCGGCTCGCCAAGCTCGAGGACGACGGCCTGGTCACCAAGACCGCCGACGGGCGCAAGACCGTCTACGCGATCACGGACGCCGGCCGTGCCGAGCTCGCGGCGCGTGCCGACGAGATCGCCGCGGTCGAGTCCGGCGTGAGCGACTCGGTGAAGTCGTTGGCCGACGGCGTGCGCGCCTCGGTCGGCGAGGCCATGCGCTCGCTCCGTGCCGACCTGGCCGCCGCAGCCGAGAGCCCGGCGACCGGTTCCGCCGAGGAGCCCGTGTCCGTGCCGTCGGACAGCGCCCGCGCCCTGCGCGAGCTCGAGATGGCCCTGTCGTCGTTCCGGCAGCAGGTGCGTGCGGACCTGCGCCGTCGGGCGACCCGCGGCACGCTCGGTGCGGACACCGTGACGCGGCTGCGCGACGGCCTGGAGGCCCTGCGCAAGTCGCTCTGACGGCCGGCGGCCGACAGGCGGTCGCGACCACGGGCCTCCCGGCCGTCACCGGGACCGCCCGCGGAACCAGGTTCCGGACACAGCACCGTGCAGATGCGCGGTGCCGTGTCCGGAACCTGGTTCCTCACCGTCCCGCAACCGGTGGGTCGACGACCGACAGCCGCGTCGGCGCGAAGCCGGCGAACGCCTCGGCCGCAGTCAGGGGTTCCCCGTGCTCGACGCGCGCCACGGTGGTGCGCACCGCCGCGAGCTGCCGGGCCAGCCGGTCCCGTTCGTGCTCCAGCCACGTCAGGTGCGCCGTGAGCGCCGCGACGTCGTCACCCTCGTCGTCGAGGCGTCGCGCGATCTCCGGCAGTCCGAGTCCGAGTCCGCGCAGCAGCAGGATCCGCTGCAGCCGGACGAGCGCGCGGTCGTCGTAGCGCCGGAGCCCGCCCGCGCCGACGGCGGTGGCCGGCAGCAGTCCGACGGCCTCGTAGTGCCGAAGGGTCCGACTCGAGACGCCGGCGGAACGCGCCACCTCGGTGATGGCGTGGGGAGCTTTCGCAGCTGCGTCGTCCGGGCCTGTCGATCCGTTCATGCTGGCGACTGTACTGGTTGACGCTGCGTCAACGGCAAGGGGTGGGCGGCACCCAGGGTCGAGCGCCCGTGGGCACCCGGGAATATGCGGCAGGCGAACCGTGTTGACTCGCGCCCGGAACTGAGTAGGTTTGCCGCTCGTGACGAACGAGATCCGGTCGTTGAAAGCACGACTGATCGGGGATCCCCTCCCCTCTGAGAAGCTCGAAGGACAGCTCCTCCCGAAGCACCTGGCCCTGCCGATCTTCGCGAGTGACCCGCTGTCCTCTGTCGCGTACGCGCCGCAGGAACTCCTGATGATCCTGCTGCTCGGCGGCATGGCCTTCCTGACGTTCGCGCCGTGGGTCGCCGCGCTCGTCGTGCTGCTGCTCGTGGTCGTCGTCGCCTCGTACCGGCAGCTCATCAAGGCGTACCCGTCCGGCGGTGGCGACTACGAGGTGGCGCACCGGAACCTCGGTGAGAAGGCCGGGCTGGTCGTCGCCAGTGCGCTGCTCGTCGACTACGTGATGACGGTGGCCGTGTCGGTCGCCTCCGGTGTCGACAACATCATCTCGGCGCTGCCGATGCTCGACCACTTCCGCGTCGAGCTCGCCCTGCTGTTCGTCGTGCTGCTCGCCGCCGCCAACCTGCGGGGTGTGCGGGAGTCGAGCAAGGCCTTCGCGATCCCGACGTACCTGTTCGTGGCGAGCGTCTTCGTGATGGTCGTCACCGGGCTCGTCCGGGTGGCAGCGGGCAACGCCCCGGTCGCGGAGTCCGCTGCGTACACCGTGCAGAACGTGGAACACACGACGCAGGCGGCGTTCATCCTGCTGCTCCTTCGCGCCTTCGCCTCGGGCTGCTCGGCCCTGACCGGCGTCGAGGCCATCGCGAACGGTGTGCAGGCGTTCCGCCGGCCGAAGATCAAGAACGCGCAGGCCACCCTGGTCGCGATGGGCGGCATCGCGATCGTCCTGTTCATCGGGCTCATCACCCTGGCGCTCGTGTCGCACGTGCACTACGCCGAGCGTGCCTGCGACCTGCAGGGCTTCGCGAACTGTGCCACCACGCCCCAGCGCTCGCTCATCGCGCAGATCGCTGCGGCGACCTTCGGCAACAACTCGGTGCTGTTCTTCGTCATCCAGGCGACGACGGCTGCGGTCCTGCTCCTCGCGGCGAACACGGCCTTCAACGGGTTCCCGCTGCTCGGCTCGATCCTGGCGCGCGACTCGTACGCTCCGAAGGCGCTCTCGACCCGCGGCGACCGCCTCATCTACTCGAACGGCGTCATCGTCCTCGCCCTCGTCGCCGCGGCGCTGCTCGTGGTCTACCGGGCGAACGTCACGAGCCTCATCCAGCTCTACATCATCGGTGTCTTCGTGTCGTTCACGCTCGGGCAGACGGGCATGGTCGTGCACTGGACGCGGCTGCTTCGGGCCGACCGGGACCGGGACGGGTCGCCCGCTGCTGACGACGAGCCACCCGTGAACCGCGGGCAGGTCGTCCGCTCCCGAACGATCAACGCGATCGGCGCCACCTTCACCCTCGTGGTGCTCGTCATCGTCACGATCACGAAGTTCACCCACGGGGCCTGGCTCGTGTTCCTGATCATGCCGGTGCTGTACGTGCTGATGCTCGGCGTGAACCGGTACTACCGCGACGTCTCGCACGAGATCGAGGCCGACGTCGAGACGAAGTTCGGCGCCACCGGCGACCACGCGATCGTCCTGGTGAACAAGCTGCAGAAGCCCGTGCTCAAGGCGCTCGACTACGCGGTCGCCGCGGAGCACGCGAGCATCGAGGCGGTGCACGTCGCGATCGACGACGCCGAGTCCCAACGCCTGCGCGACCAGTGGGCGGAGTACGGCATCCAGGTGCCGCTGACGATCGTGCCGAGCCCCTACCGCGACATCTCGATGCCGCTGATCAAGTACATCAAGGCACACCGGCACGAGCACGGCTCCGAGGTCGTCACCGTCTACACCCCGATCTTCATCGTCGGGCACTGGTGGGAGGGCCTGCTCCACAACCACCGCGGTCGCCGCATCCGCAAGAAGCTGCTGCTCGTGCACGGCGTCACCGTGGCCCTGGTGCCGTGGCTCCTCGACTCGTCCGAGCTGCTGTACGGCCGACGCTCCCGCCCGCTGCCCGGCCAGGATCGCCGCGGCGAGCCCGTCCGGCCCCCGCTCCGCCGCCCCGCGCAGCCCGCGTCGCCGGCCGAGGCCGCGACCGAGGACCGCCTGCTCCGATCCGCGGAGCGCAACAGCATCCAGCCGCGCCGCGCGACCCGTCCGGCGGGCCCCGCCGAGGGCGTCGACCCCGCGCTCTGCACGGGCGAGATCCACGCCCTCGTACCCTCCCCGCCGCGACGGGGAGCCGACGAGTCGTAGCATGTGGCCCCATGACCATCAGTGACCTGCGGACGTTCGCCACGTTCGACGGACACGGCGGCAAGGTCTCGAAGCGCGTCGAGGTGCTCGACCACGAACCGCCGCCCGGCAGCCCGCTCGAAGGACTCGTCGCCGTGCGGGGCGAGCACCCCCTCGGCGCGCGTGACGAGCGCGCCGCCGACGACTCCGCCGCGCTCTCCCGTGGCGTCCCGAGCGTCGGGTGGGTGGATCCGGCGGCGCTCCGCGACTGGTACCGCCCGGACCGCGTCGTCCTCACCCGGCTCGAGGCGCGGCAGTCCGGCATCGAGCCCGGCGTCTACGCCGACTCCCGTGGGCGCGGTCGCGTCCGGATCGACGGCCTGGAGGCTCACCTCGCCCCCGACGGTCGACCCGCGTTCCGCGCGCTGGCCGGCCCCACCGCCGAGCCCGTCGTCGACGCGCCGCTGCCGACCGACCAGGCCGTCCGCCTGGTGGCGGTGAGCGCTGTCACCGAAGGGCTCGAGGTCGTCACCGCCCCGGTGTCACCGTTCCTGCAGCCCGGCGAGCACCCGGCGTACGGCGACGACGTGGTCGGGTTGCCGCCACGTCCGGCGAGCGGTCACGTCCGGGTCACGGCGTCGGTGCTGCTCGACGGCGAACTGCACGAGGTCGACCGGATCGACGTGCGTGCGGCGACGATCTGGATCCGCCGCGACGACCGCGTCGTGCCGATCGCCACGAGTGCCGTCGGGCCCGACCTGGTGCGGTACGCGGCGACTGCGGTCTGAGCCGCTTCGGGGGACGCCGCTGCTGCGTGTCGTGACGGGGGTGCGGCGTACCGTCGCGGACATGAGTGACGCAGACCGCGACCAGCAGCAGACCCCGGACGCACCGATCCAGGGCGAGACCCTCGGCGGCCCCCGACCCGACCCCTCCACCGACGCGAGCAAGGACCCCGAGCAGTGGGTCACCGGCGACGAGCCGATGACCGGACCGCAGCGCAGCTACCTCGACACCCTGGCCCGTGAAGCCGGCGAGGAGCTCCCCGCCGACCTCACCAAGGCGCAGGCGTCGGAGCACATCGACCGTCTCCAGCAGCAGACCGGCCGCGGCGCCGATTCCTGAGGAGCAGTCCGCCCTTCGGCGGACCGCTGCCTGGGCATGCTCTGAGCGTGTTCTGGCGAAGCGCGGTCAGTCCCCTGTTCGAGGACGATTGGTGACGCGTCACCGGCTACCTTCGTGGCCATGCGAACGACATCGACCTCCATCGGCCTGACCGCGCTCCGCATCGTCCTCGGGGTGGTGTTCATCGCCCACGGCGCCCAGAAGTTCGCCCAGGGCATCCCCGCCGTGGTGCAGGGCTTCTCCGGCATGGGCGTCCCCCTCGCCGAGGTCGCAGCACCCCTGGTCGCCGGCCTCGAGCTCGTCGGCGGCATCCTGCTCGTGCTCGGCGTCGCCACCCGTGTCATCGGCGTGCTGCTGGCCGTCGACATGGTGGTCGCCGGGTTCCTGGCCCACGGCACCGCCGGCTTCTACTCGCAGGACGGCGGGTTCGAGTACGTGCTCGTCCTCGCGGTGGCGTCGTTCGCCGTGGCGTTGACCGGGCCCGGGCGGTTCTCGCTCGACGCCCTGGTGCTCAAGTCGTCGCGCCGTCGTCGTGGCGTCGAGGGACCCCTGCCCGCCTGAGCCGCGCGGCTCGTCCGGTGCGAGGTTCCGTCGCTCGTGCGAGCTCACCGGGGCCGCACCGGGAACGGAACCTCGCACCGTTCACGCGGCCCCCTCGCACCGTGCGAGGGGCCGCGCGGCCGTTCAGCCCGCCAGTGCATCCATGACCTGGCGGGCGATGCGCCGTCCGGCCCGGTTCGCACCGATGGTCGACGCCTGGGGACCGTAGCCGGCCAGGAACAACCGCGGCTCCTCGGCCGACCGGCCGTCCTCGACCACCACCCCGCCCGCCGGGGTCCGCAGGTGCAGCGGTGCGAGGTGCCGCAGGTCGGCGCGGAACCCCGTCGCCCAGATCACCGCGTCGGCGCGCACATGGGATCCGTCGGCGGTCCACACGCCGGTCTCGTCCATCCGCGTGAACATCGGCTCGTCACGCAGCACGCCGCGGTCGATGCCGGAGCGGATCCGTCGCGACACCGGGACCCCGGTGCCGCTGACGATGCTCGGCAGGACCTCGCCGGCGCGGGCGGCACGGTCCTGTTCGTCGACGGCGGCCACCGCGGACTCGACGTCGAGCGACGCGGTCCCGGCCCAGACCATCGGGCGCCGGGTGAACCACCGCGTCGAGCGGGCGACGCCGTCGAGTTCGAGCAGGAACCCGATCGCGCTCGTCCCACCGCCCACCACCACGACGTCCTGGCGAGCGAACTCGGTGGCGCTGCGGTACTCGGTCGTGTCGACCTGCCGTCCGCGGAACACGTCGCGGCCCGGGTACCACGGCACGAACGGGGTGCCCCACGTGCCGGACGCGTTCACCACGACCTCGGCACGGATGCGCGTGACGGTGCCGTCGGCGCTCCGGGTCGTGACGCACAGGCCGCCGTCCGCCGGAGCCTCGGCCGCCACGCCGCCGTCGCCGTCGATGCGCGAGACGGACGTCACCGTGACCGGGCGCCGGACCCGCAGGTCGTAGTGCTGCTCGAAGCGCCGGTAGTACTCCCCGACGACGTCCCGGGCGGGCCGTGACCGGTCGGCGTCGTCGAACTCCAGGCCCATCGCGCGCATGCCGGGCAGGTCGTGCACCCGGTGCGCCGCTCCGAGCCGCAGGGCCTCCCACCGGAACTGCCACGCCCCACCGGTGCTCGGCGCGCGGTCGAGGATCACCAGCTCGCTGCCCGGGACGAGCCCGAGGCGACGCAGGTGGTATCCCACGGAGAGCCCCGCCTGCCCCGCACCGATCACCACCACGCGGGCGTGCTGGTCGACCGGGGTCTCGAGGGGTTCCGTCATCACTTCGATTCTGCTGTGCGGGCCAGCCGTCGCGCGACGTCCAGATCGAGGTACATGGTAGAGTGATCGGCAGATTTCAAACCACGAACCGTCTGGTTCCCCGAGTGATCCTCCGTCATTCGCCAGGACCGGACCAGAGCCGAACGAGGGGGTCACGCATGGGGCGCGGCCGTCAGAAGGCGAAGCACACCAAGGTCGCCCGCGAGCTGAAGTACTTCAGCCCGCAGACGAACTACGGTGCGCTCGAGCAAGAGCTCTCCGCCGGACAACACTCCGACGAGAACTACGTCGACCGTTGGGCGGACCAGTACGGTCCGGAACCGGCGGAAGACGAAGACGAGTTCGAGACCCAGGCAGACCAGAACAAGTCCGCCTGACTTCTCTCGCAGTCACGCCGCGCAGCCCTCGGGCAGCGCGGCGTTTCCGCGTGCCCGGACGCCGGACGCGCACAGGCACTCATCGGATCTTCCAGGGCACCCTGCAGCGCGCTCGGGTCCCGGCCGCGAGTGGTCACGACTCCCCGCGCGCAAGACGCCGTGCGGTCGAGAACTGTCGGCTGCAGGCACGCCAGGCGACGGTTCGTGACCGCTCACCGCACGCACCACAGCGAGTCCCCGGCACACCCGCGACGGAGGCAGGGGCCAGGCTGCTCGCATCACACGCACCGGTACCGCGCCCGAGTCCCGGCCTCGAGTGGTCACGACTCCCCGCGCGCAAGACGCCGAGCGGTCACGAACTGTCGGCTGCAGGCACGTTGAACGACGGTTCGTGACCAGTCACCGCACGCAGCACGGCGAGTCCCCGGCACACCCGCGACGGAGGCAAGGACCAGGCTGCTCGCATCACACGCCCCGGTACCGCGCCCGAGTCCCGGCCTCGAATGGTCACAACTCCCCGCGCGCAAGACGCCGTGCGGTCACGAATCGTCGACTGCAGGCCCGCCGAACGACGGTTCGTGACCACTCACCGCACGCTCCACGGCGCGGCGCAGGACCGCGGCGCGGCGGGAGCGGGAGCCCCCGGCCCGGCGCCGCCGAGCTGGTCAGCCCGCGTAGCTCCCGACGAGCCGGACAGCGCCGCCGTCGACACCCTTGGCACCCTGCTCGAACCCGGTCAGGTCCCGCGCGGACGTGGCGATCGTGCCGACGGGCCACGTGGGCATGCCGGCGGCACCGAGTGAGGCGATGACCTCGGCAGCGGCCCCGGCCGAGACGACGGCGAACATGCCGATGCCCAGGTTCCAGGTGCCCTCGGTGTCCTCGATCGGGGTGCCGGCCATGTCAGCCAGGACCCGGAAGACCGGGAGCGGCTGCCAGGTGGAACGGTCGACCTCGACCCAGGAGCCGACGGGCAGCACGCGCGCCAGGTTCGCGGCGATGCCACCACCGGTCACGTGCGAGAGCGAGTGCACCGCGCCCGGGTGCTGCTCGAGCAGGGCCAGGAGCGGTGCGGTGTACAGGCGGGTCGGCTCGAGCAGGGCTTCGCCGACGGAGACCGCGCCGCCGAACCCGACGCCGCTCAGCTCGGGCAGCTGGTCCGTGAAGCCGACGCCCCGCGACGCCAGGATGTGCCGCACGAGCGAGTAGCCGTTCGAGTGCAGGCCCGACGACTCGATCGCCAGGACCACGTCACCGTCCTGCACGAGGTGCGCTCCGAGCTGCGCGTCCGCCTCGACGACACCCGTCGCCGCACCGGCGACGTCGTAGTCGTCCGGGCCGAGCAGCCCCGGGTGCTCGGCGGTCTCGCCGCCGACCAGGGCGGTGCCGGTCTCCGAGCAGCCGCGGGCGATGCCGGCGACGATGTCGGCGATCCGGCCCGGCACCACACGACCGCACGCGATGTAGTCGGTCATGAACAGCGGCTTCGCGCCGACCACGACGATGTCGTCGACGACCATGCCGACCAGGTCCTGCCCGATGGTGTCGTGCTTGTCGATCGCCTGCGCGATCGCGACCTTGGTGCCGACGCCGTCGGTCGAGGTCGCGAGCAACGGGTGTGAGAAGTCCTTCAGGAACGAGACGTCGTAGAGCCCGGCGAACCCGCCGACGCCACCGAGGACCGAGGCGTTGTGGGTGGCCGCGACCGCGGACTTCATCAGTTCGACGGCCAGGTCACCGGCAGCGGTGTCCACTCCGGCTTCGGCGTACGGGTTGGGCATGCGGAGTCCTTCGCGGTGACATGGCAGACTTGTTCGGTACCCCCCGATTCTACGGTCTGGAGCACACCCGCGAATGTGCGGCATCGTCGGCCTTGTTGCGCAGGGCCCCGCCAACCAATCCATCTACGACGCACTGCTCCTCCTGCAGCACCGCGGGCAGGACTCGACGGGCATCGCCACGGTCGAGGGTCACGTGCACCACATGCACAAGACCCGCGGCCACGTGCGTGAGGCGTTCCGCACCCGCGACATGCGTGCCCTCCTCGGCACCATGGGGCTCGGACACGTCCGCTACGCCACCAAGGGCGCCGCGACGAACGAGGAAGAGGCCCAGCCGTTCTACGTGAACGCGCCGTACGGCATCGTCCTCGTCCACAACGGCAACCTCACCAACACGCGGGAACTCACGCGTGAACTGTTCGACATCGACCGTCGCCACCTGAACACGACGAGCGACACCGAGCTCCTGGTGAACGTGCTGGCGCACGAGCTGCAGGGCCAGGTCCGTGGCGCGAACCTCGACCCGGGTCAGGTCTTCGACGCCGTCGAGCGCGTGCACGAGCGGGTCGAGGGCTCCTACGCCACGATCGCGACCATCGCCGGGCACGGGCTGCTGGCCTTCCGCGACCCGTTCGGCATCCGCCCGCTGATCCTCGGCCACAAGTTCGACGAGGCCGGGCAGCCGGAGTGGGTCGTCGCGAGCGAGTCGCTCGTGCTCGAGTCGGGCGGGTACGAGATCGTCCGCGACATCGCCCCGGGCGAGGCCGTCTTCATCGAGATGAACGGCCAGATGCACGCCCGCCAGTGCGCGAAGAACCCGCGCCTGGTGCCGTGCTCGTTCGAGTACGTCTACCTGGCACGCCCCGACTCGGTGATGAACGGCATCTCGGTCTACGACGCGCGTCTTCGCCTCGGCAACCGTCTCGCCGACACCATCGAGCAGTACGCGCCGACCGGTGACATCGACGTGGTGATGCCGATCCCGGACTCGAGCCGTCCGGCGGCCATGCAGGTCGCCCGGAAGCTCGGCATCGAGTACCGCGAGGGCTTCTACAAGAACCGCTACGTCGGCCGCACCTTCATCATGCCGGGGCAGGCGGAGCGCAAGCGTTCGGTGCGCCAGAAGCTCAACGCGATGTCGTCCGAGTTCAAGGGCAAGAACATCCTGATCGTCGACGACTCGATCGTCCGCGGCACCACGAGCCGCGAGATCGTCGAGATGGCCCGGGCCGCCGGCGCGAACGAGGTCACGTTCACGAGCGCCGCTCCCCCTGTCCGGTTCCCGCACGTCTACGGCATCAACATGCCGACGCGCGCGGAGCTCATCGCGCACGACCGGAAGATCCCGGAGATCAACCGCGTGCTCGGCAGCGACCACCTGATCTACCAGGAGGTCGGGGACATGCGGGACGCCATCATCGAGGGCTCCGACGTGACCGACCTCGAGATGAGCTGCTTCACGGGCGAGTACGTCACGGGCACCGTGAGCCCGGAGTACCTGTCCTGGGTCGAGGCGAACCAGCTCAGCTAGGTCGCGTCCGAGACGCGACCACCAGACGGACTGGAGGCCCGGTGCCAGCTGGCACCGGGCCTCCAGTCCGTTGATCGGGAGCGGCTACGGCCGCTGGTCACCGTGGTCGTCGAGCTCGCCGTCGACCGTCTCGGGGGGCAGTTCGACCTCGACGCGCTCCGCCGTCAGGCGGGCCGACCGCCGGGCGTAGACCCGGTCGAACACGACGGCGACGACCGCACCGACGAAGGCACCGATCGTGACACCCCACAGGCTGAAGTAGCCGACCAGGCTGCCGAAGCTGGTCTGGTCCCGCTGGCCACCGAGGTTCATGGTGAGGGCGACCACGACGAGGGTCGCGAGGAATCCGAGCACGGCACCGCCGACGATGAACACGCCGAACTTCGGTGCACGGCGGATGGTGACCTCGTCGGGGCTGGCGACCGCGCTGGGAGCCGGTGCCGGCGTGGGGAGCGGCTGCTCGTCGGGTTGATCGGTGTTGCTCACCCGTCCATTGTCCCCCACTGTGGGACGTCCCGCGGCCTGTGCCCGGCGACCGATCCGGGAGAGGATGGTCGCTACTGGTCGGTATCCCAAGGGGAGGAGGTGTGTCGGATGCGTGAACGAACCGCACCCGCCCGCCGACGCCGACCGACCGCCCCCGCCCGCGTGGCCTGGCCCGTCGCGCAGCGCGTCGAGGAGGACCGCGCCGTCGCCGTCGTCGCCGAGCACCGGTGGAGCGTCGCACTCGTCGGCGCCCCCGGGATCGGCAAGAGCACCGCCGCGGCGCGGGTCACCGACCGCGTCGCCGGTCGCGACGGCACCGGCCGCACGGTCGTCGTGCCGATCACGGCGGTCGCCGCGAGCAGGTCGATGCCCTTCGGCGCCGTCGCCGAGCGCTTCGGCGAGCTGCCGGCGTCCATCTCGGAGCTGTCCGACGACACCGGTGCCGAGCAGCGCCTCCGGGCGATCGAGGACCTCGTCGACCGCGACGTCCTGCTCCGCGTCGACGACGCCGACCACCTCGACGCGATCTCCGCGCGGTACGTCGCCTGGCTGGTCCGCCGGCAGGGCGCCCGGCTCGTCCTGACCTGCCGCGACTTCACGGCGCTCCCCGAGCCGCTCCGCGCGCTGTGGCAGGACGACCTGCTCGAGCGCATCGACCTGCAGCCCCTGGCGCTGCACGAGACCGCGGCACTCGTGGCCGAGGCGCTGGGCTCGCCGCTCGAGAACGCCTCCGCCGAGCGCGTCCACCGCGCCACCGCCGGCAACCCGCTGTACCTGCGCGAGGTGGTCCGCGCGGCACGGGTCTCCGGTGCACTCGACCACACGGCGACCGGGTGGTACTGGCGCGGACGGGTGACCGCGTCGGACAGCCTCGCCGACATGTACCGCACGGAGCTCGGGTCGCTGCCGGAGGACCTGCGCGACGTCGTCGACATCGTCGCCCTCGCCGACCCGATCCCGCTCGCGCGCCTGCTCGGCCTGGTCACCGGCGGGGACGTCGACCGGGTCGTCGCGCTCGGCTTGGTCCGGATCGATTCACTCGAGGACGGCGCCGCGGTCGTCCGGCCGTCGCACCCGCTCGTCGGCGAGGTCATCCGGACCCTGGTGCCGGTGGCCCGGCGCACGGCACTCTTCGCGCGCGCCAACGCCTTCCGCACCGACCGGCCCGAGGGCGCACCGCCCGCAGCACGCCTGCGTGCCGCGCTGTGGTCGCTCGAGTGCGGGGTCCTGCCGTCGGTGGACCAGCTGCTCGACGCCGCGCAGGTCGCCGTGCGGCTGCAGGAGCACGAGAGCGGGATCGCCCTGGCCTCAGCAGCGCTCCGCACGACACTCACCCCGACCGAGCAGGTCACGGCGCACTGCCTCCGCTCGCTGGCGTACTCGTACTCGGACGGCCGTGAAGCCGGCCGCGCCGGCGCCGAAGCCGCTTGGGACGTGGCGAAACGGCACGTCGGCGACGTCACCGACGAGGCCGTGATCGAAGCGTGCGAGACCCTGGCGAACATCCGCCAGTTCCACGACGACGACGTCACGGCGGCGGTCGCCCTGACCGATGCCGCCACGCGCCTGGTGGAGTCCGACGAGGCCGTCGAGCGGCTGCGGCTGCTGCGGATGGCGCACCAGGGCTGGGGCGGAGACTTCGCCGAGGTCCGGGCCGAGATCGAGCGCAGCGGGATCGTGCACGCCCCGACGATGCCGATGTCGTTCCTCGCCGTCGCACCCTGCGCCGTGATGGCGTTGGCGACCGCCGGCCGACTGGACGACGCGTCCGCGCTCGGACACCGCGCCCTGGCCACCGCCGTGGCGCACGTCGAGGCAGCGCCCTGGAGCGTCGGTGAGAACTCCTCCGTCCTGCACCAGGTGCAGATGTGGCGCGGCGACCTGGACGACCTGATCATCGAGGTGCCGGCGGGGCGGTCCAGCCCGTACCTGAAGTACGACTTCACGCTCGAGCTCATCGGCCAGGGCAACCTGGCGATCGCACAGCGCCGCTGGGACGACGCGGTCGCCGCGTTCTCGGCGGCGTGCGAACGGTACGACATCGCCGACCACGGCGGGTTCGCGGCCTACCCCTGGGCACGTCTGGCCCTGGCGCACGCCTACGCCGGACGCCCGGAAGCAGCCTCCAGTGCGCTCGAGCGGGCCCGGACCACCCCGCTGCGGGCGATGCGGATCATCGGCGAGCAGGTCGCCGTGTCGATCGCCTGGACCGAGGCCGTGCTCGGCAACCCGGCCGGACTGCAGCACGCCGACGAGATCATCGAACGCAGCACGGCCAACGGCTCGTGGACGCACGTGATGTACGGGTACGCCCTGCACCACGCGGTCGGCATGTCGCAGGGGCGCGACTCGACCGGTTCGCTCGCGCGGATGCGCGAGGCCGCCACCCGCGTCGACGGACCACTCGCCGCCGCCGTGATCGAGTACGCCGACGCCGTGCGTGCCGGCGATCGCACGCGGGTGATCGCGGCGCAGGGCGTGCTCGCGGCGCACGGTGTCTCGGTGGCCGCCGCGCGCTCGAAACCGCCGCTGACGAAGCGCGAGTACGAGGTCGCCGAGCTCGCTGCGCAGGGGCTGAGCAACCGCCGGATCGCGGAGTCCCTCGGGCTCTCGACGCGGACGATCGACGCGCACCTGTCCCGTGTCTTCGCGAAGTGGGACCTGCACGCGCGCTCGGAGCTCAGCGAGCTGCTCTGAGCTGCTCTGAGCTGCTCTGAGCTGCTCAGCGTTCGGCATCGGCTGTCGCACACGCAAGAACGTTGCGGATTGCAGCACGACGCGCCGCCACGATTGACACGTTGTGTGGAACATCGCGTACCTTGGTGCCTGTCGCCGGGTTCGGACCCGTTCGGGTCGGGTCCGAATCCCGGCGACTTCAAGCTTAGGAACCCGGTCGATGCGGGCGCATCGGTAGGCACTACCTAATTCGCGCGGGAATCCTCCGCGGGCGGCTTCGGGGCGGTTCGGGCAGGCGCGATTCGGTCAGGCGCGGGTGGGTCCGGCGCCGGGGGCGGGCAGCCGGACCGGCAGGAACGCCGTCAGGTCGGCGCGCGAGCCCGAGGCGCTGACGCGCGACTGCGCGACCGCCTCGGCCCAGGTCAGCTCGCCGGACGCGAGCGCGAGCCACGTGGTGGCGTCGGTCTCGACCACGTTCGGCGGCGTGCCACGGGTGTGCCGGGGTCCGGGCACGGCCTGGACGGCGGCGAACGGCGGCACCCGCACCTCGACGCTGTTGCCCGGCACCTCGTCCGCCAGGCACTGCAACGTCCACCGCACCGCGGTCGCGACGGCCGGTCGAGCCGTCTCCCCACGACGCACCGCGGCCAGTGCCGCGCGCCCGTCGGCGTCGTCGATCCTCCTGGGTGGCATCTCCACAGGCTAGCCCTCGCATCGCGGGCGGCGAGTCGGGCTGGGTAGGGTGATCGGGTGCGAATCCTCGTCCTCGGTTCCGGTGCCCGCGAGCACGCGATCATCACGGCCCTCCTCGCTGAGCATGCGGGTCACGTCATCACGGCAGCGCCCGGCAACGCCGGCATCGCCGCCGACGTCGAGACCGTCTCCCTCGACCCCACCAACGGTGCGCTCGTCGCCGAGTACGCGATCGAGAACGACGTCGAGCTCGTCGTCGTGGGCCCCGAGGCCCCGCTCATCGCCGGCGTGGCCGACCCGGTGCGCACTCGCGGCATCCCGGTGTTCGGGCCGGGCAAGGCCGCCGCGCAGCTCGAGGGCTCGAAGGCCTTCGCCAAGCGGATCATGGGCGAGGCCGGTGTGCCCACAGGGCGTCCGGTCTACGCCGGCACGGCGGACGAAGCCGTCGCCGCGATCGACGAGCTCGGCGCCCCGTACGTGGTCAAGGCCGACGGGCTCGCCGCCGGCAAGGGCGTGCTCGTGACCGACGACCGCCAGGCCGCGATCGACCACGCCACCTACTGGCTCCAGCACGGACACGTCGTGGTCGAGGAGTTCCTCGACGGCGAAGAGGTCTCGTTGTTCTTCCTGAGCGACGGGCACGACGTCCGCGCGCTCAGCCCCGCGCAGGACTACAAGCGCCTGGCCGACGGCGACCTCGGACCGAACACGGGCGGCATGGGCGCGTACTCCCCGCTGCCGTGGCTCGCCGAGCGCTGGCCGTCCGAGCAGGCCTTCGTCGACGAGGTCACCGAGCTCGTCGCGCTGCCGACCGTCCGCCGCCTCGAGCACGAGGGCACGCCGTTCGTCGGACTCCTGTACTGCGGCCTCATCGTCACCGAGCAGGGCGTCCGCGTGATCGAGTTCAACGCGCGCTTCGGTGACCCGGAGACGCAGGTCGTGCTCCCCCGCCTGGCCACGCCGCTCAGCGAGCTCCTGCTGGCCGCCGCCACCGGGCAGCTCGGTGCCGTCCCCGCACCCGTGTTCCGCGACGAGGTCGCCGTCACCGTCGTCCTGGCGAGCGAGGGCTACCCGGAGAACCCGCAGACCGGTCGACCGATCACCGGCATCGACGACGCGAACGCCCGCGACGGCGTCTCCGTCGCACACGCCGCCACCGGCGTCCTCGACGACACCCTCGTGGCCACGGGCGGCCGGGTGCTCAGCGTCGTGGCGACCGGGTCCGACTTCGCCCAGGCCCGCGAGCGCGCCTACGCCGGGCTCGGCGACATCACGCTCGACGGCGCGCAGTTCCGCACCGACATCGCCGCGAAGGTCGCGAAGTGACCGCCGCCGCTCCGATCGCCGGCTGGCGGCACGTCTCGTCCGGCAAGGTGCGCGAGCTCTACGTGCCCGAGGGCACCGCGGACCTGGCGAGCGCGTCCGAGCTGCTGCTCGTCGCCTCGGACCGGGTCAGCGCGTACGACTTCGCGCTCGAGCCGCCGATCCCGGGCAAGGGCGAACTGCTGACCCGCCTGTCGCGGTTCTGGTTCACCCAGCTGAGCGACGTCCCGAACCACATCATCGGCCCGTCCTCCGGTGGCACCCCGGTGCCCGCCGAGGTCGAGGCACGGTCGATGCACGTCATGCCGCTGACGATGTTCCCCGTCGAGTGCGTCGTGCGCGGGTACCTGGTCGGCAGCGGCTGGGCCGAGTACCAGGAGACCGGCAGCGTGTGCGGCGTCGCGCTCCCCGCGGGGCTGTCCAACGGTGACCGCCTGCCGGAACCGATCTACACGCCGGCGTACAAGGCGGCCCAGGGCGAGCACGACGAGAACATCTCGTACGAGCAGACCGTCGACCTGGTCGGTGCCGAGACCGCGGCCACCCTGCGCGAGCTCTCGCTGCACGTCTACACCGAGGCCGCGGCCATCGCTCTCGAGCGTGACGTCGTCATCGCGGACACCAAGTTCGAGTTCGGGCAGGACGCCGCCGGCCGGATCCGCATCGCCGACGAGGTCCTGACGAGCGACTCCAGCCGCTACTGGGACGCCCGCTCCGCCGACCGCACCGACTCGTTCGACAAGCAGATCGTGCGGGACTGGCTCAGCGCGCACTGGGATCGCCAGGGCACGCCGCCGGTCCTGCCGGACGAGATCGTCCAGCGAACGGCTGCGCGCTACGCCGAGCTGATCGAGCGCCTCGGCGCCTGACGCCCCGCCCGGTCGGCGCCTGGTGTCGCACGAACGGTCACGACGCCCCGCTCAGGTCCGCCGTGCGGTCACGAACCGTCGCCCGAGGCCGCGCCGACCGACAGTCCGCGACCACTCGGCGCCCGACGCACGGCAGGTCGCGACCACTCGCCGCGCGGTACCCGGTGCCACCCGAACGGTCACGACGCCCCGCTCAGGTCCGGCGTGCGGTCACGAACCGTCGCCCGAGGCCGCGCCAACCGACAGTTCGCGACCACTCCGCGCCCGACGCACGGCAGGTCGCGACCACTCGCCGCGGTACCCGGTGCCACACGAACGGTCACGACACCCCGCTCAGGTCCGCCGTGCGGTCACGAACCGTCGCCCGAGGCCGCGCCAACCGACAGTTCTCGACCACTCCGCGCCCGACGCACGGCAGGTCGCGACCACTCGCCGCGCGACCACTCGGCGGCCCACGCACGATACGTCGCGACCACTCGCCGCGCGACCGGCCGACGAGCCGGCGACAGTTGTCGACCGCTCAGGCCCCGAGCGCGTCCCGCGCCACCACGACGACGGTCAGGTCGTCGCCCGGGTCGTGCTCGGCGACACGTGCGCGCACCCGCTGCAGGAACGTCTCGACGTCCGGGGACTCCCGGTACAGCGACCCGAGCTCCGACAGCGACGCGAGCGTGGAGTCCCAGAGCTCGAGCGCGCCGTCGGTCACGACGATGAGCACGTCACCGGGCCGGAGCACGAGCGACCCGGCGGCGCGGGGCATCCCTGCGGGGTGCAGCCCGATCGGCAGGTCCGACGACCGCAGGATCCGTTCGGCACCGTCGTCGCGGAGCTGCAGTACGAGCCCGTGGCCGGCGTCGGCGAAGTCGAGGCGGCCGGTGGACGGGGTCAGTCGGCCGTGGAACATCGTCGCGAAGGACTCGGCACGGCTGAGCTCGGGGGCGACCTGCGCCTCGAGTTCGGCGACCGCGACGCTCGGGTCCTGGTCGCCGCGGGCGAGCAGCCCACCGCGGATGTTCGCCGCGAGGAGCCCGGCGGACATCCCCTTGCCCATGACGTCCGACACGGTCAGGTGGATCGAGTCCTCGCCGGAGCGGTGCCAGTCGTGGAAGTCACCGGAGACGAGCCCGTGCGGGATCGACACCCCCGTGATCCGGTACCCGGGCACCTGCACGGCAGCCGGCTGCAGGCCGTGGAGCACGGTGCGCAGCCGGTCCTCGTCGGCACCGGCGAGCAGCTCGCGCTCTGCCCAGATGCCGAGTTCCTGCAGCAGTTCGAGCTCGTCGGCGTCGAGGGTGCGCGGCTCGGGGTCGATCAGGCAGAGGGTGCCGATCTTCAGGTCGTCGTCGCCGGCGCGGAGCCCGACACCGGCGTAGAACCGGATGTTCGGGTCGTCGAGCACCATCGGCAGGTCCGCGTACCGGTCGTCCAGTCGGGCATCGGCGACGACCACGGGGCCCTGCTCACCCAGGCTCCGTCCGCAGAACGTGTCCTGCAGCGGGATGACCGGATCGAAGGCGGCGTCGCTCTGCTGCGACTTGATCGTCAGCGTGGTCTCGCCCGCCAGGTTGAGGAACGAGCCGGAGACCCCGAGGGCCTCACGGGCGATCCGGGTGATCCGTTCGAACCGTTCCTCGACCCCGCCGTCGACCACGTCGAGTGCCGCGATCAGAGCGGCTCGCCGGACCGCATCGGCCCCGGTCGGCGCGGGCACGGACATCGCGGTTTCCGGCTGCATGCTCCCACGGTAACGCGCGGAACGGACAGGGCCTGTCCCCAGTCCGGAGGGCGCAGGTGGTCGGGCGCGCCGGCGTACCCTGGTCGTCGTGCTCCGAGTCGTCCCCGCAACCGTCCTCGGAGTGGCCGCGCTCCTGGCCCTCGCTGGCTGTGGCGCCCACGACTCCACCGGCCAGGTGTCGGTCACGGTGTCGTCGAACGCCGCCGACCACCCCTACGAGGTCAAGGTGTTCGCCTCGACCGGCAAGCTCTCCGAGCACCAGCGCGTGTTCCCGGGCGGTACGGCGGACTTCGCGGGCGTTCCCCTCGGCCAGGTCACGGTCCGCGCCGGCGACCTCTGCCCGCAGACGACCAAGGTGTCCGACGGCACCGTCGCGAGGGTCACCCTGACGACGACGGGCTGCTGACCCCGACCGCGACCGGGTGCTCGACGCGCGGTTCGCCCGGCGAGCCGGATGCCGGAATCCGCGAAGAACGCGAGAACTACCGTTCTCCGGGTGTGCCGCTCCGCGCGACGGTCTGGTGCGGCTGCTCCCCGAACCGTTCCCGGTAGTACGCCGCGAACCGACCCAGGTGGGTGAACCGCCACCGCCGCGCCACCTCGCTGACGAGCAGCGCGCGGGAACCCGGCCGCCCCAGCTCCAGGTGCACCCGGTCGAGCCGGACCTCGCGCAGGTACCGCATGGGCGTGACGCCGAGACGACGGCGGAACAGGTCCTGCAGGCCGCGCTCACTCAGGTCGCAGGCCGCTGCGACGTCCGCCACCGTCAACACCCGGTCGGCGTGGTCGTGGACGAAGCCGATCGCGCGCCGCATCCGGTCCGCGACGTCCGCTCGCGACCGGGCGAAGGTCGACAGGACGACGGTCGCGATCCGCCGGTTCAGGGCCGCACGGTCGGCGGCGGGCAGCGCCGGGTCGAGGATGCGCCCGGAGGCCTCGCGCAGCAGTGCCCGCAGCGGTTCGAGTGCGGGATCGCCCGCGTCCGGCTGCCGGAACACTGAGGACTCCCCCGTGTCGCCGAGCAGCGACGGCGACAGGTGCAGCAGCGTCGTGGCGGTCGCGTCGGTCTCGAAGGCGTACGCGACGGACGCCGAGAGCATCATCGGCCGCCCGGCGCCGACCTGCCACTGCTCGCCGTCGTCGGCGGTCAGGCTGGCCCGGCCGTCGGCGAGCCAGAACACGACGTGGTCGGGACGCGGACCGATCGTCCCGGACTGCTTGCCCGGTGTCGCGATCCGGTGGATCGACAGGTCGTCGTCCCCGCCGGTCTCGTAGCCGAAGCCCTGGTCGTCAGCGGTCACGGCGTCGGGACCCGGTCCCACTCGTCCCCGTACCGGGACAGCACCGACCACCGCGAGATCGGCCACGTGGTCACGAAGGCGCGCCCCACGACGTCGTCGACCGGCACGGTGCCGTGCACGCGCGAGTCGGCGGAGTCGTAGCGGTTGTCGCCCATCACCCAGATGCGCCCCTTCGGCACGGTGATCTCGAAGTCCTTCCCGGCGACACGGTCCGACCCGCGTTCGAGCACGACGTAGGGCTCGTCGACCGCGTGCCCGTTCACCGACAGGCGCCCCCGGGCGTCACAGCACGACACCGTGTCACCCGGCAGGCCGATGACCCGCTTGATCAGGTCGTCGCCCTGGCCCGTGCCGAGCCAGCCGCCCGGGTCCTGGAACACCACGACGTCACCACGCTGCAGCGGGACGACCCCGGGCACGAGCTCGTTGACGAGCACCCGGTCCCCGACGAGCAGCGTGTCCTGCATGGAGGCCGAGGGGATGTAGAAGGAACGGACCAGGTACGCCTTCACCAGGAAGGACGCCAACAGCGCCACGACGACGATGATGACGAGGTCGCGCAGGAACCGCAGACCGCCGCGCTTCGGCTCGGCCACGGCGTCGGCACCAGCGTCGGATGCAGCGTGGGCGTCGGTGTCGCTCAATGCGTGAGCACCACCTTGACGAGGCCGATCACGAACGCCACCGCGGCCAGCACGATGCCGCCCCACAGCCCGAGGAACGTGGGCTGCTTCCCGCTGAACCGCTGCATGAACACACCCACCAACCCGATGCGTACGACCAGGATCACCGTCGCCGCGATCTGTGCCCACTCCGCCGGCAGCCACCCGATCCAGGCAGCCGCGTAGAGGACCGCCGGGATCAGCCCGGAGGTCGCGATCGGGTTGGCGTTCCGGACGATCGTCGCGACCGAGTCGCGGCGCGCAGCGCGGTCCTCGGCGGACTCCTCGCCGTCGTCGCCGAGCCCGTGCGCGACCAGGTGCGCGAGCACGTGGGCCAGGTACGTGAGCACCGCGGTCGCCAGGACGGTCGCCACCGCGGCTCCGTGGTGGATCTGCTCCGGGTTCACCGCGATCGCGACGGCGAGCACCGTGATGTTGCCGTAGATGTACGACGACATCCGGTCGCGGACGTGCTCGAGTGGCAGGTCGCGGGGATCCGGGCGACCGCCGCGGGGTCCGCGCCCCGGTCGGGAGGGCCGTCGTGTGCGTGGCATCCGTCCATCTTGGCCCCCGCGCTCGGCCGTCCGCCGACAGGACACCGGGTGCGATGGCCACAGGGGTGGCCGGTTCCGGCAGACTGGGTGCCGATCGGCGCGACGGAGCGCCGGACAGGAGGCCCGCATGACGTCCGCACGACCACTCGCCCTGGTGACCGGGGTGGGCCGCAGAGCCGGCATCGGCGCGGCACTCGCCACCCGGCTGGCAACCGACGGCTGGGACCTCGCCATCTCGTGGTGGGGGCCCTACGACGACCGCGTGAGCGGCGGGGCGGACCCGGACGGGGTCGAGTCGGTGGTGCAGGAGTGCGAGGGGGCGGGAGCACGGGTGACGCGCCTCCCGGTCGACCTGGAGGACCCGGAGCAGGCGGCCGCGCTCGTCGGCCGCGCCGAGTCGGAAGCCGGCGCCCCCGTGACCGCCCTCGTCATGTCGCACTGCGAGTCCGTGGACTCCGACCTGCGCACCACCACGGTCGAGTCGTGGGACCGCCACTTCGCCGTGAACGCCCGCGCACCGTTCCTGCTCGTGCAGGCCTACGCGGCGGGGCTCGAGCGCGCCGGGGACGCCGCACCGCGCGACCGACGCCGGATCGTTGCGCTGACGAGCGACCACATCGCGTACAACCTGCCGTACGGGGCATCGAAGGGTGCGCTCGACCGGATCGTGTTCGGCGCCGCGAAGGAGCTCGGCAGCCTCGGCGTCAGCGCCAACGTGGTGAACCCGGGCCCGAACGACACCGGCTGGATGTCCGACGAGGTCAAGGGGTGGGCCGTCGAGGGCACTCCGCTCGGCCGACTCGGACGCCCGTCGGACACCGCCGCGCTCGTCGGGTTCCTCTGCTCGGAGCAGGGCGCCTGGGTGAACGGGCAGCTGCTGAAGTCGGACGGCGGGATCTCGAACAGCGCCTGATGCGGGCGGCCGGGCAGCCGGCGCCGAGTCTCGGCCGCCCCGCGGCGGACCGCGTCAGGCGCGACCGGGCGCAGTCACCTCGATGCGGTTCGCCCACGGGTCCTCGAACGCGACCGTCCGGCCGTCGTCGGCGGTCTGCACCCCGGTGTCGTGCATGCGTGCGACGAGGGCACCGAGGTCGTCCGACCCGGGCACCTCGATCCGCACGAGTCCCAGCCCGAGCGCGAGCTGGCGGCGCCCGGCCCCACGTGAGTTCCAGGTGTTCATCGCCATGTGGTGGTGGTAGCCGCCGGCGCTGACGAACAGGGCCTCGCCCCAACCGGCCGTCGTCGCGAAGCCGAGCTTGTCGACGTAGAAGTCCTTCGCGCTGGCGACGTCGCCGACCGACAGGTGCACGTGGCCGACCCGACCCGGCGCGTTCGGCGCGGACTCCACTGCCTCGGCCGTCAGGTGCTCTTGCAGGAACGCGTTCGGGTCGACGTACTTCGTGTCCATGTCGACCATGCCGTGCGTCCACGACCACTCCGTGCGGTCACGGTCCCAGTACAGCTCGACGCCGTTGCCCTCGGGGTCGGTGAAGTAGAACGCGTTGCTCACCAGGTGGTCGGCGCTGCCGGTGAAGGTCTGCGGGAACTTCGTTGCGACCGAGTACAGCGCGGCGGCCAGGTCGGCCGTCGTGTCGAACAGGATCGCGGTGTGGAACAGGCCGGCGTCGTGCGGGCCTGCGTGCTGCATCGACGGCGCGTGCTCGAGGATCACGATCGGCACCGCCAGGCCACCGGCGCCTGGTCGCCCGAGGACGGCGACGCCGCCCTCGTTCGAGAGCAGCGAGAGCTGGACGCCGTCGCGGTAGTAGCCGATCATCCGGTCGAGGTTCGCGACGCGGAGGGTGACGGCACCCATCCCGGTGTCGGCGGCGAGGAGGTCCTGCGTGTGCATGGCACCAGTGTGCGCCCATTTAGTTGAAGCGTCAACCAAATGGGCGTCGGTCGCCTGCGCCAAAGCGACAGATCCACGCCATCCCGGTGCGAGGTACCCGCCAAAGCGACAGATCTCTGCGAACAGTTCGCGGCAGTCTGTCGCTTTGGCGCACGGGGGCGCGCAGCGGACGGGGCGCGCAGGCGACGAGAGGCCCGGTGCGCGTCCGCCCCTCCGGCCGCGGTCAGCGGGAGCGGAAGTAGCGGTGCAGCGCGCGCTCGCGGACCGCGGCCGCGGCGAGCGCCCCACCGAGCAGCGCGCCCACGAGCCCGAGGGACGCGATCGCGATCGCCTCGCGCACGATCGGCAGCGCATCGTCGACGTCGAGGCCATGCACCGACACCACCGCGACGCTCGTCGCGACCACCGCCCCGACCGATGCCCAGACCAGGTGCTGCAGGACGACGCCGAGGACCTGCGCACTCCGCGGTACCCCGACGTGCCGGTCGTAGGCCAGGGCGAGCCGACGCCGTGCGACCGCTGCCCCGCCGATCGTCAGCCCAACGAAGGCCGCTGCACCGAACGGGACGAGCACTGGCTGCCGCGCCGCGGGGGTGAAGACCGCGCCCAGCGTCGGGTTGAGCTGCCCGGCGGTCGGTCGGTCCTCGCCGTCGGCCCCGCTCGCCGGCAAGACGGTGCGCCGGAGCATCGAGACCGTGTCGTCGCGCTGCGGCCACACCGTCGCCCAGCAGGCGTCGAACGGCGACCCGTCGTCGACCGCCGGCGCGAGGACCGCGTACTCCAGGTCGGGGTCCCGGCCGTCGTCGGGGTAGTCGTACACACCGGCGACTCCGGTGCCCGCGCCGCCCACCGTCACGAGGCGATCGCCGGCAGCAAGGCCCAGGGTCTCGTGCACCGCGGGCGAGACGATCACTCCCGTCGCCCCGTCGGCAGCCGAGCCGCCGAGCAGGCCACGCACCCCGGCGGTCACTTCGTAGGTCGGGATCGCCGAGCCCGGCAGCGCGGCGGGGACGACCCCGGCGTCGAGGCGCCGGAGCGCACCAGACGCGATGACCCCTTCGGCATCCGCGAGGGCATCGCACACGCGGCCGTCGATCCGACCCTCGGCCCGCTGGACGGTCGTCGCCGCACCGCTCGCGACGAACACCGCAGCCGCTCGGACGTCACCGGCGACCGCTACGGCGCGCATGCCCACGACGCCGCTGAGCAGCACCGCGAGGACGACAGCGGCCGTGGCTGCCCACGAGGCTCCGGAAGCGATGTCGCGCCACGCCTCCCGCCAGACCTCGGTCACCTGCATCCGGCGAGGGCTCATCGGTACCGCCCGAGGTCGAGCACTCCGTCGCAGGCGTCACGGCTCGCGTCGTCGTGCGTGGCGACGACGACGACCGTCCCCGACGCGGCGAGCGCACCGATCCCACGGTTCACCTCGATCGCGGTCGCTCGGTCGAGCTGCGCCGTCGGCTCGTCGACCAGCATCAGACCCGGCGCACTCGCGATCGCGCGCGCGAGCATCAGGCGTTGCGCCTCACCACCGGACAGTTCGGCGAATCGCGCGTGCGCCCGCGAATCAAGCCCGAAGCGCTCGAGGACCCCGAGCGCGCGGACGTCCGCGGTCCGACGATCCGCGCCCTGGGCGACGAACGGCAACGCGACGTGGTCAAGCACTCGGCGGCGGGCCACCCCGTACGGGTTCTGGAAGACCCAGAGCGGCCGACAGCCCGGCGGACGGACGGCGGCACCGCGCGTCGGACGGAGCATCCCGGCGAGGATCGCGAGCAGCGTTGACTTGCCGGAACCGCTCGGCCCGACGACCGCGGTCACGGTCCCCTCGGCGAAGGTGCGGTCGACGCGGTCGAACAGCACGGTGCCGTTCGGCCAAACGTGCCCGACGCCCTCGAGCGTCACCGACACGAGCTGGACCGGTCCGGCGCGGCACTGATCCGGTCGAGCGTTCGTCCGCCGGGCACCCGGACGAACGACTGCCCGAGTTCCGATCCGAGCACCTCGACCCGGAGTGACCGCCCCGTCGTCGGTTGCACGCATGCCTGGGCGCCCACGAGGTCCCAGAGGGCCGTCGGTGGCACCACTTGGACGGTTCGTGGCCGACTGAGCGTCCACGTCGCGGCCACGGTGGGTGCGCCGTCCGCCGAAACGACCGTCGCGGCGTACTCCGGCGGGGCGGTGATCGCGGCGAGGGCCGTCGGCGACGAGACCACCCCGGCGGCGTCGATCGGGACATCGGCGTTCCCGATCCGCAGCACGCGCTCCCCCGGCGCCGGATCGACCGGGAGCGCCTCGATGCGCGCACCGCGGAGTTCGGCCGGGAGTTCGACGAGGACACCGTCGGCGCCGACCGTTGCCCCGACGACGGCCACGCACGCCAGGACGATGTTCTCGGCGGCTGGTACCCATGCGAACGGGGCCCGCGGCACGACGTCGTCGGGCAGGTCGTCGCGGTCGACGCCTCGGTCGACCAGGAACTGCTGCGCAGCACGGAGTGTGCCCCGACCGAGGATGCCGTCGATGCTCAATCCGGCACCGAGGCGCGTGAGTTCCCGCTGCAACCCCGTGACGTCGGCCCCGCGGTCGCCGAGCTCGAGGTCGCGCCACAGCGGCTCGTCACTGGCGAGTGCGAGCACCGGCTGTCCGTCGACCCGCGCGAGGACGTCCCCGCTGCGCACGGGTGCCCCAGTCGAGCACGTCGACGTCGTCACCGTGCCGGTCCGCGACGTCACGACCAACCGTGGGGCACCGATGTCGAGTGCGAGCTGCACCTGTCGTTCATCGGCATCGGTGCGCTCGGTCACCCGGACAGTACTCGCGGGGGCAGCCGTCCGGAGTGCGGCCGGGACCTCGGCCGGCACAGCGACCACGATGGCTGCGGCCGTCGCCGCTGCGACCACCATCGCCCCGAGCGCCAGGAGCGCGGCAGATGGGAAGCGCATCACCGCCGCCAGAGGCCGAGGGGGTCCAGCCGACACTGTACGGCTGCGGGATCCCACGGCGAGAAGGAGAAGTTCCCGTCGTCGTTCTGATCACGCCAGTCACGTTCGGTGTACGTGTCGTCGACGAGTCTCGCAGCACGGAGGCACGCGACGGTGATCGTTGCCTCGTCCTGCTTCTCCGGGTTCCGCCGGACCTCGTTGAACAGGTAGGTCACGTCGCTGTCGAAGTCCTTCGCGCACTTCGACTTCGAATCGTTCATGGCCGTGGCATCTTCAGCCTTCCGCCCTGGGAGCGGCGAGGCTTCGGACGTGCCATCCTCCGCTGTCGTGTAGTGGTAGCCGAGATCTCGCATGCATGCGCTCATGCGGGACTGCGCATCTGCGACCTCCCGCGCCGAGATCGTTCCGTCCGAGAGGATCTGCCACTGGTAGGAACTGGTGTCGGAGGCCGATTCCGCGAACTCACCCGCCCACGGCCCGGCCGCGGAGAAGCCCGACGGATCGACGACCCGGGGTGCAGCATCCGCCTGGGCACAACCGACGAGCCACGCGGCGGCGATCGCCCCGACGATCGTTGCCCCCCGAAGCCTGCTCCGAATCACCGCGTCAGGCCCGGGTCATGCCGTACTGGGCGATGTTGGTCCAGCAGGCAGCCTGGTAGGACCACTTGTTGCCACCGACCACGTTCCCCCACTTCATCGTCCCGCTCCGCAGACGGTTGAAGTGCTGAGCGCGACCACACCCCGACTCGTTGAAGCCAGTGCTCTGCGTCACCTTCCGCCAGCACGTCGCCGCACTCGCCTCCGGCGCCGTCACGGTATCGACCGCGATCCCGCCGCCCACGACACTCCCCAGCACGACCGCACCCAGTACGACGTTCTTGATCGACATCGATCTCCCTTTTCATTGCGACATCACCCAGATGTCACCGTTAACGTATTACCGGTTCATACGAGAACGCAACGACCACCACCACATCCGTGCAGGATGGACCCGTGACTGACGACATCCGGTGGGAGGTGGTCGAGGAGAGCACGCTGTCGCTCCCCGACCACGAAGCGATCGCAGCGCTGCTCGGGCAGGCCTTCCCCGACTGGTCGCACTGGTACGTGGGCGGCCGCAGCTGGTCCGGCATGCAGCCGGAACGCCGGGTGCTCGCGCACGACGCCGACGGGGTCGTCCTGGCCCACGTCGGCATCCGCCGCATGTACATCTCCGTCGGCGGGCAGGACGTCCTGGTCGGCGACACGGGCCTGGTCGCCGTCGCGCCCCGCCTGCAGGGCACCGGCGTCGGCCGCGAGCTGATGAGCCGCACCGCGGCGGTCCTCGAGGGACTCCGCGTCCCCTTCGGGTTCCTCGGCGCGGGCGAGGACCGCATCCGCTTCTACGCGAAGCTCGGCTGGCACGAGTTCCCCGAGGCCGTCGGCACCTTCTCGGCGTTCACCGCCGAGGGCGCGGGCGTCAGCAACACCGAGCAGGGCGGCTGGATGGCGCTGCCGGTGGCAGCGCAGCTCGAGGACTGGCCCGCTGGCCCGATCTGGCTGAACGGCCAGCAGGTCTGAGCACGAGGACTGGGCACCCCCGACGCACCGGCCCGATCTGGCTGAACGGCCAGCAGGTCTAGACGCAACGACCGACGGACGGGAGGCCCGGTACCAGCTGGTACCGGGCCTCCCGTCCGTTGGTCGTCCAGCGGGGCTTACGCCTCGACCGCGACCTTCTCCGGGTCCTCGTTGGAGCCCGGCGCGCTCGGCGCGACCGCGGCGCGCACGCGCGCACCCAGGTCGGCGTCGACGTTCGTCCAGTAGGCGAACACACGCTCGCGCAGGTCGTCGCGCGTCACCTTCGAGACGTGGCCGGCGATGTTGCCGACCAGGCGCTCACGGGCGGCGTCGTCCAGGACCTCACGGACGAGCGTGCCGGCCTGGCCGAAGTCGTCGTCCTCCGGGTGCAGGGTCGCGGCGGAACGCTGCAGCGCACCGTCGGACTCCCAGCCCGGGGCGTCGTCGGTCGCGTTCGGGTCGGCGTGCGCACCACCGAGCGAGTTCGGCGCGTACACCGGCACCTCGGACTTCTGGAAGTCGAAGCGCATGCCGCCGTCCTTCGAGTACGAGTGGACCTCGTTCTTCGGGGCGTTCACCGGCAGCTGGGCGTGGTTCGTGCCGACGCGGTAGCGATGTGCGTCCGCGTAGCTGAAGATGCGCGCCAGGAGCATCTTGTCCGGGCTCGCAGCGATGCCGGGCACAAAGTTCGAGGGGGCGAAGGTCGCCTGCTCGATCTGCGCGAAGTAGTTCTCCGGGTTGCGGTTGAGCTCCATCGTGCCGACCTCGATGAGCGGGTAGTCCGCGTGCGGCCACACCTTCGTCAGGTCGAACGGGTTGAAGCGGTAGGTCGCGGCGTCCTCGTAGGGCATGACCTGCACCTTGAGGGTCCAACGCGGGAAGTCCTGACGCTCGATCGCGGCGTGCAGGTCACGGATGTGGAAGTCCGCGTCCTCGCCAGCGATGCGGTCCGCGTCCTGCTGCGTCAGGGTCTTGTGGCCCTGCTCGGTGATGAAGTGGTACTTCACCCAGAAGCGCTCGCCCGAGGCGTTGATCCACTGGTAGGTGTGCGAGCCGAAGCCGTCCATCTCGCGCCAGCTCGCCGGCAGGCCGCGGTCGCCCATCAGCCACGTGACCTGGTGCGCCGACTCGGGCGACAGGGTCCAGAAGTCCCACTGCATGTCGTGGTCGCGCAGGTGCGAACCGGGCAGGCGCTTCTGCGAGCGGATGAAGTCGGGGAACTTGATGCCGTCGCGGATGAAGAACACCGGGGTGTTGTTGCCGACGAGGTCGTAGTTGCCCTCTTCGGTGTAGAACTTCAGCGCGAAGCCGCGGGGGTCGCGCCACGTGTCGGGGGAACCCTGCTCACCGGCGACGCTCGAGAACCGGGCGAGCATCTCGGTGGTCTGACCGGGCTGCAGGAACGCGGCGCGGGTGAAGCGCGAGACGTCCTGCGTGACGGTGAAGGTACCGAAGGCGCCGCCACCCTTGGCGTGCACGACCCGCTCCGGGACACGCTCGCGGTTGAACTGGGCGAGCTTCTCGACCAGGTAGTGGTCGTGCAGCGCGAGGGGGCCGTCGGCCCCCACACCCATCGAGTGCTCGTCGCTCGAGACGGGTGCGCCGCTGTTGGTCGTGGTGGTCGGGGTGCCGGTCGGCGTGTTCTGGTCGGACACGGTTCCTCCTGGGGTGGGACGTTGGTTCGGTCAGGGGTGCTCGGGTGGTCAGGGTCCGGCGCGTCGTGGCGCCGGTGCGGAGGGCGATCGCCGTCAGGCGGGCGTGGGGGCGTCGGGCGCCTGCGCGCTCGCGTCGGGCGCGTCCAGGTGGTCGCGCTCCGCGTCGTCGCGCGCCGCGTCGTCGCGCTCTGCGTCGTCGCGCTCTGCCGCCGCGCAGCGCTCGCAGATGCCCCAGTAGGTGACCTCGGCGGTGGTGACCGCGAAGCCGTGGGTCTCGGACGGCGTCAGGCAGGGCGAGTGGCCGACCGCGCAGTCGACGTCCTCGATCGCGCCGCACAGGGTGCAGACGATGTGGTGGTGGTTGTCACCGGTGCGGCGCTCGTAGCGCGCAGGGCTGCCGGCCGGTTCGATGCGGCGGACGAGCCCGACGCCGGTCAGGGCGTTCAGCACGCCGTAGACGGCCTGGTGACTGGTGGTCGGCAGCTCCACGGCGAGCGCGGTGACGATGTCGTCCGCGGTGGCGTGCGGCATCGAGTCCGTCGCGCGGAGCACCGCGAGTCGTGGGGTCGTGACCCGGAGCCCCGAAGAACGGAGCAGATCGGCGTCGGCGTCCATGCTGAGCCTTTCTTTTGCAGGAATCAAGACAACGCGTTCACTGTACACGAGCTTCTGCTGCCGACCAGCGAGGGGACGCATGCCGCCACCGGAATACGAAGTGTCACGATCCGGTCGCGATCAGCTGGGACGACACTGGACCGACCGTTCCGCACGCTAACGTCCGGACATGTCCACGAGCCAGGGTCTGCCTGAACAGGCGAACAGCACCGCGGACGTCCGGGGGATCATCGCGAAGCGGGACCTGGTCGTCGACCTCATCCGGACGGCCTGCGTCGTCCTCGTCGTCATCGTGCACGTCACGATGGTCGGCGTCGCGGCCGATGACCAGGGGGTGCGGGTCACGAGCCCGCTGCAGGAACTCCCCTGGTACGTCGCCGCCACCTGGGTCGGGCAGGTGATGCCGCTGTTCTTCGTGGTCGGCGGGTTCGCGAGCGCCGTCGGCTGGCGCAGCACCGTCGCCCGTGGCGCGCCGAGTCCCGCCCGCGACTACCTGGCCACCCGCCTGGTGCGGCTGTTCCGGCCCGCGGTGCCGCTGTTCGTGTTCCTCGCGCTCGGGCTCGGGGTCGCCACGGCCGCTGGCACGCCGCCGGAGCTCCTGGCCGAGGTCGCGTTCGGCATCGGTTCGCCGCTCTGGTTCCTGGCTGCCTACGGCATCACCCAGTGCTGCGTCCCCGTGATGATGCGCCTGCACGAGCGAGCACCCTGGGCCACCCTCGCCGTGCTGCTCGTGCTCGCCGGGGCGGTCGACGCCGTCCGCCTGTCCACCGGTGTCGCCGAGGTCGGGCTGCTCAACCTCGGGCCGGTGTGGCTCTTTGCGCAGCAGCTCGGCTTCCTCTGGGCCGACGGCTGGTTCGCGCGCCGGTCGAAGGTGCTCCTGCTCAGCATCGCCGTCGCCGCGTACGCCGTGCTCGTGCCGATGACCTCGGTCGGGCTCTGGGCACCGGACATGCTGCAGGACCTCAACCCGCCGATGCTCCCGCTGGCGTTCCTCGCGATCGCGCAGGCCTGCCTGGTCCAGCTCGTGCACGCTCCGCTCACCAGGCTGATGCGCACGCGGGCCGCACTCGGGGCCGTGTTCGTCCTCGGCCGCGACGGCATGACCATCTACCTGTGGCACCTGCCGCTGTTCATCGCGCTGAACGGCATCGCCCTGCTCGTCGGGGTGCCGTTCCCGGCGCCGGGCTCCGGTCCGTGGTGGGCGTCGCGCATCGTCGCACTCGTGGTGGTGCTCGCCGTCGCGATCGGGGTGGCCAGGGCTCTGCGCTGGTTCGACCGGCCGCTCCCCCGGCTGCTGCCGTCGGCCGACCGCCCGTCGTGGCCGGTCGTCGCGTTCGCCGCCCTCTGCACGATCGGCCCGGCGTTCCTCGTGATGCAGCTGCACCTGTCGTTCGGCGTCGCGCTCGTCGGTGCCGTGGCCGTGCCGGCGGGCGTCTGGCTGCTGTCGCGGACCGTCCCGGCACGCGGGGTCGCCCGGATCTGAACCGGTTCTCACCGTCGCGGGGCCACGACGGACCCCCGGCGGACGTCGGGCGGACGGAGGATGGTTCCGGCGGCGCGAAGGACGAGTCCGCCTGATCCCCAGGAGGCTCCCCACGCCGTCGACACCCGAGTTCTGGAGCACCTGGCGGTTCGATCCCCTGGCGGCGGTGCTCCTCGTCGTCGCCGCGGTCGCCTACGGCCGGTGGGTCGTCGGCGCGGCGCGACGGGGTGCCCGATGGCCGTGGTGGCGCACGCTCGCCTTCGCCACGGCGCTCGTGCTGTTCGGCGTCCTGCAGTTCGGCATCGTCGGCGTCGACGACGAGCGGTTGCGCTGGGCCTTCGTCCTGCGGGCCGCCCTGCTGTTCTTCGCGGTCCCCACCTTCGCCGCGCTCGGTGCGCCGGTCGCACTGCTCCGGATCGGAGGCCCGGCTCGCCTGGCGCAGGTCGCCGACGCGGTCATGCGGTCACGTCCGGTGCGCCTGCTCGGCAACGCGATCGTCGCCCCGCTGGTCGCGCTCGCGCTGTTCGCCGTCCTGCTCACCCCGTTCTCGGCGGTGATCCGGGAGTCCCCCGCATGGGCCGCCGTCATCACCGTGGCCGTGCCGGCGCTCGGGTTCGGGCTGCTCGCGCCGCTGTCCGAGGTCGGTGTGCTCGTCTCGTCGACGTTCGCCACGGCCGAGTTCCTGCTGGCGTTCGTCGAGCTCGTCGTCGACGCGGTGCCCGGCATCGTGCTGCGGATCACGAACCACGTGCTCGACGGGTCCCTCGTGCCGGTGGTGGGTCGGGCCTGGTACCCGTCACCGCTGCAGGACCAGCACCTGGCGGGCGACCTGCTGTGGTTCATCGCCGAGGTGGCGGACATCCCCGTGCTCGTCGCCCTGTTCATCCGGTGGCAGCGGACCGACCGCCGCGAGGCCCGGGCCGTCGACGCCCTGACCGACGAGCAGGTGGACGAGCTCACCCGGGCGCACCTGCAGCGCCGCGGATGAGCGGTCGGCGCGACGCCACGCGACGCCCGGCTTCGCTTCGCTTCGTGAGCAGCAATGGCCGGGTGCCCGAAGGCGACCCGACCATTCCTGCTCACGAAGTACGCTCGTGCCCTACTTCGACGGGGCCCCCGCGGGCTCGGCGTCGGGCTGCGTGGTCACCGATCCGGTCTGCTGCCAGGCGACGGTCTGCTTCGGCTTCGCCAGGAACAGCGCCGCGACGATGGCCACGATGAGCACGATCGCCGGCAGGTAGAGCGACTCACCCATGGCCTTGGAGAACGGCTCGAGCAGGAAGCCCGGCAGTGCGCCGACCTGCTGCTCCGCGCCACCGGCCGTGGCCCCACCGGACGACGCCGGGAAGTTCGCGGTGATCCGGGCCTCCATCAGGGCGGCGATGCCGGCGGAACCGAGCACCGCACCGATCTGGCGCGTGGTGTTGTAGACACCCGAGCCGGCACCGGCCAGCTTCGGCGGCAGGTTGCGCGTCGCCGAGACGGACAGCGGTCCCCACATGCAGGCGTTGGCGAGGCCGAGGAGCGCGCTCGGCAGGAGCACCCAGCCCCACTCGGCACCGCTCGACAGCAGGGCGCCGAACCAGAACAGGCCGACGGAGAAGCAGGCGAGCCCGAACGAGGCGACCCAGCGCGGGTTCCAGCGGTTCAGGTTCTTGCCGACGATCGGCGCGAGTGCGGCGGACAGCACGGCCTGCGGCACGAGGAGCAGTGCGGCCTGGGTCGGCGAGAAGCGCAGGACGTCCTGGGCCCACAGCATGATCGGCAGCGCGAACGAGGCGATCGCGACACCGACGGCGGTGATGGCGACGTTGGCCAGCGTGAAGTTGCGGTCCTTGAACAGGCCGAGCGGCAGCAGCGGCTCACCCTTCTGCACGCCCTGCCAGACGACGAAGCCGGCGAGCACCACGAGGCCGACGATGATGAGCGACCACACCGAGATCGGGCCGGCGATGACGCCCCAGTCGTAGGTCTCGCCTTCCTGGATGCCGAAGACGAGCAGGAACAGGCCCGCTGCCGACAGGAAGATGCCGAGGTAGTCGAAGCGGTGTCCGTGACGCTCGAACGACGGCACGAAGCGCTGTGCGAGCACGAACGCCACGACACCGACGGGGACGTTCACGAAGAAGATCCACTCCCAGCCGAAGCCGTCGACGAGCAGGCCGCCCACGATCGGGCCGACGAGCGACGCGACACCGGCGACGGCGCCCCAGAGGCCCATGGCCGCGCCGCGGTTCTGCGGCGGGAAGATGCGCGTGATGACCGACATGGTCTGCGGGCTCATCATCGCGGCGCCGAGGCCCTGCACGACGCGGGCGACGATCAGCACCTCGATCGAGCCGGCCAGGCCGCACCACAGGCTGGCGAGCGTGAAGACCACGAGGCCGATCTGGTACATGACCTTCGGGCCGAAGCGGTCGCCGAGCCGGCCGGTGATGAGCAGCGGCACGGCGTAGGCGAGCAGGTAGGCGCTCGTCACCCAGATCACGGAGTTGATGTCCGCGTCGAGCTTCTGGGCGATGGTGGGGGTGGCGACCGACACGATGGTCGAGTCGACGAGGATCATGAAGAACCCGACGACGAGTGCCCACAGGGCAGGCCACGGCTTCTTCTCGGTCGTCCGCGGAGGCGTGACGGTGGTCATCGAGTGGTTTCCTTGCTGTTCGTGGTGGTGTCTGCGGACGCGACGGAGGCGTCCCAGGAGATGTGGCCGGCGGCGATCCGGTCGGCCGTGGCGGCGAGCCACTCGATCTGCGTCGTGAGCATGGCACGCACGTACGACACGTCGAGCCAGTACCGCTCGGGCAGGTCCTTCGCACGGACGACCCCGAGGATCTCGTCCGCCTCGTCGCGCTGGGCCCGGAGTGCGACGGCCCGTGCCCGGAGCGCGGACTCGGCCTCGTCGACCGACAGGTTCTCGATCTCGGCGACGGCCAGGTGGAAGACGGGGTACTCCTCGGCCGGTTCGGCGATCAGCCGGACGAGCCCGTCGTGCAGGGCCGTCCACCCGTCGTCCGTGATGGCGTAGGTGGTGCGTTCCGGACGGTTGCCCGCCCGGTCGGTCCCGACGACCTCGGCGAGGCCGAGCTCCACCAGGCGGCCGACCTGGTGGTACAGGGTGCCGGGCCGGACCTTGACGTTCCGGCCGTCCCGGCGGTGCGTCATCGTCTGGAACATCTCGTAGGGATGCGTCGGCCCCTCGGCCAGGAGCCCGAGCGCGGCGAACGCGAGTGGCGTGAGCGACGGCACACGTGCCTCCAGTCCGCTTGTTCGTTGTTGACTATTCGACGTGGAATATACGCGTTGGAACAGACGTGAGCAAACGCACAGCAAGGGCCCGCCTGGAGGCCCGGGGACGTCCCGGCGTGTCGCGCGCGCCCCGTAGACTGGTCGCGTCCCCCCACCCCTGAAGTGCTGGAGAGAACACGTGCCAACGATCGTCGTCGAGGTCATGCCCAAGGCCGAGATCCTCGACCCCCAGGGGAAGGCCGTGGGCAACGCCCTGGCCCGCCTCGGCAAGGCCGACCTGACCAACGTCCGCATCGGCAAGCGCTTCGAGGTGACCGTCGACGGCCCCGTCGACGACGCCAAGCTCGCCGAGGTCCGCGACATCGCGGCCGACGTCTTCTCGAACGCGGTCATCGAGGACGTCGTGTCCGTGACCGTCGAAGGCCAGTGACCCGGATGCGCATCGGCGTCATCACGTTCCCCGGCTCGCTCGACGACCGCGACGCCCAGCGCGCCGTCCGTCTCGCCGGCGCCGACCCCGTCGCCCTGTGGCACGGCGACCACGACCTGCAGGGCGTCGACGCCATCGTGCTGCCCGGTGGGTTCTCGTACGGCGACTACCTGCGTGCCGGCGCGATCGCCGCGAAGGCGCCGATCATGGCCGAGGTCATCGACGCCGCCGGCAAGGGCATGCCCGTGCTCGGCATCTGCAACGGTTTCCAGATGCTGGCCGAGGCCCGTCTGGTCCCCGGCGCGCACACCCGCAACGCGCACCAGCAGTTCATCCGTCGCGACCAGAAGCTCCGCGTCGAGACCACCTCGACCGCCTGGACCTCCGGGTTCAGCGCCCAGCAGGAGATCACCATCCCGCTGAAGAACGCCGACGGCCGCTTCGTCGCGGACGCCGACACCATCAAGCGCATCGAGGACAACGGCCAGGTCGTGTTCCGCTACGTCGGCGTGAACCCGAACGGCTCCATCGACGACATCGCCGGCGTCTCGAACGAGCGCGGCAACGTCGTCGGCCTGATGCCGCACCCGGAGCACGCGACCGAGGCCGGCTTCGGCCCGGACACCCCCGCTGCGATGGCCTCGGGCACCGACGGCCTGACCTTCTTCACCTCCGTGATCGAGCACGCGCTCGTCAAGTGACAGGGAACAACGACACCGTGACGACACCCGTTCGCCCGAAGCCCGACACCGTGCAGGACGCGGCAGCCACCCCCGACAAGGAGCAGCCGTACGACGCGCTGGGCCTGAAGCCGGACGAGTACGCCCGCATCAAGGAGATCCTCGGCCGCCGCCCCACCTCGGGCGAGCTGGCGATGTACTCGGTGATGTGGAGCGAGCACTGCTCCTACAAGTCCTCGAAGAACTACCTCCGTCAGTTCGGCAAGAAGGTCACGCCGGAGATGACGAAGAACCTGATGGTCGGCATGGGCGAGAACGCCGGTGTCATCGACGTCGGCAACGGTTGGGCGGTGACCTTCAAGGTCGAGTCGCACAACCACCCGTCCTACGTCGAGCCGTACCAGGGCGCGGCCACCGGTGTCGGCGGCATCGTCCGCGACATCATCTCGATGGGCGCCCGGCCCGTCGCCGTGATGGACCAGCTCCGCTTCGGCGCGATCGACCACGAGGACACCGCACGCGTCGTGCACGGCGTCGTCGGTGGCATCTCGTTCTACGGCAACTGCCTCGGCCTGCCGAACATCGGCGGCGAGACCTACTTCGACCCGGTGTACCAGGGCAACCCGCTGGTCAACGCCCTCGCGGTCGGCGTGCTCCGCCACGAGGACCTGCACCTGGCGAACGCGTCCGGCGCCGGCAACAAGGTCGTCCTGTTCGGTGCCCGCACCGGTGGCGACGGCATCGGCGGCGCGTCGATCCTGGCGTCCGACACCTTCACCGAGGGCGGCCCGACCAAGCGTCCCGCCGTGCAGGTCGGCGACCCCTTCGCCGAGAAGGTCCTGATCGAGTGCTGCCTCGAGCTGTTCCAGAAGGACCTGGTCGAGGGCATCCAGGACCTCGGCGCCGCGGGTATCTCCTGCGCCACCTCGGAGCTCGCGAGCAACGGTGACGGCGGCATGCACATCTCGCTCGACGACGTCCTGCTCCGCGACCCCACGCTCACCGCCGAAGAGATCCTGATGTCGGAGAGCCAGGAGCGCATGATGGCGGTCGTCCGCCCCGACAAGCTCGACGAGTTCCTGAGCGTCGTCGGCAAGTGGGAGGTCGAGACCAGCGTGCTGGGCGAGGTCACCGGCACGGGCCGACTCGTCATCGACTGGCAGGGCCAGGAGATCGTGAACGTCGACCCGCGCACCGTCGCCGTCGACGGCCCGGTCTACGACCGCCCGGTCGCCTACCCGACCTGGATCGACGCGCTGCAGGCCGACACCGCCGCCTCGCTCGACCGACCGGCCGACGGCCCCGCGCTGAAGGCACAGTTCCTCAGCCTGCTCGGTTCGCCGAACCTGGCGTCGAAGAACTGGGTCACGAACCAGTACGACACCTACGTGCTCGGCAACACCGCGCTGTCCTTCCCCGACGACGGCGGCATGATCCGCGTCGACGAGGAAACGGGGCTCGGTGTCGCCATCGCCACCGACGCGAACGGCCGCTACTGCCAGCTCGACCCGAAGCAGGGTGCACGCCTGGCCCTGGCCGAGGCGTACCGCAACGTCGCCGTCACCGGTGCCGTCCCCGCCGCCGTCACCGACTGCCTGAACTTCGGCTCCCCCGAGAACCCCGAGGTCATGTGGCAGTTCTCCGAGGCGGTCGAGGGCCTGGCCGACGGCTGCATGGAGCTCGGCATCCCGGTCACCGGCGGCAACGTGTCGTTCTACAACCAAACCGGCTCGACCCCCATCCACCCGACGCCCGTCGTCGGTGTGCTCGGGATCATCGACGACGTCGCCAAGCGCGTGCCGTCGGGGTGGCAGGACGACGGCCACAACATCTACCTGCTCGGCACCACGAGCCTCGAGCTCGACGGCTCAGCGTGGGCCGGCACCGTGCACGGGCACCTGGGCGGGCGTCCGCCGGCGGTCGACCTCGAGCGCGAGAAGGCCCTCGCGGAGCTGCTGTACGCGGCGTCCGGCGAGCAGCTGCTCACCAGCGCGCACGACCTGGCGGACGGCGGCCTCGGCCAGTCGCTCGCCGAGTCCGTGCTCCGCTTCGGCATCGGCGCCCGCGTGGTCCTCGACGAGCTCGAGACCCGCGACGGCATCGACACCGCGACGGCGCTGTTCTCCGAGTCGACCGGTCGCGTCATCGTGACCGTCCGCCGCGAGGACGACGTGCGGTTCCAGGGCATGTGCGACGGCCGGGGCTTCCCGGTGCTGCGCATCGGCGTGACCGACGCGACGTCGAGCACGCTCGAGGTCCAGGGCGCGTTCGAGGCCACGGTCGACGAGCTGCGCGGCACCCACGCCGCGACGCTGCCGGCCCGTTTCGGCGACGTGATCGTCGAGGACGTCACCGAGGGGTACGTCGGCCGCGGGCCGCTCGACTCCGACGGTGCCTTCTCGCCGCGCACCGACGCCTAGGCCCGGGTCGCGGATGCCGATCGTCACCCTGCCCTTCGCCGAGCTCGTCGACCGGTTCGGCCCCGTGCCGGACGGTATCGAGCTGGACGTCTGGGACGTCGAGTCGCCGTACGGTCGCCCGGACGACGTCGCGATCACGCTCCTGCCGTTCTACTTCGAGGGGCGGCACCGCTGGCAGTTCGTGCACGACCTGCCCGAGCTCCAGCTGCTGCAGCTGCCGAGCGCCGGGTACGAGCACGCCATCCCGCACGTGCCCGGGCACGCGCAGCTGGCGAACGGTCGCGGCATCCACGACGACGAGACCGCCGAGCTCGCGGTCGGCCTCGCGCTGACGTCGCTCCGTGAGATCTCGGCGTTCCAGGTCGACCGTGCCAACGGCGTCTGGGACTCCCGCGAGACCCGATCGCTCGCCGACCGGCGGGTGACCGTCGTCGGCTACGGGGCGATCGGGTCCGCGATCGCCACCCGGTTCGAGGCGTTCCGCACCGAGGTGACCGTGGTCGCCCGGACCGCTCGCGAGCAGGACGGCCGGCACGTGCACGCGTTCGGTGAGCTGCCCGAGCTCGCCCCGACGACCGACGTGCTCGTGCTCATCGCGCCGCTCACCGCCGAGACCGAACGCCTGGTCGACGCGGAGCTGCTCGCGGCGCTGCCGGACGGCGCCCTGGTGGTGAACGTGGCGCGCGGCAAGGTCGTCGACACCGACGCCCTGGTCGCCGAGCTGCGGTCGGAGCGGCTGTTCGCGGCCCTCGACGTCACCGACCCCGAACCCCTGCCCGCCGGACACCCGCTCTGGACGACACCGAACACCGTGCTGACCCCGCACGTCGGCGGCAACACCGACCTGAGCGTGCCGCGGTCGATCGAGCTGATGCGCAAGCAGGTCGCCGCGCTGGCCGAGGGTCGCCCGTTCGAGAACCTGATCGAGTTCTAGCGCGCGAGCGGAACCGCGGCGTCACTCGAGTCGCAGCGCCATCCCCAGGCTCGGTGCGACGTCGTCGAACCCGAGGGACCGGTAGAGCCGCTGCCCCGGCGGGTCTCCGACGAGCGTGACGTACGCGCCCGCAGGTGCACGGTCGCGGACGTCCGCCAGCAGCCACTCGACGACCCGACGGCCGAGGCCCCGCCGCTGGTGCGCGGGATCGGTGGCGATGTCGGCGATGTGGAAGTACCACCCGCCGTCGCCGATCGTGCGCCCCATCGCGACGGGCGTACCGTGCTCGTCGACCACGTGGCACGCCGACCAGCTGCCGGCGATCGCTCCGGCACCCTGGGCGGGGTCCTTCGGGGACAGACCGGAGTCCCGACGCAGCCGCAGGTAGTCCTCGAGCGGCGGCGGACCGACGACGATGCGGTACTCGGGCTGTGCCTTCGCGGAGGTCACGGTCAGAGCGGGACGACGCAGGTCGGGGTGCCGACCGGGATCTGCGCGACGGCTTCGCCGGGCATGCCCTCGGCGTCGAGCGGCAGCACGGCGACGGCATCGGACATCTGGTTCGCCACCAGGACGAACCCGGGCACCCGCGCGAAGTGCCGGGGCCAGACACCACCGCAGGGCACCGACCCGACGACGGCGAGCCCGCCGTCACGCGCGTCGAGCACCACGAGCAGGTCACGCCCGCGCACCGCCACGTACGCGCGGCCGGCGTCGTCGACCTCGATGTGGCTGAGCAGCGACTCCCCCACGGCACCGTCGAACGTCGGCACGGCAGCGATCGTCACGAACGACCCGGAGTCGTCGCGGCGCAGGCGGTGCACACGCCCGTCGAGTTCACCGGCGACGAGCAGGTCACCGTCGATCCAGGCCATGTGCCTGGGGCCGGCGCCGGGTGTCACGTGGTGCACGCGGAGCGCCTCGATGTCGGGGACCCCGTGGGCCGACACCGTGACGCGGAACTCGTGCAGGGCATCGCCGCCGAGGTCGGCGACGAGCACCGTGCCGTCCGGGGTGGCGATCGACTGGTGGGCGTGCGGGCCGTCCTGGCGGTCGTCGTCAGGACCCGTGGCGTCGGGCAGCGCGGCGACCGCGACGGCCTCGGCCGGCACGGAGCGCTGGGTGGCGTCCCCGTGCAGCACGACGCCGTCACTGGCGGTCACCGAGGCGGCGTGCGACTCGGCCGGGGCGAGGGAGATCGCCGCGACCGTGCCGGAGACGTAGTTCGTGACCACCAGCGCGCCCGAGGGGTCGACCCGCACGTGGCACGGGGCGTCTCCGCCGGCGGGGGCATCCCACAGGTGCTCGAGCGCGCCGCCCTGCAGCCGGAAGGCCGACACGGCGCCGTCGTTCGTCTCGGAGACCGCGTAGACCCGGTCAGCCGAGACCGCCAGGAACGAGGGGTCGTCGAGCACTGCGACGGTCCGGGGTGCCGGAACGGCTCCGGCCGGCCCGGCGTCGACCAGCGAGATGCCCGTGGCGTTCCCCGCGCCGGTCGCCGTGTACGACCCGATGAGCAGCGACGGCAGCTCGGCGCTCATTCGTCGCGGCCCGCGATGCGCTCGTGGTGGTGGATGACCTCGGCGACGATGAAGTTGAGGAACTTCTCGGCGAAGGCGGGGTCGAGGTGGGAGTCGGCGGCGAGCGACCGGAGCCGTGCGACCTGGACCCGTTCGCGATCCGGATCGGCGGCCGGCATGCCCGACTCGGCCTTCAGGTGCCCCACGCGCTGCGTGTACTTGAAGCGCTCCGCGAGCATGTGGATCACGGCGGCGTCGATGTTGTCGATGCTCTGCCGGATGCTCCGCAGTTCGGCGACGGCGCTCGCGTCGGCCTCGGGCGGGGTGACGTCGTCGTTCATGGTCCGAGCCTACTGGCGGACGTGCAGCGGAACCCGGTCCGCTGCTGCGAGAATGTGCACATGTCGGTCCTGCTGGTGATCTCGGGTGTCTGTGCGGTCCTCGCGGGCCTCGTCCACGTGTACATCTTCTTCCTCGAATCGATCATCTGGACCAGTCCGCAGGCACGCCGGATCTTCGGCATCGCTTCCGAGACCGAAGCCGTGGCGACCCGTTCGCTCGCCTTCAACCAGGGCTTCTACAACCTGTTCCTGGCGATCGGGGCGATCCTCGGCGTCGTGCTCGTGCTGGCCGGCAACACCGTGAGCGGCTGGACCCTCGTGGTGTTCTCGACCGCGAGCATGCTCGGTGCCGCGGTGATCCTGCTCGGCACGGGTCGCAAGTACGTCAACTCCGCCTTCAAGCAGGGCACGCTCCCCCTGATCGCGCTGCTCTTCGCGCTGCTCGGCTCCACCGTCGGCGTTTAGTCGGACGCCCCCGAACTGCGAAAGCGACAGGGTGCCACCGAACATCGGCGGCACCCTGTCGCTTTCGCGTGAAGGTCGTGAAGGTCGTGAAGCTCGAGACCCGCTCTAGCCGAGCTTGTCCTCGAACTGCGCCGGCAGCTTGTCGAGCGCCCACTCGATCGCGGCCGTCGTGCCCATCGAGAACGCGGACGATACGTCCTTGTCGTCGAAGACGATCGAGTGCCCGGCCTCGACCGACGGCACCTTCTGGAACAGCTTGTTCGACGAGGCCTCTGACGCGTCGACGTAGATCGGCAGGATCAGCGTCAGGTCGGCGTCGAGCAGGTCGAGGTTCTCGTCGGACAGGTGCACGGAGAACTCCTTGCCGGCCTGCTCGTCGATGGCCTTCGGGATCTCGAAGCCCAGGTTCCGCATGAAGGTCGAACGGCTGTCGGTGGAGGCGTACGCCCCGAAGCCCTCGGAGCTGTAGGCACCGACGACAGCCGTCTTGCCGTCGAAGTCCGGGTGCGCCTTGCGTGCTGCGGCGTAGGCGTCGTCGAGGCCGGAGAGCAGCTTCTTGCCCTCGGACTCCTTGCCGAGCGCCTTCGCGATCATGGTCGTCTGCTGCTCGGTCGAGGCGAGGTAGTTCTCGCCGCCCTTCGGGATCGCGACGGTCGGCGCGATCGCCGACAGCTTGTCGTACCGCTCCTTGTCACCCGAGGACTTCACGTCGAGGATGACGTCGGGGTTGAGCTTGAGGATGTCCTCGTAGCTCGGCTCGAGCGTCTGGATGATCTTCGGTGACTCGTCGTACGCACCCTTGAGCCACGGACCGACACCGTCGCCGCCGAAGGCGAGCCAGTCGCTCGCCCCGACCGGCTGGACACCGAGCTCGAGAGCCGTCTCGGCGTCGCCCCACCCGAGCGCGACGACGCGCTTCGGTGCCGACTCGATGGTGGTGGTGCCGAGGCCGGTCGTGATCGAGACCGGGAACGCGGCGTCGGACGACCCCGACGACGCCGAGTCGGTCGAGGAGCCGGAGCCGGACGCGCAGCCGGCGAGGACGAGGGACGCTGCGACGACGGCGCCGGCTGCGGCGAGCACGCGTCGGAGACGCAAGGGGAAACGGTTCACGAAGGGTAGCCTAACCTAACGGGGCACTCAGGAACACGGCTGGCTAGGCTGGGTGACCGTGGCGTTCACCGATCCAGGCCGCACGCACCTCGCGGTGCTCGGCTCCCCCATCGCGCACTCGCTCTCGCCCACGCTCCACGCAGCGGCCTACGATGCGCTCGACCTGCCCTTCACCTACGGGAGGCACGAGGTCGCGTCCGGCGGCCTCGCCGCGTTCGTCGCGGGGCTGGGTCCGGAATGGCGTGGGCTGAGTCTCACGATGCCGCTCAAGCGCGAGGTCCTGCCGCTGCTCGACCGCACCACCCCGCTCGTCGACGAACTCGGGGTCGCCAACACGGTCGCGTTCCGCCTCGAGGGTTCCACGCTCGTCCGAGCCGGCGCCAACACCGACGTGCAGGGGCTCGTCCGCCCGGTCGAGGCGCTCGGACACCTGCCCGGCGAGGCCACCATCCTGGGCGGCGGAGCCACTGCAGCGAGCGCCCTGACGGCTGCCGTGCGGCTCGGGGCGTCGCTCGTCCGGGTGTTCGTCCGTGACACCGCGAAGACGCGCGCGCTGGTCGACCTGGCCGTCCGGCTCGGGGTCACGCTCGAGGTGCACCCCCTGACCGAGCTCGCCGGCACGCACCACGGGTTCGTCCTCTCGACGCTGCCTGGCGGTGCCGCCGACCCGCTCGAGTTCCGTCCGTCGGGGCCGGACGCCGTCCTGTTCGACGTCGCCTACGAACCGTGGCCCACCGTGGTCGCCAGCCGCTGGACCGATGCCGGGGGCCGCGTGCTGAACGGCCTCGACATGCTCACCGAGCAGGCGATCGGGCAGATCCGGTTCTTCCTGACCGGTGACGAGGACGAACTGCTCCCCGACGAGGCCGGCGTCCGCCGGGCCATGCGCACCGCGGTCGACCTACCCGCCGTCATCGGTTAGGCGACCCCTCGCGGACCGCGAGTCGTCAAAGACCGATAGTCGCGTCACACCGTTCGATCAGGTCGCGATCGTGCGTAGCGGTCAGGACGGTGGAGCCCGCATCGGCGAGGGAGCGCAAGAGAACGTGAATTTCGTTCGCGTTCTCGGCATCCAAGGCAGCCGTTGGCTCATCCGCGAGCACGAGTGCAGGCTTACGCACGAGCAGACGAGCGAACGCCACACGAATCCTCTCCCCGCCGCTCAGAGAATATGCGGGCGCATCGAGGACTCCGTCGATGCCAACGGCGTCGGCCGCATCCTCGATTCCGAGCTGGTCACTCGCCGGAGAGGAGGGGAGAGCCTTCAACGCGATCGAGATGTTCTTGCGCGCACTCCAATGCTCGACGGGTCCTGCATCTTGAAACACGAATCCCACCTGCTCCCGTAGGTACTTTCGCTGGGCCCCGGCCCCAAGAGCGTTGACGGTCAAGTCCCCCACCTGCACAAGCCCCCGAGTTGGGCGCTCGAGTCCACCGACGACACGGAGGAGAGTCGACTTGCCCGATCCCGACGGACCGACGACGGCGGTGAGAGCTCTGGCATCGGCGTTCGCGTGCAGGTCCCGGATCAGCGACCGCCCCGCCACAAGGTGGGTGAGGTCGCGGAGCATTACGCCCAGACCTTCTTGCGTCTCAGTAGGCATATGCCCTCACTTGCTTCCTCGAGAAACGCCTCGTGAAACCGACCAACGCGACCCCGGCGGTGACAGCAGTCACGAAGATCGGGCCACCGATGAAAGTAGCGTTGGTGACGTCCGTTGCCTGCAGCCCCGCTTGTGCCGTGATCCAGAGCAGGACGCCAGCACTGAACCCGATGGCAATGCTCGGCAGAATATTAGCTTTTACATTGAAATGGAAGTCCTCTAGCCTCCGGGTAAGCGCACCCCCAAGAGAAGCTGCATCGGGCACCCTGCCGAGTGGACGGCCATCGCGCTCCGGCCCCGTGTCGGGCGGCGTCAGGCCCGGGTCTGCGGGTGGTGCTTGGCGAGCAGGAACACCCCGGTGATGGCGATGCCCGCGGCGACCACGAACCCAGCCACCGCGAACAACGGCGCCCCCGAGGCCTCGCCGAGCACGATGACGCCGATGCCGACCGCGACGATCGGATCGATCACCGTCAGCCCCGCGATCACGAGGTCGGCAGAACCGCTCGAGTACGCGTTCTGCACGAAGTACCCGCCGAGCGACGCCGCCACGACCACGCCGGCGATCGCGAGCACGGTCAGCCAGTCGAAGGTGCCGTTCACGAACCGGTTCAGCACGACCTTGGCCAGTGTCGCCACGAACCCGTAGAGCACCCCGGCCCCGACGATGTAGTACAGCGCGCTGCGACGCTTGGCCACCAGGCGGAACGACACCAGCACGAGCACCAGCACGACGGCCAGGATCACCAGCACGGTGACGAGCTGCTGGCGGGTGATCGCGCTCTCGTGCCCGACGAACGCCGCGATCCCGACGAAGATGCCGACACCGATGATGCACGTCCACACGGCCCGCCGCGCACGACGACCGAGCGGCACACCCGACGACCGCGACGAGAACCACGTCGCAATGACCAACGCCACGGCACCCAGCGGCTGCACGACGATCAGGGGCGCGAACGTGATGCTGACCAGCTGCAGGACCACCGCGATGCCGAGCATGAGTGTGCCGAGCACCCAGTAACCGCTCGAGACGAGCCCGACCACGTGCCGGACGCTCAGCCCCTTCGACTGCCGCCCGAGACGCGCCTCGACCCGCTGCACCCCGCGGCTCTGGAACTGCGCCCCGAGCGACAGGAACACCGCACTGATCAGGGCCACCGGGATCATCAGCCCAGCGAGCGCGCTCGCGCTCATCAGAGGCCAGACTCGATCGGCGGATCCGGGAGCGGTCGGTGAAGCACCAAGTCAGCCGCCCCTTCACCAACGCGTTACTTGTGGGCGCTAGCGCTGAAACTCTACCGGTCGTATGCGATACAGAAAGTCAGCTGCCGATGAGTCTGAGGGGCCTGGCGTTGACGGTCAGGCGACCACGCCGTCCACGTAGAACCATCGTCCCTGCTCGCGGACGAAGTCGCTCGTCTCCTCGAGCGTGCCGCGCTCGTCGTCGGAACGCCACCACGCGCGGAACGTGACGGTGCCGTGGGAGTCGAACGGGCCTCCCGAGGTGGTCGCCAGCACGTCCAACCGGGTCCAGCGCTGGGTCGGGTCCAACTCGAGACCCGCCGGGCGGGTGCGCGGGTGCCAGGTGAGCAGCAGGTACTCCGGCAGGCCCAGCGCGAAGGCGCTGAAGCGGGAGCGCATGAGCCGTTCCGCGGTCGGCGCCACGGCCCCGGCGTGCAGGGGGCCGCAGCACTCCCCGTAGGGGTTGCCGCTCAGGCAGGGGCAGCGCGTCGTGTCGGTGACCACCGGCCGAACGCTAGTCGACGATGGACAGCGTGACGGTGATGTTGCCGCGGGTGGCGTTCGAGTACGGGCAGATCTCGTGTGCACGCTCGGCCAGGCGCTGGCGCTGCTCCTGCGGGGCGTTCGGGGCGTAGACGTCGAGCTCGACCGCGAGACCGAAGGCGCCGTTGCCGGTGCCGCCGATGCCGACCTCGGCGGAGACCTCGGCGCCGGTGGTGTCGACCTCGAGCTCCTTGCCGGCGGCGTGCAGGGCACCGAGGAAGCACGCGGCGTACCCGGCGGCGAAGAGCTGCTCGGGGTTCGTGCCCTCGCCGCTGCCGCCCATCTCCTTGGGCGGGCGGGTGTCGAGGTCGAGCCGGTCGTCCTCGCTGCGGACGTGTCCGTCGCGGCCGCCTCCGGTGGCGTGGGCGGCCGCGGTGTAAACGATGTCGAGACTCATGCTCCGAGGTCACCGTGCCCACCTGGACGAACCCTGAGCGGCAGCACCACGTCGCGGGTGCGGCGGCGCCGAGCGGAAGTGTTCGGGCGTGTCCGGGCACCCCGCACCCCCACCGGGTAGACATGACGCGTGTTCAAGACCGGGTGGCAGGTGTTCCGGGAGCGGGCTCCCGCACTCATCGGGCCGCAGTACCGCCGTCGCGTCGTGATCGTCGCCGGCGTCGTCGCGCTGGTCGCGTTCATCGGGCTGCAGTGCCTCGCGCTGCTCGTGGACGACGGTTCGGTCCCCCTCGCGGTGTGGCTGGTCGCATCGGCACTGTTCGCGGCCGGCGTCGGCGGGATCGGTTCGTGCTTCGTCCCCATCGGCCCGAAGGGGTGGGCGGTCGCACCGATCCCCGGCATCGGATGGCGCACGCAGGAGGCCGTCGCCCGGTACTACCGCCGCAACGCACCTCCGGTCGACCCGAAGCACCGTGACGCTGTCCTCGACCGCATGCCCGAGACCCGCGACCTGATCGTCCGTGGAGCGTTCCGTGGCTTCCTGCTGCTCGGCGGCTGGGCCCTGGCACTCGTCGCCACCGTGGTGGTCAACGTCGCCACCGTGCCGGCCGGCGACGGACTCGTCGGGCTGTCCGCCTTCTGGTTCGTCGTGCCCCTGAGCGGCGCCGTCACCGCGATCGGAGGACTGCGCACCCTCGGCCGTCAGGAGCAGCTCCGCGTGGAGGCCGAAGCGCTCCCACCGGTCCCCCCGCCCGTACCACCTCGCGGCCGTCCCGGCGCGCGGAGCGGTAGCAAGCTCGCCCTGCCGGAGGAGTGACCGTGTTCACGCTCGGGTGGCAGGTCTTCCGTCGGCGCGTCACGGACGTGCTGGGTCCGGCACGCGTCCGTCGCGCTGCCCGGTGGTCCGGGTTCGCGGCGGTCGTCGCGCTGGTCGGCATGGCCGTCCTGGAGGCCCGGCTCGACTGGACGGGGGCAGCCCCGGTCCGCAGCGTGGCCGCGATGGTGCTGCTGGCGCTCGGGCTGTCGGAGTACGTCGTCAAACTCGGCCGCTCCGAACGAGCCCGCCTGGCCGCCGAGTCCCTCGACCCCGCACCGGAGACGCCCGCACGCCCCACTTCCTGACACCGTGACGCGCACCACTGTCGGCGGCGACGGGCACACTGGGCGCATGTGTGGAAGGTTCGTCGTCTCCGACACCACGGCCGATTTGTTGCCCGAGCTCATGGGCGAGCTCGCCGCCCGGACCGAGCACGTCGACGAGGACACCGGCGAGGTGCACCCCGGCCTCGCCCCGAGCTGGAACGTCGCACCGACCGACCCCGTGTACGCCGTCCGCCAGCGGCACGGCGAACGCGAGCTGCCGCAGATCAGCTGGGGCTTCGTGCCGAGCTGGGCGAAGGACTTCCAGAAGCAGCGCCCGAAGCCGATCAACGCCCGCATCGAGACGGTCGCGACGAGCGGCATGTTCAAGCGGGCCTTCGCCACGAACCGCTGCATCGTGCCGGCGCAGGGGTACTACGAGTGGGTGGTGCGCGAAGACGGCAAGGAGCCCCACTTCGTGCACGAACCCGGCGGCGCCCTGGCGATGGCCGGCGTCGTCAGTGCCTGGCCCGATCCCACGAAGCCCGAGGGCGACCCGGACAAGTGGCGGCTGTCGCTCGCGATCATCACCCGTGACGCCCACGTCGCCCCGGGCGAGGTCCACGACCGCATGCCGGCTTTCCTGACGCCCGACGGCTACGACGACTGGCTCGGCGGCGACCTGCACTCCGACGATCTGCTGGCCCTGCTCGACCACGAGTCGCTGACGGTGGCGGCGGGCCTTGCGCAGTACGAGGTCTCCCGCTCGGTGAACAGCGTGCGGAACGACGGACCGCAGCTCATCGCGCCCGTCGCGTAGGCGGTCGCGCCCCGCGCGCGGACAGGAGGCCCGGATCACCGCAGCGGGTCTGCTGCGGTGATCCGGGCCTCCAGTCCGGTGCCGTGTTACGGACGTGCGCTGCGGCGGATGCCCGGCGCGACGCGGACCGCGATCCGTCGTCGGGTCACCAGGAGCACGCCCGCCAGCATGAGCGCGAGCGCCGCGAGCCCGAGACCGACCAGTCCGGTCACGCCCGTGAAGGCGAGCTGGGTGCCGTGGACGATCGCGGCGAGCCCGGTCGGGAACGTGACCGTGACGGTCGCGGTGACCGTCTGACCCGCGCTGTCGGTGACCGTGTAACCGACGAAGGTGGTTCCGGTGAAGCCTTCCTCCGGGGTGAAGACGACCCGGCCGTCGTGGATGGTCCACGTGCCCTGGTCGGCGACCACCACGCGGTCGGTCGGTGTGCCGGACTCGGGGTGGAGCAGGTGCAGCGTGCCCGGCTCGAACGCGGCCCCACCGGTGGCGGAGTCGTTGTCGAGCGGATCCACGACGACCCGGTGTCCGACGATCCCGGTGGCGGAGTCGTCGGTGGCGACCGCCGCGGCGACCACGGTCATGGTCGCGGTGGCGGTGGCCTTCTGCCCCGAGGCGTCCGTCACCGTGTACGTGAAGGTGTCCGTGCCGGTGAAGCCGGCGGCCGGGGTGTAGACGTACGCGCCGTTCCGCTGGATCGAGACGGTGCCGTGGGCGGGCTTCCGGGCCGGGGCGGCGGTGAGGCCGGTGCCCTGGTCGTCGGCGAGCAAGCCGTGGCGGGCGTCACGGGCTACGGGCGTCCCGGATACGGTGTGCCCGGTGTCGTCCGCTGCGGCGATGCCGACCGTGATCGTGACGGTGGCGTCGACCTGCTGCTCCGTCGAGTCCTGGGCACGGTACGTGACGGTGTCGGTGCCCGAGAAGCCCTTCGCCGGGGTGTAGACGAACGTGCCGTCGGCGGCGATGGTGGCCTTCCCGTGACGGGCCTTGCCCACCGCGACGACCGTCAGGGCGTCGCCGTGGTCGTTGCCGAGCACGCCGTGGCCGGCGACCCGGACCGTCTTGCCGGCCGTGGTCGTCGCCTTGTCGTCCTTCGCGACCGGGGCGACGTCGATGACGACGCGCGCGAACGCGGCGGTGCCGTCGGCGTCGTTGGCCGAGTAGGTGAACCAGTCACGTCCGGACCAGTTCGACGTGGGCGTGTAGACGTACGAGCCGTCCTTCTCGAGCGACAGCGTGCCGTTGAACGGCTTCGTCTCCATGGCGGCCCAGAGCCCACGACCGGAGTCACCGACCAGCACGCCCTCGTCGGCGGACATGCGCATGCTGCGGTTCGTCGACATGGTGTGCCAGTGGTCGACCGCGGCGACGCCGACGAGGACCGTGACCGTCGCGGTCGAGGTCCGTCCGGCGCCGTCGGTCACCGTGTACTCGAACGTGTCCGCGCCGGAGAAACCCTTGGCCGGGGTGTAGACGAGCGAGCCGGGCTCGGTGCCGTCGGTCACGGTGCCGTGCTCGGCGCGGCCATGCGCGGTGACGGCGAGGCCGGTGCCGCGGTCGTTGCCGGTCAGGGTCGCGCCGCTGATCGGCAACGCGGTGTTCGCCGCGGTGCGCAGGGCGTCGGCGACCGCGGTCGGCGTGACGGTCACGGTGACCGTCGCCGTCGCGGTGCCGCCGGTCGGGTCGGTCACCGTGTAGGTGAACGTGTCCGTGCCGGAGAACCCGTCGGCGGGCGTGTACGTGACCGAGCTGCCACCGGCCGTCGTGCTGCCGGTGATCGTGGCGGTTCCGTGGCCGGGCTTCGACACCGCGGTGACGGCGAGCTCCGTGCCCGAGTCGTTGCCGGTGACGGCGACGTCGACCGGGGTCGCGGCGCTCGTCGTCGCGGTGTCCGCGGCGGCCTTCGGGGCGACGACGATCGTCACGGTGCCCGTGGTCGTCCCGCCGGAGCCGTCGGTGACCGTGTAGTCGAACCCGTCCGGGCCGGAGTAGCCCGGCTCGGGCTTGTACGTGTACGAACCGTCCTCGTCGACCGTCACGTCGCCGTGCTCGGGCTTCGTGTGGTCGGTGACCGCCAGGTCGGTGCCCTTCGCACCGTCGAGCAGGCCGGTGCCGGCCGGCACGGTGGTGGTGGCGTCGGCCTCGGCCGAGGTCGACCCGCCGCCGGCGACCGGGGTGACGGTGACCGTCACGGTGCCGGTGTTCGTGGCGCCCGACGGGTCCGTCACCGTGTAGGTGACGGTGTCCGTGCCGGAGAAGCCGTCTTTCGGCGTGTAGGTGATCGTGCCGTCGTCGTTGCGGGTCGCGGTGCCGTGATCGCCGCCGGAGACGGACACGACGGTCAGGCCGGTGCCGTGGTCGTTGCCCGTCAGGGCGCCGGAGGTGACGGTGGTGCTGCCACCCGCCGCGACGGTGACGGTGTCGGGCTCCGTGCCGGGGCGGACCGTGACCGTCACGGTGCCGGTGGTGGTGCGGCCGGCGGGGTCCGTCGCCGTGTAGGTGAAGGTGTCCGTGCCCGAGAAGCCGTCCTTCGGCGTGTACGTGTACGAGCCGTTCCCCGCGAGCTCGATCGTGCCGTGCGCCGGCTGCTGGTCGACGGCCGCGGTCAGACCGGTGCCCCGGTCGTTCGCGAGCACGCCGTCGCCCTTCGCGACGGTCAGGGTCGAGCTGGCCGTGGCGGTGGCGGTGTCGGCCGTGGCGCGGGGGCCGACGACGACCGTGACCGTGCCGGTGGTGGAGCGGCCGGCGGTGTCGGTCACCGTGTAGGTGAAGGTGTCCGTGCCCGAGAAGCCGTCGGCCGGGGTGTAGACGACGCGGCCGGTGGCACGGTCGAGGGTGACCGTGCCGCGGGCGGCGTCGCCGGTGCCGGCGGCCGCACCCGCGGTCACGTCGGTCACGGTCAGCCCCGTGCCCCGGTCGTTGCCGGTCAGGGCGGCGGCGTCGATCGTCAGCGCCTCGTCGGCCCGGGTCGACACCGTGTCGGCCGTCGCGACGGGTCGCACGGTGATCGTGACGGTCGCGGCACCGGTGGTGACACCGCTGCCGTCGGTCACCGTGTAGGTGAACGAGTCGGTGCCGGACGACCCGGCGGTCGGCGTGTACTCGACCGAGCCGTCCGCTGCGACGACGGCCGTGCCGTGGGACGGACCGGTGACGATCGTGGTCTCGAGGTCCGAACCGCGGTCGTTGGCCTGCACGTCGATCGCCACCGGGGTGCCGGCGTCCGTCGACGCGGTGTCGGCGCCGATCGTCGGGTCGACGGTGATGGTGACGGTCGCGGTGCTCGGCGAGCCGGAGCCGTCGACGGCCGTGTACGTGAACGCGTCGGGGCCGGAGTACCCGTCGGTCGGGGTGTACGTATACGTGCCGGTGGCCTTGTCGAGCGTCAGCGCACCGTGCGAGGGGGACGTGTTCGACGCCACGGTGAGCCCGGTGCCGGAGTCGTTGCCGAGCACGCCGGTCGCACGGGTGCCGGCGGTGGCCGTGCCGCCCGCGGCGACCTTGACGGTGTCGTTCTGTGCGGCCGGGGCGACCTGCACGGTGACGGTGACGGTGTCGGTCCCGCCGCTGCCGTCGGTCACGGTGTAGGTGAAGGAGTCGGTGCCGGAGAACCCGGCTGCCGGGGTGTACGAGTACGAGCCGTCCGGACGCACCGTCGCCGAGCCGTGCGCGGGGACGCTGCTGCCGGTGACCGTCAGGCCGGCACCCAGGTCGTTCGCCAGCACGTTGCCGGTCGTCGTCGACCCGGCCGTCGCGGTGACGGCATCGGCCGTCGCGGTGGGCAGCACGGTGAGGCGCACGGTCGCGGTGACGGTCGCGCCGGCGCCGTCCTTCGCGGTGTACGTGAAGGAGTCCGGCCCGGAGAAGCCCTTGTCGGCACCGTAGGAGAACGACCCGTCGGGCCCGATCTTCACGAGACCGTGTGACGGCTGGCCGTGGCCGGTGAGGGTCAGGTCCGACCCGCGGTCGTTCGTCAGGACGCCGTCCACGGCGTTCACCTTGAGCACGGTGCCCGCGTGCACGCTGTACGTGTCGTCCGAGCCCTTCGGTGCGACCGTGACGGTCACGGTGCTGGTCGAGGTCTGCCCCGACGAGTCCTTCGCCGTGTACTGGAACGTGTCCGAACCGGAGAACCCGCCGGCCGGGGTGTACGTGTACGAGCCGTCGGCGGCGACCGTGGCGGTGCCGTGCGCCGGCGTGGTGTTCGAGACGACGGACAGGCCGGTGCCGCTGTCGTTCGCGAGCACGCCCGAGGCGGCCGGCACCTTCAGCGTCGTGCCGGTGGGGGTCGTGGCGGTGTCGCTGCTGGTGGTGACGTGCGTGGCCTTCAGCGTGTTCGTGAAGGTGACCAGGACGTCCGTGCCGTCCGCGGTGGTGGCTGCCGGGAACGTGAAGGTCCCTGTGGTGCCGGTGCCGCTGGCGACGAGGGCGCCGCTGTTGAGGTTCACGGCCTTCCACGAGGTCGTGTAGTTCGACAGGTCTGTGGTGCCGGCCGCGGTCTGCCGTGCGGTGTACGTCTTGTTCGGCGTCGACAGGACCGCGCCGGCCTTCTGCGGCTGGGTGCCGGCGGCCGTGCCGTCGGTGGTCGCCGTGTTGCCGGTCGAGACGCCGCCGCCGGTCACGGCGAGCCCGAACTGGTCGGACGAGCTCCACCGCTGGTCGACGCTCGACTGCGCGGCCACGGTGTTGGCGTAGTTGCAGGACGCGAGGTCGCTCGGCGAGTAGCCGTCCGCGATCGTGAACGTGCTGACCTGCGCGCCGGAGCCCGGGTCGATCTTGTACATGGTCGACCCGACCGAGGCGAACAGGTAGCCGTCGGACGAGAACGCGATGCCGGGGCTGCCGTTCGTGCTGGCGTCGATCGGAAGGGTCGCGACCTTCGACGTGGTCAACACCGCGGTGCCGGCGGTCGCGGGGACCGTCTCGGTGTCGACACGGCGGATCTCGTTGCCGGTGACGACGAAGAGCAACCCGCGGGTGCTGAACGCCATGTCGCCGTTCTTACCGGTGAGCAGGTTGCCGATGGTACCGACCTGCCCGATCTTCGCGCCGGTCTTCGTGTCGTACGCCCCGAGGTAGGCAGGGTTCGCACCGCTGGCGTAGTAGTAGACCCCCGTCGCAGGGTTGATCGCACCACGGAGCAGCTGGTGGTCACCGTTCGGGTCGGCAGCGGTCACGTCCGTGATCGGGGCACCGGCGACGGCGTCGTACCCGGTGATCGTGTTGCCGTTGTTGACCGAGGCGTAGGCGGCGACACCGTTGCGGGCGACCGCGAGGGCGTTGTTGCCCGGCGCCATGCTCGTCACGTTCGTGACGGCACCGGTGGTGGCGTCGATGGCGGCGAGCTGGTTCGCGGCGGTGTTGATGCCGTACAGCGTGTTTTGGTCGCACGACAGCGCGCCGGCTGCAGCGGCGGGGTCGGCCACGACGGCCTGGGTCAGACCGACGCCGGCGAGGAGCGCGGCGCCGAGCATGGCGACGGCGCGCAGGCCGGGACGGCGTCTGGGCACAGCGGTGCCCGGGTTCGTACGCTGCATGATCACTTTCGGGTCGAGACGATGCGGGCACCGAGACCGACCGGAGGATCAGGGAGAACGGTCGTTGGCGCCAGGTTGATCCTGGCAGTTCTTCGAGTTCGGATGGGGACAAACCGGGTCCCCAATAGGGGGGACCACTCGTTCAGGGGGTACGCCGCAGACGCGAAGAACCCCCGCCGGCAGGCCGGCGGGGGTTCGAAGATCAGGGGGCGATCAGCAGTGGATCAGGCGGTCGGACGGATGACGTCCGGCAGCAGCACGTGCAGGCGCTCGGCCAGGCGCGCCTTCGCCTCGTCGAGGGAACGGAAGTCCCCGACGTACTCACCGAAGGTGTCGGCGACGAAGAAGTGGCTGCCCTGACGGTCGACGGTGCCGCCGTAGTAGCCGCCGTAGTTCGCGACCCACAGGCCCGTGTCGGCCTGGGCCCACGAGATGCGGACGGGGGCTGCCTGCACGGGAGCCACGACCTGGGCCTCGATCTCGGCGATGACCTCGATCGTCTGGGTGTCCAGGGTCACCTCGGCCTGCTGGCGGTGGGCGACGGTCGTGCTCATGGTCCTGCTCCTTCGTGCTGTGCTGCGTTCTGGGTGGTGCCGGTGGTTCCGAGTGGTGCGGGCGTCGCGATCGACGCCGATGGTGCTGGTGTCCGCTGTCGTCACTCGACCGGCCGGATCACCGGCGGGAGCATGACGTGCAGCTGGTCCTCGAGCTTGGTCTGCGCCTCTTCGAGGGAGGAGAACTCGCCCACGACGAGCCCGAAGGTGTCGGAGGCCACGTAACGGTCGTCGCGCTTGTCGACGCTGCCGCCGAAGTACCCGCCGTAGCCGGCGATCCACTCGCCCTGGTCTTCCTGCACCCAGGTGACCTTGGCGCGCTTGGGACGCGTCGAGAGCGCTGCATCGGCTTCGAGGATCGCGATGGTGTCCACGGTGTCGGTGTCGAGGGTGACCTCGGCCTGCGTCGCGTTGTTCACGGTGATGCTCATGTCGCTCTCCTTCACGATCCGGGGTACATCTGCTGACACCAGAACGCTACGAGAAGTGCGGAGGGGATCGCCAGCGAGGCCCGTGGATTCACGGGTTCCGTCAATGCGACCCTTCGCCTAGCCCCGGATTTCCGGGCAGGTGCGTCACACTTCCGGGGTACAGCGTCAGGATCGGGGTACTCGTTTTCCGGATCGCCGCGAATCGGGGGACGAGACGGTGCGGACACCGGCCTGGAGGCGCGACTCGCTAGCGTCGGCACGTGACCTCCGACAAGCCCCGCGTCGACGACCGTGCCCCGGCCACCTGGCGCAGCCGTCGGTTCGCGACGGGGCTGGCGATCGCCTACGGCGTCGCCTTGGCGCTCGTCGGATTCTGGGGCTCCCCCGTCGATGCCGCAGGAGGTCCGTGGCTCACCCGCGTCCTCGCGGCCGCGCACCGGCACGGGCTACCGGAGCGCATCGACTACGCCGCCGTCGAGTCCCTGGCGAACGGGGTCTACTTCGTGCCGCTCGGACTGCTCGTGGTGCTGCTCGCCGGTGCGCGGTGGTGGTGGGCCGCCATCGCCGCGGGGCTCGTCGTCAGCGCGTGCATCGAGACCGGTCAGGCACTGTTCCTGCCCGCCCGCACCGCGACCGTCGACGACGTCGTCGCGAACGGCGTGGGGGCGCTCCTGGGGGCCGTGGCGGGCGTGCTGCTGCTCAGCCGGGCGGCTCGGCGGCGAGCGTGACTACCGTTCACCGCATGAGCACACAGACGGACCCGTTGGAGCAACACGTCGCCGTGTTCGGAGGGAGCGGGAGCGGGAAGACCGTGCTGCTGTCGTCGTTCTACGGCGGTGCGCAGGAACCGAGCTTCCGTCGAGCGAAGGGGTACGCCGTCCGGGCCGTGGACAAGGCGCAGGGCCGGAAGCTGCACCAGAACTACCTCGGCATGCGGGATTCAGCGTCAGCCCCGACGGCGAACCGCTTCGCGTCGACCGAGTACGCGTTCACGATCGAACCGACGGCCGAAGCCACGTCGAAGTCGAAGGTCCGGGGGAAACCGCAGGCCGCGAAGACACTCCGGGTCGTCTGGCACGACTACCCCGGCGAATGGTTCGAGCAGGACCCGAGTTCAGCCGAGGAGGCGGAGCGGCGAGTCGAGACGTTCCGTTCGTTGCTCAGCGCCGACGTGGCCATCCTGATGGTGGACGGACAGCGTCTGGCGGAGCACTCGGGTGAAGAGGAACGGTACCTGAAGGCGTTGCTGACGGACTTCCACAGCGGGCTGTCCGAGCTCCGCGACGACGTGCTGAACGGCGGGCGACGGCTCGCTCGCTTCCCACGCATCTGGGCGCTCGGGCTGTCGAAGGCCGACCTGCTGCCGGACGTCGACGTCGAGCGGTTCCGGGAACTCGTGCTCGGCAAGGCCGGTGAGGAGCTCGGGGAGCTCGAGACCGTCCTGAAGAGCTACGTGCAGGACCCGGACGCGCTCGACGTCGGCGAGGACTTCCTCCTGCTGTCCTCGGCGCGCTTCGAGCCGGGCAAGATCGACGTCGGCACCCGCACCGGCATCGACCTGCTCATGCCGATCACGGCCATGTTGCCGTTCGAGCGCTTCGCCAAGTGGGCCACGAACAAACAGCGCGCAGCAGTGGTGGCCGAACAGCTCCTCAGGTTCGCGGGGCCGGCCCTGGGCTTCCTGGGGAGCAAGCGCCTGAAGCTGCCGACCCCGGTCGGTGCGCTCGTCGGCCTCATCGCCGGCGAGGCGGGCGTCCGCGGAGCGAACTACGCCGCCAAGCGCGTCGGCAAGCTGAAGAAGGCGGCGACCGCTGAGGCGGACTTCGTCACCACGGTGCTCGAGCGGTTCGCCGACGACCTCGACCGAGGTGTCGAGCAGCGGATCCTTCGCCGAGGCGACGCATGATCTGGGCCACGCGTGGCCGGACGTGGGGTTTCAGATTCCTGATGCACGACGGAAGCGGGGTTGATCCGCTCCGCACCTACGACGAGGCGTTCGACGGCGTCGGTGATGCGACCGCGGTCCTCCGACACAAGGACGGGTGCGCAGCCCTGCGGTTCAACGACCCCGAGGGTCGGCGTGACCGTGCAGGTCGGCCGATCCCCCACGAGTTCGTGCTCTTCCCACCCCTGAGCGAGCGCATCCGTTCGATGGACGCCGCCGTGGCAGAAGTCTGGCCGCTGGTGCGTGATCAGTACGCCGCAGTGTGGGACCAGCCGACCCCACCCGATTCCTGACGTCGGCCCTGGCGGACGGACCCCGAGCACGACGAAGCCCCCGGAGCAGTTGCTCCGGGGGCTTCCTTCAGTGTGTCGAGACTCAGACGGACTCGCGCTGGCGGCGGACCGAGCCGCGGACCAGCAGGAGGCCACCACCGAGGACGACTGCGCCGCCGGCGACCCAGAGGGCCAGGGCGGAGACGGTCGAACCCGTGAAGGCCAGCGTGCCGTCGGTGCCGGTGCCAGCGCCCGCGCCAGCGGCGGGGACAACAGCAGCGTCAGCCGGGGCGACGGTGAAGGCCGCGAAGCCGACGACGCCCGAGGTGGCGCCGGTGGCGGTCAGGTTGTAGGTGCCCGAGGCACCCTGGGGGAACGTGACGTTGACGTCGAGCGAACCGTCCGAAGCGGCCGTGTAGGTCTTCGAGACGGTCGTGGTCGGCAGCGCGCCGAGCGTGACCGCACCGGCACCGGTGACCTGGACGTTGACCGTCTCGTTGTCCTGGAACGCGCCCTCGGTGAAGTTCACCGAAGCGGTGCCACCGGCGACGGCGGTGCCGGAGACGGAGACGTCGGAGTCAGGCGTGTAGCCGGCGGCGTTGGCGACGGCCGGAGTGGCGAGCAGTGCGGCGCCAGCCAGCACCACCGCTGCGATGAGCTTCTTCATGAATGGTTCCCCTAAAGATCTGAAAATCCAGACCCTGACACCCAGAGCCCGCTGTTCGCCGATGGTTGACCCCAGCCACAGAGATGGCGGTTGTTATGGCGAAGTTGTCTCAATCTAGCGGAGTTTCACAGCTTGGTACCAGATCACGTCGATTTTGGTCATTGGTCGACGTGTGTTCAACCGCGTCAGCCCCGGCCCCCACGGCCTTACCGTCGGCCGATCGAGGCTCCAGACGCCAGAAACCCCAGGTGAGAGGCCCTCATGGTCGGAACTAGAACACGCTGTGCGTCAGATCAAGGCCCTTTGGACCCGGACAGGTTGGTCGCCTACCCCTCGGAGTGGGGGCACAGTTCCGGTTCGCTTTGCGGAGCTTTCGACGTCAGCCAGCGGCGAGAGGCTGCTCGCAATCGAACGTGAGCGGCTTCGTCTCGCTCTGGCGGACACCAGGGGTCGAGGTCGCCTGCACGGGGGACTTCGCGTACTTCGACTCCCCGAGGAACGCGACGCGGTACGTCAGGCTCTCTCCCGGTGCGAGCAGCGTCTGCAGCTGGGCCACCGGGTGCCCGCCGTCGGTCGCCGTCTGCACAGCCGTCGTCTTGCCGTCCTTCGTGGCGCCGAGGAAGATCGCGTCCTCGGGCGCGTACGCGGCGAGCAGGGTCTTGATCTTGCCGGGCTCCACACCGAAGATCCCACCGCCGGTGACGTACTCGGGCAGGCTGGTCGCGGCATCCGCTGGTGCCGTGTTCTTGATGGTGATCTGGACGACGGACGTCGGTCGTCCGTCCTTCCGGCACACCGAGCTGCCGACCGAGACGCTCTTGTCGAGGTAGTAGTCCATCTTCGCCCCGGTGCCGTCGTTCAGGTAGACGGCGAACCGGCTCGAGTCGGCGGTCGCCGTCGGCAGTCCGCCTGCGATCGGCGTCCCGCTGATGCGGCGCTGCTCGGCCTTCTCGGCGCTCCAGAGACGCAGCCGACCCTCGTCAGCGCTCTGGGTCAGGGCCGACACGAAGGCCTTCGTGTCGAACCCGCCCGACGCGACCTTGTCGAACACCGCGCTGGCGGCGGACGCGAAGAACGCGTCCTGCACGACCGGGTCGGGGTACTTGGCGTACACATCGCTCAGCAGCAACTGGACCGCGTTGTCTGCGGTCAGGGTGTCGCCGGTCGGCAGCTGCACCGGGCCGGTCGCCCTGAGCAGGTAGCTCAGCGTCACGGGGTCCATGGCGAGCACGCCGTCGACCTGCTGCGCGAACCGCTGCCTCCACATCTCCCGCGCCAGCTTCGCCGACACGTCGAACCGCGGCGTGAGCGTGACGTCTTGCATGTACTCGCCGGTGATGTCCCCGTAGAGCCCACGCGTGTCGTCGGTCAGCGGCAGCACCGGCTCGTCGTACGGTCCGAACGAGGACCCCGACGCTTGGCTCCCCAGGCTGATGGCGCCGTCCTTCACCTGTAGGAGCGCCACTGCGCCGGGGATGCCCCCGCCAGCACGCAACTCGGCGTTGTTCTGGAACAGCAGCAGGTAGTCCCGGTCCCCGTCGTGGCCGAGCATGGCCGGCGCGAGCTGCACGATGCGGTTCGCTGCGACCGCCTGCTCCGATGCTGACGACAGCGCGTTCCGAAGCTGCCCCACGGCGGTGGTGACCGGCGACAGCGTTCCACTGGTGTCGATCCGCGCCGCGTCGCTGCGTGCCTGCTGGAGCGTCTTCGTCGCCTCGGCGACCGCCGGCTGCGCGTCCTCGATCGGCTGGAGGTCGATCCTGCCGTTCTTCGGCGCGAACGAATCCGAGCCGAGCCCTCCGAGGGCGCCGGCGACCGGACTGACGGCGTCGCGGGCCACGTCGTCGACGATCACCGAGACGTCCCGCACGGCCCGCAGGTTGGTCCCGAAGAACGGTACGGACTGTGCCGCGCCCCAGACGGGGTCACCGGTCAGCGATCGCGCCGACGCTGCTTCATCCTCGAGGTGGCGCGCCGTCTTCTGGGCGGCAACGGTGTCACCGTCGGTCAGCTGGGACCGGAGCGTGTCGACATCCCCGACGGCCCGCTCCAGGTGCCCCTTAGCGAGCAGGCCGCGGACACCGACCCAGGCGACGGCGAGGATCAACAACAGGACAAGGGCGAGGACGACCCACAGGACTATCCGGGCCCTGGACCCCCGGCGTGCTGCAGTGCGTCGCGACTCGGGCGCGTCGGACATGAGGCGATCCTACGGTTTCGTGCGTCCGACACCCGTCACTGACGGACGGAATCCGCGTGTTCGCGGTACCAGTCGATGGTGCTGCGGAGCCCGTCTTCCAGGCCGATCTGCGCCGTCCATCCGGCATCCGCCAGCTTCGACACGTCCAGCAGCTTCTGCGGTGTGCCGTCCGGCTTGGTGGTGTCCCAGACCGTCTCACCCTCGAACCCGACGATCTTGCCGATCGTCTCGGCGATCTCTCTGATCGTGACGTCCGATCCTGTACCGACGTTGACCTGGTCAGGACCGTCGTAGTGCTCCATCAGGTGGAACACCGCAGCAGCCATGTCGTCGACGTGCAGGAACTCCCGACGGGGTGACCCGGTCCCCCAGTTCTCCACCGTCGATGCACCGCTGCGAGCGGCTTCGTCGTACCGGCGGATGAGCGCCGGCAGGACGTGGGACCCGGTCGGCGAGAAGTTGTCACCCGGGCCGTAGAGGTTGGTCGGCATCGCCGAGATCCACGGACGGCCGAACTGCCGACGGACGGCCTGCACCTGCAGGATTCCGGCGATCTTGGCGATGGCGTACGCGTCGTTCGTCGGCTCGAGGTGGCCCGTGAGCAGTGCGTTCTCGTGGATCGGCTGCTCGGCCATCTTCGGGTAGATGCAGGACGAGCCGAGGAACACGAGCCGCTCGACACCGTGCTCGACCGCGGCGTCCATCACGTTGACCTGGATCTGCAGGTTCTCGCTCAGGAAGTCGTGCGGGTAGGTGTTGTTCGCCATGATCCCGCCGACCTTGGCAGCGGCGAGCACGACGTGCTTCGGCTGCTGGTCCGCGAAGAAGGAGAAGACCGCGCCACGGTCCTTCAGGTCGAGCTCGGACGAAGTCCGACCCACCAGGTCGGTGAAGCCCTCTGATTCGAGCTTGCGCAGGACGGCCGAGCCCACCAGGCCCCGGTGTCCGGCGACGTAGACACGGTCAGACCGGTCAATCGGACCGGGGTTGAAGTCGGTCGTGGCCATCAGGAACCCCAGCTCTCGAGTCGAACGGTGTCGATCCACGGACGGCCCTCGTGCTCGAGCGCCGAGATGTCCGCGTCGACCATGATCCGCGCCAGCTCGGCGGTGTCGACCGTCGCCTCCCAGCCGAGCTTCTCCTTGGCCTTCGAGGCGTCCCCGACAAGGGCGTCCACCTCGCTCGGTCGCAGGTAACGCTCGTCGAAGCGAACGTGGTCTTCCCAGTTGAGCCCAGCGTGCGAGAAGGCGGTGGCGAGGAAGTCCTTGACCGTGAAGTTGCCGCCGGTCGCCAGGACGAAGTCGTCCGGCTCGTCGACCTGCAGCATTCGCCACATGCCCTCGACGTACTCGGCGGCGTACCCCCAGTCGCGGACGGAGTCGAGGTTGCCGAGGTACACGTGGTCCTCGAGGCCAGCCTTGATCCGGGCCACCGCACGGGTGATCTTCCGCGTGACGAACGTCTCACCGCGACGCGGCGACTCGTGGTTGAACAGGATGCCGTTCACCGCGAACATGCCGTAGGCCTCGCGGTAGTTCCGGGTCACCCAGTAGCTGTAGACCTTCGCGGCGCCGTACGGAGAACGCGGCCAGAACGGCGTCTCCTCGTTCTGCGGCGGTGGGGTGGCCCCGAACATCTCGGAGGAGGACGCCTGGTAGAAGCGCGTGTGGATGCCAGACACCCGGACCGCCTCGAGCATGCGCATCGTGCCCACACCGGTCACGTCCCCGGTGTGCTCCGGCTCGTCGAACGACACACGGACGTGCGACTGCGCCGCGAGGTTGTAGACCTCGTCGGGCTTCAGCTCACTGAGGAGGCTGACCAGCCGCGCGCCGTCACCGAGGTCCCCGTAGTGCAGGAACAGCTTGGCGTCGGGGTTGTGCGGGTCCACGTACAGGTGGTCGATCCGCGAAGTGTTGAACGTGGAAGCACGGCGGATAAGTCCGTGCACCTCGTACCCTTTCCGGAGCAGCAGCTCGGCCAGGTACGAGCCGTCCTGTCCGGTGATCCCGGTGATCAAGGCCTTCTTGGGCAACTGGTTCCCGTCCTCACGTCGTTTTAGTTCGACCGGGCGGCTGTCAGCCGCTCGGTCTTGATCTTGCTGCGGAGACCGGTGCTCGGTCCGGTCACGATCTTGCGAATGAAGAACTTGTCCGAGGACGCGACTTCCAGCCAATCCTCCTCGGTGAACACCCGGATGAGAGTCGGATCGATCAGGTGGAGGTTGGCGTAGCGCCAGTTCCCCGGGCCCACGTAGTCCTCGAAGCCACTCGCCGGTGTCGCCGAAGCGAAGCGGGTGCGCATGATCAGGGACTGGTAGAACTTCTCCTCCGGGCAGAAGATCGCTGCGAAGTACCGCTCGACCTCCGGCGTCACCAGCGCTTCCATCTCGCGTAGACACGCCGCTGTCACCGCGAAGTGCGTCCCGCCGTGACCGATGCGAAGCCCGTTTGGAGGAACCGGGGAGCGTTTCGTGCTCATGGGGCCGTCGATGAGTCGGATGATGCCGTTGCGGGCCTTGCGGAGGACTCGGTTGCCGGTCCGGGTCGACAGGAAACGCATGTCGCGGTGATGCCGTCGGTCGACCTGTCTGCGGTACTTCTCTTCGCTCGTGGAGATCTCGAACGCGCGGATGAACTGCCGCCCCCGGTACTCCTCGAGGTGAGCGACCAATTCGTCGACTGCTCGGAGCGGGTAGTCCGAGCCGGAGAGCAGCACGAGGTAGTCGTCGTCGTTCGCGAACTCGAGTCCGTTCCGCACGAGGGCTCGGATCGCACGGACCTGCGAGTATCCGCCCCAGTTGACCTGCACTCGGTCCTGCAGCATCCGGACGTTCGTGCAGTGCTCGACCGCGGCTGCGAACGGGGACAGATCGACCTTCGCGTCGACGTGGACGATCACTTCGTACGGTGACAGCGCTTCGACGAGTTCCCGGAGGTGTTCCGCGTCCTGGAAAGTGTAGACAAGGAAGATCGGTTGCACGGCCGCCCCTTCGTTGTCCAGGGGTTCAGACCGGAACATCCGCCCTCCCGGCCCCTGATCGGCTGAATCTACCGTACGAGCGTCAGCGCCGTCAGCCGGACCGAGCTCGCTTGCGTCCTGCGGAGGTTCCGAGCCTCATGACAGCATCTCGCCGCGACGCCCGAGGATCCCCCGGCGACGGAGGATCTCCAGTGGCGGGAAGAATCGACGCGTCGCGCCCACCCACACGACGAGGACGGCGAGGCCGACGAGGCCTGCGGCCACCCGGACCGACCCGAAGCCGAAGTCGTGGAAGAGCACCACGAGTGAGCCGTAGAGCACAAGGGCGAATCCCGCTGGCTGTGCGTACCCGAGCACGAGTTGCCGGAGGTCGAGCGCTCGGACGCGGTGCGCCTGGATGATGTGGACCACGTGCCGACCGATCATCGCCGCGATGAGTGCGAGGAGGGCGAAGACGTACTGCTGGTGGACCACGACCATCGCGACGCCGACAGCACTGAGGACGAAGGCGACGGCTTCGGCCAGCCAGATCGCTTTAAACAGCGCTGCGGACTCGAGGGCACCGGCGAGGAGGATCATCAACGGTTGCACGCCTCCCAGTACTGCGAGCAGCGGCAGGATCTGGCCTGCGAGTTCCCACCCCGGTCCGAGCGCGAGGTAGACGACTTCCGGTCCTACTCCAGCGATGACGGCACCGAGTGGCAGGGTGAGCCATGCGACGAGGCTCAGCATGTCCAGCCACACTGCTCTCGCAGCCAACGTGCCGACCTCGTAGCGACGGAATTCCGGGTAGATCACCTGCATCAGCGCGTTCTGCAGCTGCGAAAAAGGGACTGTTGATAGGACGTCGGCCCGGTTCCACGCTCCGAGCACGCCAGCCCCGACGAACTGGCTGACGCTCCACCGCGGAGCATTGCCGGAAATGTACTGGAAGACAGATACCGCGACGAGCTTGGTGCTGAACCGAACGTTGTCCGATCGAAGGGCGAGCCGCCCTGGAACCAGAGCGCCGCGGAGCCGGGTGACCGCCCAGAGCAACGTGCCCCACTGCCCGACGATCGCCGAAACAGCGAGGGACTCGGGGGTCCGGAAGACGAGAACTGCGCCCGCGCCGACGATCATTCCCGCGACATTGGCGCCAAAGGTGGCTATCGCCATTTGACGGAAGGCCCCTTGACGGCGGAGGAGGCCGGTGCTCAGGCTGAGAAACGGCATTACCAATGCACTCGCGGCGAGGAGACGAACAGCACCGGCTGCCTGCGGAGCGCCCCAGAATGCGCTCCAGAGATCTGCCGTGACCAGGGTGAACAGCGCCGCTGCCATGCCGAGGAGCAACGCGTAGGTGGCGAGGGGCCGTGTCGATGACCGGTCCGCGTCCGGCGCTCGGGCAGCCGTCTGCGACAGTCCACCGGAACCCAGCAGGTTGACGAGCGCCGCGATCGACAGCGCAACGCTGTAGGCGCCAAATACTCCGGGGACGGCGAGCCTTGATGTCAGCGCTGCGTAGGCGAGTTGCACGACGACCGTCAGGAGCTGCATCCCGTACACCCATGACGCCCCGGCAACGAGGCGCCGTCCGTTTGACGTCACGAAGCGGCACCCGAGATCAAGTCGCCGAGTCGGGAGCCATCGAGGCCCCGACCCTCGTGGTACGCCAGCCACCGACAGGTATCCGGGATACGGTCCCACCAGGGGACGCGTGCGATCACGGGGCCCTCGAGACGAGCGCGGCGAGGAATCCGAAGGGACTCGGCGCCGCCACGATTACTCGTGCGGCTGCGATCTCGATGAAGTCCTGGTCGCGCTCGCCGGCATCGGAGATCGAGACTCCGATCGCTTTCAAGTGCCGCAGGTCTGCGGCATCGCCCGAGGTGAAGAGCCTGATCGGCATTTGCGCGAGCGCGGTAACGGTCCTGATCTCGGCGATCAGCCGTCGATAGTAGGCGAGACCGATCCAGCGGTCTGGATGCGATTGCGGCGAGATGTCCCCTCGTCGGGCGTGGATCGCGATGTGGTCCGCGTTCGCCTCGATCTGGCGAAACCGTTCTCCGAGGTATCCGCCGAGGAGCGCTCGGCGCAGCGGCTCGGCCGCAGGCGTCTGGTCCCAGCGACGCTGGTTCAATGCCAAGCGCCCGACCCATGGGCGAGCGGAGCGGGACGCGACTCGGTTTGTCGCGCGCTGGAGCGCAGGAAGCGCCCAGTCCTCGTTCTCGAACCCCGTCGCGGCGATGCGCCGCTCGGCCACACTTCCGGAGGGCGCATCAGCCGTCAACTGCGACAGGTCGAAGAGCCCCTTCGAGTCCTTCGTCACGTCCCCGCCGAGGTATGGCACTCCCAGGTCTGCGGACCAGAGGTAGCCGGCGATCCACGTCGACAGCTGATGCCCGAGATCCGGGTAGGGGTCCACACGGACGCGGAGTCCGAGCAGGTTCCGCGGCGGCACCAATCCGTCGAGTGGCGTCGAATCACCAATGACCCGCCGCAGGTCTCGGGCATTCATACCACGTTCGATCCGGAGGGAAGCGCGAAGTGGAAGCGTCCTGATCGGCCCGATCTTCACTCCCGACCTCCCCGTTGCCCGGCCCACACGGAGCGAGCATCAGCGGGATCGATCCACCGGGTGCGCCAATTCAACATCTGGACCATGAGGTCGTCCTGTCGGAAGTGCTTCGCTGCGAACTCACGCCCAGCTGTGATCGCCTCGAGCCGGTCATTTGTCGTCGTGTCGGCCAACACGCGCTCGATGGAACCGATGAGCGCTTCGGGGGTCCGACCGCGCACCAGGAATCGGCCGGTGTGCGCGGGAAAGAGCTGGTCGTAACCGGGGTGGTCGGTCGTCGCGTGGATGGATCCGGCGGCGAGCGATATCGGCAATCGGTTGGAGAAGTACGACGCTTCGGACGCGAAGTGATCCCAGTTCGCGCTGACCCAGCCCGAGGTGATCGCCTCGTCCTGTGCTTCGAACGGCACGGGCCCCTTGGCCGTCGGGCCGTCCCAGCCTCTTCCGTACACAGCCAGTCGTTCTCCGAAGTGCTGCTGCATCAGTTCTACGAACCGGATCCGCTCGCGCCAGTCCGGCAGTCCCCTGAACCGAGGTCGGTTCCGGTTGGCGACGATGACGACGTCGTAGGGACGGTCCTGGCGAACCGGACGGTCGAAGTTCGAGGTCCTGGTCGGTTCGTAGGCCGACGGGATCCAGCGGACGTTCGTGCTCCCCGCTCGCCGGAAGTTGTCGCTGAACACGCCGCTGCCGACCGTGAAGACGACGTCCGCAACCCGTGCTGCTGCCCGCGCCTCGGGAGGGATCGGATGGAGGTACCTCGAGTAGGGGTCCGCCTCGTGGTAGATGAAGTCCCGCGGGCAGGCCTGACGCAGCGATGCGAAGTGCTGTCGCCGTAGGCCGGTGTGGCCGAGGTGCTGCATGAGCAGGATGTCCGGCTGGAAGTCCGTCACCCGTCGGACGAGCTCCTTCCGATGGGCCTCGGCGGCGCCGCCGTTCCGGATCGCGTCGAGAACGCTGAAGGTCGCGAGCTCGGCGACCTGGCCGGCTCGTACCAGCGATTCCAACGGGTCACGGAAGCCGAGTTGGCGGAAGCCCCCGAACTCGTTCGGCACGTAGAAGATCCGTGGGGAGAGGTCAGCCATCGGCCCCACCCATCGCCGGGTCCTCGGCGAGCCGGACGCCCCGGCGGCGCAGCGCGTCCCAGTGCACGGTCAGTTCTCCTTCGCCGAACCGCGGTCCGAGCGCTCGCGCCGGGTTCCCCGCGACGACGGTGTTCGGCGGCACGTCCCGAGTCACGACCGAACCAGCCGCGATGATGGAGCTGTCGCCGATGGACACACCGGACAGCACGATTGCGCCGAATCCGATCCAGACGTCACTGCCGATCGTGGTGGCGGCGCTCAGGGCGGGGGTGTCTCCGACCCAGGGCGTCGCAGTGATCGGCACACCCACGACTGACATGTCGTGATCGCGTCGGCCGACGATCGCCGCTCGGTTTGCGATCAGGACACCGTCCCCGATGCTGCCGTCGACCTCGATGCGCACGTCTGAGCCGAGGTGGACGTCCGAGCCGATCGTCAGGGACCTCGGAGCCCAGAGTCGGACCCGTGCGCCGAAGCGCAGGTCCTCTCCACAGGACACGGTGGTTGGGAGGGAACTGAACCAACGTCGCCGTCTGATCGATGCAAGTGCCCGTCGGATCACTGCGCAGCCCTTCTTCGTCGAGTGGTGACGGCTCGGTAGACCTCGGCGTACTCGGATGTGCCCCTGGCTGCGCGGAAGTCGATCGTCGGAGCGCTTCCCGCTCCGACTGGCTCGCGGAGCCGTTCGGTCCACTCTGCCGGTTCCCGGCTCCCGAGCGCCACGACGCTTCCCTGCCCGGCAGCCCACCGGAGTCCTGGGACGTCGGACACGACGGCGGGGAGGCCGACGACCAACGCTTCGGCGAGCGCGACCGGCATGCCCTCGTGACGGCTCGGCATCGCGAAGACACGTCCGGCGAGGAGTGCCGCTGCCGGATCGCCGACCCCGCGACCGGCCAGGAGGCCCGCCTGGTCGAGTCGCTCGAGGAGTTCCCGTTCCGCCGGTGCCACGTCGTCCTCGGAACCCACGTGCACGACGCTGAGGTTGCCAAGGAGCGCGGCCTCGAGGACGACTTCGTGGCTCTTGATCTTCGAGCAGTTCCCGACGATCACGATCGGAGCCGTGGACGGCACCGTCGCCTGCGCACGCTGTGCGGCGAGCTCGAAGAAACGGTCTTCCACCCAGTTGTAGATCACTCGGACTCGTCGCCCGAAACGCGCTTCGTTCGCCGCCACGTCCGGGCTCGGCGCGATCAGCGCATCGACCAGACGATCGGCGATGAGCGCTTGCGCGGCGCGCCGGAGGAACCATCGGCCGCGCGCGTCGAACACGTTGTGGATGGTCCGCACGACGGGCAGGCGCCTGTTCGACCTGCGGACCGCGAGCACGGTCTGCAGGTAGCGGCCTTCGGTGTGGATGTGCACGACGTGGGGGTCGACCTCGGCAAGGAGACGGTGCAGGACCTGCCGCCCTTCCGGGGTGTGCAACGCGCTGTCGGTGGTGTGCACGGAGTAGCCGGCATCTCTGATCGCACGCTCGAAGGGATGGTTGCGGCCGACGCCGAAGACATGGCCCTCGACGCCTGCCGAGTCGAAGCCGCTGGCCCCGGAAACGAGCATCCGTTCCATGCCGCTCGGCCGGAGTTCACCGAGGACGTGCAGGACTCGCGTCCCGGGCGTCATCCGTGCACCGGGAGTCGACGGGAGCGGCCGACCACGGGTGTCTCCGTCGAGATCGCCTCTGGGAAGTCGCGGTCCAGGAACACCAGTGCCAGCGGCAGACACGTCCACCACTGCCACGAGTACGTCCACCCGTAGACCAGGAAGCACACGAGCACGGCGGTCAGGAAGACGTCTCGGTTGGCCCGCAACCCGGCGAAAAAGCGCGGCAGGAAGATGATCAGCATCGCGCCGAGACCGACGAGTCCTTCTCGCAGGTACACCGTGACGTACCAGTTGTGCGGAGCGAAGACCACCCAGCGGCCGACGCCCTCGAACCTGCCATACCCGTGGCCGAAGGGTGCTCCGAAGAGGACGGTCATCGCACCTTCACCCACCGATTGCACGATGAGGCCGATCCAGCTCGTGAGACGGGCCGAGTACGTCCCCGTGTTCGATGCCGATCCGGCGAACTCGGCGACGATGCCGCTCGACGACGATTGCACTGCCGACACCAGGATCCCCCCGATGAGCAGCGTTCCGAAGAGCAGCGCGAGCGTATGGCGAAGTGCACGCGGTCCACGCATGAGCAGCACGAGGGCGACCGCGAGGGCGGTGAGCCAGACCGTTCGTTGCTGGCTGACGATCACGAACACCATGAAGAGACCGAACAGCCAGACCCAGCGCGCGCGGGCGTCGCGCTGCCATAGCCGGAGAGCAAGGACCGCACAGATCGTGAGGAGCAGCGCCTGCCCCGACACCAACGGGCGTCCGGTTTGACTGAGCTCTCCGCTGACGAGCACGAAGTCCGCGGTCCCACCGAGCCCGTACCGCGCGACGTGGTAGACGCCGACGACGCACAAGCCGATGCCCTGCACGATGACGAAGAACTTTTCCGCGTAGACGATCTCGGTTTCTGGCCATGGACGGGTCACCGCCCAGAACAGGATACCGAGCACGTACAGGAACCCACGGGCTTCGTTGACGGCCACGCCGAGTCCGAAGGTCGCAATGCCCTGCACGAGCGAGAGCGCGAGCACCGCGACGAGCACTGCGCCCGCCACCACTGCGACGGGGCGGAAACGTCGGACCACAGCCCGAGCGTCGAGGAGCCCCGCGGCGATCAGGCTCACCGCGAGCCCGTCGCCGAGCGTGATGGTCGTGCCGCCGAAGGTGCCGATCGTCCCGAAGTTCGGGTACTCCCACGCCGTCACGGCATAGAGAGACACGATCCAGTACACAACGCGCGGCTGCATCCGCACGAGCCCGATCGCCAAGACCAGGAAAATGACCGCGACGACGAGGAACAGCAGAGTGGTCATCGGCGTACCCCTCCACGTCTCGCTGCCCGACGAAGGGTGCGACCCCACCAGAGCGCGTAGGACGCGGTGTAGAAGAACCACCAGGACCGCGCGTTGTGTCGACGAAGGTAACGCCGCAGCGAGCGAGGATTGCCCGCGCCCTTCTGTCCGGTGTACGAACGCCAGGCGGCCACGAGGGAGTGGTGCGACACGGCAGGGTTCCGGCTGCAGTAACCCGCTGTACCTCCGAGGACCCAGATGGGCACGCCCTTCGAGGTTGCCCGCATCCCGTAGTCGACATCCGCGTACGCGTGGCTGAAGCCTCCGTCGATCGGGCCAACCGCGCGGGCGATGTGGACGGGCATGAGCACGATGTTGCCGTTGAAGGCATCGGCCCGCTCGGCTTCAGTAGCACCGTTCGGGGGCTGGACGAGTGCGAACGCCAACGGGTGGGGCCCCTCGCGTCGAAGGCCGCCGTACGTCAGTGCTCCCGAGGCGGGGTCCACGGTGCTTCCGACGAGGATCCCCGCCTGCCGCTGCCGTGCCGCTTCGATCAGTGAGCGGAGCCCGGAGCGCTCGAGCAAGACGTCGTCGTTGAACCAGAGCAACCAGTCGTCATCCCGGACCTCGTCTCGGCCCAGCACGGCGGCTTCCGCCGTGGCCATCGACCGGGCCCAGAACGCCGAACCGTCCCCTCGCAAGACCGTCAACTCCTCCACGACGGCGGTGGCCCGCGCGATCGTGTCGTCCGACGAGCCGTCATCGAACAACGTCACGTCGTACTCGACGCCAGCCTCGGAGATTGCCTCGCGGAGCGATTGCAATGCGGACTCTGTGGTGCGGGCGCGGTTGTGGCTCGCCACGATCACGTGCAACTTAGTCATTGTCGTCCTTGATCGCTGCGTTCAGACCGTCCTGGAAATGATGTGCCATGTTCTCGACGGAATACTCCTCGGACGCTCGGCGACAGCGTTCCTGCATCGTCAGGAGCTCCTGCCGTTCGTGGAGGAGTCGCACGAGCGACCACGCAGCGTCCTCCACCCCATCGGCCACGACGCAGGTCCGGCCGGGCTCGAGGTACCCGAACTCCGGCCCGTGGAGCGACGAGGCGAGTGTGACGATGGGTCGACCTGCGACGAGGCTGTCGAGCGCGACCAGTCCCACGCGACCGGGGAGCAGGAGCAAGTCGCTATCGCGCAGCAGCGCCGCCTTCGCGGCTCCGGACACCGCGCCGCGGTAGTCGAGCCACGCGAATCGGGCTGCCGCGGACTCGACCGTCGGGCGAAGCTCTCCGTCCCCGCCGATCACCAGGCGGAAATCAGGATCCGCGCGGTGAGCGGCCTCTCCGATCGCGATCAGCTCGGCGATATTCTTGCTGCCGTCGAGGCCGCCGATGAAGGCCACCTGGCGCTCCGACTTCGTCGATTCGACGGCCGCGAGCTCCTCTCGGAGCAGCCGGACGTCGGTGCTGTTGTACAGGACGGTGGTGCGCTGCGGGTCCCGGCCAATGCCGGCTGCCCACTCGGCGCCTGCCGGCGTGTAGGCGAAGAACCACGTAGCCTTTCGCGTGATCAGGCGGCTGTACAACCGCTCGAAGCGGGACGGAACCTTCACGACGTCAGCTCCGTGACCCCATAACGCCGTCTTCCGCGCGGTCCGGTTCCAGAGCAACAGCAGCGGGAGGTCGAGGTTCCGCCGGGCTTGCTCCACAACGATCAGATCGGCTCGCCACACGTCAAGCGGCAGGACGCGGACGGTCAGTCGTTTCCCGAACAGCCGAAGCTCTCGCTGTCGGATCCTCCGCAGCCACGGCCGCTCCTGCACGCCGTCTCGACGCTGCGCGAGCGCGCCAGCTGGGTCCCCGGCGAAGACGATGAGTTCGTCGCCCGTGTGCGACAGCGCCTCGGCCAGCCGGTCGAAAAGTGGCGCTCGGTACGCGGGGACGTACTCCTGCACGATCGCGAACGTTCGTCCTGTCACGTCACGCACCTCGCTCGAGGAGTTCGGCCCACGCCGCGCTGTACTGGGCGAGTCCGAATCGATCGCGGGATGTTGCGAGGGCTCCTGCTGCGAGGCGGTCGCGGTCGTCTCGTGATGACACGATCGTCCGGCAACGCTCAGATGCCGTCTCCCAGTCACCGCTCCTAACAAGGAACCCGTTCACGCCGTCGTCGATCACGTCGCGGAGGCCCCCGACGTCGTAGGCGACGACCGGAACGCCCAACCGCATCGACTCCAGGACGGTCAACGGCTGTGCCTCGTAGCGGTAGGTGCTCGGGAACACGAGCACCTCCGCGGTCGCGAGCAGATCGTCACGAGCCTCGTCGAACAGCGCGCCGACGAAGTCCACCCGGCCTCGCACGTCCGGATCGAGGATCGATAGCAGACCCTCCGCGTACTCGCCGGAAGACGCTCGCCCGATGACGATCGCTCGCGCGTCCGGGGCGTCGCCGAGGCACCGGTTCACGATGAGCATGAAGTCCTCGGCGCCCTTGCCCGGGATCAGGTTCGACACGAAGGCGATCGTCGACGAGCCGCCGAGCCGTGTGGCGCGCCGCTCCGGTCCGCCGACCGCGTTCGGGATGATCCGGCGGGAGTCATTGAACTGCTGCACGTCGGCGAGCATCGACTCTCCGAGGACGACCAGGGAAGCAGCACCGCCGAGCAGGAGATTGACCCCGCAACGATGGATCGGCCCTCGGTCCGCTAGCTCTCGGTAGCCCGACGTGTGGACGTACGCTACGTAGGGACGACGCATCACACGCAATTCCACGCTCATCACCACATCGACCCAGAATGACGGCGGCCGGTTCGTGGTGAAAAAGACCACCGCCGCTTGCCTGTGGTTGCGGAGCGCCTTTCCGAGTCGGAACAAGAGCGAGATGCCGCTGAGTGCCTTCTTGAGGCTCCTAACGCCGATCTCGTCGACTGACCTGCTGAAGCGCCGGTCCACGAGGACAGGTCGCCGACCAGAACCGACGAGGACTTCCATGAAGGTCCTCGTCATGACCGTCGACCCGTGAACGGGTGGAGGCAGCTGACTGATCACGATGACGTCGCCGTTCAACTCAGCCACGTCGTCTCCTGACGGCAAGCACGAGGAACGTCAAGTTGCCCAGGAGGTAGCGGCGCCACAGGCGCCGCGGCTCGCGGAGGAGACGGTACATCCACTCGAGACCCGTTCGGCGCCACAATGAAGGTGCTTCGACGACGTCTCCGGACACGAAATTGAAGGCAGCACCGACAGCCAGCACGACCGCGGGGTGCAGCGCAGCGAGTCTGACTACTTCGTAGTCCTGCTTCGGGGTTCCGATGCCGACCCACACCACGTTCGCGGCGCACTCCCGGATCAATGAATCGATGTGGTTTCGATCGCTGTCTCCGAACTCGGTGAAGGGGGGACTGAATGCTCCCACCACGACCGCGTCGGGGTGGTTCCGAGCGATGGCCGCCTCGAGGCGTGCCAGTGACTCCTCGTTCCCGCCGAGCAGGAAGTGCCGGAGACGATACGCCGGCTTGGATGAGAGGATCTCGCGGAACGCGTCCGGACCCCTCAAATGTGCGACCTGGCCGCTCATCAGACGCGCGATCCACGCCAGGGGCGTCCCATCGGCGATATTCACCCCGCCTGACTGGAACAGGCGCAAGTAGCGGGGTTCGGTCGTCAGCGACACCGTGTACGCGTTGACGAAGTGGACGGGGATCCCCCCTCCATCGAGCCGCTCGGCGACGGACCGCAGCTGCTCAAGGACTTCCGAGCCCGGCACTGCGACCAGCGGCACGCCTGCCGCACGGACCGTTGGGAGGGTGATCACGGATTCGCGGATGCCCGGCTCCGCCCCATCGAGATTGTTGTTACCGGTCATCTAATACGCACCTTGGCTCGTTGCAATCGCCTTGAACGTCTTCCAGAGGATGAGGAGGTCTGCCACGATCGACCAGTTCTCCACGTAGTAGAGATCCAGCCGCACGGAATCCTCCCACGACAGGTCGGATCGACCGCTCACCTGCCAGAGCCCGGTCATGCCCGGCTTCACCAGGAACCGACGGTGGACGTGGGTGTCGTAGCGGGCGACCTCGCGCGAGAGCGGCGGCCGGGGTCCGACGAGCGACATGCTGCCGGCCAGGACGTTGAACAGCTGCGGCACTTCGTCGAGGCTGTAGCGGCGCATGAACCCGCCGACCCGGGTGACCCGGGGGTCGTTCCGCATCTTGAACAGGACGTCGTTGCCCTCGGCCCGGTCGAGTGCGCTGAGCTCCTGCAGGCGTTCCTCGGCGTCGACGACCATCGAGCGGAACTTGATCATCCGGAAGGTGCTGCCGTTCAGCCCGACGCGCTCCTGCCGGAAGAAGACCGGACCGGTCGAGGTGGTCTTCACCAGCACGGCCAGCACGAGGAGCAGCGGAGACAGGACGACGACGAGCAGCCCTGCACCGATCAGGTCGAAGGCGCGCTTCGTGTAGAGCTTGCGCCCCGAGTACGTCGGTGTCTCGACGTGGATGAGCGGCAGGCCCTGCACCGGCCGGGTGTGGATGCGGGGGCCACCGATGTCGGTCAGGCTCGGTGCGACCACCAGGTGCTGTCGGCCCGGCTCGAGCGACCAGCTGAGTTGCCGGACGCGCTCCGGCGGCAGGTCGTCGGAACTCGTGATCACGACGGTGTCGGCACCGGTCTCGCGCAGCGCGGACCCGACGTCGTCCAAGCCGCCGTGGCTCTGGATGGTCGACCCGGCCAGCAGACCGCGGTGGTTCGTCGACACCACGGCGCCGACCACGCGGTAGCCGGCTTCGGGGGAACGCGCGAGTTCGCGGCCGATGTGCAGCACGCTCGCCGGTGACCCGACGAGCAGCACCGTCGCGGAGTAGGCGCCCCGCTGACGCTGGGCCACGAGCCACTGGCGCCACATCCACCGGGACAGCAGGAGGACGAGGATCCCGATCGGGAACGCGATGAGCACGTAGCCGCGGGCCAGGTCGACGTGCAGCAGGAACGCCGCGATGGCGAGCAGGCCGAACACGCGGACGCTGGAGTCCGCGACCAGGCGGTACTCGGTGCTGCCGACGCCGATCACCCGGGCACCGCGGGTGTCGTACAGGGCGAGTGCGCTCATCCACACGACGATCACCACGATGGAGATCGCGGAGTAGCTCAGTCGCAGGTCGGCGGTGTTGGTCGCCAGGTTCGACTCGAGTCCGAGCCAGGCGATCTGCACGCCGAAGACGACCCAGATCAAGGCCAGCAGGTCGGTGAAGAGCACGCGGCGCGAGTACGTGCGGCTCCACTCGTCGGTGGCTCCGATGGCGCGCGGTGCGCGGAGCGCGTCCGCCGTCACGAGGATGACCCGGTCACCACGTCGCCCCACCGTCCGACGAGACCCGGACGGTCGTGCCGTCCCACAGCCACACGTCCTGGCCCGCACGGTCGATGGTGACGGTGTCGTCGGTGTCCGCGCCGTCGGCGCAACCGACCGGCGTGACGGGGGTGCTCGGCGTCACCCCGGCGGCGGGCATCGTCACGAGCTGCACGCCGTCGCACGACGCGACCCCCACGCGGGCCAGTGTGTAGTCGCTGCCGTCGACGGCGATCGAGCGCACGCCGCCCATCGGCACGTCGACCCAGGCTCCCTCACCGGTGCGCCACTCGAGTTGGCCGTCGCAGATGACGACCGCGGTCTGCTGCCCCTGGAACGCCTCGATCGGGTCGGTGCACGGCGCCTGGACGGTCCCCTTCGAGAGCACCACGCCGTCGGCACTGATGCCGGCGCCGGCGGCGCCGGGCGCCCCGGCTTCCCACGTCACGCCGGCGTCGGTGCTGGTCCGCGCCGTCGTGGTGCAGTCGTCGCCGACACCCGCCAGGATCGAGAGCTCCGCACCGGAGGCCCGGATCGCCATGAGCGATCGCACATCCGTCCCGAGTCCCACCGGAACCCACGTCGCCCCGCCGTCCACGGAGTGTTCCAGAACCGGCCGCGGGCCGCCGCACGACCCACCGGACGCACGCCACGCCTCCTGGCCGTCGACCGCTGCCAACAGACGGCGACCCTGCTGCTCGGTTGACGCGGCGTCCGCGTCGGCAGACGCACTCGGCCGCGGTGTCTCGCGCCGGTCGGGCGTCCCCGTGAAGGTGGGGATGGGACCCGCGGGTCCGTTCTCCTCGGGCGCCGTGCGACCGAGGGCGAGCGCGACGAGCACCACGTCGATGACGACCAGCGCCGCCACCACGACGGCCACCAGGATGAGCGTGGTCCGAGGCAGTGCCCGGCCGAGGCTTCGGGTCCCCCGGCGAGTCTTCATGTGAGTGTCCCCGTTCAGCGTCCGGCGCGGCGGAGCACGCTCAGCTTCTTGCCGACCCGCTTGGGCGGGTTGACCGTCGCGGCGGCGTCCTCGTCCTGGCCGTAGCCGTACCCGTAGCCGTACCGGCCGTAGCCGTAGGCGCCGGGGCCCTTGAGCGGCATCTTGGTGATGACGAAGCCGGAGACCGGAGCGCCGACGTTCTCGAGGGTCGCGACGGCAGCGGCGAGCTGGCCCTTCAGCGTCTGCCCCGAGGCGACCGCGACGATCGCGCCGGAGGCCTTCTTCGCCAGGATCGCCGCGTCGGTGACGGGCAGCAGCGGCGGAGCGTCGAAGAGGACGTAGTCGAACTGCTGCTCGAGCCGTTCGATCAGGTCCTGCATGGCGCGCGACCCGAGCAGCTCTGACGGGTTCGGCGGGATCGGGCCGGCGGGCAGGACGACGAGCTTGCCACGACCCCAGGGGTGAGCGACGTCCTCCAGGTCAGCGCGGCCGATGAGCACGTCCGTCAGGCCGGCGTTGCCCTCGACGTCCATGTACTCGGCGACGCGGGGGCGGCGCAGGTCGGCGTCGATCAGGATCACGCGGAACCCGGCACTGTCCAGGGCGATCGCCAGGTTCGCGACGGTGGTGCTCTTGCCCTCGGACTGCATCGACGACGTCATGACGAAGGTGCGAGCACCGCTGCCGATGTCGAGGAACTGCAGGTTGGTGCGGAGCGTGCGGAACGACTCGGCTCGGGGACTGCGCGGGTCGACCTGCACGATGAGCGGGCGCTCGGCGGCCTTGGCGTCGTAGGCGATCCCGCCGACGACGGGCTTGTCGCTGATCTTCTCGACGTCGAGTTCGGTACGGACCCGGTTGTCGAGGGTCTCGCGCAGCACGGCGATCCCGATGCCCAGGGCGAGCCCGACGAGCAGCCCGAGCGCGACGTTGACGGGCACGTTCGGGCTGACCGGGACGCTCGGCACGTCGGCCTGCTTCACGCGGGTGAGCTTGACCGTGCTCTTGCCACTCGCGTCGGTGGCCTCGATGTCCTGCACGACGTTGGTCAGGCTCTGCGAGGTCGCGTTCGCGATGTCGGCAGCCTGCACCGGGTCGGTGCCCTCCACCGAGATGGAGATGAGGGTGGTGCTCGTCGGCGCCGTCGCCGACACCATCGTCGCGAGCTGGTCCGCGTTCATGTCGAGCCCGAGCGACGAGATGACCGGCAGCAGCACGATCGGCGTCGACACCAGGTTCGAGTACGTCAGCACCCGCTGCTGGGTGAAGGTGTTGCCCTGGGCCAGGTCGCTCGCACTGCCGGACGTCTCCGTGGAGACGAAGACCTGCGCCGATGCCGAGTAGACCGGCTTCTTCAGCAGGGAGAACCCTGCGGCTGCGGCCACTCCCACCAGGGCGAGTACGACGATCAGCACCCATCCCTTGCGGAGCACCGTGATGTAGTCGCGGAGTTCCACGCCTTTGCCTTCCCCGATCCCAACCGTCCCCGTGGTCCCGACACAGGCACGCCGGGGTACTCCCAGCGCACGGCATACAAATAGTGCCACAGGAACGAGCACTGCTCGGGGGAAGTCGCCATCCGGCGCGCGGTGTCCTCTACGGTGGCCCCATGCGCTCCGAGTCGGCCAAGACCACCACCGAGCCCAGCGTGCGGCGACAGCGGGACCTCATCGTCATCCTCGTCGCACTCGGCGTCGCCGTGATCCTGACCCGGATCGTCGGACAGGTCACCCGGACTGGGGGCATCCCCTCGCCGGTCCTGCAGGTGCTCGCCGCGGACGCCGCCGTGTGGCTGCCGCTCGTCGTCGCGGCCGCCGTGGTGCTCCGTCGGACCCCGCGTTCGGCGATGGTGTCCCGCCTGCGGCTCGACCTCGGGATCGTGGTCTTCGCGATCGGCATCGTGATCGTGTGCCGCGCGGTGGATGTTTTCCTGTCGATCGCGTTCACGGGGTCGACCGGGCTGGTCCCGGCACCGACGCTCGGCACGCCCGACGTCGGGCTGCTGCTCGTGTCGGCGATCGGCATCGTCGTCGTCAGCCCCGTGCTCGAAGAAGTGGTGTTCCGCGGGCTGTTCCAGCGCCGGCTCGCCGCCGAGCTCACGCCACGCACCCGGTTCCTCGCGGTGCTGGTCACGGCGTTCCTGTTCGCGCTGCTCCACCTGCTGCTCGGTGCGGGTGGCACGTCGCTCGGCGGGTTCCAGGTGTTCGTGACGACGTTCCTGCTCGGCCTGCTCACCGGCACGCTCGTCGCGATGACCGACCGCATCGGCGGCGCGATCCTGGCGCACGTGCTGTTCAACGCCGTCGCGGTCGTCGCCACCTGGCCGCGCTGAGCGTCCGGGGCTGCTTTCCCAGACGAGGGCGGGACCGTCACCGGGCAGCGACGACCCCGTTCCACTAGCCTGCACTGAGCATGATTCGCCCAACCAGCATCGTCGACAACCCTCTCGTCCGTCAGGCTCCGATCAGCGGCCTGTTGGCGCTGTCGGCGTTCCTCAGCGTCGTGATGCCGTCGCTGGTGATCACCGAGCACGACCTGTTCGTCGCGAGCGTCGTCGGCATGGTCGTCGCGACCCTGCTGAGCGCGATCCCCACGCTCGTGCGCCGCGCGGCCTGGGTGGTGCCGATCCTGCTGACCGTCGACTTCCTGACGATCGCGCTGCTGCGCACCGGGACGGGTGCGGGTGCCTCGGTGTTCACGGCGCTCGTGGTGCTGCCGGTGATCTGGTGGGCGTCGCTCGAGGGGCGTCGGACCGTGGTGTTCGCGGTGCTCGGTCTGCTGGTCGTGATGCTCGCCCCGTACGTGCTGACCCCGACCGACCCGCCCGGCCCGAGCGAACTCGTCCGCGTCGGTGCCGTCGTGATCGTGTTCGGCACGGTCGCCGTCGTCGTGCACGAACTCTCCCGTCGTTCGCGCCTGAACCTGCGGTCGGCCGAGGCCCGCGAGGGCAAGGTCCGCGCCGAGATCGACCGGGCAGCAGCGGTCCAGCGGTCACTGCTCCCGACGACGACCGGCCGCATCACCGACGACGTCGTCGTCGCCGGTGCCTGCCTGCCGGCCCGGAGCGTCGGCGGTGACTTCTTCGACTGGTACCCGACCAACAGCGGAGTGGCGGTGAGCCTCGGCGACGTGATGGGCAAGGGCGTCGGTGCCGGCCTGATCGCCGCGGCGGTCCGGTCGACACTCCGGAGCGCCCGGACGGTCGACGATCCGGCCGAGGCGCTGAAGCGGGCCTCCGACGGCCTGACCGCCGAGGGCGTCGGACCGGACCTCGCCTTCACCACGTTGTTCCACGCGCGGATCTCCGACGACGGCACCCTCCGGTGGTCCGACGCCGGGCACGGGCTGAGCTTCGTGCTGCGCGCCGACGGGCACGTCGACCGGCTCCGGTCCGGGGACATGCCGCTGGGGCTCGGTATCCGCGAGGAGTGGGCGACGACCGAGGGCACCCTCGAACCCGGTGACCTGCTCGTCTCGTTCAGTGACGGCGTGCTCGACCTGTACGACGACCTGGACCAGACGATCGAGTCCGTCGCCGAGATCGCCCGCGCCGGCCGCGACCCGCACGCGGTCGTGCTCGCGCTGTCGGCCCGCGCCGACGAGGTCCCGCACGACGACGACGTGACGGTGATCGCGATCCGCCGGCAGCCGGTCGAGGTCGACACGGAGCGACCGCTCGCGATGCGCGCCGACTGACGGCGCGGAACGAGCCACCGCCGACTGACTGCGCGGAACGAGCGCACGCCCACCGACGGCACGGAACGAGCGCCCGCGGCCGACGGCGCGGAACGAGCGCCGCCTGCCGAGATTGGTACGCGCCGCCGCTCGAACCCGAATCGTGCGGCGGCGCGTGCAGACGGTGAGCGTCTGCCCTCGGACGCCCTAGCGTCCTCGGTCTGTGGGGGCGGCCCGACGGGCCACCGGAGGGTCAACCGACCCGGTCGAGGTCCCAGAGGGGCGGCACGTACGCGCGGGACCAGCCCTCGCGCAGGCGCGTCACGGCGCGGTCGAAGGCCTCGAGCAGGTCCATCTCCGGCCGCACCATGGACTGCAGCTGCAGCCCCTCGTAGGTCGCGAGCAGCTGCTCCGATCCGCGGGCCGGCTCCATCGTGCCCGGCTCACGGCCGAGCAGGACGTCACGCTCCAGGGCGTGCTGCACGAAGGCGTGGAACCGTCGCCACCGGGCGTGCAGCATCGGCGCGAGCGGGTGCTCGGGCGACGCCGCGATGTTCAGCGTCGCCGTCAGGAACCGCATGAGCGACGGGTCGGCCACGTTCGCGGTGACGATCGCACGCAGGAACCGGATGGTGCCGTGCTGTTCGGCCAGGGGCATGAGCGGCACGGTGCGCTCCTCGTTCCACCGGTCGATGGTGGCGAGCAGCAGACCGTCCCAGCTCGGGAACGTGCGGTCGACGACGTCGGTGTCCACACCGGCCGCAGCCGCGACGACCTCGGGGGTCACCTCGTGCAGCGGACGGGAACGCAACGCCGTGATCATCCCGTGGATGACCTCGCCCCGCAGGGAGGGGTCGTCGGAGGTGGTCACCGGCGGCGCTTCGATGTGCATGCATACACTCCAGCAAAGTCCCGTGACCGTGCACAGTCCCCCGAACGGGAACGCGCGTTCCCCGGACAGGCCCTACGGCTGGTCCGGCACCGTCACGATCCGGTTCTGGTACGCCCACACCACGGCCTGCAGCCGCGACCGCACCCCGAGCTTCGGCAGCATCCGCGCCAGGTGCGACTTGACGGTCGACACCTCGAGCACGAGCGCAGCGGCGATCTCCTCGTTCGACATCCCCTGCGCCAGCAGCAGGAGCACCTCGCGCTCGCGGGCGGTCAGCACGCCGTCGGCCCGGTCGCCGGAGACCGGCTGCAGGCTCCGCCGTGACACGAACTCCCGCAGCACCCGCCGGGTCAGGGCCTGGTCGAGCGTGCCGTTGCCGGCGGCGACCTGCCGTACGGCGTCGATGATCGTGTCCGGCTCGGCGTCCTTCAGCAGGAAGCCGGAGGCACCGGCCTCGAGCGCCCCGAACACGTAGTCGTCCAGGTCGAACGTCGTCAGCATGAGCGCGGGGATCGCCGGATCGGCGTCCGGTGCGCAGAAGATCCGGGCGAGTTCGATGCCGTTCATCACCGGCATCCGGATGTCCAGGCAGGCGACGTCGGGTCGCGTCTCGCGCGCCAGCGCGAGCGCCTCGCCGCCGTCGGCGGCCACGCCGACCACCTCGATGTCCGGCTCCGCGCCGAGGAGCGCGGACACCCCGGCGCGGACCAGGGGCTGGTCGTCCGCGACCAGCACGCGGATCACGCGACCACCCCGGTGCCGTCGGCGGCCTGCGCGGGTGCGGTAGGTGCCTCCCGGCCGAGCGCCAGCTCCACCAGCCATCCACCGGTCGCGGTCGGGCCGGTCTGGAGGCGCGCCCCGACCAGGTCCGCCCGCTCGCGCATCCCCCGCAGACCGTTGCCGCCCGAGGGAGAGGTCCCCGCTGCCGGGACGGTGGCGGGTGCGTTGTCCACCCGGATCACCACCCGGGTCGCGTCACGGTCGTCGATGGTGACGGTGCACGGGGCGGACGGGGCGTGCAGGGCGGCGTTCGCCAGCGCCTCCTGGACGGTGCGGTAGGCCGCGAGCTGCGCGAGCGGGCCGACGCCGTCGGCCAGCGGGCGGTCACCCGGCAGCACGTCGAGGCGGACGTCGCTGCGGAACCGGGCACGTTCGGCCAGGTCGACGATGCCGGCGACCGTCTCGACGGCGCGCTCCGCCGGGGTGTCGTCGCGGAGCAGGCCGACCAGGCGGCGGAGGTCCTCGAGCACGGCGGTGCTCTGCTCGCGGACCTGGCGGGCACCCTCGTGGGCACGCTCCGGGTCCGCGTCGATCTGCCGGTCGATGACGGCGGCCATCAGCGCGATGCCGGACAGGTGGTGGGCGGCGATGTCGTGCAGCTCACGGGCCATCGCGGCACGTTCGCGGGACACCGCGGCGTCGACCAGGGCGTCCTGCTCGCGGTTCACGGCACTGGCCTCGGCGGTGCGGGCGACGCGGACCTCGCGGCGGGACTGCACGAGCAGGGTGACCAGCAGGGGCAGGCCGACCGCACCGATCGCCTGCAGCGCGCCCTGTCCCAGCGACCCCGCCAGGCCCGTCGAGAAATCACCGCGGAACGCACCACCGGCGATGGCGAACAGCACCGCGCTGCCGACGGCGACGAGCGCACCGGCGACCAGGAGCGTCGGCCACAGGCGGTCCAGCGGGACACGGAGCGCGGCGAGGACGACGGCGACGACCACGGGCAGCGCGGTGAGGCCGAACAGGTCGGACGACTGCGGAGCGAGCGTCGCGACCACCACCGGCAGGGCGGCGATCACGATCAGCACGGTGCGCGGTGCCCGACGGGCGGCGAGCAGGGCGGCCGACTGGACCAGCAGGGCGAGGGCCAGGACGCTCCACGCCAGGGTGAACGGTGCGGGCGCCCGCAGCGCCAGGGCGGCACCGTCGGGCTCGAGGGCGTCCAGGGGCGGCAGGCCGAGCAGCAGGCCGAGGGCGACGACGGCCGTGCCGAGGGCGACGAAGGCGTCGGCACGGCGGGCGCGCTGCGCGGGCTGGGCCGGTTGCGCGGGCTGGGCCGGTTGCGCGCGCTGCGCTGTCGGCTCGGGCTGCGCTGCCGGCTCGGCCGGTGCGCGCAGCGCGTCGTGCTCAGCGGGTGCCATCGTTGGATCCTACGAGGCGGGCGCGGGTGGGGACCGGTGCGTCGAGGGGCAGGGCGCGTCGGGCGGGGTCGTAGCCCAGGCGGCCACGGGTCGCGACGAGGAGCACCACGGCGGCGATCGTCGACATGATGGTCAGGCCGATCATCAGCGTGCCGGCGGTCATGCTCGGGTACATCTCGGGGAAGAGCGTCGAGATCGTGTTGTTCACGCCGACGTGCAGCAGCAGGGCCAGGGGCAGGCTCTCGCGGGTCTTGTTGAAGACCTGGATCATCACGACGTTGAAGGTGATGGTGAACAGGGCGAACACGACGGGCTCGCTCCAGTGCGCGTTCGGCCAGCCGCCCCAGTCGCTGAAGTACAGCGGCATGTGCCAGAGCGCCCAGATCGGGCCGAGGATCGCGGCCGCGCCGAGGCCCCCGAAGCGGTGCTGCAGGCGGGGCAGGGCGAAGTCGCGCCAGCCGGGCTCCTCGCTCAGGCCGGTCGAGAACAGCTGGATGACCAGGCCGGGGACGAGCATGGCGAAGGCGAGGGCCGAGGGGGCCCGCACGTCACCACCGGCGAACGGCAGCGCGGACACGACGATCAGGGCCGGCACGACGACGAGCGCCAGCGCGTACCAGTACCAGGCGACCCGCCAGCGGAACAGCCGTCCGACCCAGCGGCGGAGCCCCGCGCGACCGTCGGCGACCGCGGTGACGATGAACGCGCTGCCCAACGGGCCGAGGAGTGCCCCGGGCAGGACGCCCGTGAACTGCGCGCTGCCCAGGACCTCGGGGAAGTGGATGTCCCACACGCCCATGCCGTGCGGCGACAGGATGTACGGCACCCACGCGAGCCAGCTCAGGCCGAGTGCCATGGTGAAGAAGGACACGAGCGGGTGCCGGGCGATGAGGCCGCGGACACCCCCTCGCTCGCGGGCTGCGGTGCCGGCGGTGGGCCGGACTTCGGTGGTGTTCGTCATGCACACGACGCTAGGAACCTGCGCGCTCGGGGACGACCGGCTTCGGGATGCACCTGCGCGAGTTCCATCGAAGGATGCAAGCGCCGTTCGGGCCGTCCGTCCGTCGTTGCAGGGGTGGTGGTCGCCTGCCGCTCACGCTGTGGTCACACTCAGGAAACCACCGCGACAGACGTCGCCACCAGCATCGTCGCGTGACCGCACACCGCTCTCGCCATCGATCCCCCGCCCTGGCCGCCACCGCCCTCGCCCTCGCCGCCGCCGTCGGCGTCCCCGTCCTGACCGCCGCGCCGGCTCCGGCCGCGGCGGCTCCCGTCCCCGCCGAGGACCTCGCGTCCCGCTTCACCCTCGCGGTGCTGCCGGACACGCAGTTCTACTCGCGCTACTCGGCGTCGCAGTTCCTCCCCCGCTACGGCGACGACCCGTTCCACGTGCAGACGGAGTGGCTCGCCGAGCACGCCGACGAGCTGCGCATCCCGTTCACCACGCACGTCGGCGACGTCGTCGACCAGGTCGGCCAGGCCGGCGAGTGGCAGGCGGCCGACCGGGCGATGTCGGTGCTCGACGACGCCGGGCTGCCGTACAGCATCACGACGGGCAACCACGACGTCCGGAACTCCGCCGACACCGTGTTCGACACCTCGTACGACCTCGCCGCCGAGCCGTACCTGCAGACCTTCCCGGCGTCCCGAGCCACCGGTCAGCCGACCGTCGAGTCCGGCACCGACCACACCGGGCTGAGCCAGTTCCACGTGTTCGAGGCCGAGGGACAGCGGTTCCTCTCGCTCGCGTTGCCGTGGCGTGCCTCGGACGAGACCCTCGCGTGGGCGAACCAGGTGATCGCGGCCCACCCGACCCTGCCGACGATCCTGACCTCGCACGAGGTCATCAACATCGCCACCGACGGCCTCACCGCGGTCGACACGGCCTACGGCGAGCGTCTGTGGAAGAACGTCATCGCCCCGAACGACCAGGTCTTCCTGACCCTCAACGGGCACTTCCACGGCTCCACCTGGAAGAGCCGCACGAACACGGCGGGGCACGCGGTGACGCAGGTCCTGATCGATCACCAGATGGACTACGAGGGCGGCAACGGCTACCTCGGCCTGATGGAGTTCGACCTGACGAACGGCACCCTCGCGATGCAGACCGCGTCGCCGTGGGTGACCTGGAAGCCGTCCTCGACCCTGACGTCCTACGACCAGCCGCTGCTCGACGCCGCCAACCAGCGGTACACCGTGCCGGTGGACTTCCGTGCACGCTTCGCCGGGTTCGCACCGGACTTCCGCGCCGGATCCGCCGACGAGCCGCCGCTCATCGACCGGGCCCGCCAGATGCTGCTCGACGGGTTCGAGGGCGCTCCGCCGGTGACGACCGAGCTGCCCGGCGGCCGTGCCGACCACACCGAGGTCGACGGCACGCTGGCCTGGTGGCGTCCCGGTGCGCAGGAGCCCGGCACCCTCGCGCCCGGTGCGACCGTGGACGACGTCGTCGGTGACGCCGACCTCACCCGCATGACCCACGCCGAGTCCGGCTCCCCGACCGCGCAGGACACCGACGTCACGATCGTCGACGAAGCGCACCCGCTCTCCTCCGACGGCGCCGGGCTCTGCTTCGCGAACGCCGACAAGGCCGCGAAGCGCTTCAGCGCACTGACCTCGCCCGGCGACACGACGGTCGACCGTGCGACGTTCCCGGACGGCTACACGATCGAGACGTTCCTCGAGGTCGACCCGTCCTGGACCGACGGCGCGAACGCGTGGTCGAAGGCGATCGTCCGGAGTGGCAACCGCTCCCAGATCGGCGTCCCGCAGACCCGCTGGGACTGGACCGCGTCCCCGGCCGCGCTCGGCATCTCGAACCTCAAGGAGTTCCAGTGGACCGAGATCACCGCGGACGCCGCGAAGGGTGACCGCACCGCGTGGTCCGGCGAGATCATCCCCGGCCGCTGGCTGCACGTCGCCCTCGTGAACGACGCCGACGCCCACACCACCACGATGTACATCGACGGCGCCCCGGTTCTCCGCAACGCCACCGACACCGGTGGGCAGACCGTGCAGGACGGCATGCCGTGGCTGTTCGGCAGCGACTGGGTCGACGACGCCGCCACGAACGGCTGGAACGGCTGCATCGGTGAGACCCGCGTGGTCGACCACCCGATCGGAGCCGAATCCTGGCTGACCGCCCGCGCCGACCTCGACGCGCTCACCGTCGACGAGCCCGGCACCCAGGCCGTACCGACCGCGATCACCGGTGACGGGCACCCCGGTGCCACCGTCACGCTCTCCGGCGCGGTGACCGGCACCACCGAGGTCCGGTCCGACGGTGGTTGGACGGTCGAGCTGGCCGGCGACGACTCCCGTCGCGCCGCCGCCGTGCGCGCGGTCGAGACCAGCTCGGCCGAGGCGGTCCAGTCGATCGGCACCCGGAGCGGGACGGCGGTCGCGTTCGCGGTCGCGGTGCCAGCCGAGGCCGAACCGGAGGATCCGGACGCACCCGCACCGGGCACCCCCGGCGACGAGACGCCCGGCGCGGGCGACAGCGGCACGGGCGACGGCGCTGCGGACGCTCCCGCCGTCCCGGTCGGCGACGTCCCCGGAGCCGGTGACCGCCCGGTCGCCGACGGCGAACTCGCCTTCACCGGCGCACACGGGCTCGGGCTCCTCGGGGTCACGGCGCTGCTGCTGCTCGTGACCGGCGCAGCGGTGCTGCTGCGGCGCCGCCTGGGCGGTCTGCCCCGCGTGACCGGCCCCGCAACGGACGCCGGCACCGGTCGGTAGCACGACAACGACGCCAGGCCCGGTGCCAGCTGGCACTTGGCCTGGCGTCCGTCAGGGGGTCAGACCACCGCGCGCAACGCGTCCGCGATGCCGGTCAGGGCCACGTCGAGCTCGTCGGCGACGCGCTGGTGGGTCGCCGTCGAGCGACGGTAGGGGTCGTCGACGTCGTCGTCGGCCGGGTCGGCGGGCGGCGGGACGGTGCCGCGCAGGCGGGCGACGCGCTCCACGAGCTGCTGCGGGCTCGTCACGTCGGCCAGGTCACCGGGCTCGAGGCCGGCGAGCACCCGCGCGAACTGCTTGATCGTGAACGTCCGCTTGGACGCCCGGGGCGCCAGGGAGACGGCGGCTGCGCGGTGCGATCGCTCGGCGGTCAGCACCAGGTCGGCACGCTCGACGATGTCGGCCGTCAGGTACCGCGACCGGTGGGCCGTCGGCTCGCCGCCGAGTCGCACGGACTGCTCGGCCGCGGCGGCGTCCATCGGGGCGCCGTCGTCGGCGATGGTGCCGGCCGACTCGACCACGAACGCCGGGGCGTCCGGGCCGAGCCGTGCCGTCAGGACCTGCGCGCCGAGCGGGGACCGGCAGATGTTGCCGCTGCAGACGAACAGGATCCGCATCGTCACGCTGCGTCGGTGCGTTCGCCGGCGCGCTCGTCGGCACGTTCGTCAGCACCGAGCAGGTCGTGCCGAACGACGATGGCGTCACGGCCGGGACCGACACCGATCGCGGAGATCCGTGCGCCGGACATCGCCTCGATCGCCAGGACGTAGTCCTGCGCGTTCTTCGGCAGGTCGTCGAAGGTGCGGGCTCCGGTGATGTCCTCGGTCCAGCCGGGGAACTCCTGGTACACCGGCTTCGCGTGGTGGAAGTCGGACTGGTTGACCGGGACCTCGTCGACGCGGACGCCGTCGACCTCGTACGCGACGCACACCGGGATCGTCTCGAGCCCGGTCAGGACGTCGAGCTTGGTGAGCACGAAGTCGGTCACACCGTTGATGCGTGCCGTGTAGCGGGCGATCGGGGCGTCGTACCAGCCACAGCGGCGCGGGCGGCCGGTGGTGGTGCCGAACTCGAAGCCGTTGGCCCGCAGGAACTCGCCCGACTCGTCGAACAGCTCGGTCGGGAACGGACCGGCACCGACGCGGGTCGTGTACGCCTTGACGATGCCGATGATCCGCTCGAGCTTGCCCGGGCCGATGCCCGAACCGGTCGCAGCGCCGCCGGCGGTCGCGGACGACGAGGTGACGAACGGGTAGGTGCCGTGGTCGACGTCGAGCATCGTGGCCTGGCCGGCTTCGAACAGGACGGTCTCGCCACGCTCCAGGGCACGGTGGATCTCGAGGGCGGTGTCGGCGACCATCGGGCGCAAACGCTCGGCGAACGAGAGCAGCGACTCGACGACTTCTTCCGGGTCGATCGCGCGGCGGTTGAAGACCTTGACCAGCAGGTGGTTCTTCTGGTCGAGCGCGGCCTCGACCTTCTGGCGCAGGATGTTCTCGTCGAAGATGTCCTGGATCCGGATGCCGACGCGGTTGATCTTGTCGGCGTAGGTCGGGCCGATGCCGCGACCGGTGGTGCCGATCTGGCGCTTGCCCAGGAACCGCTCGGTCACCTTGTCGACGGTGCGGTGGTAGTGCGTGATGACGTGGGCGTTGGCCGACACGAGCAGCTTCGAGACGTCGACGCCGCGGGCGCGCAGGGCGTCGAGCTCCTGGAACAACACCTCGAGGTCGACGACGACGCCGTTCCCGATGATGGGGGTCACACCGGGCGTCAGGATGCCGGAGGGCAGCAGGTGCAGGGCGTACTTCTCGCCGCCGACGACGACGGTGTGGCCGGCGTTGTTGCCGCCGTTGAACTTCACGACGTAGTCGATGCGGGAGCCGAGGAGGTCGGTGGCCTTCCCCTTGCCCTCGTCGCCCCACTGGGCGCCGATGATGACTGCTGCGGGCATCTGGTTCTCCTCACGTTGGCGGAGGACCGCACACGGCCGTCCGGGCCGGTGGTCCACCCGAGTCTATCGGCTGGTCACCTGCGCGTCACCCGCTGTGACGCCCTGTGGACGGCACGCTGCTTGTCCACATCCAGCGCACCTGGGTGTCCGTCCGGATCGGTCGGAGCACGGTCGGACCCGTCCAGATCCACCAGGGAAGGAGCACGACATGAGCGGCATCGGAGACAAGGCGAAGGACTTCGCCGACAGCGACAAGGGCGAGAAGGCCACGGACACCGGCCTCGACAAGGCGGGTGACGCGGCCGACAAGGCGACCGGCGGCGGGCACGGCGACCAGATCGGCAAGGCCGAGGACGCGGCCGACGGCAAGATCGGCAAGTGACGTCCGAGACGTCACCGGCAGACAGACGGGAGGCGCGGTGCCAGCTGGCACCGCGCCTCCCGTCTGTGTGTCGGTGCGTCCCGGATCGCCCGGCCGACCCCGGATCAGCTCCGGAAGAAGTCCTGGTACGACGGGTCACCGACGGGCTGGGAGTGCCCGGGCTCGGCCAGGCGCTGCTCGATCATGGCCTGGATGACGTCCGGCGGAGTGAGTCCACGACGGCGCCACTCGACCGGGTTGGACCGGAGCTGGTTCAGCGTGTTCTGCATGGGAGCAACACTGGCACCACGTAACTAGTTTGTCTAACTACCTGTCCCGTACACGCACCGACGAGTCGAGACCCCTGCACGAAGAGGAGGTGCCGGGCCCGATCCGGGCCCGGCACCTCCTGGTCACCGTGTCGAACGGCGGATCAGCGCGCCACCTTCACGGTCGGCTTCGACGTCGCCGTGCCGTCCTGGTAGCCCGTCGCCTTCGCGACGACCGTCACCGACATCCGGTGACCCGCGTCCGCGGAGCCGAGCGTGTACGACGAACCCGTGGCGTTCGTCACGGCCTTGCCGTCGCGCAGCCACCGGTACGAGTAGGTGACGCCCGTGCCGCTCCACTTGCCGTGGCCCGCCTTGAGCTTCGACCCGACCTTCGGCGTGCCGGCGATCGACACCCCGCTGCCCTTCTGGAGCTGCAGGGTCGGGGCCACCCAGGTCGCGGCGACACTCTGCGCCTGGCTGCCGACCGCGTTGCCGAGGTGGAGCAGCAGGACCCGGGCACTCGCGACACCGGGCGACCGCGTGACCTGGAGCGAGCCCCGGTCGGCGAAGACGACACCCGTCGATGAGCCCTGCGCGAAGGCCAGGGGCGGCTTCGCCGGGTTGAACGCCACCGGGGTGGTCTCGTCCACGATCGACGAGCCGCTCGTGGCCGCAGCCGGCGCGTAGGCCGACTCGGTCAGGACCGAGTACGTGAACGTCGACGTCGCACCGATCAGCGCGGCATCCACCGTCAGCACCTTCACCGTGCTGTCGAAGGTGTTGACGTCCTGCCCGGGCGCACCGCCGTTGAGGGGCTGCGCGTCGACGGTCTTGCCGGTCGCGAGGTCGACCGTCGTGGCGAGGGTGGCGTCGATGGTGGCCGACTTCGCGTCGTAGACCAGGTAGTCCGGCTCACCGTCGCGGTCCGTGTCGATCAGCACCTCGACGTTGGTCACGGCGCCCGGGTTGGCGTCGGGTCCCGCGGTCTGGATGCCGAACGCCAGCGTGCCGGACGCCTTGTCGAAGCTCGCCCCGTAGGCCCGGACGTCCGCGGCTCGGAGCGACTGCGACGCCGAACCCTCCGCGAACGTCTCCTGGGGGTCCGTCCCGCCGAGCACGAACGGCGCGACCGCCGCGTGGTACCCCGTCGTCGCCGTCCCCTGGTCGACCACCCGGCCACGCAGCGGCAGGTCGGCGGTCTTCTGGGAGCCGGTGTACGTGATGCCCGCGCCGCGGACGGCACTCACGGGCTTCGGCGCGACGTACGTGCCGACCCGCAGCGGATCGGTCGTGGTGTCGGTCGGGGTGAAGGTGACGAGTCCGGTGGCCGCCGCGACGAACTCGCGCTGGTACCCCTTCTGGACCGACTCCTGGGTGGGGTCGATGACCCGGCGGAGGGCCGTCGGGTCGGCGATCGTGAACGTCAGGTCCACGACGGCACCCCGGCCCGGCTGGACCGTGACGCGCTTGGTGCTGAGCGAGAACGCCACACCCGGCTGGGACACCCGCGGCTGGTAGGCCACGTCGTAGGTGTGCGCGGTCGAGCTGGTGTTCTCGACGAGCAGGGACCGGGTCTCGGTGGTCTTCGCGGCGACCTCGACGACACCGAACGAGGCGGTGACGAGCTGGCCGTTCTCGACGCTGCGGACCGTGGTGTCCGCCGTGACGGCCTGCAGCGCGTCGACGCGGCCGGTGCCCTGACGGAGCAGGGTCGCGGTGCCGTCACCGTCCTCGACGTCGTGCGTCGCCGTGTTCATCAGCGCCGCCTTCACCTGCGGGGCGGACCAGGTCGGGTGCGACTGGAACGTCAGCGCCGCGATGCCCGCGACGTCCGGCGTGGCCATCGAGGTGCCGCTCATCGACATGCGGCCGTCACCGGTGCCGTTGGCCGCCGAGATCACGTTGACCCCGGGGCCGGCGATGTCCGGCTTGACGATGTCGGCGAACGACCCGTGCACGCCACGGCTGGTGAACGACGCGAGCGTGTTCACGGCGTCCGCCTCGAAGGCGACCTCGAAGCCCTTGAGCTCGTCCGCGAAGCGGACGTGCAGGGTCCCCGCCTTGGCGGTGGCCTGGAGGCTCGCCACGCTCTTCGCGGTCAGCTCGGCACCCGGGATGGTCGCGTTGCCACCGATGCCGGATTCGAACGTGTCGAGCGTGCCCGCCAGCAGGACGCCGACGCCGCCGGCGGCCTCGACGTTGTCGAAGCGGACAGCGGAACCGCACTCGAGCGCGGCGTCGGTCCACTTCAGCCAGACGACCTTGCCCGCGATCTCCGCGGCGTCCGCGGGGCTGAACGCTGCGCAGCCGTCGATGTTCGTGGTCGGGACGACGACGTCGCCCTCGACGGGCAGGGTGCCCGTGAAGTTGGACGAGTACTGCGAACGGTAGGTCTTCGCGACGTCGGCCGGCGCGGTGACCTGGACGCCGTCGTAGAGCGACTGGCCCGTGGCGCTCGCGGCGACGGTGAGCGCACCCTCGGCGTTGCCCGGCGAACCACCGATGTCGGTGAAGTCGTCGGCGTTGCCCGAGGCGATCACGGGGAGCACGCCGCGAGCGGTCAGTGCGTCGATCTTGGCGTTGTCGGGGTCGTCCGGCGCGCCGTAGTCGGAGCCGAGCGACAGGTTCAGGACGTTGATGTCCTTGCCCTCGGTGAGCGCCTGGCCCACCCAGTCGAGCGCGGCACCGGTGACGTCGGTCGAGCCGCCGTTGTCACCGAAGACCTTCAGGGCGTACAGGCCGGCCTCGGGCGCGGTGCCCGGACCGATCCACATGTCCTGCACCTGCTGCGTGGTGAGCTTGGTGTAGTCACCGTCGAACCGCTGCTTGTCGGCGGTCAGGCCGTAGCCGGCGATCGAGCCGGACACGTGCGTGCCGTGGTCGCCGCCCTTGCCGTCGATCGGGTTGTCGTCGGGAGCCGGCACCGGGTCGTAGGCGTCCGGGTCCGTCGGGTCGGCGTTGTAGGTCGCACCGGCGAAGTCGTACCCGCCGAGGAACTTCGACGCGTCGTACAGGCTCGGGTCCGGGGCGCCGCCGCTCGCGTTCGCCAGGGCCTGCTGGTACGCCTCGGTGGTGCCGGGGCCGCCGAAGTCGGCCTGCGTGTAGTCGAGCCCGGTGTCGAGGACGGCGACGTTGACGTCCTTGCCGGTGTGGCCGGTCTGCTGCCAGGCGTCGAGCGAACGCGTGTAGACGTCGCTCGCGGCGTTCTTCGGCGCGACGCCGTCGGCACCGGGCTGGACCAGGCCGGGGTCGACGCCCGAGGGAGCGGCGTCGGCGTCCTCGTTGACCGTCGGCTCGACGATCTTCTTCGGCGTGAGCGGGATGATGCTCTCGACGTCGGACCGCTCCGCGATCTGCCGGAACGCGTCGACGTCGGCGACGACCGCGACTCCGGGGACGGTGTACTCGGTCGAGTAGAGCTCGGTCGCCTCGGCGTCGGCTCGCTCGACGGCCGACCGCACCGCGGCGACGGTCGACTGGATCGCCTGGACGCGGTTCTTGGCTGCGGAGGACTGGGTCCGCGACTTCGTCAGGTCCCCGCCCTTCGCCTTGGCGTCCACTTCGAGGGCACCCTGGCCGGTCGTGCGCACGAACGCGGCGACGGTCTTCGTCGGCTTGGCGTCACGGAGCGGGGCGGAGAGCTTGAGGTCGGCCACCGAGATCCCGGCCGGAGCTGCGGAGGCCGCACCCCCGACTGCGAGACCGCCACACGCGAGGGCCGCGACGGCGATGCCGGCGGTCAGGACGCGGGTGAAGCGACGGGGTGTTGGGTTCGGGTCGGGAATCGGTGTTGCACGGTTCAAAGAGGGCACTCCAGGCTCAGTCCGTGGTTCGCATGAGATTCCTGTGAAGCTATGCGTTCGTTCTCAGGCAGGACAGTCCGCTCTTTGGGGGACCCCCCTCGTCCGGGGGACGGATCCTGTTAAGTTGCACACCTGTGTGCACGTTATTACGATGGGTCCGTGACCACCACCGAGCAGCCCTCCCGCGCGCCCCGCCGCGACGCCGCGGAGAACCGGGCAGCCCTCCTCGACGCGGCGAAGACCTGCCTGCAGCAGGACCCTGATGCCTCGATCGAGACGATCGCCGCGTCGGCCGGCCTGTCGCGCCGTGCGGTGTACGGACACTTCCCCTCGCGCGACGACCTGGTGCGCGAGGTCGTGACCGCCGGCGCCGCCCGGATCGCGGCCGCCATGCCCACCACCTCGGACCTGCAGGAGCTCCCGCCGGCCGCACGCCTCGCCGCCATCGCCGTGACGCTCTGGACCGAGGTGTCGCACGTCCGCTCGATGGCCCGGGTCGCCGTGCGCAGCCCCTTCGCGGAGCCCGTCGCCGAGGTGTTCGCCCCGCTGCGCTCACAGGTGCGCCAGGCGTGCGCGCTCGGGATCGCCGACGGCGCCATGCGGAACGACGTCGACCCCGAGACCCTCGGCCGTCTGGTCGAGGGCGCGTGCATCGCCGTCCTCGACGAGGCCACCCGTTCCGGCACGAGCGACGAGGACGGACGGCGCATGGTGGTGGTGTCGGCGCTGGGCACGGCCGGCATCGACTGGCGCACCGCGCTGCTCTCCGAACCCGCCGCTCCTGCTCCTGCTCCTGCTCCCGCTCCCGCTCTCGTCCGGAAGGACCACGCATGACGCTCGAACTCGACCACGTCGGCATCGGCGAGGAGCCCGGCGCGCCCCTGCCCGTCGTCTCCGCCGTCGCCGCCCCCGGACGCCCGGGGGTCCTCGCCGTCGAGACCGAGCAGGCACCCGTGCTCGCGTCACTCGTCGCCGGTGGCCGCATGCAGCCCGACACCGGGCGGCTGCTGCTCGACGGCCACGAGGACCCGGCAGCCGTCCGGCGCTCGTTCGCCCTCGTCGACACCCCCGGGGTCGCCGAGCCCTTCCCCGTCATGACCCTCAAGCAGATCGTGCGCGAGGAGCTCGCGTTCGCCGGGCAGCGCCCGAACCGCGAGCACGTCGACACCGTGCTCGACGAGCTCGGACTGCGGGACTACGTCGACACCGCCGTGCAGCGGGTGCCCACCGCCGTGCGTGTCCGGCTGCTCGTCGAACTCGCCCTGCTCCGCGACGGTGTGACCGGCATCGTGATCACCTCGCCCGAGCGGCACGGCGGCGCCGTCGAGGACTGGTTCCAGGTGGTCCGCGACGTCACACGACGGGGCGTGACCGTGGTCCTCGTGACCTCGAAGGCCGCCGCCGCGACCGTCGAGCACCTGCTCGACACGATCGACACGCACGACGACGTCGCGACGCTCGTGACGCCCCAGACCGAGGACCCCGAGGACGTGGCCCGAACCGACGGAACCGAGCCGGGCCTCCCGGCCGCTCCTTCCGTCACCGAAGCATCCGCAACCGTCCCGACGGAGGCACAGAAGTGACCACCACCTCGCTCGTCCGCGCAGAACTCGCGCGGCTCACCGCGACCCCGCTCGCACGCCTGGCGTTCATCGCGCTGATGATCGTGCCGCTGCTGTACGGCGGCGCCTACCTGTGGGCGAACCGCGACCCCTACGCGAAGCTCGACCAGATCCCCGCCGCGATCGTGAACCTCGACGCCGGCGCCACGCTGGACGGCGAGCACGTCGACTACGGCAAGGACGTCACGAAGGAGGCCATCGACGGCGCCGACTTCAAGTGGACGAAGACCAGCGCCGCCGATGCCCGCTCCGGCGTCCGGAACGGCACCTACGACTTCGTCGTCACCATCCCGCACGACTTCTCCGAGCACCTGGTGTCCGCGCAGTCCGACGACCCGACGCAGGCGAAGCTCGTCATGACGACGGCCGACACGAACTCGTACTTGGCCTCCACCATCGCCGAGCAGGCGGGCAAGACCATGCGCACCGCCGTCGCCGAGCGCGTCGGCAAGCAGGCGGCGAAGACCCTGCTCGTCGGGCTCGCCGACGTGCGGGACAGCCTCGGCGACGCCGTCGACGGGGCCGATGAACTCGCCTCCGGAACCGCCAAGGCGGACTCGGGTGCGCACGAGCTCGCCGACGGCACCGGCAAGCTGTCCTCCGGTGCGGCGGAGCTCGCGTCCGGCACGGCCGACCTGCCGTCGCAGACCCAGCAGCTGAACAGCGGGGCGCAGCAGGTGGCGTCGGGGGCGTCGACCCTGGCGTCCGGGCTGGCCAGCGCGCAGCAGCAGACGGCGGCGCTGCCGTCGCAGACGCAGCAGTTGAACGCGGGGGCGCAGCAGCTGCAGACCGGGCTGCACCAGCTCCGTGACCAGACGGCCTCGCTGCCGTCGGACTCGCAGAAGCTCGCCAGTGGAGCCTCGCAGGTCGCCACCGGGAACGCCACGCTGGCCAACGAGGCAACGCCGTTCATCGAGGGTGTCCAGCAGCTCTCGGCGCAGTCGCCGCAACTCGTCGCGTCGCTGAAGCCGGTCGTGCAGGCGTCCACGGTGCTCACCCCGGAGCAGAAGACCACGCTGCTCGCCGGACTCGACGACCTGCAGGCCGGCAGCGCCGACCTCGGCACCGGTGCCGGCGAACTGTCGGGCAACCTGCAGAAGCTCAAGACCGGCAGCGCGCAGGTGTCCGCCGGGGCATCGCAGCTCGCCGAGCAGGCTCCGGCGCTGACGAGTGGCATCCAGCAGCTCTCCGACGGCTCCGACACGCTCGCCGCCGGCACCGGCAAGCTCGCGGCGAAGGCTCCGGAGCTGTCGTCCGGCATCGCCACCGCGGCGACGGGCGCATCCACGCTCTCGTCCGGAGCGTCGAAGGTGGCCGACGGGACGTCGACGCTGGCCGCTGCGGCTCCGACCCTGTCGTCCGGTGCGTCGCAGCTCGCGTCCGGGGCGAAGACCGCGGACCAGGGCGCTTCGTCGCTCGCATCGGGGCTCGACGAGCTCAAGACGGGCTCGTCGAAGCTCGCGTCGTCGCTCGACGAGGGCCGCACGAAGATCCCGGCGTCGAACGCCTCGGAGCGTGAGTCGCAGGCCTCGGTCATCTCCGACCCGGTCAAGGTCGGGGACAACAACGTCGCCGCCGCGTCGAACTACGGCGCCGGCCTCGCGCCGTTCTTCATCTCGCTCGCAGCCTGGATCGGCATGTACGCGCTGTTCCTCATCCTCAAGCCGATCTCGAAGCGTGCGATCACGGCGGTGCGGAAGCCCCTCGCGGTGGTGTTCGGCGGCTGGCTGACCCCGGCGCTCCTCGGCCTGGTGCAGATGGTGGCGCTGTTCTTCATCGTGCGCTTCGCCCTCGACCTGAACGTGGTGCACGTCGGCGGCACGATCGGCATCATGGTGCTGGCCTCGGCGACCTTCGCGGCGATCATCATGGCGCTCAACGTGCTGCTCGGGTCCGTGGGGCAGTTCCTCGGCCTGGTGCTGATGCTCGTGCAGCTCGTCACCGCTGGTGGCACGTTCCCGTGGCAGACGCTGCCGGGACCGTTGGCGGCGCTGCACTTCGCGCTGCCGATGACGTACTCGGTCGACGCGATCCGGCAGACGATGTACGGCGGGAACCTCGGCGCCGCGTGGTCCGACGCGGGCGTGCTGCTCTGCTGGCTGCTCGGGGCGCTCCTGGTGTCCTTCGTGGTCACGGCGCGGCAGACCCGTTCCCGCACGCTGCGCGACCTGCGCCCGAGCCTGATCGGGTAGCGGAGCGCGCGGGGGCGCCGGGGCGCCGGGGCGCCGGGCGCGGGCGCGGCACGCTTCGTGAGCGGAAGAGGTCGGGTGACATCAGGTCACCCGACCTCTTCTGCTCACGAAGTGCGTTCGCCGAGCGGCTGGTGCACCATCCCGCCGCCGAGGGTGCTCAGGTCGTCCGTCGGCAGGGCTGCACGGGCGTCGGCGTCGAGCACGGCGGACGCGTCGTCGAGGGGGTGGAAACCGATGCGCTCCCCGGCGGACAGGTCAGCCGGCGACCCGGTGTTCCGCGACAGGGCCCAGACCACGTGGTGCCCGGGGTCGCGGAGCGCCACCGTCGCGAGCACCAGGCGTGTCAGGTCGTCGGGCGAGGTCCACATGAGCAGCCCCCGGGTCGTCGGCGGCAGCGCCCCGAACGCACCGATCCGCGCGGACACGATCGACATCTCGTACCGGTCGGCGAACAGGCTGCCGAGCAGTTCCATCGCCGCCTTCGTCACGCCGTAGTACGTGTCCGGACGGGGCAGTCGGTCGCCGGGCACACTCCCCGGCTGGTCGAGGGGTTCGGGCACCAGCCCCACTGCGTGGATCGAGCTCGCCTGCACCACCCGGAGCACCCCGGCGGCGGCCGCCCGTTCGAGCACGTTCTTCGTGCCGGTCAGGTTCGCCGCGATCAGGTCCTCCCAGGCGGCCTCGGTCGGGATGCCCGCCAGGTGCACCACGGTGTCGACCCCGGCGAGCGCATCGTCCACCGCCGCCGGGTCGTTCACCGAACCGGGCACGAACCGTTCCCCGGCGACGATCGGATCGTGGGGCCGCTGTTCGTCGAGCAGCACGAGGTCGTGTCCCGCGGACCGCAGTCGAGGACGCAGGGCGCTCCCGATCCGACCCGCGGCTCCGGTGATGAGCAGCGTCGCCATACAGCGGACGCTACCCCCGGCGCGCGAGCAGCGACCCCAGCTGCCCGCGCGGCGAACGCGACTTCTGTGCACAACGCGCCCCGGGCCTCCCGTGTGGAGGACCGGCCACGCGTCGATCGTGAGCAGAAGAGGTCGAGTCGCCGCTCCGCACCCGACCATTTCTGCTCACGAAGCGAACCGGCGCGCGCCCGCTACGATCGACGCACGAGCCAACGGAGGTCGAAGCGCATCATGGGAGACGGCAAGCCCGCGACCATCTACGACGTCGCTGCACGCGCCGGTGTCTCGAAGTCCCTCGTCTCCCTCGTGCTGCAGCGCTCCCCCCGGGTCAGCGACCAGCGCCGGGCCGCCGTGCTCAAAGCCATCCAGGAGCTCGACTACCGCCCCTCCACCGCGGCCGTCTCGCTCGCCGGCACGCGCAGCCGCACGATCGGCGTGGTGCTCGACGACTTCCGCAACCAGTGGTTCGTGGACCTGCTCACCGGCCTGCGCGAGAGCCTGCAGGACCAGGGACACCGGCTCGTGGTCGCCGACCGGTTCCTCAACACGGGGCTCGATGCCTCTCCGGTCGAGGGTTTCCTCTCGATGCGCGTCGAGGGCATCGTGATCGCCGGCGAGCCCACCACCGACCTCGCGATCCCCGCCTCGATGCCGCTCGTGATCGCCGGCGGCCGCGTCGCGATCCCCCGTGCCGACACCGTGGCGAACGACGACCACGCCGGAGGCGGCGTCGCGGCGCGGCACCTGCTCGACCTCGGCCACACCCGCCTCGGGTTCGTCGGTGCGAGCTCGGCAGCCTCGGCCGAACGCCAGACCGGGTTCGCGCAGGCCGCGGCGGCACGCGCGTCCGTCGTCACGACGGTGCTGCCGGGCGAACCCACCGAAGAGGCCGGTTCCCGCGCCCTCGGCATGCTCCTCGACGAGCACCCGGACGTCACCGCCGTCTTCGCGGCGAACGACGTGATGGCCCTCGGTGCCCTGTCCGAGCTCGCCGAACGCGGGTTGCGCGTCCCCGAGGACGTCTCCGTCATCGGTTACGACGACACCCCGGTGGCCGCGATGCGGTACGTCGGCCTGACGAGCATCGACGACCGCAGTGTCGAGATCGGCCGCGGCGCCGGCGAGCGCCTGCTGGCCCGCATCGCCGATCCGCGGATCGCCGCCACGGAACTCCTCGTCGAACCCCGCCTGGTCGCGCGCCGCACCACCGCCGCGCGCTGACTCGGCACCCCGGACCCCGGCCTGGAGGCCCGACCCGCCTCCGCCCCGCCCGCTCGGTGCGCGGGAACGGCCGGGTCCACGGCCCCCACCCGGCCGTTCCGGCTCAGGGAGCGTCCGGCAACCGGGCGTGCTGTACGACCCAGCTGTGCATGACGATCGCCGCGGCGGCCGAGGCGTTGATGCTCCGCGTCGACCCGAACTGCGTGATCTCCAGGTGTGCGTCGGCACCGGCGACCGCCTGCTCGGTCAGCCCGGGGCCCTCCTGCCCGAACAGGAACACGCAGCGCTCCGGGATCGTCGCGGTCTCGATGCGCTCGGCGCCGAGAGTGTTGTCGATGGCGACGACGGGACGCTGCTCCTCGGCCATCGCGGCGAGGAACGCCTCGACGTCGGGGTGGTAGCGGACGTGCTGGTACCGGTCGGTGACCATCGCCCCACGCTTGTTCCACCGACGTCGCCCGATGATGTGCACGGTGCCGGCCAGGAACGCGTTGGCGCTCCGTACGATCGAGCCGATGTTCAGGTCGTGCTGCCAGTTCTCGATCGCCACGTCGAACGCGTGCCGGCGGGTGTCGAGCTCGGCGACGATCGCGTCCATCGACCAGTAGCGGTAGCGGTCGAGCACGTTCCGGGAGTCCCCCGCGGTCAGCAGCTCCGGGTCGAGCCTCGGGTCGTCGGGCCAGGGTTCCGGGTGCGGTCCCACCCCGTTGGTCGTCAGCTCGTGCGACGGTTCGGGCGCAGTGGTCACCCGACCAGCGTACGGCCGGGCGCGGCGAACCAGGTTCCGGTCACAGCACCGCGGACCTGCGCGGTTCCGTGTCCGGAACCAGGTTCCGGTCACAGCACCGCCGGTTCAGGCGCCGGGGGCTCAGGCGGTACGGGTCCCGCGGTCGATGCGCGTCTCGATGCCGGCGATCAGGATGTCGAGGCCGAGTGCGAACCGGTCGTCGTAGGAGTGCTCGCCGAGGATCTCGCCCACCAGCCGGTGCCGCTCGGGGCGTCCGGCCTCGGAGTCCCCGCGTCCGACCTGCACCCCGGCGTGCCCGACCACGAAGTCGTAGACGATGAAGAAGGTGTACATCGCCTCGGCCGGCGGGAGTCCGGCGTCCTGCAGGGCACCGACGACCTTCGCCACGACGGCGTCGGACTCGGTCGAGGCGAGCGGGGCGCGCTGGCTGTGCGACTCGAGCACGAGCGGGTGGGTGCGCATCAGGTCGCGGAACGTCGTGGCGAAGGTGCGGACGACGGCGTGCCACTCGTCCGGCCAGACGAAGGTGGCGGTGAACTCGTCGACGGTGCGGCGGACGAGTTCGGCGTGCAGGTCGTCCAGGCCGCCGATGGTCCGGTGCACGGTCATCGGGGCGACCCCGAGCCGCACGCCCAGGGCCCGGAAGGACAGGCGGTCCAGGCCGTCCTCGTTCGCGATGGTCGTGGCGGCGTCGACCACCTGCTCGCGGGACAGCACGTTCGGGCGGCCTCGGCGTCGGCGCGGGGTCACCTCGAGCTCCGTCTCCGACACCGGGGTGGGTCGGGGCGCGGCGGACGGGGTTCCGGGTTCGACGAGCACGAGGGGGCCTCCTTGATTCGGTACGTGTCCCGAAAAGCGTAGGGCAAAAGCCGAGCGCAGTTCGGTGTCTCGACCATCTCGGGTCTGCCAGCAGCGCGCAAGAGCCGCTCCGGGCCTCCCGGCCCTTTCTGAGCGGACCGCCAGTGGGGCCGCGACGACCGCCTCGCCGCGGCCCCACGGTTCAGCGCTGGCTCGATCCGCGGGTGCGACGCCTGCGCGCGACGAGGAGGCCGCCCAGGGCCAGGAGCAGCACCGCCGTCACCGCCACCGGTCCGAGTCCGTCAGCTCCGGTGAACGCCAGTCCGCCGCGTGCCGGATCGCGGGATCCTTCGCCGGTACCCGCCGACGCCTCCGCGTCGGCGTGGGTGCCGGGTGTTCTCGAAGACCCGGTGCTCCCGGCGCTCCCGGCGTTCCCGGGATGTCCGGGCGTGCCGGGCGCTTCCAGACCACCGGGCGTCACCGGCGGTCCGGTCGGTGTCTCCGCTGCGGGCAGGAGCCCCGCGTCGACGGTGCGGTCCTGTTCGATGTGCTCGAGCTGGCCCTCGTCGGAACGGATCACGGCGAGTTCGACGGCGCCGGCCGCGCCGGAGGCGTCGGCGTCGGAGTCGATCGCGCGGTCGTCGCCGACGAGCTCCTTCGTGAACTCCCGACCGACCGGAGCCGTCCAGTGCACGGTGTAGCTGCCGGGGCGCAGGTCGTCGAAGGTGTACTCGCCGTCGCCGTTCGTGGTGGTGGTCCGGCGCACGGCGTCGCCGCGGTCGTCCGAGCCGGTGAGGCGGACCGAGACGTGCGCGATGCCGGCTTCGTCGTCGTCCTGCAGACCGTCGCCGTTCTCGTCGGACCACACGAAGTCCCCGATCGAACCGGAGACGACGGTGACCGTCGCCGGGTTGGACTGGACCGGGAGAGCGAGGTTCGAGGCGCGGAGGCCGAACCGGTTCGTGTACGTGTCACCGTCGCGCTGGCCCGCCGTCGCGACCACGACCCGGTGCGTGACGGTCTCGCCCACTGCCACGGGGGCGGTCCGCAGGATGCGCGCAGCCGTGACGTCCGCGAGCCCGGCCGGGCATCCCTCGGCGCCGAACGCCGACGCCGAGCACCAGGTGGTGGCGCCACCGCCCTGGTTCGACGGGTCAGCGGCGTCGAGCACGACGTCGCGCGGGTCGCGGTTCGTGTAGCGGACGCGCTCGCCGGCGGTGGCGGCGACCGCGATGGGCTCGGCGAGCCCGACCGTGCCGTGGAAGGTGGAATTGCGGGTGTCGCCCCGGTACGGAAGGACGTCGATGACGTCCAGGCCGTCGATCGGGGTGGTGTCGATGTTCGTGTACCCGAGGTCCCACTCCAGCTGGTCCCCCGAGACGACGACCGGTTCGACGGCGGTCTTCTCGATGCCGACCCCGCCGGTGGCGACGACCTGGACGGCGCGCTGGGCGTTGCGGAAGGCCTGCGGCGACCTGTCCGTCGGCGAGGCGATGTCCGTCACGTTGGTGATCGCGCCCGCCGGGGCGAGCTTCGAGACCGCGGCGGTGTACGTGATCGGATCGATCGCCTCGTTCGGACGGACCACTGTCGTCCAGGTGAGACGCTGGACGTCGTTGCCGTCGTCGTCCTTCGTGGTGTCGATCTCCGGCACCTCGGATGCACTGCCAGCGACGTAGGTCACGTGGTTCGGCAGCACGTCGCGCACCGTCACGGAGGCTTCCTTCCCCGTGGTGTTGCCGTTCGTGAGTGACGGGTACAGGGCGTAGTCGATGGTGTCGCCCGCGACGGTGAAGGTGGTCGCGTCGGGGGTGTCGTCCGCGTCGTGGCCGGGGTCGACGATCTTCTTCTGGATCCGGGCGAGGTTCTCGGTGAGGATGACGCTGTCGGACAGGGGACCGGCACCGAGGTCCGCGTCGGACCAGATGTCGTGCGCCCAGCGTTCTGAGCGGTCGCCGAACCACGCGTGACCGAAGTCGTGGGCCCGTGTGCCGTCGGCGGCGTCCTGGGTGGTGACGTAGCTGTAGAGCGTGCCGTCACTGCCACCGGGGACGTCACCGGTCGCGCGGACCGCTCCGACGGCATCGATGCCACCGGGGACGTCTTCCGGCCGGTCGTACCAGGGGCCGTCCTCGTCGTCACAGGTCGCCTTCTGCCCCGCGGACGGTGAGGTCATGTCGTACGCGGCGTACTGCACCTTCGCGCTGCGCATGCCGCTGGTCCACGCCGCGACCCTGCCGTCGCCGACGCGGGTGACGTGCTGCGTGTCGCGGTCGAAGGTGTCGCAGAGGACGGCGCCGTCGAACGACGTCAGCCCCTTGTTGGAGGCGCTGACGTCGCTCCGGAGCAGCGTGCCCGGGGTGGCCCACGGGTCGCCGTCGCGAGCAGAGCCCCGCTCGACGGCGCGACCGTCGCCGATGACCCGGAAGAGCCGCTTCTGCGCGGAGCCGTCTGCGTACTCGAGGACGTTGCGCTCGGCGGAGTTGTCACCCGTGGGTTCCGTGCCGCCGGGGAAGTTCGGCGCTCCGCTGACGGACGTGGTCTGCAGCGGCGTGAACGTGTTGACCGACTCCACCGAGGTCCCGGTCGGAGGGTTGGGCATCCAGAGGCTGATGTAGCCGCTCACGAAGTAGGGCTTGGCGCCGCCGGCGATCGGCCCGTTCGTGAGGCTCCTCGAGGGGACGTGGTCGGGGTCGGTGACCGTCCCGGTGATCGTGACGTCCACGCCCTGACCGGGGGCCGCCTGTTCGCACGAGAACTCCCCGGAGTCCGTGACCGCTTGCTCGCCGCCGCCGCTACCGCCGGGCAGGCCTCCCATCCGCCAGTCGCCCATGTCGTTGGGGCCGCAGACGGGGTTGCCACCGTTCCACAGGACCGCATCGGAGGGCACGGCACCGAGGATCTGGGAGAGGTCGTCCGTGAACGTCATCGGGCCGGTGCTCTTCTCGAACCCGAGGAGGCCCTGTCCGGGCACGAGCGGCTGCCAGTCCACGGCGATCGGGTAGATCAGCTGCAGCCCCTTCGTCGTTCCGTCCGGACCGGTGACGTCGGTCCGGAGCGATGACGCGTGGACGTTCTTGCTCAGGTTGTAGCGCGCGGCTGCGGACACCGTGACGGCGTCGGCGACCGCGGTGACGGTCCCGTTCTCGGCCTCGTCTGCGGTCGCGGTCACCGGGACGGCGAGCGTGTCGCCGTTCTGCAAGTCGCCCGAGACGTCGAGGACGATCGGCACGGAGACCGTCCGGCCTTCTCCGAGCGTGCCGATGTTGCAGGTCAGCACGGCCCCCGAGACCGCAGAGCCGGGGCCGGCGCAGATGGTCGGGACCCCTGCCCACGACGTGCCGGCAGGGGCGGTCGCGCTGAAGCGTTCGTTCGTGCTGGTGCCGTCGTTCGAGTTGAGGGAGACGCGGTACGTGACCGCGTCCATCGTGCGGACGATGCCGTTCTTCTCGCTCGCGTCACCACCAGCGCCGTCCGTCGGGGCGAAGGGGCCGTTGCCGTCCTTCGTGACGTCGATCGCGACGGCGACCGTGCTCTGCGGCGCGGCGGATGCGGTGCCGTCGGGCCCTTCCGGCTCGCTCGCCGCCACCGGGGCGGTCGGCAGGGCAAGACCGAGGACGACGCCAGCGGTGGCCAGCGTCGACACGGCGATGCGCGCTCTACTTCGAGATCGCATGGGTCTCCTTGTTCTCGCGAGGCTGATGTCCCGCAGATCGTGGGGACGAGGACCGCCCCGACAGGCAGCGTACGCACACATCGCATTCCACATCGATTATTCATGTTCTGAATATCGACGATGGTGATCACCGAACATCGGGACGGCAGGAGCGAGTCACCGCGCAGTAAGGTGAGGCCCATGGCGACCCGAGACGACGTCGAGTGCTGGCTGACCGACATGGACGGCGTGCTCGTCCACGAGAACCAGGCGCTCCCCGGCGCCCCGGAACTCATCCAGCAGTGGCTCGACGACGGCACCGAGTTCCTCGTGCTGACGAACAACTCGATCTTCACGCCGCGCGACCTCAGCGCCCGGCTCCGCGGCTCTGGCCTGCACGTGCCCGAGGAGCGGATCTGGACGAGTGCGCTCGCGACGGCCGACTTCTGCAAGTCACAGATGCCCGGCGGCTCGGCGTTCGTCATCGGCGAGGCCGGCATGACGACCGCCCTGCACGAGGCCGGGTTCATCATGACCGAGACCGCTCCCGACTACGTCGTCGTCGGTGAGACCCGCAACTACTCGTTCGAGGCGATCACCAAGGCCGTCCGGCTCATCCGCGCCGGCGCCCGGTTCATCGTGACGAACCCCGACGCCACCGGCCCGAGCGCCGAGGGGGTCCTGCCGGCAACCGGCGCCATCGCGGCGATGATCGAGAAGGCCACCGGCAAGCAGCCCTACGTGGTGGGCAAGCCGAACCCGATGATGTTCCGCTCCGCGATGAACCGGATCGGTGCGCACTCCGAGAACACCGGCATGATCGGCGACCGCATGGACACCGACGTGCAGGCCGGCATCGAAGCAGGGCTGCACACCGTGCTCGTGATGACGGGCATCAGCGACCAGGCGGAGATCGACCGGTACCCGTTCCGCCCGAGCGAGGTCATCTCCGGCGTGCACGAGCTCGTGCGCACCGAGCCGTTCGAAGTCGAGCTCTAGCCGGTCGCAGCCGGTTCGTGGGACGCCCCACGGGCCTCCAGGGCGAAGGCCGCCATCGGCGGCACCGTCCGCCACCGCTTCGCGAGCCGACGGGGCCGGTCGTCGTACCAGGCGATGATCCCGCCGGCCACGATGCCGAACGCGAGCACGCCGAACGAGAACAGCCCGATCAGACCGAGCAGGGTCAGCTTCCCGAAGTCGCCCGTGTCCGCGGTCGCCGAGAACCCGATCGACCCGAAGTCCCAGAAGGCGTGCAGCAGCACCGGAGCGAGCAGCGACCCGGTCAGCCGACGCGCGACGTACAGCGTCGACCCGAACGACGCGGCGAACACGACCTGGACCAGCGTCGGCCCGATGCCGGCGCCGGCGAGCGCGTTGAGCAGGTGCAGCAGTCCGAACAGCGCGCACGACAGGGCCCACACCCCCGTCTCCGGCAGGCGCCGCCGCAGTCCCACGAGCAGGGTGCCGCGGGCCATCAGCTCCTCGAAGACCCCGACGAACAGCACCCCGACGGCGAGCAGCAGGAAGTAGTGCGCGGGCAGCGCCGTCCAGTCGATCAGGGGCAGCCGGACGACGCACACCACCAGCACGAGGATCGGCGCGAGCATCGTCCACCGCAGCCGCGTCCGGACCGGGTCGACCGTGGCGATCCGCCACCAGCCGAGCGCCGTGACGAACAGGGCGAGTGCCGCGACGGCGATGCCCTCGGGGATCACGAGGGCGTGCACGACGCTGTCGACCGTCTGCCCGAGGGTCGCGTAGTCGTCGCTCGGCCGTGACCGCCAGGCGCTGATCGCCGCGAAGACCACGATCGGCGCGAGCCCGAGCAGCAGCGACGGCGGCACCGGCCAGCGACGGCGGGGGGCTCGGACGGGCGCGGCGGTGGTCATCTGCTGGTTGTACCAGGCGGGACGTACGATTGGCGGTATGCGCCTGCCCTCCCTGTCCACCATGGCAGAGGACTACGTCAAGCTCATCTGGAAGGCCAGCGAGCGCGGCGGACCCGGCTTGGCGACGCGGGACATCGCGGCGTCCCTGAAGGTGTCGGCGTCGACGGTGTCGGGCAACCTCAAGAAGCTCGACCGCGACGGCCTGATCGAGCACACCCCGTACTACGGCGTCGTGCTCACCCCGCTCGGGCAGCAGGTCGCGGTGGCGATGGTCCGGCGGCACCGGCTGATCGAGACGTTCCTGGTGGAGCGGCTCGGCTACTCGTGGGACGAGGTCCACACCGAGGCCGAGGCCCTGGAGCACGCCGTGTCGGAGCAGTTCCTCGACCGGGTCGACGCCGACCTCGGCCACCCGACGCACGACCCCCACGGCGACCCGATCCCCGGTGCGGACGGCATCGTGCCGGACTCCCCCGGCACCCTCCTCGGCGCGATCGAGCCTGGAGCCTGCGGCACCGTCGACCGCGTCTCGGACGACGACCCCTCGCTGCTGCGGTACTTCGACGAGCTCGGGGTGGGGCTGGGCACGCACCTTCGGGTCGAGCGGGTGCGGGACTACGCCGGCGTCATCGCGGTGTCGCGGCGGGCGACCGACGGCTCGGAGTCCCTCGTCGACCTGCCTGCCGCGGCGGCGTCGTCCATCTGGCTCGCGCCCGACGGCGACTGACCGCGCTGCGCGCGTGGCGGCGGACGGCACGCACGCGTTGGCCCGCCGGTCGAGACACCCCGCTCACGTCTGCCGAGCGGTCAAGAACTGTCGCCTGGGAGCCCCGCAGGCGACGGTTCGTGACCACTCGGCGCCCAGCGCACGGGGGGTCGTGACCGCACCGCGGCCCGCGAACGCGCGTGGCATCGGACGGGAGGCCCGGCGCACCGCCGCCACGCGCCTCCCGTCCGGCGCCCTCACCGGTCACGACACCACGCTCACCTCTGCCGACCGGTCACGCTCTGTCGCCCGGAAGCCCCGCAGCCGACGGTTCGCGCCCACTCGGCACCCAGCGCACGGGGTTTCGTGACCGCGCGACGCGGCCGCCCCACGACCGCGACGGTGACGCTTCGCGACCACCCGGCGCTCCCGGCCGGGCGCGCCCGCTGGCCCTAGCCCTTGACGGAGCGCGTCCGGCCGAGGGCGACCTCGCGCCGGGCCCGTTCGAGGGCGAGCGCTGATGCGGCGTCCGGGTCGTGCAGCAGTCGTTCGGTCTCGCGCACGTGCTCCCGGACGACGTCGGTCCCCCGGTCGGCGGCCGTGACGAGGAGGGGTCCGACGGTGTCCTCGCCGAGTCCCACCAGGGCACGCGACAGGCTGAGCCGACGCTCGCGGTCGCCGATGCCGAGCTGCACCGCGAGGATCCGCGCGAGCGACGCCCGCTCGTCGTCCGGGACCAGTGCGACGGCCGTCCGCCAGGCCGCGCGGAGCACCTCGTCGTCGTGGTCCTCGAGCAGTGGGCGCACCGCGGGCCACGCGTGCGGGTCACCGATCTTCGACAGGGTGTGGAGCGCCTGGCTGCGGGCCTGCGGCTCGGGGCGCTCGAGCTCGGGCAGCACGCGGGCCACGACGTCCTCGGCGGGGTGCCGGGTGAGTGCCCACGTCAGCATGTCGCGGACGAAGAAGTCCGGCTCGACGGCGCACTGCGCGACGAGCACCTCGAGGTCAGCGGGGTCCGGGGTGGTCCCCGCGGCCATCACGGCCTGCAGCCGGGCGGAGGATCGCGGGTCGGCGAGGGCATCGGTGAGCGTGGTCATCCCTCCATCGAACACCTGACGCCGCGCGCGCCCGAGCCATGCGCGTGCATGTTCCGACACACCACCCGTCGATCACGGGGTGGATCGTCGCAAGAAGGGTGCGGGCGCGCCTACGCCCCCGGCGCCAGCGACCCGGTCAGCGGCTGCCCCGACGACCGCGTCACGAAGCACGAGATGAACCGGTCACCCTGGTCCCACGTCGCCTGGTCCGGCGCGTAGGAACCCTGCACCTGCACGTCGCCCACGGCGGCGGCGGCCGAGGCGTTCAGCGCCGCGTCGGACTGGCACTGGTCGGCGGCCCGGGTCGCAAGGGCCTCGGTACCCGGGTAGGTGTCACCCTCGACCGCGAGTCGTGCGGTCAGCTGCCCGATGTGCGGCGTCGCGCAGTCCACCACCGTGAAGGTCTGCGACCACGCGTTCGTGAACGGCGACAGGCACTCCCCGCCGGCCAGGTCGGTCCACGGGTGCTCGCCGGGCAACGCCGGCGTCGTGGCGAACTGCAGGGTTGCGGCCGGTGCTGCGGGGCCACTCGGCTGCGAGGCAGACGCCGACGGCGCAGCGCTCGGTGTCGCCGGCGCCGACGAGGCAGCCACCGGCGACTTCGTCGGCACGGCCTGGTCGGCGATGTTGTTGCCGAGGATCCACTTCGACAGCAGGAACACCAGCACGATGAGCACGAGGATCAGCGCGATCGACCCGTAGATCAGCAGCTGCTTGCCGCGCTTGCCCTCGTTCCGCAGCCGCGCGAAACCCTCGTTGATGAAGTTGTCGCGTTCGCCGGACTGCCGGTCCGGACCGCCGGCAGGCCGTCCGGCAGCAGCGGACGCGGGGGCAGCAGCTGGAGCGGCAGCAGCCGCAGGCACGGCCGCCGCCGCCGGCATCATCCGCGTCCCGGTGTCCTCGGGGTCGTAGCCGGTGCCGCCGAGCTGCCCGACCGCCTCGGTGCCGAACAGGTCCTTGATGGCGCTCGTGTCGCTGGTCTCGCGGCCGTCCCACTCGGACTGGTCCAGGTCGTCCGGCGCCGCGGCGGGCAGGGACTCCGGCTGCGGACCGGTGTCGTTCCCACGCAACCCCAGAACGGCGTCGAGGTCCTGCCCCACCGACGGCGGCAGGTGCGCCGGGTACTCCTGTGCTCCGGTGGGTTCGACGAGCGGCGGTACGGCGGTCGGCGGCACGGTCGCGTCGGGCTCGGACCACCAGGGCGTCCCGGCAGCCGGCATCGCGGTGGTCGGGGCATCGGCCTGGAGGCCCTCGGTCGCGTCCGGCACGTCGTCCCCGGCGGGCTGACGGGGTGCGTCCACGGCCTCGGTCGCCTCCGACGGAGCACCAGCGGCAGCACCAGCGGCAGCGGCAGCACCAGCACCAGCGGCAGCCGCATCGGGGACGGCAGCCGGAGCAGCCGTGTCCGACACGGGCGCGGCCGGCACCACCAGGGGCACCGCCGGCGGCACGGGGACCGCCGGTGGCACCGGGTAGGTCCGCGGCGCCTGCGGCAGCCCGGAGGCCGGGGTGTCGACCTCGCCGGCGACGACCTCGTCCTCGTCGTCCAGCTCGTCGGCGAGCGACCAGGATCCGGCGGACAGCGCGGTGGTGTCGAACGAGCCGGTGGTCAGCGTCGCCGGGACCTCGCCGGGCTCGTCGTCACCGATCGCCCAGTCGAACGGCCGGTCGTGCGCGCCGGTCTGCGTGGGGACCGGCCCGGTGCTGGTGATGCGCAGCAGGTCGGTGAAGGTCGGCGGTTCCTCGGTCGGGGGCAGCACGTTCTCGACGCCGAGGGGCTGCGGTGCAGCGGGAGCCACGGGCTCCGGGTGGTTCCCGGTCGCGCGGCCGAGCCAGTCGACGTCGGCGCGACCCTCGCCGAACGGGTCGACGCGGCGACGCTCGTCCTCGATGGCCTTCGACGCGGCGGCACGTTCGTCCCGGTGGGTCTGCGCCGTCGGCAGCACGATCGACGACGGGTGCGGCGCGGTGGAGTCCGGCGGGGTGTCGGCGGCGGCGGGGATCCGGTCGTGCAGTGTGGAGCGTTCGTGCTCGACGACGGCGTCGGGGTTCTCGGAGGGTGCGAGCAGCTCGGGCGGCATCGAGATGGCCTGGGTCGCGCCGTCGTCGAGCGCCGGAGCAGCAGGCTCAGGCGCGGCAGGAGCAGCAGGAGCAGGAGTCTCAGCAGCCTCCGCCTCGCCATCGGCCACGAACGGCTCCGGCAGCGGCGCGCCCGTCTCGCGGGCGGTGCGCTCGGCCTCGCGGCGCTCCCGTCGCGACGGCCAGTCCTCCTCGCCGCGCGGAGCACCGAAGATGTCCGCAGCGCTGCGGAGACCGTGGAACGGAGCGTCCGAGCCGGACGCGCGCCGAGCCTCCAGGCCGTCGTCCCCGTCTGCCGGGCCGGCGGTGCCGTCGGGTTCGCGTGCGTCGTCCGGACGCTCCTCGGTCACGCGGTCAGCCCCAGATCAGCCAACCCGATGGCCGCGAAGTACGGGTAGCCGGCCGCCTCGATCGTCTCCTTGGCACCGGTGTCCCGGTCGACGACGACCGCGACGGCGGCGACGATCGCACCCTCGCGCTCGAGCGCCTCGGCCGCCTTGAGCGGCGAGCCGCCGGTGGTGGAGGTGTCCTCGAGCACGACGACACGCTTGCCCTTGAGGTCCGGTCCCTCGACCTGCTTGCCGCGGCCGTGGTCCTTCGGCTCCTTGCGGACGACGAAGGCGTCGTAGGTCAGGCCCCGGGCGGCGGCCTGGTGCAGGACGGCGCTGGCGATGGGGTCGGCGCCCATGGTGAGGCCACCGACGGCGGAGACGTCCGGCACCTGCTGCACGAGCTCGGTCATGACCTGGCCGATCAGCGGCGCGACGCGGTGGTCCAGGCTGACCTTCCGCAGGTCGATGTAGTACGTCGCCTTCTTCCCGCTGGTCAGGGTGAAGTCGCCGTGGAACACCGCTTCGGAGGAGATGTACTGGATCAACTGTTCGCGCGCGTCGGTCACAGCCCACAAGGGTAGTCGGTCGGGCCCGCAACGCGCTCCCCCAGCCTGTGGGCCGCGGGGTGCCGGCACCGAGGCGGCCTCGGTACGCTCCGGGGCATGTCCCGAGCACCGCGTCGCCCCGCCGTGGAGCCGGCTCCGTCCGGCGGCCGCCGGCCCGGCGAGGTGGCCGTCACGATCGGACGGGAGGCCCTGGGCGGCCTGGTCGCGCTGGCCCTGGCCGTCATCGCCCTGCGCCACGTCATCGCGACGGAGCGGGTGGCGTTGCTCTGGTACGACGGCGACTCGGTGTTGCTGCCGCTCGTCCAGCGCTCCCTGCAGGCCGGCCAGCCGTTCGAGTGGGCCATGTCGCCCGCGCTGTTCTTCTTCCCCGAGCTGCCCGTGTACCTGTCCTGCTCGCTGGTGACCGCCACACCGCAGCAGGCCCTGGCACTGAACGGGGTGCTCGTGCTCCTCGCCGTCTACGCCCTGGTGCGGGCGGCAGCGAACGAGCTGATGCCGTCCGCCGGGCGCCCCGCCCGGATCGCGGTGTCGGCCGGGGCGCTCGGTCTGGTCACGCTGCTCGTGCTCACCGAGTCGTCGCCGACGGCCACCTCGCTCGAGCTGGCATCCCTGCTGCTCACGACGACCTACTACTACGGCGCCGTGCTGGCGATGCTCGGCACCGCGGTGCTCGTGCTGCGGGCGGTGCGCCTCGGCCGGGCGTCGGTGCCCCTGCTCGTGGTGCTCGGACTCGTCGCGGCGTGCACGACCGCGTCGAACCCGCTGTACGTACCCTGGTCCGCCGCTCCCGTCGTCGTCACCCTCGGGCTCCTGGTGCTGGCGCGCCGGGTGCCGTGGCGTCCGGCCGCGCTGCTCGCCGGTGCCGTCACGGTCGGATCGGTCGTCGGGTACCTGGTGCGGATCCCGCTGCGGCCGTTCGTCTCCCTCGACCCGGCGACGTACGTGCAGCCGTCCCGGGCCGGGGAGACCCTGCGGTTCTTCGCGGCGCTGACCGACGACCGGGCGGGCACGGCTCCGGGCGACCTCGGGCTCCTGCTGCTGTTCGCCGGGGTGCTCGTCACCGTCGGGGGCACGGTCTGGGCCTGGCGGGTCCGCACCGCACGCACCGTGCTGGTCGCGACACTGCTGCCCCTGGTGACCGTCGTCGCTGTGTCCGTCGGGGTCGTCGTCGCCGGGTCCGAGACCCCGCGCTACCTGCAGCCGATCGTGACCGCACCGCTGCTCGCGCTCGTCGCCGTGGCCGAGCTCACCCGCACCGCGGTCCGCCGCACCCGCGTGCACCGCCCGCACCGCGGGGTCCGGGCGGGGGTGGCGGTCGCGATGGCCGCCGTGCTCGCGACCGGGATCGCCGTGGCCCCCGGGACCGCCCACGCCGTGGCGACCGCGCGGTACCCGGCGGCGGCGTGCCTGGACCGCTGGGCCGACGGCCGCCAGGTCACCGGCGTCGGGCAGTTCTGGACGGTCCGGCCCCTCGCCACCTACGCGTCGATGAACGTCGGGCTGCTGCAGGTCCGGGACACCTTCGAGACCTACCCCTGGCTCGTCGACCTCGGGGCCTACCGCGACGCCGACCCGAGCTTCGTGGTGGTCGGGTCGCACGACCTCTGGACCACCGCGGTCGAGGACTCCCTCGGGCCGCCGGCGACGATCACCCACTGCACCGGGTTCGACGTCTACGACTACGCCGGCACCGCCGGGCAGGCGATCCTGCGGCGCGACGTCGTCGGGAGCGCCGCCGTCATCCGACGCGACCGCGGCTTCTGATCCACTGCTGAAGTTGTCCACAGCGGCGCGTTGCCGTCCGATGCTCGCTGTACGGATGTATAGGCTCGTCCTCGATGTCTCGCCCCACCAGCCCCCGCGCCCACCGTGTCCCCGTGCGCCTGCGCCTCGCCGTCACCGGCCTGGCGCTCGCGGGCCTCGTCGGCACGGTCATCGCCGACGCTCCGGCTGCCCAGGCGGTGACCTACCCCACGTGGGACGAAGTGGAGTCCGCCCGTGGCAAGGAATCCGCGAAGCAGGGGCAGATCACCGAGATCAAGGGCATCATCAGCGACCTGAACGCCAAGGTCGCGGCGGCCGAGGCCAAGGCCAAGAAGCTCGGTCAGGTCTTCTTCGACGCCCAGGCCGACGCACAGGAAGCCGCCGAGAAGGAACAGCAGCTCCGCGCCGACGCCGAGGAACACGCGAAGGTCGCCGAGCAGAGCGCCGCGCAGGCCGGTCAGTTCGCCGCGCAGATGTCCCGCTCCGGCGGTGCGGACGTCACCACTTCCGTCCTCACGCAGGGCGCCGATGCCCGCGATCTCCTCTACGACCTCGGTGCCCTGAGCAAGCTCTCCGAGCAGGCCGAACGAGTGCAGGCCGCCGCGAGCATCGACGCGGGTGTCGCCCGCTCGCTCGAAGCCCAGGCCGACCGTGCCGCAGAAGAGCTCAAGGGTCTGGCAGCCAAGGCCGAGGCACGCATGCAGGAAGCCCAGGCGGCGTCCGACACCGTGCAGGCCGCCTACGACGAGCAGCAGTCCAACAAGGCCCGACTCGACGCCCAGCTGGCGACCCTGACCTCCGGCCGCGTCCGGACGGAGGCCGAGTTCGCGCAGGGCGAGAAGGTGCGGAAGGCCGCCGAGGCCAAGGCCGCGCGCGAAGCCCTGGCCCGGGCAGCGGCTGCCGCTCGTGCCGACTCCGCGAACTCCGGCGGCGGCGCTCCCGCCGGCGGGTCGACCGGCAGCAGTGGTTCGGGCGGCGGCGGCGCCGTCGGGTCCGGTTCCGGTACCGGCTGGGTCCGGCCCGCGAGCGGGTACGTCATCAGCCCGTACGGCTACCGCGTGCACCCGATCCACGGCACCGTCATCAAGCACGACGGCGTCGACCTGGCCAGCGGCTGCTCCACCCCGATCGTCGCCGCCTCCGCCGGCACCGTCGACTACGTCGGCTGGTACGGCGGGTACGGCAACTACGTCCGGATCAGCCACGGCAACGGCGTGCAGACCGCCTACGGGCACATCGTCAACGGTGGCTTCCGGGTCGCCCAGGGCCAGCGAGTCGCGGCGGGGCAGCTCATCGCACTCGTCGGGTCGACCGGCCAGTCCACCGGGTGCCACAGCCACATCGAGGTGCACCTCAACGGCGCCACCACCGACCCGGTGCCCTTCATGGGTGCACGCGGGGTCGCCTTCTAGCCAGCTCGTTCACCAGACCGCCGTCCACTCCCAGTGGGCGGCGGTTTGGTGTTCCCCACAGTCGTACGCCCGTCATTTCATACTGCACCGCTGAAATGCTACGTTGCTCCCATCGGCCAGTTCGGATGGTGGGGGGACGATGGGGATCGAGTTCGACGACGCAGCGGCGTCGCGGTTGGTCGACTGCGCGGCCGAGGCGGCACTCTCACTGCGTGCCAGCGCCGGGCCGCGGCGGAACAACGCCGAGGCCGCACTGCACGACTTCGACGGTGCGTACGCGCGGCTGTTCGAGACAGCTCGGGTGACGGAGTCGACCGACCGCATCCGGCTCGTGACGGCGCTCGAAGCGATGGCCGACCAGCTGCGGATCGCCCAGCGGCAGGCGGACGAGGAACGGCAGCGCCTGGCCGACCTCGCTGCGTGGCGGCAGCGCGAAGCTGATCGTGACCTGGTGCGCGCCGGTGGCGGGCTCCCGCTGCAACCCGTGCTCGACTGGAGCAGCTCGGTGTTCGACCCTGAACCATCGGGCACGCCGCAGCGACCTTCTCCGGTGGCCGCGGTGTTCAGCGCGTGCTCGCGGCAGCGCACCGGTGGCCGGTCCGGAGGACGGAGCGGGGCAGATCCCGCTCGGCTGCGGAAGTTCGCTGCCGTGGCCCGGGTGCAGGACTCCTCGACGGAGCAAGACCTCGTGCGGGTTCGCAACGCGTGGACCGTGTTCCGCAACCGTTGCAGCTGGGTCCCGGTCGACGGGGCGTCGTTGCCAGGTGGCTTCGCCGACTACCTTGCCGAGAACGCCGACGACGCGTCGTGGATCGATCGGATCGCGGGCGCGTTCAGCGCCGCGGGCGGCGGTTCCCTCGCGAACGCTGCGCTCGACGTCGCCGGTACCTCCAGACTGCTACCCGGGCTGCAGCGGCTGCTCGATCCGTCCCTGACCACGGCTGAGGTCGCAGCGGCCTGGGCCGCGCTCGGCTTCACCGACGCCGACATCCGGGCGTTGCCCCTGACCACGCAGCTGCAGTTCGCAGGACTCGACGGCGTCCCGGCAGCGCAGCGCGACATCGCGTCCAGGGCCGTCCTCTCGGCCGCGGTACGAGACCCAGCGCGGCTGTACCGGCTGATGGGGCTGCCGTACACCTACGGTGCGGTCAGTCTCGACGAGTTCCGGAAGCAGGTCTTCGGCCTCCGCGACGGGCTCAAGCGTGCCGATCGCTTGGCGGCAGATGTCCGAGCCCCTTCGAGCGCCGTCGCACAGCTCGTCGGGTTCGGCGTTTCGAGCGGGTCTCTCGTCGCCGCCGTCGCGCTCGGCGATCTGGACACGGCGTCCAACGTGACGGTCAACGTGCCCGGCGCGATGACCACCCCCGACAGCATGGATGAGAAGGTCCGCGCCGCCAACGGTCTTCTGGGCACCGCGTGGAAGCATCGACGAGCAGAGTCGTTCGCGGTCGTGTCGTGGATCGGCTACCGCGCCCCGGGTGTCATCGAGGTCCCGGGTCAGGACCGCGCGCACGCGGGTGGGGCGAACCTCGCCTCGTTCCTCGACGGCATCCACGACAGCCGGGGCAGCGCGCCACAGTCCCTGACCGTCCTCGGGCACTCCTACGGGTCCACCACGGCGGCCGAAGCGCTCGCGCAGACTCGGTACCGGGTCGACGCGCTCGTCACGTACGGCTCCGTCGGGTTCACCGACACCACGACTCCCGAGCACCTCAACGTGGACCATGTGTACGCGACCGAGGGTTCCGCTGACCACACAGCGATCCTCGGCCGGATGGGACGCACCGATCCACGCGACCTTCCGGACGTCGACACGTTCGGCGCTGACGAGTCCCCTGGCGGCAGCGCGGTCACCGGGCACGACATGTTCCCGGACAGCGGCGTCGGCTACCTGTCCCGAGCTGCCACCGCACAACAGACCATCGCGAAGATCATCGCGACGGGGAAGCCATGATGAAGACCATGCGACCGATGCTCCGTGCCATCACGACTGCTGCCCTGACGCTCGGGCTGCTGTCGGGGTGCGCGGGAGGAGGAACCCAGATGCCCACCGATGCAGCAGGCGTCACCCAGCACGACGTCGCCGAGATGTCCCTGCACCAAGAGTTCGACGCCTACCGCGACCACTACGAACACATGCAGCGGCTCCTGAAAGCCGCGCAACTCCAGGTCCACGACGGCGAATGGGAGTGGGGTGGCGGCGACCGTGTTCCATTGATCGGCGGTGACGGCGTCGCAGCTCTGCCCGGGTCCGACACGAAGAACAGCTACGACATGAGCACCACCCGGCTCTGGTCCCCGCCCGGCACCCTTGACCAGGAACGCGACCTGCAGCCGATGATCGACTGGTTCACCGACCAGGGCTGGACCATCGAACGCCGCACCATCACCGGCGACCAGGAGGTCTGGGCCACCACCGGCGACGGCTGGCAGATCCAGTACGCCGCGCAGGAGAACGGCGACAACCCCATCACCGTCTACAGCGAACTCTTCTGGACCAACGACGCCAGCGCCCTCTCGGAAGCAGTCGGAGGACGGAACGATGCGGCCTACCCCGATCATTCGCTCCCGGGCGTCTTCCCGCCGTTCCCCGCATGGGACGACCCCATCGTCAGCCCACCCAAGATCTGACCCGACCCGACCCGACCCGAACCGGCAGAGGGAGACCGAGCCCCATCAGCTCGGAACACTCCCGACGTCGTCCACGTCGATGTTCCACAGCGCCCGGTACCAGGCGGTGCGCTCCAGGTCGTCCGGCAGCCCGTACGCCCGGTGGAACAGCGGCTCCCACCCGGGTCCGTAGTTCCAGCCGAGGGCCATCGTCGCCACCGCGATGTCGGCCCAGCGGTCCGCGACGCCCATCGCGTCCAGGTCGACGTGCCCGCTCCACCGCCGGTCCGCACCGATCAACGTGTTCGGCGTGCACGGGTCACCGTGACAGACGACGATGCGGTCGGCCGGCGGCTCCGGACCGAGCGCGCTCGGTCCGCGGTCGGCGTCGGCGACGGCTGCACGCGCGCGATCGAGCCGGTCCGCGGTCGCCCACGTGAACGGGCAGTCGTCGACGGGCAACGTGTCGTGCAGCGCGCGCAGGCCCTCGCCCACCGCGACCACAGCGGTCCGGGGTTCGTCGTGCCAGCGCGGGTCGACAGCGCTCCACCCGGGCACGGCACGGGTGTGCAGCCAGACGCCGTCGTCGTCGGTGCCGTGGCCGAGCACCTCCGGCACCCGGGCGTACCGGGATGCCCAGGTCAGCCGTTCCGCCTCACCGCTGATCCACGTCGCGTACGCGTGCGGCAGCACCTTCACGAACTCCTCGGCGTGCGCGTCCGGTCCGATGCGGAACGTCGTCCCACCGATCTGGTTGCGCCAGACGAGCGCGACCTCACGCCCTCGCGCGACGTCGGTGACGATGCGCGGCACCGGGACCGTCTCGCCCGGCCGGGGCAGTCCACCGATCGAGCGCACCACGGCGACGCTCAGTGCACGCGGTCCGGGCGGGAGGACCCCGACCCACCACGGGCGATCTCGAGCAGCACGGGCAGGCGTTCGCCGAGCAGGGCGTCCAGGTCGGCGACGACGGCCTCGACCCGTTCGGTGATCTCGCGCGGCGCGGCACCCCGGCGCGGACGGACCCGCACCCGGATCGCCCGACCGCCACGGACCCGGTAGACGTCGACGGCGAGCGAACCGACCTGCGGCATCTCGCCGATGGCCGAGGACAGCGCGTGCTGCACGGCAGTGGACTCGATGCGCACCGCCCCGGCGACGCCGTCCGCCGAACCGTCGCTGTCCACGACGGTGCCCTCGCGGCCACCGCCGAGGGTCGTCAGCACGACGAGGGCGAGCACGCCGAGCACGACGCCACCGCCGAGCACGCAGGTCCAGGCGAACACCGAGTCGTCACGCGACGCCCCGTTGCCGAGTCCGGCGAGGGCATCGCCGACGACGCGCCACCCCGAGGCGACGAGGGGCAGCCCCTGTGCGGTCTGCACCAGGATCGCCGCCACCCCGGCGACGAGCAGGACGAGCCCGAGCACGACGAGCGCCGTCCGGCCGAGCCCACGGTTCGTGGCGTTCATCCGTCCACCCGCCCCGTCGGCTGCACCCGGACCCGCGCGGCCAGCGGCGGCTGCGCGTCGATCGCGGCGAACTCCCGCTCGACGGCCTCGGTCGCGGCGACCGCGGGGACGTCCACCCCGGCTGCGGGCCGGAGCACGACGTCGACCGTGCGGCGGCCGACGGTACCCACGGCTGCATCGGCACCGAGACGGGTCGCGGAACGGGCGGCGCGGGCCGCAGCGGAGGCCAGGACCTCGTCGTCGACGACGACCGCGAGCCGATCAGACGCCATCACGTGCCGCGGACGGCGCTGGGGCAGGATCCCCTGCAGCAGCAGCACGAGCCCGATCAGGGCCACGATGGCGCCGATGCCGATCACGATGGTGGTCTCGAGACCGTCCGGGGCCGCGAGCGCGGCGTCGGCCACGGCACGCGGGTCGACACCCAGGACGTTCTGGTCGAGCAGGACGAGCGCACCGGCGAAGACCGCGGCGGCGGCGAGCACCAGGGCGATGAGCATCGCGACGACGACGGCGGCGGAGCGGGAGACGTGGGTCTCGCGGCGCAGCAGGCGGCGGTAGGTGGCGTGGTGGTCGTCGTGCGAGGGGCCGGCGGGGACGACCGGATCGGTGCGCCCGACGGCGGGGGCGGCAGTCACCGGACCCTCCGTGGGGTGTCCACGACCGACGAGGCGAAGGTCACGGTCACGCGGGCGACCTGTCGGCCGGTGATGGTCCGGAAACGTTCGGCGATCGTGCCGCGAGCCCGGTGCGCCGTGGCGACGACCGGTTCGTCGGGGAGTGCGTGCGAGCCCAGCACCGGCAGGGCGAGCGGGGCGGTGATCTCGACCGCCAGTGCGCCGCGACCGTCGTCGGCGACCCGGGCACGGACCTCCCGGAAGGCCACGCGCAGTGCTTCGGCGGCGACCGCCTGGGCGGTGTGCACCAGCGCCGACGTGCCGATGCGGTCGGAGCCGCGGAGCCGGACGCCGCTGTCGCCGGTCGTGGCGACGGCGGCGTCGCTCACGACGAGCTCCGGCGTCCGCGCAGCACGTCGAGCAGGCGGCGGAAGTCGACGTCACCCGTGACGATGCGGGCGACCAGAGCGCCGAGCGCCATGCAGACGGCGACGACGACGAACGCCCAGAACCCGAGCGTCACGGCGACGATCGCGAGCAGGGCGCCGGTGCCCATCCCGACGACGGTGGCGTTCACCGGACTCGACCGTCCCGGGTGTCGAGCTCGTCCGCGACGCCGTTGAGCGCCGGGATGTTCACGTCGTTGATGGCGATGTTGACCTCGGTGACCTCGAGGCCGACGAGTTCGGTGACGGCGTTCGTGACGGCGGCGCGCACCGCGGAGGCGACCTCCATCATCGGCGTCGGGTAGTCGACGACGATGGTCAGGTCGACGGCGACCTGGGTCTCGCCGACCTCGACGCGGACGCCCTGACCGAGCGCACTCGAGCCGATGGCGTCGCGGATGGCGCCGAACGCCCGCGAGGCGTTGCCGCCGAGCGCGAAGACGCCGGGGACGTCGCGGGCGGCGATGCCCGCGACCTTCGCGACGACCGTGTCGTCGATGATGGTCCTGCCCTTGGCGGTGACCTGCGTCGTGGTGGTGCCGGCGGGCTGGGTGCTCCCGGCCCCGGTGCCGAGCGTGGCCCCGGTCGTGGTCCCGTCGACGCGGTTCGTCGTCGATGCCATTGCTGCCTCCGTGCGATCGATTGCTGGTCTCCAGCGAACACCATCGTGCCGTACGCCGCACAGGCGGCGCACCTGCCGGACGCCGCACAGGCGGCGCACGTGCCGCCCGGTCGCGCCGCTGGTCTCGCCGACCTCGTCGTCAGTCGGCACCGGTAGGTTCTTGTTCCATGCGCGTCGCGACCTGGAACGTGAACTCCGTCCGCACCCGAGTGGGTCGGATCGTCGACTGGCTGGTGCGTGAGGACATCGACGTCCTCGGCATGCAGGAGATCAAGTGCAAGCCGGAGCAGTTCCCGGTCGAGCAGTTCGAGGCCGCGGGGTACCACGTCGAGGCGCACGGCCTGAACCAGTGGAACGGCGTCGCGTTCGCCAGCCGGCTGCCGATGGAGGACGTCACCCGCGACTTCCCCGGCCAGCCCGGGTTCCTGAAGGGCCACGAGGGGCCGGACCTGCCGGTCGAGGCCCGCGCGATCGGCGTCACGGTCGACGGCGTGCGGCTCTGGAGCCTCTACGTGCCGAACGGCCGCGAGCTCGGCGACCCGCACTACACGTACAAGCTCGACTGGCTCGCCCAGCTGGCCGACCGCACCTCGGAGTGGATCGAGGCCTCGCCGGAGACCCCGCTCGCGCTGATGGGCGACTGGAACGTCGCACCGCTCGACCAGGACGTCTGGGACATGCGGGTCTTCGAGGGGTCGACCCACGTCAGCGAGCCCGAGCGGGCAGCGTTCCGCGAGTTCGAGGCGCGGGGCCTGCAGGACGTCGTCCGCCCGATCGTGGCCGACGGCTACACCTACTGGGACTACAAGCAGCTGCGGTTCCCGCGCAACGAGGGCATGCGCATCGACTTCGTGCTCGGCTCGCAGGCCTTCGCCGACGTCGTCACGGACGCCTCGATCCACCGGAACGAGCGCAAGGGCGACGCCCCGAGCGACCACGTGCCCGTGGTGGTCGACCTCGACCTGGACACGTCGCTCGACGACGACCGCCCGATGATCTTCTGATCGGAGTCGGGTCACCGGCCCGGAGCGACGACGCACGACCGGTTCTGTTACGCCCGGCGTCCGCCGTGATTGAGCCGTCCGTCACGCCGACGTAGGTTTCCTGCACCGAACCCCTCCGAGAGCAGGTGAAGCCATGTCCCGCACGACGATCCTTCCCATCCAGCGCCTCATGGCGACCGCGGCCCCCGGTGCGTGGCGCGACGGCATCGTCGTCGAGACCCGCGCAGCCGACGCCGTGGTGCTGTTCCTCGACGGGAGCATCACGCAGCTGCGGGTGGCGGACGCCGACGGCGTCCTGTCGGTCGGCGAGCCGGTCGCCCACCACCCGGTCGCGGAGATCCTCAGCGTCGGCGGTCGGCAGACCACCGCACGCGTCGCGTAGGCGGAGCGGTTCAGGCGGAGCGGCTCAGGCCGCCATCGAGTCGAGCATCGCCTGGCACTTCGACACCATCTCGTCGCAGGCCATGGCGCAGTACCGGCACGACTCGTCCATGTCCTGGTGCTGGCGGCACTCGGCGGCACACGCGGTGGCCATCGCGACGACGGCCATGAGCATCGCCTGCATCGCGGCGGTGTCCATCCCCATCGGACGCATCATCATCCGCATGCCGGTGTCGGCCAGCATCGCGGTGTTCGAGCACATCGCGGCGCAGGTGGCCATCTCGCCGCCCATGCGCATGTCGGCCGCGGAGCACATCGTCGCCGCCATCGACGCGGCGTTCATCGCCATCATCGTGTCCTGCATCACGTCCATGTCCATCTCCATGGGCATGTCCGTCATCGACATGTTCTTCATCATCACCATCGTGTCCATCGCCGGTCTCCTCGTCGTGGTCATCGGTCACGGAGCGGTCCGCCCCGCGTGCCCGCCAGGGTACGCGCGTGCCGTCCGTGCTTCGTGAGCAGAACGGGTCGGGTCAACGGACGCGACCCGACCGCATCTGCTCACCATCCGCGGTGGTCGCCACCACCGCCGGACGGGAGGCCCGGTGCGGCCCCGCCACGGGCCTCCCGTCCGTCCGGGCGCACGTCCAGGGCGCGGAAGACGCCGGCGTCTTCGCTGGACGCCGGCAAGTGCGCGAGACGCCGCCGAATCCGGCGGCGTCTCGGCGACATCAAGGCGTCTCGACAACACGACGGCGTCGTCCGGACGCCCACACGCCGGCGTCTCGACGACCGCTACGGGTGCAGCAGGGCGGCGATCGCGACGAGCACGGGCACCGAGCCGAGCGTCGAGATGAGCACGACGTCGCGCGCCACCGGGACCGCTGCCCCGTACCGCTGCGCGTAGTTGAAGACGTTCTGCGCCGCCGGCAGGGCACCGAGGGTGGTGAGCACGAAGACCTCCTGGTCGCCGAGCCCGAACACGAAGCGTGCGAACACGAACGCCACGGCCGGCATCACCACGAGCTTGATCGACGATGCGACGATGACGTCGGTGCGGATCGCCGGGTCCCGCAGGGGGGTCGCACCGTGCAGGCTCATCCCGAAGGACAGCAGCACGACGGGGACCGCGGCCGCGCCGACGAGCGAGAACGGCTCGAGCACCGGGTCGGGCAGCGTGATCCCCGTCGCCGAGCACACGAGCCCGACGAGCGAGGCGATGATGATCGGGTTCCGGAACGGGCCCGCGATCCGTCGTCCCCATCCGCCGCCACCCGCGGTCGCCGCGTCGAGGATCGTCAGCGCGATCGGGGCCATCACGACGAGCTGCAGCAGGATCACGGGCACGACCGCGGTCGCCTGGCCGAGCACGTACACGGCCACCGGAAGCCCGATGTTGTTCGCGTTGACGTAGCTGGAAGCCAAGGCGCCGACGGTGGTCGTGGTGACGGGGCGGCGCAGCACGAGGCGGAACACGGCGGCGGCACCGAGTGCGACCACGGCGGCACTCAGCAGCGAGACCCAGAGCATCGACGACAGCAGCGACGCGATGTCGGCGGTCGCGATGGTGTGGAACAGCAGGCACGGCATCAGCACGAAGAACGCGAGCCGACTCATCACGAACTGCGCGTGCGGGCCCAGCAGGCCGATGCGTCCGACGACGTACCCACCGGCGATGATCGCGCCGATGATCGCGAAGCCGGTCAACACGCCACCCATCCCGTCCATCCTGGCACCTGCCGGCGGTGATGTGACGTCACTCAGGTCGGAAATGCGTACGCATCGAATACCGTTGAGCGCATCATGACCTCGACGAACGCCGACACCCTCACCCGGTCCACCGACTCCAGTCAGCCGCTCGTGCCGCTGCTCGAGGAGCGCTGGAGCCCCCGCTCCTACGACGAGACCGCGACGATCTCGGACGACCAGCTCGACGCCGTCCTCGAGGCCGCTCGCTGGGCACCGTCTGCCATGAACTTCCAGCCCCGCCGCTTCATCGCCGGCCGCCGCGGCACCGAGACGTTCCGGAAGATCAACGAGAACCTGCTCGGCTTCAACGCCGCCTGGGCGTTCCGTGCCAGCGCCCTCGTCGTCGGCGTGCTCGAGACGGTGACCGCCGACGGCGAGGAGCGCCCCTTCGCGCAGTACGACCTCGGCCAGTCGCTCGCCGCCCTGACCGTGCAGGCGCACGCCGCGGGGCTGCACGTGCACCAGATGGCGGGCATCGACGCCGCCGGGCTCCGTGCCGCGTTCGACCTGCCCGAGCGGTTCCTGCCGTACACGGTCACGGCCGTCGGCACCGTCGCGCACCCGTCGCAGCTCGACGACAAGGCCGCGGAGCGCGAGGTCGCCCCGCGCACCCGCATCCCCCTCGACGAGGTCGTCCTCGTCAAGGAGTGAGCACCGGCGGCCCCGCCGCCCGTGATCGCCACGACGGCCGCGTCCCTGCGGGGGCGCGGCCGTCGGCGTACCATGACGTGACATGGATCAGCACCAGGACGACGCCCCGCCGGAGATGAACTTCTACACCCGGAAGTGGGTGCGACCGGAGGACCTCAACGCCAACGGCACCCTGTTCGGCGGCAGCCTGCTCCGCTGGATCGACGAGGAAGCCGCGGTCTACGCGATCATCCAGCTCGGCAACGGCAAGGTCGTCACGAAGTACATGTCGGAGATCAACTTCCTGTCCTCGGCGAAGGAGGGCGACATCGTCGAGATCGGCCTCGTCGCCACCCGGTTCGGCCGGACGTCGCTGACCATGCGGGCCGAGGCGCGCAACCTCTTCACACACCGCAGCATCCTGACGATCGACGAGGTCGTCTTCGTGAACCTCGACGAGGACGGCAACCCCGCCCCGCACGGCTACACGGACATCACCTACGCCCGCGACCGGGTCCCCGCCACGCACCGCGCGTGACCCCGCAGACATCGCGCAGCACCCGGGCACCCGGGTGCTCGCACCCTGCGGGTGGTCGGCGGGCTCTGGCAGGATCGGGGACATGACCACGCCCCGCCTCGTCGCCTTCGACCTGGACGACACGCTCGCCCCGTCGAAGTCCTCCCTCGACCCCCGCATGCTCGAGACCTTCGCGTCCCTGCTCGAGGTCGTGCCGGTCGCGGTCATCTCCGGCGGCAACTTCACCCAGTTCGAGCAGCAGCTGGTCACCCCGCTCCGGCAGCGCGACGGCCTGACGCTCGACGCCCTGCACCTCCTGCCGACCTGCGGCACCCGGTACTACCGCTGGGAGGACCAGGACTGGGCGCTGCAGTACGCCGAGGACCTCACCGACGAGCAGAAGGACCGCGCCCTCGCCGCGGTCGAGGCCCGTGCGAAGGAAGCCGGGTACTGGGAGTCCGAGACGTGGGGCGCCATCCTCGAGGACCGCGGGTCGCAGATCACGTTCTCCGCCCTCGGCCAGTCCGCCCCGGTGGACGTCAAGAAGCAGTGGGACCCGACCGGCGAGAAGAAGGACCACCTGCGACGCCTGGTGCAGCAGGACCTACCCGACCTCGAGGTCCGCTCGGGCGGGTCCACGAGCATCGACATCACCCGCAAGGGCATCGACAAGGCCTACGGCATGCAGCGTCTCGCCGAGATCACCGGCATCGCGCTCGACGACATGCTCTTCGTCGGCGACCGGCTCGACCCCGAGGGCAACGACTACCCGGTGAAGGCGCTCGGGGTCCCCTGCCACGCGGTGCAGGGCTGGGAGGACACCGACGCGTTCCTGACGGAGCTCATCCCCACCCTGCGCTGACCGCCGACGGCCCCGGCGCCGTCCGCAGCCCCGCGCTCAGCCCAGGCTTCGGACGGCCTCGACGAACGCACGGATCTTCGCGGGGTCCTTGACGCCGCGCTCGGACTCGACGCCGCTCGACACGTCGACGCCGTCGGGATCGAGCGCCTCGACCGCGGCGACCACGTTGGCCGGGGTCAGCCCGCCGGCGAGGATCCACGCCTCGTCCACGCCGTCGATCGTGGCCGGGTCGACGAGCCGACCGCTGCCGGGCACGGCGGCGTCGAGCAGCAGCAGGTCGTGGTCGAACGCGGCGCGCTGTTCGGGCGTCTCGCGCAGGTAGTCCTCGGCCGCGATGGCCCGGATGGTGAAGAAGCCGGCGTCGCGCGCGCGGGCGAAGTCGGAGGCCGACTCGCCACCGTGGAGCTGCAGCGTGGTGAGCCCGACCTCGGAGGCGATGCCGACGATCTCGTCGATCTTCTGGTCGCGGAAGACCCCGACGGCGTCGATGCCGTCCGGCACCCGCTCGACCAGCTCCTTCGCCAGGTCGGCGGTGACGGTCCGGGGGCTGCCCGCCGCGAAGACGAACCCGACGGCGTCGGCACCCGCGTCGATGGCGGCGTCCACGGTGTCGGGCGTCGACAGGCCACAGATCTTGATCCAGCGCTGGTCGGTCATGCTGTCCATCCTGCCAGGGTGGCGCTGCCCGGAGAACACCGGTGTTCGCAGGTCACGTCCCCGGATGCCGGTGTTCGACGCGGGAGCACCGGTGTTCCGCCGTGCCCGGCGTCCGGAACCCGCACGAGGATCAGTGCAGAGCGCCCGCGACGTAGGCGGCCACGCAGGCCGCGGTCATGCCGAAGGCCGCGAAGGATCCGACCAGGACGTTCCGCCGGCGCCAGCGACGCACCGCCGAGAACGTGCCGCGCTTGGCGTGCCGGTGGGCGGCGCGGTGCATGCGGTGATCGCGCTGGTGCTTCACGCGCTCCGGGCCGAGCGGCACCGGGCCGGTGATCTGGGTGGACCCGCCGCGCAGCGCGTTGGCGATGGCGACCGCCGTGGGCCGGCGCTCCGGGTCGCGGGCGGTCATCCGGCTGAGCAGCTCGCGCCACTCGTCGGCGACGTCGTCCGGGATCTCGGGGTCGCGGCGGAGCCGGGCGAGTGCGGCCTCGATCAGGGTGCCCGAGTACTCCTGCTTGCCGGTCAGCGCCTCGAGCAGGACGAGCCCGAGCGAGTACACGTCGGTGGCGAAGCTGATCGGTTCGCCGGCGACCTGCTCGGGGCTGAGGTAGGCGGCGGTGCCGATGACCGTGCCGTCGTTCGTCAGGCGGGAGCCGTCGACGAAGTGGGCGACACCGAAGTCGGTGAGCTTGACCGTGCGGGCGAACCCGGACGAGCCCTCGTCGCTGATCAGGATGTTGGCGGGCTTGACGTCGCGGTGCACGATGCCGCGCGAGTGCACGTAGGCCAGGGCGTCGGCGAGCTGCGCACCGAGGTCGGCCACCTCGTAGTTGTGCAGGGCGCCCTCGGACAGGCGGCGGAGCAGCGTCGTGTCGGCGATGAGCTCCATCACGATGAACCGGTGCGGGCCGTCCTCGAACTCGTGGGTGCCGGCGTCGTACAGCGGGATGAGCCCAGGGTGGGAGAGCATGCTGAGCAGCCGGATCTCGCGCTCCTGGCGCACACGGTCGGCGGTGGTCATCTTGTCCGGGGTCGCGAAGAGCTTCACGGCCACGGCCCGGTACGTGTGCTCGTCACGGGCTTCGTAGACGGATCCCATGCCGCCGGTGCCGATGAGCTTCACGAGCCGGTACCGCGCAGAGAGGACGGTGTCCGCCCGCGCGCTGTCCAGCAGGGTCATGGTGTCCGTCGTCCCGTCCGGAGCCCGTGGTTCCGCGGCCGCTGCCGGCGTGTGGGCTCATGGGAAACGGTACGCGTCCGACTCTCGATCCGCATGGCCGTTACGACATCGTGATCGCCCTACTCCCCCGGTTTTCCGGGGATCGACGGGGTACAGTCCGACCTCCACCAGGACGAGGAATCGCGCAAGGAGGACAGCATGGCATTGTCGAAGGGTGACGAGGTGCACTGGAACACCTCGCAGGGCAGGACGACCGGCACGCTCGTGCGGAAGCGGACGAGCGACTTCGAGTTCGACGGGCAGCACTTCAAGCCGACCGATGACGACCCGTACTGGATCGTCGAGTCGGAGAAGAGCGGCAAGCAGGCCGCCCACAAGGAGTCGGCGCTGACGAAGGCCTGAGGCTCAGTCGCGGGCGGGCTCGGCGCGACGGCGACCCCGGGCACCGCCCACGGCAGGGTTGCCGGCGTCGTCGTCGTGGTCATCACGTCCGCCCGCACGCCGCTCGGCGCGCACACGGCGGACCCGGCGCACGACGAAGCTCACCACGACCACGGCGATCGCGACGTAGAGCACGCGGTCGATCCACTCGGTGTAGGCCTCGACCTGGTCGTACTGCGACCCGAACGCGGCACCGAGCAGCACGAGCGCGCTGTTCCAGATGCCGCTCGCGATGATCGTGAACACCGAGAACGTGCCGAGGTGCATGCGGTCGGCGCCGGCCGGCAGCGAGATGAGGCTGCGGACGATCGGGACGAACCGGCCGAAGAAGACCGCGCTCTTGCCGTGCCGGTGGAACCAGCCGGCCGCCTTGCGGAAGTCGTCCTCGTCGACGAGGGGCAGCTTGCCGAACCACCGCGTGGTGCGTTCGAACCCGATCACCGCGCCGAGCCAGTACAGCACCAGTGCCCCGAGGTACGAGCCGATCGTCGCCAGCACCAGGACCAGCACGAGGTTCATCTGGCCGGCGCCCGCGAGGAACCCGGCCAGCGGCAGGATGACCTCGGACGGGATGGGCGGGAACACCGTCTCGACGAAGAGCATCAGCCCGACGCCCCACTCCCCCAGGGCGTCGATCAGCTGGAGCACCAGGCCGGAGAGCCCGCCGAGGTCGGACGGAGCGGTGGAGTCGCCACTGGCGACGGTCATGGCACGGGCGGTCACGGCAGTCGTCATGCCCCCAGCATCCCTGAACGCCCTGTCAGGACCCGGCGCGCTCCCTGGGTGTCAGCCGAGTCCCATGTGGGCTGAGCGGACGTGCGAGAGCGATCGGGCGAGTGCACCCCGCGCGACGGCGTCACGACCGACGGTCGACGGGCTGAACGCCACGGGGTGCCGGAGCTGCGGCGTGACGATCTCGTCGAGCGCGGCGCAGAACACCTCCGCAGCCGGCAGGACCTCGCCACCGACGACGACGACCTCGGGGTCGATCGTCGTCACCAGCTGCACGACGCCGGGCGCCACGTCAGCCGCGAACGCGCGGACGGTCTCGACGGCCGACACCGAGCCCTGGGCGGCCGCGGCGAAGACGGACTCGAGGTCCGTGTCGGACGGGATCCGGGCCTCCAGGCGGGCGGGTGCGGCGGGCCAGCCGGTCGACGCGATGCCGCCCATCTCACCGGCAGCACCGCGCGCACCGCGCGCCAACGAGCCGTCGACCACCAGGGCGGCACCGATCTGCCGACCCATCACCAGGTACAGACCGTCCCGGACGCCGTGGAACCGCCCCCACCGGGCCTCGGCCGTGGCGGCCAGCTTGGCGTCGTTGTCGAAGAAGGTGGCGACCCCGGGGAAGAGGTCCTGGATCCGGCCGGGCACCCGTCGCTCGACCCACTCCGGCACCGCGACCGTGTAGTCGATCGCGCCGTCACGGTCGACGACCGCCGGGACGCCGAACGTGGCACCGAGCACCGGCGCACTGCCGACGGCGCCACCGACCGCGGCGCCACCGACCACGCCGACGACGGACGACGTCAGCCGACGGACCACGTCCTGCACGCTCGACCAGGCCTGTTCCGCGTCGGCGAGGTCGGCGTAGCGCTCCTCGACGCGGGCGAGCGTGACGCCGCGCAGGTCCGCACGCACCCCGACGATGCCGTGCAGGCCGAGGTCCACGCCGAGCACGGAGCCGGCCGACGCGTCCGCCGCGAAGCGTTTGGCCCGACGACCGGCCTTGTTCGGGGTCGCGATCGCCTCGGCCTCGGTCACCCAACCCTGGTCGACCAGGTCGGCGAGCGCGGCCTCGACCGTGGGGCGGGAGAGTCCGACCGTGCGGCCGAGCTCGGTGACCGTGCGGGAGACGTCGTCGCGCAGGAGCTCGTCGAGGATCGCCCGCGAGTTCATCTGCCGCAGGACGCCGGGGGTCGTCCCCACGACACCGGGGGTCGCCATTACGACGCCGGGGGTCGTCCCCACGACACCGGGGGTCGCCACCACGACGCCGGGGGTCGAGCCCGCGACGCCCGGGGTCGTTGACACGGTCTGCTCCACGGTCATAGCCTCCACATTACGAAAGATCATTGAGGAATGGTGGCTCCGACATGCTCGTCCCACGACCGCGCCGCACCGCTCCCGGTGTCGGGGCCTTCGAGATCACCTCGTCGACCCGGATCGCCGCCGACCCGGCGAGCGAGTCCGTCCGACTGTACCTGCAGCAGACCCTGCGGGGATCGACCGGGCTGCCGGTGCGGGACGCCCTCGACGACACGGCACCGGGGGCCGGCACGATCGCGCTGCGCGTCGGCGACGACCCGTCCCTGCCCGCGGGCCCGACGACGCCGGAGGGCGACCGGGCGGAGTCGTTCCGCCTCACGGTGACGCCGGACGGCATCGACGTCGTCGGCGGCTCGCCCGCCGGGGTCTTCTACGGCGTGCAGGCCCTGCTGCAGCTGCTGCCCCCGGACGTGTACCGCCGCGCCCGGGTCGCGACCGGCCCGTGGTCCGTCGCCGCCGTGGTCGTCGAGGACGCCCCCGCCTTCGCCTGGCGCGGCGTGATGCTCGACGTCGCCCGGCACTTCCGCACGAAGCACGAGGTCATGCGGGTCGTCGACCAGCTCGCCGCGCACCGGATCAACCGCCTGCACTTCCACCTCACCGAGGACCAGGGGTGGCGCATCGAGATCCGGAAGTACCCGCGCCTGACCGAGGTCGGCTCCTGGCGTCGGGAGTCCCAGGTCGGCGCGCACGTCCCCGGTCCGGACGGCACACTCGTCGTCGCCGGGTTCGACGGCCGCCCGCACGGCGGGTACTACACGCAGGACGACATCCGCGAGATCGTGGCCTACGCGGCCGACCGGTTCGTCACCGTCGTCCCGGAGATCGAGACCCCCGGGCACGTCCGTGCGGCGCTGGCGGCCTACCCGTCGCTCGGCGTCACGGGCGACCCGGTCGAGGTCTGGACGGAGTGGGGCATCGCCGACGACGTCCTGAACGCCGAGGACGCCACGATCGACTTCTTCAAGGACGTCCTCGACGAGGTCATCGCGCTCTTCCCCTCCGGCTACATCGGCATCGGCGGCGACGAGTGCCCGAAGGTGCAGTGGGAGACCGACCCGCGCACCCAGGAGCGCATCCGCGAGCTCGGGCTGCAGGACGAGGAACAGCTGCAGGCCTGGATCATCGGGCAGCTCGCCGCACACGTCGAGTCGCACGGCCGGCGGGCGTTCGGGTGGGACGAGATCCTCGAGGGCGGCACGCTCGACCCCTCGGCGACCGTGGTCTCCTGGCGCGGCCTGACCGGCGCACGGACCGCCGCCCGCCGCGGGCACGACGTCATCTCGTCGCCGGACGACCAGGTGTACCTCGACTACCGCCAGAGCGACCTGCCGACCGAGCCGATCCCGGTCTCGATCGTGCTCACCGTCGACGACGTCTTCGCCTTCGACCCGGTGCCGTCCGGGCTGACCGACGCCGAGCGCGCCCACGTCATCGGCGGCCAGGGCAACATGTGGACGGAGCACGTCGACACCGCCCGTCGGCTCGACTACCAGCTCTTCCCCCGCGTCGCCGCTCTCGCCGAGGCACTGTGGTCGGCTGACGTCACCGGGCCGCGCGACCTCGCCGAGTTCCGCGGACGCCTGGCCGAGCACACCGCCCGACTCGAGGCCATGGGCATCGAGTACCGGCACGAGGCTGGGCCGTTCCCGTGGGAGCAGCGACCGGGCGTGCCGGGGCGACCGCACTCGCGCGAGGAGCGTGCGGCGTACATCGACGCGGTCACGGCGAACATCGCCGAGTAGCGCGCGTCGAGCGGTCGCGACACCCCGCTCAGTTCCGCCGAGCGGTCGGGTTCCGACGTGTGGGCGCCACGCCAGCGACGTGACGTGACCGCTCGACGCGCGGCCGGCGGTGCGTGGCGACTACCAACGGACGGGAGGCCCGGTGCCAGCTGGCACCGGGCCTCCCGTCCGTCGTGTGCTGCGGTCGACTACGCGGCGACCGGAGCGCGCTGGCCCACCGTCTCGCCGGCCACGGCAGCCTCGCTGCCCGCAGCGGCCTCGTCGACGGGGCGACGACGGACCCACTTCTTCAGGGCGACGAGCACCAGCGCGGACACCACGGTCCCCGCCAGGATCGCGACGACGAACATCAGGACGTCACCGATCGCGAAGAAGACGAAGATCCCGCCGTGCGGCGCTCGCGAGGTCACGCCGGCAGCCATCGAGATCGCACCCGTGATCGCGGCACCGACCATCGACGCCGGGATGACGCGCAGCGGGTCGGCGGCGGCGAACGGGATCGCACCCTCGGAGATGAAGGACGCACCGAGGAGCCACGCGGCCTTGCCGTTCTCGCGTTCCGGCTTCGTGAAGCCCTTGCGGTAGAGCACGGTCGAGGCGAGCGCGAGTGCGAGCGGCGGCACCATGCCGGCCGCCATGACGGCGGCCATGATCTCGAACGGCACCACGTTCGTGGCGGTCCCGGCACCGAGCCCGGCGACGGCGAACGCGTACGCCACCTTGTTCACCGGGCCACCGAGGTCGAACGCCATCATCAGACCGAGGATGATCCCGAGCAGCACCGCGGAGGCGCCGGACAGCGAGTTGAGGAACCCGGTGAGCTGGACCATCAGCCAGGCAATCGGACCGCCGAGCACGAGCAGCATGAGGCCCGAGGCGATGATCGACGCGAACAGCGGGATGATCACGACCGGCATCAGGCCACGCAGCCAGCGCCAGGTCGGGATGCGCCCGATCCAGTACGCGGCGGCACCGGCGATGAGGCCACCGACCAGACCACCGAGGAACCCGGCGTTCATGAACACGGCGATGGACCCGGCCACGAAGCCCGGTGCGATGCCCGGACGGTCGGCGATGGCGTAGGCGATGTACCCGGCGAGTGCTGCGACCAGGAACCCGAGCGACACGGAGCCGATCTGGAACGCGGCCGCGCCGAGGTAGTAGCCGAGTCCCTCCGGCGGCAGGTTCAGCAGGGTGTAGTTGGTGAGCGTGAAGACGGCGTTGTTCTGGCCCGAGTCACCGTGGGTCAGCGCGATGCCGTACCCGGACAGCAGGAAGCCGAGCGCGATGAGGAGCCCGCCGCCGGCGACGAACGGGATCATGTAGCTGACGCCCGTGAGCAGCCAGCGCTTGAGCGCCTGCCCGAAGTGCTCGTTCGACTTGTTCGTCCCGCCCTCGACGGCGGCACCGCCCTGCACGCGTGCGGCGTGCGGGTCCTCCGAGGCGCGGATGGCCTCGGCGATCATCTCGTCGGGCTCGTCGACACCGCGCTTGACGGGTCCGGACACCAGCGGCTTGCCGGCGAACCGACCGCGGTCGCGGACGTCGACGTCGACCGCGAACACGACGGCGTCGGCCCGGGCGATGAGCGCCGGGTCGAGGGGTTCGACCTGCGACGACCCCTGCGTCTCGATGTGCATCTCGGCACCGGCACGCTGGGCCGCGGCGACGAGGGCGTCGGCCGCCATGTAGGTGTGCGCGATGCCGGTCGGGCAGGCGGTGACGCCGACGAAGACCTTGCGGTCGGCGGCGGGGGCGCCGGCGGTCGCGCCGGCTGCGGCGGTCGTCGCACCGGAGGCCCGTCCTGCGTTCCCGACGCCGGCTTCGGCCACTTCGCCACTCACCTCGTTGTCGACCAACTGGACGATCTCGTCGGCCGTGGTCGCGGCGCGCAGCGCGGCCGTGAAGTCGTCACGGATCAGCGCCCGGGCCAGGGTCGAGAGGACCGTCAGGTGGTCCTTGTCGGCCCCCTCGGGCACGGCGATCATGAACACGATGTCGGCGTCGCCGTCCGGAGCGCCGAACGGCACCTTCCGAGCCAGGCGCGAGAACGCCAGCGTCGGCTCGGACACCGACGCCGACCGGGCGTGCGGGATGGCGATGCCACCGGGGACGCCCGTTCCGACGCTCGCCTCGCGCTTGACGGCGTCGTCGGCGAGCGTGGCACCGTCGGCGGCGCGGCCGGTCGCGGCGACGCGGTCGGCGAGCACCCGGATGACGTCGGTCGAGGTGGCGCCGAGGTCCTCGTCGAGGCCGACGAGCTGTGCGCTGATGAGGCGCGGACTCGAGTCTGCGGACATGTGCTTGCTCCTTCGCAATGGCGCTGATCGCGCGGTGGTGCAGGTGTTCGTGGGGTGGTCGGGCGGGATGGGGAGGGGATCAGGCGGGTTCGGGTGCCGGGTGCGTGTCGAGCACCCGGACGGAGACCGCCGTCGGGTCGGTGTGGTCGAGTGCCGGCACGTCGCTGCCGGGCAGGGCCGCGGCCGCGGCACCGGTGGCGACGGCCTGTGCGAGACGCTGCTCGGGCGACGCGCCGGCGACCTCGGCGAGCAGGTAGCCGGCGAGCGAGGAGTCCCCCGCGCCGACCGTCGACCGGGCGACGATCTTCGGTGCGGCGGCGGCGAACGCTCCCTCGTCGGAGACGAGCACGGCGCCGGCGCTGCCCAGTGTGAGCAGGACCGTGCCGACGTTCCTCCGCCGCAGCCGCTGGGCCCCGGCCACCGCGGCGTCGAGGTCGCGCTCGTACTCCTCGGGGTCGCCGCCGACGACCTCGGCGAGTTCCTCGGCGTTCGGCTTCACCAGGTCGATCCGTTCGCCCGACTGCAGCAGCGCGGTGAACGGCACCCCGGACGAGTCGACGGCGATCCGGACGTCCGCACCGTGGCGGGCACGGACGGCCCGGACGAGCACGGCGAGCGCGTCGTCGGGCAGACCGGGCGGCAGCGACCCGGCGACCACGACCCAGCGGGCGGCGGGGCTGGTGGCGGTCGCAGCGGCGGTGTCGGCGACCAGGGCGGCGAGGTCGTCGAGGCGACCGGCGAGCGAGGGGCCGGGTTCGTTGAGCTTCGTCGTGGTGCCGGTCGGCTCCGTCACGGTGACGTTCGACCGGAGCGGCGCCCCGATCGGCAGCGCGGCCGTCGGGATCCCGCGTGTGACCAGGCCGAGCAGGACCGGGTCGAGCTCGTCGCCGGGCAGGACGGCGACGGTGTCCCCTCCGCTCGCGACGACGACGCGGGAGACGTTGACGCCCTTGCCGCCGGGTTCCGCGGTGGACCGGGTGGCACGCTGGACGGCGCCGCGCTGCAGTTCGCCGGCGAGCTCGATCGTGCGGTCGAGGGACGGGTTCGGGGTGACCGTGACGATGCGGACGTTCATGCGACGACCACCTCGACGTCGGCGTCGGCGAGCGCACCGGCGAGGTCGGCCGGGGGCTGTTCGTCGGTGACGAGCGTGTCGATCTCGTCCAGGCGCGCGAACCGCATCAGGGCCTCCACGCCGTGCTTGGCAGCGTCGGCGAGCACCACGGCCCGTCGGGCGGCGAGCACGTAGGCGCCCTTCACGGCGGCCTCGTACTCGTCCGGGGTGCTCAGACCGAAGCCGGCGGACAGGCCGTTCGTGCCGATGAACGCCACGTCGGGCCGGAGGGCGCCGATCTGCTCGACGGTGGCCGTGCCGACCGCGGCGCTCGTGACGCCACGCACGCGGCCGCCGAGCAGGTGCAGTTCGAGGTGCTCGCTGTGCTGCAGGGTGGCGGCGATCGGCACCGAGTTCGTGATGACGGTGATGGTCGAACCGGCGACCTCGGGCTCCCAGCGGGCGAGTTCGGAGGCCACGGCGGCGCAGGTGGTGCCGGCGTCGAGGGCGATCGAGCCGGTGAAGGTCGGCGGCACCAGTCGCATCGCGGCGCGGGCGATCGCGGACTTCGCGGTGCCGTGCTGCCCCTCGCGCTCGGCGACGCTGAGTTCGACGACGCTCGAGCGGCCGACGGGGACCGCTCCCCCGTGGACCCGGCGCAGGACCCCGGCGGACTCGAGGGCGTCGAGGTCACGGCGCACGGTCTCGGTGGTGACGTCGAAGTGCTCGGCAAGACCGGCGACCGACACGCGACCGGCGGACTGCAGCTCGGCGGCGATGGCGGTATGCCGCTCGGTTGCGTACATGCCCGAACTCCTTCGTTCCGTTGGGTTTCGAGCACTGTACGTCTGAAACCCACAAGAACGCAACCGTTCCGTCGTGCAACCAACACGTCCGCAGGTGTCAGCCGTGCGCTACAGCGGTCATAACACATCGCAAGCCGGAGGTCGAGGGGGCACGAAGTGTCGGCTGCGACCGCGCCAGCCGACGCTCTGTGACCGCTCGCAGGCAACCATGCGGGCTGTTGCGACGGCTACCCCTTCACGGCGCCCGCCGTCATCCCACTGACCAGTCGACGCTGCACGACGAGGAAGAACACCACGACGGGGATCGAGAACAGCACGCTCGCCGCCATCAGCCCGCCGAAGTCCGTACCCTTGTTCGTCGAGAACCCGGCGAGCCAGACCGGCAGCGTGTACATCCCCTGGTCCTTGAGCATCACGTACGCGATCAGGTAGTCGTTCCACGCCGCGATGAACGCGAACACGCTCGTGGCGATGACCCCGGGCATGACGAGCGGGAACAGCACGCTCCACAGGATCCGGAAGGTGCCGGCACCGTCCACCTTCGCCGCCTCCTCGATCTCGACGGGGACGGCCACGAAGAAGCCACGCATCACCCAGATCGAGAACGGCAGCACGCTCGCCACGTACGCCAGGATCAGCCCGACGTAGCTGTTCAGCAGCCCGAAGGTCTGGAACGACAGGAACAGCGGGATGAGCAGTGCGCCCGACGGGATCATCTGCACGAACAGGATCGCGACCAGGATCGCCCGCCGCCCCCGGAACCGGAACCGCGACAGTGCCGCCGACGCCAGGAACCCGACGACGATCGACAGCAGCACGGCCGCCACCACGACGATCGTGGAGTTCCGCAGGTAGACCAGGAAGCCCTCCTGCGTGAGCGCACGCGTGAAGTTGTCGAGCGTCGGGTGCAGCGGCGCCCAGATCGGGGTCATCGTGGTGACCTCGTCGGCGGGCTTGAAGGCGGTGTTCACCATCCAGTAGATCGGGAACACCCAGACCAGGCAGAACAGCACGGCGATGGTGTTCGCGACGACGCGCGGCTTGCGCTTGCGCACCCGCACGGGGCCCGGCGCGGACGCGCCGACCGCACGGGGCGCCGTTCTCGAGACGGTCACAGGTCCTCCTCACCGCTGCGGACGAGCCGGCGGATGTAGTAGCTGGTGAGCACCCCGAGGATCAGGGTCGAGATCACGGCGATCGCCGCGCCCTGCCCGTAGGCGTTGGACACGAACGACTGCACGAAGGTCCAGATGCCGAGGGTCAGCGTGGCCTCCTCCGGTCCGCCGCGGGTGAGCAGCCAGATCTGGTTGAAGACGTTGAAGTCCCAGATCACCGACAGGATCGACACGAGCAGCAGCGTCGGCGCGAGTGCCGGCAGCGTGATCGCGCGGTACATGGTCCACACCGAGGCCCCGTCGAGCGCACCGGCCTCGTAGTACTCCGGCGCGATCTGGGACTGCGCGGCGTACAGTGTCAGCGCCACGAACGGCACGGCCTGCCAGATGACGAGCGTCAGCACGATCGTGTACGCCTGCCCCGGGTGCGACGCCCAGTTGTCCTGCGTGTGGTCGCCGAACACCCGCAGCTGCGTGATGAGCCAGTTGAGCACGCCGTAGAACGGCTGGAAGAGCCACTGCCAGACCAGGCTCGAGGCCACGTTCGGCATCGCCCAGGCCAGCACGAGCACGACGCTGACGATGGTGCGCATCGCGACCCCGAGGCGGGTGAGCAGCTGCGCCACCCCCATGCCGATGACGATCGTGCCCAGGACCATCGCGCCCGTCACGAGCACGGTGCGCAGGATGACCGGCCAGAACGACGCGTCGGTCAGGACGTCCGTGTAGTTCGTCAGCCCGGTGAACCCGGCCTGCCCGGTGAAGATCGCCCGCAGCCCGTAGTCCTGGAACGAGATGACGACGAGCCGGACGAGCGGGTAGACCACGAGGGCCAGGAGCAGCAGCGCCGCCGGGGCCAGCAGGACGAGCGGCGCCCGCGACCCGACCGGCGACCGACGACCCGCGCCGCGCCCACCCCGACGGGACCCCCGCGACGGCCCCTGAACCGGTCCGCCGGCCCGCCGGCCGTCGGCCCCCCGGCCGCCGGCTCGCCGGCCCCCCGCACCCCGCCCGCCGGTGACCGGCGCGGACTGCTCCGCGTCGGTCACCGGCTCCGCAGTGGACGTCATCGCCTACGGCTGCGCGTTCAGCGCGGTCGTGAGGTGCTTCGAGAAGCCCTCGGCGGCCTGCTCCGGCGACTTCCGGCCGGTGGCGACGTCGGCGAACATCGACTGGAACGAGGCGTCGCCCTCGATGGTGGCCCAGCCCGGGGCGGCCGGGGTCGGTCGGCTCGTGCCGGCCGCCTCGAAGTACGGCTTGTGCAGCTCGTCGACGTCGCCGGCGACCGCGTCGAGCAGCTCGGTGGAGTTCGGCTCCCAGCCGTCGACCCCGAACACCTGGTCCTGCTGGAACTCCTTCGAGGTCAGGATCTTCAGGTAGTACAGCGCGAGCTCCTGGTTCTGCGCCTTCGCCGGGATCCCCAGGTCGGAGCCGCCGAGGAACACCGGCTGCGTCTTCCCCGCCGTGGACGACGGCATCGGGAACGTGCCGATGCGGTCCGCGAGCTCCGGCTTCGCCGTGGTGATCGAGCCGATCTCCCAGGCGGACCCGAGGAACGCCGAGGTGTTCCCCTGCGCGAAGACGTCGCTCTGCGAGGGCTTGTCGGTGTTGATGTCCTGGGTGGACTTCGCCGAGTACGCGTTCTGGAAGTCCTTCCAGGCGGTCAGCCCCTCGACCGCGTCCGCGGAGTCGAGCGTGCCGGTCCACTTGCCGCCCTTGTCCGTCGCGATCTCGCCGCCGGCGTCCCAGACCCACTGCAGCCCGCCGTACCAGTACTGCCCGGGCATGTAGAAGGCGGAGAAGTCGCTGGCCAGGTTGGCGGCCTTGACCTTGTCGAGGTCGGCGGTGAGCTCGTCGTAGGTGGTCGGCACGTCGGTCACGCCGGCGTCCTTCCAGACCTGCTTGTCGTAGACCACGGCCCGGTTGCCGGCGAACAGCGGCGCCCCGTAGAGCTTGCCGTCGACGGTGGCGGGGCCCTCGAGCCCGGTGAGCCAGGTCTGGCCGTCCTTGAGCTCGTCGCGGTACGGCGTCAGGTCGGTCAACCCGCCGGCGGCCGCGTAGACCGGCACCTGCGTGTTGCCGAGGTCGACGACGTCGGGGGCGTCGCTCTGCGCGAGCGCCGTGGTGAGCTTGGTGGTGATCCCGTCCCACTGCTGGGTCTGGATCTTCACCTTCGCCCCGGTGTCGGCGGTGAACTGCTTGCCGGCGGCGTCGAGCACCTTGTCGCTCAGGTCGCCGTTCATCATCCAGACGGTGATGGTCTTGCCCTTGCCATCGGGCGTGCCGATGGACTTCGTGCCGCCGTCGGAAGCGGCGTTGCTCCCGGCGGAGCACCCGGTGAGGGCGAGCGCGCCTGCGAGGGCGAGCGCACCGAGTGCGGCGAAACGCGTTCGTGTCACGATGACTCCCTTGGTCCGACCTTTATGAAAGGACGTTGCGTATTCGCAATAGAAGACCCTGCACGGCCCCTTGTCAACCGTTGGATCGGTCCCTGTGACCTCTTTCGATCCGCGTGTTTCCGGGGCATCACGGATGTCGAACAGATCGACGCAGATGCTTGACCAGGTGGTCATGACCAGGCATGATCTGCGTCTCGCGTCCGGCGTGTGGAAGCGACCGCCTGGAGGCCCGGTGCCGGTCCACCGGACCGGCACCGGGCCTCCTGTGCGCGCGTCCACGGCACGCGTCAGACGGCCGCCAGGGCGGACGTCGGCGGGATCCGCGCTGCGCGTGCCGCCGGGTAGAGCCCGGAGACCCCGCCGATGACGACCGTGGCACCGAGCCCGGCGACGACGGCCCACACCGGCAGTGCGACCGGCCACCCCTGCGTGACGGCGAAGACGACCGTCACCGCGACGCCGAGCACGACACCGGCCAGCCCGCCGAGGAACGACAGCAGCAACGACTCGACCAGGAACTGGTCGCGGATGCTGCGACGACGGGCCCCCAGCGCACGACGGACGCCCACCTCGGCCCGCCGTTCCAGGACGGTGATCACCATCGTGTTCGCCACCCCGATGCCACCGACGAGCAGCGCCACCCCGCCGATGCCGACCAGCAGCCCGGTGAAGGAGTCGTCCGTGGCGTCCTTCGCGGCCAACGCGTCCGACGGCCGTGTCACGCCGACGTCCTGCGGTGCCCCGGGTCGGACCGCACCGGCGAGCAGGTCCCTCGACCGCTCGACGTGCGCCGGGTCGACGCGCGTGTAGACCGCGGTCGGGGCCCCGTCGAAGCCCAGCTGCCCGGCGGACCCGCGGGGCACGAACACCCGCGAGTCGAGGTCCTCGGCGAGCGCGACGGGTTCGAGCACCCCGACCACCTGCACCCACCGACCGCCGATCCACACCCGGCTGTCCGGATGCAGGTCGTCGAAGCCGAGGACCGCGGCCGCCCGTGCCCCCAGCACCACCTGCGGCGGCGCCCCGGCTGCGTCGTCGATCCACCGCCCGGCTGCGAGCTGCCCGCCGAGGACCCGCGGCACGTCGCCCCACGCGGCGAGCACCCCGAGGCCCTTCGTCTCGGGCGCCGGGACGTGGTCGTTCCGGTACACACCGGTGTCCGGCACGGTGCCGACGGCCGCGGCCGACTCGACGTCGTCCTGCCGCAGCACCGACTCGAGTGCGGTGGACGGCAACGGGACCGGTTCGCCGAGGCCCTGCGCCTGGGTGAGGGTGAGCACGTTCGTGCCGAGCGTGTCGAGCACCTGGTCGACCTCCGCCTTGCTCGACGACGAGATCCCGACGACCGCGAGCATCGCCGCGATGCCGATCGCGATGCCCAGCGCCGACAGCACGACGCGACCCGGACGGGTCCGCAACCCGAAGACGCCGAGGCGGAGCAGGTCGACCGCGCCCACGGACCGACGCCGGCTCATCGGGCGACCTCGTCGACGACCGGCGTGACCTCGTGCTCGATCCGGCCGTCGCGCATCCGGACCTGCCGGGGCAGCGACGCCGCCAGGTCGAGGTCGTGCGTGATGACCACGACCGTCGTGCCCGCCGCGTTGAGCTCGCGCAGGAGCTCGACCACCGCGGCACCGGACGCAGTGTCGAGTGCACCCGTCGGTTCGTCGGCGAGCAGGATCGTCGGGTCGCCCACGACGGCCCGCGCGATGGCGACGCGCTGGCGCTCACCGCCGGAGAGCTGGTGCGGTCGGTGGTCCACCCGGTGCGCCAGGCCCACTCGGCCCAGGGCCTCGACCGCCAGTCGGTGCCGCTCGCGCCGGGGCACGCCCTGGTAGAGCAGGCCGTCGGCGACGTTCTCGGTGGCGGTCGCGCCGGCCTGCAGGTGGAAGTGCTGGAAGACGAACCCGATGTGGTCGGCACGGAGTCCGGACAGGGCGTCGTCGGACATCGTCGCGACGTCGTTGCCGGCGATCGTCACCGTGCCGGACGTGGGACGGTCGAGGGTCCCGACGACGTTGAGCATCGTCGACTTGCCCGACCCCGACGGGCCGACGACCGCGACGAGTTCGCCCGCGGTGACCTCGAGCGACACCCCGCGCAGGGCTCCGACGTCGCCGTACGTCTTCGTGACGTCCCGGAGCGACAGGACGGAGTCGGGTCGCAGCACGGAGTCGGGTGGCAGCACGGCGGCGGGTGGCAGCACGGCGGCGCTCATCCGGGCACCACCACGCGGTCGCCGGCGGTCAGGGCCCCGGTGACCGCGATCCGTCCGTCCGCGCTGAAGCCGGGCTCGACCCGGACCCGCTCCGTCGTGCCGTCCCGCTGCACGACGTCGACGGCGTACCGGCCACCGGCGCGCGCGACGAGTGCGGCGACCGGCACCGACAGGACGTCGTGCTCGGTGGTGCCCTTCGCGTCGACCTGCGCGGACGCTGCCGCGGGCAGTGTGCGCTTCCCCGGGTCGAACGACACCGAGACGTCGACGGCCGTGCCGCCGTCCTCGCTCGTCGTCGGCTGCACGTCGACGACCGAACCGGGCATGGCCGCCCCGGCGCCGTTGACCCGGACCTGGACGTCGGTGCCGACCGCGAGCCGCTCGGCGTCGCGCTGGGGCACGGTCGCCGCGACCACGCGCCGGGTACTCGTGACCTGCAGGACGTCACCCGCCGCACCAGCACCAGCACCAGCACCAGCACCAGCACCAGCACCAGCCGTACCCGCCCCCGCACCCGCTCCGCCGGCGAGCCGCTCCCCGAGCCGACCGTCGACCGAGGCGACCCGGACCGCGCCGTCCACGAAGGCGACGTCGTCCATGGTCAGCACCGCGGTCACCTCGTGTCCGCGGTCCTGCTGCCACTGCCGGACGGCTCGCTCGGTCCGTGGACCGAACCGGTCGTCCACGGACACGTCGTACCCGAGCGCGGCCAGGTTCTCGTTGAGCTGCCGCACGTCGGCGCCCTGCAGCCCCCGCTCCAGGTCACGCCACAGCGGTACGGTGCCGTACATCGACCGGACGTCCCGCTCGTCGACGGCGTATAGGGCCCCGTCGCGTTCGATGACGTCGCCGGCGCGGGGCAGCCAGGTGATCGTGCCGGCGGCGGCCCCGGGGACCCCCGTCGCCGCGCCGTACCCGAGCGTCCCGGCGAACACCTTCGAGTCGGTCAGGTCGCCGCGAGTGACCGTGGCGGTGGCTCCGGTCGACGCGGTCCCGCCGCGCGAGCCACTGCTGGCCGAGGCTCCTGGACCACTCGGCACCGTTGCGAGGGCCCACGTCCCGACCCCCGCGGCCACCGCCGCGACGAGGCACACCGACACGATCGTCCGGCGTCGGGTGCGCCGGTGGTTCACGATCCGGCTCCGCCCCGGACGGCCTCGAAGGCCGCGTCCGTGCACGTGCCGGCAGCCTCGTCGAACGCCTCTCGGTCGTCGGGCTGGAACCGGTTCTGCGCCTCCTGGTCGTCCGGGAAGTCCGGGAACCCCTGCTCCCGCAGGCACTCCGCCGTCTTCCTCGCGATCTCCTCGCTGCCCGGCATCGGCTGCGCGGCTTGCGCGTCGCCGGCCGCTGCGGAGTCGTCGAGGCAGCCCTTGAGGTCCTCCTGGTACTGCTCGGGATCGGCGCCGTCGGGTGCACTGAGCTGCATCGACCCGCCACCCGTGCCGGGGTCGGGCATGTCGTAGCCGCGGTCGCGCATGCACTCGGCCAGGGCGACGCCGGGCGCCGCACCCCCGGCCGCCGTCGTCGTGTCGTCGTCCGGTGCCGTGTCCGAGCAGCCCACCAGCAGCAGCGGCAGCAGGACGACGGCAGCGGCCGCGCTCATCAGGGACCGGGTGCGACGAGTGGTCGTCATCGTGGTGTGGTTCATGTCCCCAGCACACCGGAACGGCTGTTTCGCCCCGCGTGCACGTCGGGTTGCACCGGCGAAACACGGACCCGGACGAGCAGCCCGCCGGCCGGCCGTGCGGCGATCGACATTCGCCACCCGTGGGCGCGCACGATCGCGGCCACGATCGACAGCCCGAGACCGCTGTGCTGCCCGCGTGCGTCGTCCGTCCCGCCGCGGCGGAACGGTTCGACGAGCAGTCCCGCCTCGTCCGCCGGGACCACCGGCCCGCCGTTCTCGACGACGAACCCGTCGGGCTCCGTGGTCACCAGGACGGCACCGCCGGGTTCGTTGTACTCGACGGCGTTGCCGACCAGGTTGCCGAGCAGCTGTCGCAGCAGCGTCGGCTCCCCCGGGACGACCAGGCCAGGAGGCCCGGTGCGGCGCTCGTGGGTCAGCGTCACCCCCGCCTCGGCCGCGCCTCGGGCCGCCCCCGCGACGACCTCGCCGGTCACCTCGTCGAGGTCGACCGCGCGCGTCGCACCCGCCAGGCCGCGATCGGCCTCGGCGAGCACGAGCAACGACTCGACCAACCGCTCGGTCCGGCGGTTCTGCTCGAGCAGCTCCGCCCGGACCGCTCGGACGTCTGCGGGGTCGGCGTCGTCGTGCAGCCCGATCTGCACCGCCGCGCGCTGCACCGCAAGGGGCGTCCGGAGTTCGTGGGACGCCTGGGCGACGAACCGACGCTGGCCCTCGAACGCGGTCTCGAGCCGCTCCAGCAGGTCGTCGACGGTGCGCGAGAGCCGCCGGAGCTCGTCGTCGGGACCGTCCAGCGCGATGCGCTCGTGCAGGTTCGACGCCGAGATGCGGTTCGTGGTCGCGGTGATCCGGTCGATGGGCCGGAGGACCCGGCGGCTGACGAGCCAGCCGATGCCCCCGGCCGCGACCCCGGCGCCCGCGATCCCGATCGCGGACCACTGCCACTGCTGCACGGCCACGAGCCGGATCACCGCCACCGCACCGTCGTCGTCGGCGCCGTCCACCTCGATCGGGGCCGGAGCGGTCGTGGCGCCATTCGATCCGGACGGGGCGCGCTGCACGGCCGCGGTGTCGAGGCCGGCACCGACACCGGCCAGCGACATCGTGTTCGTGAAGAGGACGACCCCGGTCGCCAGCGCCATGGCCGCGAGCGCGAACGTCAGGGCCGTCCGGGTCCGGATGCTCCACAGCCCGGGCCGTCGCCTCACAACGCGTAGCCCTGGCCGGGCACCGTCCGGATCGGGTCCGGGTCCCCGAGCTTCCGGCGGAGTTTCGACATCGTGACCCGTACCGCGGCGGTGAAGGGGTCGGTGTTCACGTCCCAGACCTTCTCGAGCAGGTGTTCAGCGGAGACGATCCGGCCGTGCGCGCGGAGCAGCGTCTCGAGCACCCCGAGTTCCTTCGAGGTCAGGTCGAGCGGGCGACCGTCACGTGTCGCCATCCGCCGGTTCGTGTCGACGACGAACCCTGCACGCTCGAGCACCGGGGCGACGGGTGCGACGCTCCGCCGACCGAGCGCGCGCACCCGGGCGACGAGTTCCGGGTACTCGAACGGCTTGGTCAGGTAGTCGTCGGCACCGAGCTCGAGCCCGTGCACACGGTCGCTCAACGTCGTCGCGGCGGTGAGCAGGAGGATCCGCGTGAGTGCACCGCGGGCGGCCAGACGCCGTGCGACCTCGTCGCCGTGCAGCCCGGGGACGTCACGGTCCAGCACGACGACGTCGTAGTCGTGCACCGCCAGCAGCTCGTCGGCGTCGTCGCCGCGGTAGGCGACGTCCACCGCCATGTCCTGCCGGGTCAGGCCCGTCGCGACCAGGTCGGCGAGGGCCCGTTCGTCGTCCACCACGAGTACGCGCATGGATACATCACACGTGACGTACCTCTGCCGGACCTGGGAAGTGGATCAGGCGTCGAACGGCACCTCGCCGTGATCGCTCACGCCGGCACGCTGTCGGTAGGACAGGTGTCCGCCGAGGTACCCGCCGACGCTGACGACGGCGAGACCCGCGAAGCCGAGCAGCTTGCCGGCGCCGTGGTTGCCGCGCTTCCGCTGCAGCCACGACAGGCCGTACAACGACAGACCGGTCCAGTTCACGGCCTGGTGCACCCATCCAGTGCGGAGCTGCTCGCGGTTCAGCTCGGACCAGTCGACGTAGCCGGCGACCGAGGCGCTGCTCGCCGAGACGACCCCGACGCCGACCAGGGTCTTGGCGGCCTTCGCGTTGCCCTTCCCGCCGACCAGGTCGAGTACCGCGGCGGAGATCCAGGCGCCCAGGGGCACCTGCACCATGAGCGGGTGGATCGGGTGGCCGAACGGCACGCCGTGCAGCAGCTGGCGCAGGGCCTTCGGCTTGGCGAGGGCGTTCACGACGGCACGGTCGATGTCGACGGCCTTGTCGAGCACGCTCGCGTGCTCGACGGCGTCGGTGAGGCGACGGATCGCGCGGATCTCAGGCATGCCGTGGACGGTAGACGAACGGCCCGTCACCGGTCCCAGGAACCGGTGACGGGCCTCCCATCCGTCTTGGTGGGCTACTCCTCGACGATCTCGGCCAGCTCGAAGGGCTCGACCGTCAGACCGTCCCCGTCCGCCGCGACGTCCACCCGCACCGTGTCGCCGTCGCGGACGTCACCCGACAGGATGGCGCGTGCCAACCGGTCGTCGATCTGCCGCTGCATCAGGCGACGCAGGGGCCGCGCGCCGTACAGCGGGTCGTACCCACGCTCCGCCAGCCAGCCGCGTGCCTCGGGGGTGACGGCGAGCTCGAGCCGGCGGTCGGTCAGACGGCGGGCCAGCCGGTCGACGTAGAGCGACACGATCTGTCCGAGGTCGTCGGCCGTCAGGGCCTGGAACACCACGATGTCGTCGAGACGGTTGATGAACTCCGGCCGGAACGCCTGCTGCACGAGCTCACGGACGGCCTCTTCCCGCTGCGCGTCGCTCAGGGACAGGTCGGTCATGAACTGCGACCCCAGGTTCGACGTCAGCACGAGGATCGTGTTCCGGAAGTCGACCGTGCGCCCCTGGCCGTCGGTCAGTCGCCCGTCGTCGAGCACCTGGAGCAGCACGTCGAACACCTCGGGGTGCGCCTTCTCGATCTCGTCGAGCAGGATCACCGAGTACGGACGGCGGCGGACCGCCTCGGTCAGCTGCCCACCGGCCTCGTACCCGACGTACCCGGGCGGGGCACCGATCAGGCGGGCCACGGAGTGCTTCTCGCCGTACTCGCTCATGTCGATGCGGACGAGGGCCTTCTCGTCGTCGAACAGGAACTCGGCGAGCGCCTTGGCCAGCTCGGTCTTGCCGACGCCCGTCGGCCCGAGGAACAGGAACGAACCGGTCGGGCGGTCCGGGTCGGAGATGCCGGCGCGGGTGCGACGGACGGCCTCGGACACGGTGGTCACGGCGGTGCGCTGCCCGATGATCCGGCGGCCGAGCTCGCTCTCGAGGTGCAGGAGCTTCTCGGTCTCACCCTGCAGCAGCCGACCGAGCGGGATGCCCGTCCACTGCGCGATGACCGCCGCGATGTCCTCGTCGGTGACGCTGTCGTTCACCATCCGGTCGGCACTCTCGGCCTGTTCGGCGGCGGCGAGCTCGGCCTCGATGCGGGGCTTCTCGCCGTACTCCAGCCGGGAGACGAGTTCGTAGTCGGCCTCGCGCTGGGCTCGCTGCGACCGCATGTTCAGGTCGTCGAGCTGCTGCTTGAGCTCACCGATGCGGTTCAGGCTCGCGCGCTCGGCCTGCCAGCGCTGCTCGAGCTCGGCCAGCCGTTCCTCGCGCGTGTGCAGCTCGTTGCGCAGGGTTTCGAGGCGGGCCTTGGAGGCGTCGTCCTTCTCCTGCTTGAGCGCGAACTCCTCGACACGCAGACGGTCGACGTTCCGCTTCAGCTCGTCGATCTCGACCGGGCTGGAGTCGATCTCCATGCGGAGTCGGCTCGCGGCCTCGTCGATCAGGTCGATGGCCTTGTCGGGCAACTGGCGGCCGGAGATGTACCGGTTCGACAGGCTCGCGGCCGCGACCAGTGCGGAGTCGTTGATCGTCACCTTGTGGTGCGCCTCGTAGCGCTCCTTGAGCCCGCGGAGGATCGCCACGGCGTCCTCGACGCTGGGCTCACCCACGTAGACCTGCTGGAAGCGCCGCTCGAGCGCGGCGTCCTTCTCGATGTACTCGCGGTACTCGTCGAGGGTCGTCGCGCCGATGAGCCGGAGCTCACCGCGGGCGAGCATCGGCTTGAGCATGTTCGAGGCCGCCACCGACCCCTCGCCGCCACCGGCACCCATCAGGGTGTGCAGCTCGTCGATGAACGTGATGACCTGCCCGTCGGAGTCGTTGATCTCCTTGAGCACGGCCTTGAGTCGCTCCTCGAACTCGCCGCGGTACTTGGCGCCGGCGATCAGGGCGGAGATGTCGAGCGAGATGAGCCGCTTGTCCTTGAGGGAGTCGGCGACGTCGCCGGCGACGATGCGCTGCGCGAGCCCCTCGACGACGGCGGTCTTGCCGACGCCGGGCTCGCCGATGAGCACCGGGTTGTTCTTGGTGCGGCGCGTCAGCACCTGGGAGACGCGCCGGATCTCGGCGTCGCGTCCGATCACGGGGTCGAGCTTGCCGCTGCGGGCGATCGCCGTGAGGTCGATGCCGTACTGCTCGAGGGCGGTCTTCTGCCGTTCTTGCGAGTCAGGAGCGCCCTGGAGGTTCGCCATGCGTTCCGTCCTTTCGTTGCGGTGGTCCTGGAGTTGAGTCTATTCCACTCAACTTACTTGCGCTCGGACGTATTCCGGATCCCCACCGCGCAGACGACGGCACCGGCCAGCAGCAGGAGCGCCATCACCACCATGGCCCGGTGCAGCCCGTCGACGCTCACCTCGCCGCCGAGCACCACGCCGGCCAGTGCCACCGTGACGAGTCCGGCGATCCGCGCGACCGCGTTGTTCACGGCCGAACCGGACCCTGCCTCGGACTGCGGCACCGACCCGAGCACCGCGCTCGTCAGGGGTGTGACCATCAGGGCGATGCCCACGCCGATCAGCACCAGCCCGGGGAACACCGACCACCAGTAGCCGGTCGGGTCGTCGCCGGCGAGCAGCAGCAGGAGCGCCCCGACCGCCCCCACTGCCGGCCCGGCAGCCATGAACCACCGCGGGCCGAACCGACCCGCCGCGGACCCGACGGCGGTGGACAGCGCGAGCAGCATGATCGTCGGCGGCAGCGTCGCGAGGCCGGCGAGCCAGGCCGGGAACCGCCAGACCTCCTGCAGGAACAGCGTGACGACGAAGAACACCATGCCGAGCGCGCCGTAGATGGACAGTGTCGCGAGGTTGCCGACCGTGAAGTTCCGCGCCCGGAACAGCTCGAGCGGCACGAGCGGCGACCCCGTCGTCCGGGTCACCCGCAGTTCCCACGGCACGAAGGCCACGAGTGCGGCGGCACCGAGCACGAGGGCACCCACCACCACGGGTGCACCCCACCCCAACCGCTCCTGCTCGATGAGTCCGAGCACGACCCCGCCGACCCCGACCACGGCGAGCACGGCCCCGACGACGTCGATGCGTGGGCGCACCGCAGGGTGCACGTCGCCGGTGATGCGCAGGACCAGCGGGATCGTGACGGCGATCGGCACCGCGGTGAGCACGAAGACCCACCGCCACCCGATGCCGTCGACCACCAACCCGCCGACCACGGGGCCGAGGATCGTGGCCGCGCTCGACCACGCCGTCCACGTGCCGATCGCCTTCGCCTGCGCCGACCCGCGGAACGCCGCGACGATGAGGGCGAGTGCACTCGGCATGACGAGTGCCCCGCCGACGCCCTGCAGTGCCCGCGCGACGATGAGCACCTCGCCGGTCGGGGCGATGGCGCACACCACGGACGCGATCCCGAAGACCACGAGTCCCCACGTGATGATCCGGACCCGGCCGAACAGGTCGGACAGGCTGCCGGCGACCAGGATGAGCGAGCCGAGGGTGACCAGGTAGGCGTCGACGACCCACTGCTGCACGACGAGTCCGCCGCCGAGCTCCTGCCGGATCGCGGGGAGCGCGACGTTCACGACGCTCGAGTCGAGCCCGACGACGAACGACGCCAGGATCGCCACCACCAGCACGATCCGCCGGTCGTCCCGGAGCGGCGCGACTCCGTGCGGCACGGGGGCCGGGACGGGAACGGGAGCGGTCATGTGCTCATCCTGCGGCACGGGGTACCCGGCGGTCGATCCCGCACGACGAAGCCCCCGCGACCGATGTGGTCGCGGGGGCTGCCGACAGGACGGGGCTGGGTGTCCTAACGCCGGGAGTCGGTGTTCGGCTGCGCGCTCGGCCCCGGGTTCAGGACCGGACCGGCGGTCGGCTCGGCGGGAGCGTTCTGGACGGTGCTGTTGTGCACCGTGCCGTCCGGCGCCGTGCCGTTGGCCTGGGCCTTCTTCTCGTCGTCGGACATCTCCTTCTTGAAGATGTTGATCGACTGGCCGAGGCCCTTGGCGAGCGCCGGGAGCTTGGTCGCGCCGAACAGCAGGATGACGATCCCGAGGATGATCAGCAGGTGAATGCCGCCGAGGTTTCCGAGCATCATGACTCCTTGTTGTGGAACTGGTCGCCGTCCGGTGATCGTCGTCGACCCACGCGGCGGAAGTCCGTGTGCGTCCATCGTAACTCCCCCACCCCTGGATGCCCAGGCCGGGCACCGGAACGGACACCGTTCGTACAGGGAAGCGCAGCGCTCTCAGTGCGCGCCGCGGGACCGCAGCACCGACGGGACGGTGCGGGCGAGGATCACGAGGTCGTGCAGGAACGACCAGTTCTCGACGTAGTGCAGGTCGAGCCGGACCCCTTCGGCCCAGTCGAGGTCCGATCGGCCGCTGACCTGCCACAGGCCGGTGATCCCCGGGGTCACGAGGAGTCGGCGGTCCGCGAAGTCCTCGTACAGCGCGACCTCGCGTGGCAGGGCAGGCCGTGGGCCGACCAGGCTCATCGAACCGGTGAACACGTTCCACAGCTGCGGCAGTTCGTCGAGGGAGGTCCGTCGCAGGAACGCACCGACCCGGGTCACCCGCGGGTCGTCCTTCATCTTGAACAGCGGACCGGCGCCCTCGTTCTCGGACTGCAGGGCAGCCATGCGCGCCTCGGCGTCGACGCACATGGTCCGGAACTTCAGGATCGGGAACTCCGCGCCACCGCGACCGACGCGGACCTGCCGGAAGAAGACCGGCCCGCCGTCGTCGGCGCGGATCGCCAGCGCGACCACGGCGAGGACGGGGGAGAGCAGCGTCAGGCCGAGCGCGGCGCCGACGACGTCGAGTGCCCGCTTGCCCGCGCGTCGGCGGTAGTCGGGCGTCTCGACGTGCATGAGCGGCAACCCGTCCACGGGGCGCTCGTGCACCCGCCCGGCGGCGATGTCGGCCAGGGGAGAGGACACCACGAGCTCGACGCCGTGCTCCTCGAGCTGCCACCCGAGTCGCCGCAGGCGCGCGTGCCCACCGCGCACCGCACCCGCGACGACGACGGCCGACACACCCTCGGCCCGGGCGTGCGCGAGCACGTCCTCGATGCCGCCGACGACAGGAGCCGTGGCCACCCCCAGGTCGACCTCGGCCCCGACCGGAGCACAGTCCGTCACGACGGCACGCACTCGGTAGCCGGCGCTCGGTGCGGCGGCGATCCGCGCGCCCACGTACCGGACGTCCTCGGCGTCGCCGACGATCAGGACGTCCTGCAGGTGCTCACCCCTGGCACGGCTCCGGGCGAGCACCGTCCGGACCCCCTTGCGGCCGAGCGCCAGGAACACGAGCCCCAACGGGAACGCGATCGCGACGTACCCGCGAGCCAGGTCGAGCTGCGCTGCGTACGCCACGACCGCGACACCGGCGACCGCGACGAGGCTCGCGGTGACCAGGCGGCGGTACTCGTCGCCGCCGATGCCGGCGATCCGGGGGTCACGGGTGCGGAACACCGAGAGCAGGAGCATCCACACCACGACGATGGCGGGGGCCACGACGAACTCGAACCAGCCGGACCGCGGCCGGACGGACGCGAGCTCCCAGGGGAACCGCGCCACGTGGGCGATGACGAACGCGGCGAGCAGCAGCACGAGGTCGAGCAGCGCCACCGCGGGGACGAACCCTCGGCGCGCCCCCGCCGGAGCGACAGTCCGGTGCGACGCGGTGACCCCTGCGGCCCCGGCAGGGGAAGAAACAGGGACGCTCGGGTGCAGCACGGTCGGGTGCAGCACGGTCGGCACCGCCCCGGTGGGTGGGCGCATGGCGAGCGACATGTGAGACCTCCTGTCGACCGGTCGACGAGGAGGTCGATCGGACGCCGGAGTCGCTCAGGTCACGACAACAAGCGGCGCGGGTATGAATATATCAGCGTGCCGTACTGCATATCAACGAGCGAGCGCGCGGTCCAGACTCCAGAGGACCGGCTCCGTTCGCAGCGCCGGCACGTCCGCTTCGGTCACACCGCCGAGCCGGAACACCACCCGTTCCCCGGGCAGCAGCGTCATGAACCCACGATCGACCGTGCCGCCGTCCGCGACCCGGTCCGGCTGTACCAGCAGGTCGCGCACGAGCGAGTCGGCCTCGACCGTCAGGTCCAGACCGCCGTCGACCACCGCGAACGAGGTCCGGTAGCGGGCGGGCTCCCAGCGGATCGCAGCGTCGGGGCCGGGGGTCCAGACTGCGCGGCGCCAGTCCATGTCCGCGACGATGAGCTCGTTCGCAGGGTCGTCAACAACACCGACCGACTCGGGCAGCGACACCACCGCGACGCCGGCACCGGACAACCGGACCGGCAGTGACACCTCGGCCAGGATCGTGCCGGCCGTGGTGATCCGGCGCACCCGCACCACGCTGTCGTGACCGGTGCGGGTCGACCGGACGGCCACCTCGACCGGTGAGGACCCGAACGCGCCGGGCGAGACACCCAGCGAGAGCGTGTCCGCGAGCTCGCCCAGGTCGGCCGTCTCACCGACCGCAGCCGACCCACCCGGGTGATCCGGGCCTCCAGTCCGCTCCGCACCCGACGCACCCGACGCATCTGCGGTACCGGCCGCACCCGGCGTCACCGACACCGACGACACCGGACGGATCGTCAGCAGCACGTCGTCGTACAGGCGGCGCAGCTCGTGCGCCAGCGGCTTCAGCCGCCCCGCCGAGTCGATCGCCGACCACGACGACACCGGCCACAGGTCGTTCAGCTGCCACACCACGACGCCGGTGTTGCGCGGCCAGTGCGTGCGCCAGTGCTCGATGCCGGTCGCGATCGCCCGCGCCTGCTGCAGCTGCGTCAGGTAGTGCCACGCGTCGAACGCGGCCGGGTCGACCGCGCCGAAGCGCGGCTCCAGCCCGCGGGCCAGCTTGGCCATCCCGTCGGCCGCCTTCTGGTGGTGGACCACACCGGGCGAGTCCACCCGGAGCGGCGAGTCCGTGACCGCCTCGCGCAGCGTGCGCCAGGCGGGCGGCGCCTGCCAGCCGAACTCGGACACGAACCGCGGCACCGACTCGCGGTAGGCGGTGTCGGGCAGCCGGTTCCAGACGTCCCACGAATGGTGCGTCTCGTGGTCGACCTCGTTCGCGGGCAGCGACTCGGAGCCGGACCACGGCGACGCGACCGTGTAGAAGCGCGACGGGTCGACGGCGTCGACGATGGTCGGCAGCAGGTCGAGGTAGTAGTCGAGTCCCCAGCCCCGATCGCCCAGCTCCGCACCCCAGCCGTCGGCGTCGTGCAGCCAGATGTTCTCGTTGTTGCCGTTCCAGACCACCAGCGAGGGGTGACGGGCGAGCCGGGCGACGTTGTCCCGCGCCTCGGCGATGACCTCGCTGCGGATCGGCTCGACCTCGGGGTAGGCCGAGCACGCGAACGGGAAGTCCTGCCAGACGAGCAGACCGAGTTCGTCGCAGACCTCGTAGAAGTCGCGCGATTCGTACACTCCGCCGCCCCAGACGCGCACGAGGTTCGTCCCGAGCGAGGCCGCGGTACCCAACCGGGACTCGAGTCGGGCACGGTCGACGCGCGAGATGATGACGTCGTCGGGGATCCAGTTGACGCCCCGGACGTCGATGAGCGTGCCGTTGACGTGCACGGCGAAGGGGCGACCGATGCCGTCGACCTGGGTCTCGATGCGGGTCGACCGGAACCCGGTGCGGAACGTGTCGCGGTCGAGCACCTCGCCGTCGACGGTCTGCAGCTCGACCACGACGTCGTACTGCGGCTGCGCACCGTAGCCGTGCGGCCACCAGCGCCGCGCCTCGGGGACGCGCACGGTGACGACCGTCTCGTCGTCCTTCGGGGTCAGCTGCGCGCGGGACCGCTGGCGTGTGGTGCCGCCGTCCTCGGTCTCGCCGCTGACGGTGACGACGAGCACGAGGTCGTCGTCCTCGCCGTCCTGGTCCAGGTCGTTCATGCCCGAGCGCTCGACGGTGATGTGCGCATCGAGCACGCCCTCGCCGGCCTCGACGTCGACGAGCGGGCGGACCTCGCGCAGGCGGGCGGTCGACCAACGCTCGATCGCGACCGGCCGCCAGGGGCCGCTCGTGACCGCCGTCAGGCCCCAGTCCCAGCCGAAGTTCGACGCCATCTTGCGGATGTACGGGAACGGCTCGTCGTACGGACCGGGCATGCTGCCCGCCTTCGCGGCGACCCGGCCGGCCTCGCGGTAGGGCGACTCGAACAGGATCTCGAGGTCCTTCGTGGTACCGCCGGACCCCGTCTGCACCCGGGCGTCGAACCGGTAGCGACGGTGCATGTTGCGGGTCGTGCCCACGACGACGCCGTCCAGGCTGAGCTCCGCGACCGTGTCCAGGCCGTCGCAGACCAGGTCGACGCGCTCGTGGCCCCGCGGGTCGACGTCGACCGTGCGGCGGTAGGCCCAGTCGGCGCGTCCGACCCACTTGGCAGGCTGCTCGTTCAGGTGGAACGTCGGGTCCGGCAGCAGGCCCTCCCGCTCCAGGTCGGTGTGCACCTGGCCCGGCACCGTCGCCGGGATGGCACGGCCCGCGACACCGTCCGGCGCGCCGGTTCCCCCGGCCAGGGTCACTGTCCAGTCGTCGCGGAGTTCCTCGCGTTCGAGGGTCATGCGGGTCCTTCTCTTCGGCGGCAGGGTGTCCGTCAGCCTCGGTCGGGGACGCCGACCGGCGGTCCGACCCACGGCCGGTTCCCACGGCCTGGAGGCTCGGCACCGGTTGCCCGGGCGTCGTCACGTCGCGCGCACGAACGGGTTGCGCTCGCGCGAGGGGTGCTCGGCGATGCTAGTACGGGATGCTTTCGGCAACCTAGGTGGTGACAGGGGCGGGTCGCGCGGGCAAGGTGGGAACGTGATCACCGTCGAACTCGCCAGGTCCCTCCGTGACGCCGGCCTCCGCTGGCACCCCGAGACCGGGGACCGGTTCGTGATCGACAAGCCCGGCATCGACGACGACGTCTACACGGTGTCCGAGATGACCGTCGAGCGGCACGACTCCCCCACCGGCACGATCCTCGGCTTCAACGGCACCACCGAGTGGGCGCTCGACTCGGTCACCGCCACCGAGTCGCTCTGGCTGCCCCGCGAGGACCAGCTCCGCGAACTCCTCGGGCCCTCGTTCATCGGACTGACCCGGGTGCAGGTCGGCGGTCGCGTGGTCTTCACCGTGACGGCGACGATCGGCGGGGCCGACCGTAGCTTCGCGTCCGAGCTGCCGGCCATCGCCTACGGGCAGGCCCTGCAGGCGTACATCACGGCTGCGCTCGCGTGAACGGCGCGCCCGGTTTCGCCGTTCCTGGGCGTTGCCGGAATGGGCGCTGAGGGGCGTTTGGTTGCATGGCACCATGACCGTTCCGAACATCACCCTGAACGACGGCAAGACCATCCCGCAGCTCGGCTTCGGTGTCTTCCAGATCGACCCCTCCGAGACGAAGGCCGCCACACTGGCCGCGCTCGAGGTCGGCTACCGCCACATCGACACCGCCGAGATGTACGGCAACGAGAAGGAGGTCGGCGAGGCGATCGCTTCGTCCGGCATCCCGCGCGAGGAGATCTTCGTCACCTCGAAGCTCAACAACGGCTTCCACGACCCGGCCGCGGCGCTGGAGAACGGCAAGAAGTCGGCCGACCTGCTCGGCGGCTACACCGACCTGTTCCTCATCCACTGGCCCCTGCCCACCGTCTCGGACTTCGTCCCGACGTGGAAGGCCCTCGAGGAGCTGTACCACGCCGGCACCGCCCGCTCGATCGGTGTCTCGAACTTCCAGGCGCACCACCTGCACCGCCTGCGCGCCGAGACCGACGTCCCGCCGTCGGTCAACCAGATCGAGGTGCACCCGTACCTCGTGCAGGACGACCTCCGCGCCGTGAACCGCGAGCTCGGCATCGCGACCGAGGCGTGGTCCCCCATCGCGCAGGGCCTCGTCCTCGACGACGAGACCATCACCCGCGTCGCCGCGTCGGTCGGCAAGTCCCCGGCCCAGGTGGTCCTCCGCTGGCACATCCAGCGCGGCGACATCGTGTTCCCGAAGTCGGTCACCCGTGCCCGCGTCGAGGAGAACTTCGCGATCTTCGACTTCGAGCTCTCGGACGAGGACATGACGGACATCACCGCCCTCGACAAGGGTCACCGCACGGGCCCCGACCCCGACACGTTCGACTACGTGCCGGCCTGATCGGTCCCAGCACCGTCGCGAGAGCCGTCCGGGTCAGCCCGGGCGGCTCTCGCCGTCAGCGGTTGGTCGCGACCGAGGCCGTCACCGTGAACTTCGGGGTCCGGACGACCTCACGGGTCGGCCCGACCAGGCGCGAGAGCACCGGCCGGTAGCGCAGGTGCGTGTTCCAGACGCACCACAGTTCACCGCCGGCCTGGAGGATCGTGGCCGCGTTCCGGAACATCGCCTCGGCCGTGTCCGTGGTCACCGTGGTGTCCGCGTGGAACGGCGGGTTGCAGAGCACGAGCTGCGCAGACCCCTCGGCGAGCTCGTCGCCCGCGTCGGTCCGCAGCACCGTCACCCGGTCGGCCACGCCGTTGGCCTCCGCCGTCGCGCGCGTCGACTCGACCGCGATCCGGGACACGTCGGTGGCGATCACCCGGACCGCGGGACGTCGGCGAGCCACCGCAGCGGCGATCACGCCGTTGCCGCACCCCAGGTCGACGACGGTACGAGCGGTCGGGACCGCCTGGTCCATCGCGTCCAGCAGCACCCGCGTGCCCTGGTCGAGTGACGCCCCGGCGAACACGCCGCCGTGCGCGACCAGGGTCATGCCGAGGTCGTCGACGTGCACCGACCGGGGCCAGGGGTTCGTCGTGGCGGCGCGGTCGGCCTGCGCTCGCAGGGGGTCCTGCGCGATGAGCAACCGGGACTTGCCGCGCCCCCTGGAAGCCGTGACCTCGCCGAACGAGCGCCGGAGCACGTCGTTCTGCGTCACGTGCATGTACTTCACGTTGCCGCCGCAGAGCAGCACCACGTCGGGCGCCGCGAACCGGGCGACCGCGCGGGCGATCTCGTCGAGCCGATCGTGCGACTTCGACAGCCGCAGCACCACGAGCCGCACGTCGCGGAAGGCGTCCTCGAGCGAGTCAGGGTGGTGGAAGCCGCGCAGTCCGAACGTGCCGGCGTTGGCCTCGAGCGCCCGCTCCCCCACCAGGGAGTCCTGCACGACGCGGATGTCGCTCGCCCCGTACTGCGTGATGAGGCCGAGCGTCAGCACCCCGTACCGGTCGTCGACGACCGCGACCTCGCCGGGCTGCCGGAGTGCGTCGCCGTGCACGTGCGGTGCTTCGTCGAGCAGGAAGCGGTCGGTGCCGTCGATCGCGATGAGGTCGGGCGCGTCGTCGTCGCGTCGGCGGAAGAGGTCGGCGAAGTCTGGCACCGCGTCAGCGTACCCGGCGGCTGACGTGTCGCGGCGAGGATCGCACCCGACAACGCCACGACCGAAGCCCCCGTCCGCTTCACCATCAACTGAGCCCCGGCTCACAGAACGTCCCCGGTGACCAGATGGTCACCGGGGACGTTCGCCGCTCTCCGACAATCAGCGCGGCCCGCGGTAGAGCACGATCTGCGTGTTCCGCTGCGGCCGCGAACCCGCCTTGAGCGAGATCGCCGCACCACTCGCGGTGGCGGCGAAGACCCGTGCACCGGGCCGGTTGATGAGCTGGTCGGCCAGCGCCGACTCGAGCTCCCGCACCCGGTCACGCAGCGCCTTGTTCTCGTTCTCCAGGTCGAGCACCCGCCGGATGCCCTCCAGCGACACCCCCTCGGAGCCGAGGCGCGCGATCTCGCGAAGCTGCACCACGTCGCGCATCGAGTAGCGCCGCGACCCGCCCCGGGTGCGTCCCGGCACGACCAGGCCGAGCCGGTCGTACTGCCGGAGCGTCTGCGGGTGCATCTCGGCGAGCTCCGCAGCGACCGCGATCGCGAAGACGGGCGAGTTCTCGTCCATGTCGGTCATGGCGCGTTCCTTTCCGTCGTCCGCGTGGGGTGGAAACCAGCCTGGAGGAACGGCGGGCGTCCGTCAGGAAGCCGCGCCGTTCCTCCAGGCCGGGTCGACTGCTGTGGTTGCGCGCTAGTCGCGCGCCTTGGCGAGGAGGTCCTCGCGGGGGTTCTCGTCGGGCAGCACAGCCGCGAGCGCCTCGACGGCCTCGCGCTGCTTGTCCGACAGGTGCGACGGCACCGCGACCTGGACGGTCGCGAGCAGGTCGCCCGTGCCGTTCTTCGTCGTGACGCCGCGGCCCTTGACGCGCAGGACGCGACCCGACGGCGTGCCGGGGGCGACCTTGAGCTTCACGGGCGAACCGCCGAGCGTCGGGACCTCGATCGTCGCGCCGAGCGCTGCCTCGGTGAACGTCACGGGGACGTCCACGCGCAGGTTGAGCCCGTCGCGCTCGAACACCGGGTGCTTCCGCACCGACACGGCGACCACGAGGTCACCGGCCTCACCACCGTCGGGCGATGGCTCGCCGCGGCCGCGCAGACGGATCTTCTGACCGTCGGCGACACCCGCGGGGATGCGGACGTTCACCGGTCGACCGTTGCCCTGCGACAGCTTGACAGTGTCACCGGCGATCGCCGTGGTGAAGTCGAGGGTCGTCGACGCCGTGACGTCGCGGCCCTTCGTCGGCCCACCGAAGCCGCGGTAGCCGCCGGAGGTCTGACCGAAGCCACCACCCCCGCCGAACATCCCGCCGAGGATGTCCTCGAAACCGCCGGCACCGCCCGGGCCGCCCTGGCCGAAGCGGACGCGCTGTCCGCCACCGCCCTGCTGCCCGAACATCCCGCCGAAGACGTCCTCGAACCCGCCCTGGCCTCCGCCGCCCGCCGTGAAGCGGGCGCCGGATCCCATCGCGCGGACCTGGTCGTACTCCTGGCGCTGCTCCTTGTCGGAGAGCACCGAGTACGCCTCGCTGATCTCCTTGAAGCGGTTCTCGGCGGCGGCGTCACCCGGGTTGGAGTCCGGGTGGAACTGCCGCGCGAGCTTCCGGTACGTCTTCTTCAGCTCGGCGTCGGAGGCGTCCTTGGACACGCCGAGGACCTTGTAGAAGTCCTTGTCGAACCAATCCTGACTGGCCATGGATCACCTGCCTTCTTCTGTCGTCACCGTGGGGACCCGGCTCAGGCCGGGACGGCCACCGCGACCTTGGCCGCGCGGAGGACCCGCTCACCGAGCTTGTAGCCCGGCTCGACGACGTCCGCGACGGTCTGTCCGGTGGCACCCGGGGTGGGGAGCTGGACGATCGCCTCGTGGATGTTCGGGTCGAACGCCTCGCCCTTCTCGCCGATCTGCACGAGCTTGAACTTCTCGAAGCCCGCGCGGATCTTCTGGCCGATGACCTGCATCGGGCCCTCGGCGAGGTCACCGTGGGCCTCGGCCCGGGTGAGGTCGTCGAGCGCCGGCAGCAGTGCCCGCACCACTTCGGCGATGGCGACCTCGCGGTTGGCCTCACGGTCACGCTCGACGCGCTTCCGGAAGTTCACCAGCTCGGCCTGCGCACGGAGCATGTCCGCACGCATCTCGGCGACGAGGTCGCGGTCCTCGGTGCTCAGCTTGTCCTCGGCGATGCCGCGGGCTGCGTCGGCGAGCAGTGCTTCGTCCTCCGGGGAGAGGTCGTTCGCTGCGTCGGCCGCCGGGCCCCCGGCGGCGGGGCCGTCCGTCGGTACTTCGACGTCGGGCCCCTCCGCCTCGATGAGGTCCTCGGGCTCGGCAGCGTTCGTGGCGTCGCCCTCGACCTGGGGCTCGTCCTCGTGGGGCGCGTTGTCCTTGGGATCCGTCATCGTTACTTCTTGTCCTTGTCGTCCTCGTCGTCCACGACCTCGGCGTCGACGATGTCCTCGTCGTCGGCCGGCTGCTCACCCGCGGGCTGCTCCCCACCGGCGGTGCCGGCTGCTGCGTCCTGCTGGCTGTAGATGGCCTGGCCGAGCTTGCCCTGCGACTCGTTGAGCTTGTCGAAGGCGGTCTTCACGGCGTCGTCGTCCTCGCCCGCGAGAGCGGACTTGAGCGCGTCGACGTCGGCCTGCACCTCGGACTTGACGTCCGCGGGGAGCTTCTCGTCGTTCTCCTTGATGAGCTTCTCGATCGAGTAGACGAGCTGCTCGGCCTGGTTGCGACGCTCGTTGGCCTCGCGACGAGCCTTGTCCTCGGCGGCGTGCTCCTCGGCCTCGCGGACCATGCGCTCGATGTCCTCCTTCGGCAGCGACGAGCCGCCGGAGATGACCATCGACTGCTCCTTGCCGGTGCCCTTGTCCTTGGCGGACACGTGCACGATGCCGTTGGCGTCGATGTCGAACGTGACCTCGACCTGCGGTACGCCACGGGGAGCCGGCGCGATGCCGGTGAGCTCGAAGGTGCCGAGCGGCTTGTTGTCGCGGGTGAACTCGCGCTCGCCCTGGAAGACCTGGATCGCGACCGACGGCTGGTTGTCGTCAGCGGTCGTGAAGGTCTCGCTCCGCTTGGTCGGGATCGCGGTGTTGCGGTCGATGAGCTTCGTCATCAGGCCGCCCTTGGTCTCGATGCCGAGCGACAGCGGCGTGACGTCGATGAGCAGGACGTCCTTGCGCTCGCCCTTCAGCACGCCGGCCTGCAGTGCGGCGCCGACGGCGACGACCTCGTCCGGGTTCACGCCCTGGTTCGGGGACTTGCCACCGGTCAGCGACTTGACGACCTCGGCCACGGCGGGCATGCGGGTCGAGCCACCGACGAGGACCACGTGGGCGATGTCGTTGACCGAGACACCGGCTTCCTTGATGACGTCGTTGAACGGCTTCTTGGTGCGGTCGAGCAGGTCGGAGGTCATCTGCTCGAACTGCGCGCGCGAGATGGTCTCGTCCAGGTTCAGCGGGCCCTCGGCGGTGAGCGTCAGGTACGGGAGCTGAATGTTCGCCGACATCTGCGACGACAGTTCCTTCTTGGCCTGCTCAGCCGCTTCCTTCAGGCGCTGCTTGGCGATCTTGTCCGTGGACAGGTCGACGCCGTGCTCGTCCTTGAACTTCTTGACCAGGTAGTCGACGATGCGCTGGTCCCAGTCGTCGCCACCGAGGCGGTTGTCACCGGAGGTCGCGCGGACCTGGATCGTCGAGAAGTCGTCGTCCTTGCCCACCTCGAGCAGGGAGACGTCGAACGTGCCGCCACCGAGGTCGAAGACCAGGATGAGCTCGTCTTCCTTGCCCTTGTCGAGGCCGTAGGCCAGAGCGGCCGCAGTCGGCTCGTTGATGATGCGGAGGACGTTGAGGCCGGCGATCTCACCGGCGTCCTTCGTGGCCTGGCGCTCGGCGTCGTTGAAGTACGCCGGCACGGTGATGACCGCGTCGGTGACGTCCTCACCGAGGTACTGCTCGGCGTCGCGCTTGAGCTTGCCGAGGGTGCGAGCCGAGATCTCCTGCGGCGTGTACTTCTTGCCGTCGATCTCGGTGGTCCAGTCGGTGCCGACGTGACGCTTGACCGACGCGATGGTGCGGTCGACGTTCGTCACGGCCTGGCGCTTGGCGGTCTCGCCGACCAGCACCTCGCCGTCCTTCGTGAACGCCACGATCGACGGCGTGGTGCGCATGCCCTCGGCGTTGGCGATGACGGTGGGCTCACCGCCCTCGAGCACGCTGACGACCGAGTTGGTGGTTCCGAGGTCGATGCCTACTGCACGTCCCATGTGTGGGTACTCCTTCTGTCAGTGCTGGTGGTGCGAAGTCTGTTGCGAACTTGCGTCCGCATGGCTCAACTCTACACCGGTCAGGAGGCGCGTCAACGTCGGGCAGACAAAGTTGCGGTGATCACACTCAACTCACAGCGCAAGCGAGGGGTCAACGACTGGCATATCAAGTGATATTCTGTATCTACATGCTGCATTCGCTTCGGCGAACTGTGGCGTGTCCCTTCCCGCACGGCCGCATCCTGCGGCCCGTCTCGAAAGATGCACATGTCTCACAAGAAGAGGGCTTCGACAGCTCTCAAGTCCATGGGCGCGGCCGGGCTGGCCGCAGCCACCATCGTCTCTGGTTTGTCGTTCGGCGCCCCTGCCGCTTCCGCCACTGCCGCTCCCGAACCGTCCAGTGCAGAAACACAGGCGAGTGATCGACTCATCGGCAAGTTCGTTCAGCTGAATCGGACGGGGTCGACAGACCCCAGGGCATTCGTGGGCGTCGCGGCTCCGACCTTGAACGCTGCTCCTGGCAGGGTGTGGAGCCAATCGAAGGCAACCGCACAGTCATCCGCGGGTACATATACCTTCCCTGCAGCTGGAAATCGTGGCCCGATCCGAGGTACTGGATCTGCCGCGGACTTGTGCTTGCAGCCGTCAAGTTTGTCGGTCGGCAGCGTCGTTCTCGGACGTGCCTGCACTGGAGCTGCGAACCAGGACTGGGAGTGGACCAACGTCTACAATCAGTTCGTTTCTGGCCCGGGACTCCGTCCGGTCGGGTCCACTTACACGATCGGGGCCTCCGACCCGGGTGATAGCGGCTTTATGTCGATCACCCACCTCACAGCAGAGCACTACGCCGACGCCGTCCTGCGTGGCGACCTCGCGGATGCAACCGCAGCGCTGTCTGCAACAGTCACGTCCGTGGACTACTCCGCCAAGTCGGCGGTCCTCTCCGGCACGGCGACACCGGGTGCGACGGTGACGATCGGCAGCCAGAGCGTCACGGTCGCGAGCGACGGGACCTGGTCGATGACCGTCTCGGGGCTCGCGAACGGGACGAACACGCTGACCGCGATCCAGAAGATCAACAACGTCGAGCACGACCGCAAGGACGTCACGGTCAACCTGGTCGAGGGCGGCACGCTCGTCGGCGTCGACCAGGGCCCGATCGAGCTCGCCCGCGGTACGACCACGGACGTGCCGATGGTGGTGCAGAACAACGAGGCACGTGAAAACGTCGACGGCACGGTCACGCTCACCGCGCCGGAGGGCGCTACGTTCGATGCGCAGTCCACGGTCCAGGGCGCGTACCGCGCCGTCGGGGCCGAGGAATGGTCCGCTTCGACGACGATCCCGCTGACCGATGGTCGTCTCTCGGACGCCGGGAAGACGATCACGTTCGATGCCGACTGGGCAGGAACCCGTCCCGCGGGTCAGCAGTACCGCTTCATGATGAAGGTCAACGTCCCCGAAGCCACGCGTGGTGGAACCGACAAGATGGGCTTCGTCTTCAACGGCACCAGCTCGGTCGGCACGTTCCGCGCGGCCGCAGCGACCTCGACCCACATCGAGGTCACGGAGCAGCCGTTGACGGCGAAGGTGGACTCGGTGAACCAGGCCGGCAAGTCCGCGGTCATCTCCGGCACCGCAACGCCCGGCGCGTTCGTCTACATCCCCGGCACCGGCGTCCCGGTCCGGGTCGCCGCCGACGGGTCCTGGACCATGACCGTCACGGGCCTGAAGGACGGCGACAACTCCCTCCGCGTCGTGCAGATGATCGACAACAAGGACATCGACGACAAGATCCTCGAGGTCACGATCAACGCGTCCGCGATCGTCGGGCAGGACGGCCCCGCCGTCACGCTCGAGCGCGACGCCACCACGAAGGTCCAGGCGCAGTTCCAGACCCAGGGCGATGTGTCCCGACCGGATGCGAAGGTCACCTTCACCGCTCCCGAGGGCACCGTCTTCGCCGAGGGCCAGGACACCATCCAGGGCAGCTACCAGAAGCCCGGCGAGGGCTGGACGAACCGTTCCCTGACCCTCACCAACGGTGACCTGTCCATGGACGGCAAGACCTACACCTACACGTTCAAGCCGACCACGTCCACGTGGACGCTGCCGGACGCGTCCCTGCTGCGCTGGGGCATCGACATCGAGACCCCGGCTGACGCGCCCGAGGCGACCTCGGCGATGACGACCAAGCTCGTCGGGACCGCTGTCGAAGGCTCCTTCGACACCACCTCCACCACGAAGACCACGATCGGTGAGGCCGCGAACCCGGTCGCTCCGATTGTCGTGGAGACTCCGGCGAACGGGTCGAACGTGACCGACAAGCGTCCGGTGTTCTCCGGCACGGGTGACGAAGGCGCCACGATCGAGATCAAGGGCGCGACCGGCAGGGTCGTCGCGACCACCACCGTCAAGGACGGCAAGTGGAGCGTCCCGGCCGGTTTCGACCTCGTCGACGGCAGCTACATGCTCACCGCGGTCCAGACACCGCTCAAGGGTGAGAGCACGAGCGCACCGATCAACTTCGTCGTCAAGGCGATGGTCCCGGTCACGTTGACCGCTCCCGCGATCGACTCGGACGTCTCAACGCCGAACCCGGTGTTCGAAGGCCGCGGCACCGTCGGAGCAACCGTCGTCGTGCGGGGCACCTACGGCACCGTCCTCGCCTCGACCACGGTCAAGGCGGACGGCACCTGGTCGGTCCCCTCGGCGGTTGCGCTCGCGATCGGCAGCTACGCCGGAACGGCATCCCAGACCGTCACCGGCACGACCACCACGGCACCGTTCAAGTTCACCGTCGGCCAGAACATCGCCCCGGTGACGCTGGAAACCCCGGCGGTCGGCGCTGAGGTCACGGACACCAACCCCGTGTTCACCGGTACGGGCCAGGCCGGCGCGACCATCGAGGTCAAGGGCACCTACGGCACGACCCTCGCCACCACGACGGTCAAGGCCGACGGCACCTGGTCGGTCCCCTCGGCGGTTGCGCTCGCCAACGGCGAGTACGCCGGCAAGGCATGGCAGACCGTCAACGGCAAGACCACCTCGGCGGCCTTCCGGTTCACCGTCGTGCAGAACATCGCCCCGGTGGCGCTGGAAACCCCGGCGATCGGCGCTGAGGTCACGGACACCAACCCCGTGTTCACCGGTACGGGCCAGGCCGGCGCGGCCATCGAGGTCAAGGGCACCTACGGCACGACCCTCGCCACCACGACGGTCAAGGCCGACGGCACCTGGTCGGTCCCCTCGGCGGTTGCGCTCGCCAACGGCGAGTACGCCGGCAAGGCATGGCAGACCGTCAACGGCAAGACCACCTCGGCGGCCTTCCGGTTCACCGTCGTGCAGAACATCGCCCCGGTGGCGCTGGAAACCCCGGCGATCGGCGCTGAGGTCACGGACACCAACCCCGTGTTCACCGGTACGGGCCAGGCCGGCGCGGCCATCGAGGTCAAGGGCACCTACGGCACGACCCTCGCCACCACGACGGTCAAGGCCGACGGCACCTGGGAAGCTCCCTCCACCGTCACCCTCGCTCGGGGCAGCTACGCCGGCAAGGCATGGCAGACCGTGAACGGCAAGACCACCTCGGCGGAATTCCGGTTCACGATCGTCGCACCGATGATCCCCGTCTCGCTGACCGCTCCCGGCCAGGACGCGGTGGTCACCACCCCGAACCCGGTCTTCAGCGGCACCGGGACCCCGAACGCCGACATCACCGTCACCGGTGCTTCCGGGACGCAGCTCGCATCGGGCAAGGTGCGCAGCGATGGCCGCTTCGACGTCACCTCGACGATCGCTCTCGGAGCCGGTTCCTACTCCGGGACCGTTCGACAGGTCGCTGACGGCAAGGTGACCACCGCCCCGTTCCAGTTCCGCATCGAGTTCACTGCGGTGACGCTGGAGAGCCCGGCGATCGGCGCGAGTCTGACCAACGGCACGCCGGTGTTCTCCGGCAAGGGCACGCCCAAGGCTCCCCTGGTCATCAAGGGCTCCGGCGGCACCACCCTGGCCGAGGGATCGGTCAAGGACGACGGCACCTGGACGCTGACGTCGACCGTGACGCTGGCACCCGGCAGCTACTCGGGCACCGTGCTGCAGTCCCTGCCTGGGGCGGACACGACCGCGCGGTTCTCCTTCACGGTGAGCTGAGCACTCCGAATCCGGAGCGCTCGTCGAGGCCCAGGCTCGCTCACCGCGACCTGGGCCTCGACCCTTCCATCCACACAACGCCTTCGACGTCAGGATCCCCTCATGCAGTTCATCAAGCCGATCACCATCGCCACCGCAGCACTCGCCCTCGCCACCCTCGCGGGCTGCTCGGCGGCAGAGACGAACACCGCGAAGCCCAGCTCCACCCCGTCAGCCACGTCGCCCGCCGGGCCCGCGGTCAAGAAGGACGTCGCATGCAAGGACGGGACTGCGAAGGTCACCGACGACAGCGCCGAGCTCACCGTGAAGGGCGACTGCACGAACCTCGAGATCTCCGCTTCCAATTCACTCGTCACCGTGACGGGAGCCGTTGAGCACGTGTCGATCGCGGGTGCCATCAACTCGGTCCACGCGAAGTCGGTCGGGTCGGTGACCATCGGCGCCGGCTCGAACGGCAACGTGGTCAAGGCCGGGAACACGCCCACGGTCGACGACAAGGGCGCGCAGAACGAGATCACTGCGGAGTAGCGCGCACGCGAGCGTGCAACGCCCCCGCACAACGACGATGCCCCGGCTGCTCATCCCGAGCAGCCGGGGCATCGTCGTTCGCTCAGGATCGCCGTCGAACTGATCCATCGCACGGAGTGGCATCGGCGTCGCCTCCCCCCTGCCGACCTCCCAGGGGCAGCAGGAAGCCCCGGCCACTCCACACGGAGCAGCCGGGGCTTCCTGCGCAGAAACCTCAGCTGGCCAGGAGTGCCTCGGCTGCGGTTCCGAGTTGGCCGTCGATCCAGTCCTGCAGGCGCACGACGCCGGCGTCCAGGTTCCACTGCGGCTCCCAGTCGATCGCGGCCACCGTCGGAGCGACGTCACACGCCGCGAACCGGACGTCGCCGTCACGGAACGCCCCGGTGACGTGCGGAGCGGGCGCTCCGTGGTGCTGAGCGATCGTCCGAGCGAGGTCGTTGATCGTCGACGGGACGCCGGACCCGATGTCGAACGTCGTGGTCCCGACCGAGCGAGTCATCCCGAGCGCCGCCACGAAGGCGTCGGCGATGTCGTCGATGAACACGAAGTCACGGGTGATCTCGCCGTCCTCGTAGATCGGGATGCTCTGCCCGGCACGGGCGAGCTGGGAGAACAGCGAGACGATGCCGGTGTAGCTGTTCGTCAGGGACTGCCCGGGCCCGAAGACGTTCTGCAGGCGCAGGACGGTCAACGCCGTGTCCCGCGCGCCGACCCAGGCCGCGAGGATCTGCTCCTGCGACAGCTTGGTCGAGCCGTAGACGCTGGTCGGATGCGGGACGTTGTCATCGGCGCGGGCGGGGAGCGGTGACAGTCCGTCGAAGTTCCACGCCCCACGCTCGAGCTGCGCGTGGCTGCGCTGGCCCGGGTACTGGACGTCACCGGCCTCGGACATCCAGCGCCCCTCCCCGTACACCGCGCGACTGCTGCTGAGGAGGATCCGCTCGGGGACGACGCCGTGACGGCCGAACCCGTCGAGCATGCGGGTGGTTCCGACGACGTTCACCTCAGCGTGTCGCGACGCCTCGTCGAGCGACTGCGCTGTTCCGGTCTCTGCCGCGAGGTGGATCACGATCTCGGGGCGGACGTCCGAGAGCACATCGTCCCAGACCTCGCTCCTCGTGATGTCACCCACCACGAGTTCTGCGGAAGCATGGAGTCCGACCGGTCGCACCCGCTCGGGATGGACCTGCGGATGCAGCGAGTCGACGACGACCCAGCGGGCGAATCTGCTCGCAAGCCGCTCAGAGAGTGCGCAGCCGATGAAGCCGGCGCCCCCGGTGACGAGGACAGTGTTGGTGGTGTTCATCTGTTTCCGCTTTCTTCTTCGGTGGAACGGTGGAGACGCCGACGTTCACGGACGGCATCGCGTGCTGACACGGCGACGTACCGGAGCACCTCGACGGCGCGACGTGGTGGGGCGCTGGTAGCACGGAGGTAGGGCGCGATGGGAGTCGCACCGGCTCGAGAACGGCCGGCCGCGAGGACACGGGCGGTGATCGCACGACGGTGCCGCTCGTTCTCCCACCAGTAGCGCCACGACCGGACGGCGCCAGGGGACGCGTAGAGCACGACGGACGTGGGGTCGGGGACGACGGCTCCGGGGCGCCATCCGCGTGCGAACAGGTCGTAGTCCTCGCACCAGCGGATCTCTGGGTCGTACCCGCCGGTGTCGAGGTACCACTCGCGACGGAACGCACTCGCCGGGTGCGCGACCGGCATCTGACCGCGTTCGAACATCGCGTCGACGGCGACGGAGTCGTGCGGGAACCGATCGGCGAGGATCGTCCGCGTGCCGCGCTGCTCGACGAGCCTGCCGAAGGTCGCGACCGCGGCAGGGTTCTCCCGAAGCTGACGGACGTGCGCCGCGAGCCTTCCGGGGAGCGCGACGTCGTCTGCGTCTGCGATCGCGATCACCGCTGCGGTCGTCGCTCGGATGGCGCGCTCGCGTCCGATCGATCGACCGACGTTGTGCGGGGATCGGAGCACGCGGAGCCTCGGATCGACGAGTGATCTCAGCGCGAGATCGGTCCCGTCCGTCGATCCGTCGTCGAACACGACGACCTCCAAGGCGACCTCGGTCTGGTCGAGGAGCGAGCGCACGGCGGGGACGATCGTGTCGACGGCGTTGTACGCGCTCATCACGGCTGCGATGTCTGGTCGACCACTCATCGCAGCACCCCGGTGAGTTCGTCCGCTCTGTCCCGACGCGCTCGTGTGCGTTTTCCTGTCGTCTTCGATCCTGCCGAGAGATCGACGGGGAGGCCGAGTGACAGCCCGATGAGCACCGCGGCGGGAAGCAGGACGAACGGGTAGACGAGGACGTTGTCCGTGGCGGCGGCAGCGAGTGTCGCCGTTAGAGCGAACAGCGCGGCCCAGTGGATCGGCTGGTCCGTCCGTGCGATCCGCTTGACGACACGGATGAGCACGAGCAGACAGCCCAGGACGAACGGGACCAGTCCGACGAGCCCCTCGTCGTGCAGGACGCGGAGGTACTCGTTGTGCGGCTGTGTGATCCCACCGAACCGTTCCGTCACGAAGACGACCGCCGACCCCGGGCCATGGCCGAGGAAGGGCGCGTGCATCGCGTTCTGGCTGACTGCTTCCCAGAGCGCCGAACGGCCGGAGGTGTTGATCGCGAGGCCACCGACCTCGACCGCGTTGTCACCGACGAGGAAGCGATCGCGCAACGGTGCGAACGTCGACAGGAGCGCCCAGGTGGCGAGCGCGACGCCGGTCACCGCGCCGCAGGCGAGCAGGATCCGGTGTCCTCGGCGGAGCCGGACGACGAGTCCCACCAACATGAGGATGCTGATCGCGGACGCCGTCCGGGACAGGCTGAGCACGATGGCCCCGACGATCACGAACGGAGCGGCACGGGCGAGGAGGTCTGCCGGTGGCAGCACCACCGCAGCGGACAGCAGCACGAGAGCAGTGAGGGCGAATGCACGGGTCATGTAGACGTCCGCACCCGACACACTGCCGACGGCGAACAGGACGGCGACCAGGACACCGACACCGGCGAACACCCGGAGCGTCGCGCCGGCGATCTCCACCCTCGCCGACCGCGCAGAGAACGCGATGCCGAAGGTGAACATGGTGAGGATCGCTGCGTTCTGGAGCCCGTCGGGGTTGGGAGCGAAGACGAGACGGACGACGACGAAGCCGTAGAACAGGAGCAACGGCAAGGGGACGGTTGCGAGTCCCGCTCCCACGACGAGCGGGGCCAGCGCGATGAGCACCGCCATGACACCGAGCGAGATGAACGCGGAGAGGCTCACCGGCCCCAGACCGACACGGCCACTCGTGTCGATCACGATCGCCATCGTCACCGCCACCCAGGTGAGCCAGGGCAGGGCCGGGGCTCGCCAGCGGTGTCCTCGGAACGATCGACGGCTCGGAAGGAACGTCGTGGCGGGATGGACGCTCATCGGGCGCTCTCGTCGAGGACGTGTCGCCAGGCGTCCGTGTAGGCGAGCTCGGACAGACGCGCCGAGAAGGTCCGCGAGGCGCCAGCGGACAGTCGTCCGCGGAGTGCAGGGTCTCTGATCAGGGACTCGAGGGCATCGGCGAACGCATCCTCGTCGCCGACGTCGACGAGGAAGCCGTTGACACCGTGCTCGATGAGGTCTGGAACACCGCCGGTGCGGTACGCGACCACAGGCGTGCCGCTCGCGAACGCCTCGACGATCGTCAACGGCTGCGCCTCTTCGAGCGACGACGTGAAGGCAAGACACGTCGACACCGCCAACGCTTGCCACTTCTCGGGCGCGCCGAGCGCGCCCACGACCGCGACACGTGCCGCCACGTCGGCATCGACCAGTTCGCGTTCGACCGCTGCGACGACGTCTGCATCGGCGGGCGAACCCGCCAGTGTGAAACGCCAGCGCTCGGTCCCGGTGCGACGAAGGAGGAGTCCGGCGATCCGCACGAAGTCCTCGGCACCCTTGCCAGGGATGAGGTTCGACAGGAAGAGGACGCTGCACGGATCGGCGTCGGTGGTCACAGACGGCACCGGGCCCGGCGTGTTGGCGAGACAAAGTGCAGCGCGGCCAGGCAGGTCTGCGAGCAGGGACGGACCGAGTGTGACGATCCGGTCGCTCGAGCCGAGGAGACGATCGACACACCACGCCCACAACCGGCCTCGACGACGGAGGTCCTCGAAGCCGACCGAATGCACGTAGAGCACCAGAGAACTCCGGAAGAGCCGCAGGAGCTCGGACACGGCCCAGTCGACGAGGAACGATCCGCCCCGGGTGGTGACGAACACCACGACCGCCTCGGGCCGGAAACGGACGCTGGTCCAGACGACACGGGTGAGCAGTCCGACCACCGCGACCACCTTGCGCAGCGAAGGCACACCGACCTCGGCGACCGTCGCACTGAACCGACGGTCGACGAGTCGTGACGGTCGCCCCAGCCGCTCGAGCACGTCGAGGAAACGGAGGGTCATCACGGTCTGGCCGTGCACGGGCGGAGGAACCTGGCTGACGACCGCCACGCGTCTGCCGGTCATCGGCGTCGCCGCAGGGCCGCGCGGAGGAACACGAAGTTCCCGATGAGGTAACGCTTCCAGAGACGGCGCGGTTCGCTCGCGAGCCGGAAGACCCACTCCAGCCCGACACGGGTCATCCACTGCGGAGCCACTGGCTTCGTCCCCGCGATGAAGTCGAACGCCACCCCGACCCCGATCGCGACTTTCCCGAGGTGTTCGGCGATCCGTCGCGTCTCGACGTCCTGCAGCGGTGTTCCGAGGCCGACCCAGATGATGTCCGGATCAGCGGCGACGATTTCGGCGTCCTGAGCGGCGAGCTCGTCGTCGGTCAGTGGCCGGAAGTACGAGCGGTGCATCCCGACGATCGAGACGCCCGGGTACCGCCGCTCGAGTTCGGCGCGGAGGGACGCCAGCACCTCGTCCGTGTTGCCGAGCAAGAAGTGCCGGAGTCCCCGGCTCCGCCCCCGGTCCATCATGTCCGGGAACAGCGACGGGCCCCTGACCTGCGACAGCGCGCGGCCCGGGAGCACTCTCGACACCCACGTGAGGGGCTTGCCGTCTGGGTAGACGGCAGCCCCGGAGGCGATGAGCCGATGGTAGTCCTCGTCCTGCGCGGTGAGGGAGATCACGTACGAGTTCGCCAGGTGAACGTCACCGGCACCACCGCTCTGCGCGACCGCCGCGATCTGTTCGATCGCTTCATCACGGGTCGCGACGATGATCGGCACGCCCGCGATCTCCGTTCGCTCGAACTCGGCAAATGTCAGCATCTCGGTCCTTCACTCATCAGGTCGGTCACTCACGGGTCGGTGATATACTAACACGTGACATCCATAATGAGAGGAGCGCGAACATGCAGCGACTCGGCCGACTCGCGCTCCCCTTCGCCGCTCAGGCGATGCTGAGCCTGGGCCAGATGGGCATCACGATCGTCGGCACCGTCCGCCTGACTCCCGACGGATGGGGCCGTTTCGCCGTTCTGCTCTCCGTGTTCTTCGTGGCGGCCGGCTTCGTGCGCGGGTTCGGAGCACTACCCGTCGTCATCTACCTGTCAGGCGACCCGGAACGGTCTCGAGCGGCACGCCGTGCTGCGGTGCTGCTCACCCTCGCCGCAGCTGTTCCCGCGTCGATCACGATCGCGGTCGTCGGCCTCGGTCTCGCGACCGCCGCATCCGGACTCGCGCTCGCAGTGGCACTCGTCACGTACGCCCTGTACGACACGACACGATCGGTCGAGATGTCGGCAGTCCGCTACGGTCGCGTCGTCTCCACCGACGCCGTGGTCATGGTGGTCCTGGCCGGATTCTGTGCGATCGGGCTGTTGCCCGGCGTCGACGCGTCGGTGGCGCTGCCGGTGGCGATGACGATCGCGTACGGAGCGGGTGCCGCAGGACTCGCACTGCGAGGACGCCCGACCCGGTCGTGGAGCGTTCGGGTGTTCCTCGATGAGTACCGGCGGGACATCCCGTTCCTCGCGCTCGACGGTGTCCTGATCGGCACCACGATGAGCGCGGTGGTGATCGCGCTCGGCGCATCGACGTCACTCGCCGTGGCCGGCGCGTTCCGGAGCTGCACCACCCTCATCGCGGGGCCGTTCCAGATGCTGCAGACAGGACTCTCCCCGACCGTCATCCGCTCGATGCGAGGCCGCGCGGTCGAGGAACGATCGGCCGATCACCGGAATCCCACTCAGGCTGCGCCGTCGTCCTTCCGCGCACGGATGCGGTCGCTCGCCTTCCCCGCAACGATCGCTGCGAGCGCGATCGTGGCCGCTGTGCTCTGGGGCACGACGGCGGCTGCGGTCGTGCCGTTCGTCCTGAGCGCCGTCCACGTGACCGCGCTCTCCGACGCAGTCCCGTTCAGCGTCGTCGGTTGTCTCCTGGTGTCAGCACTGTGGACCAGCACCGTGTTCTCGACGTTTCAGCGCTACCGCCGGTCGAACGCCGAGCTCACGACTGTGCGGGTCATCACGCTCGCGTGTTCGCTCGGCATCCTCATCGCCGTGCCGTCGGACATCGCGGTACCCGTGCGGCTGATCGCCGCGACCACGCCGTGGGTCGTCGTCCCTGCTCTCCATGCCGCGCTCCGCTGGGCGCCCGTGTCGCGGCGACTCTGAAGGGCCCCGAGCCGAGAACGCGACGGTCGCACCCATCGTGCGTCAGGAGTGGACTGCTCCGAGGGCGGAACGGACGATCGCGTCGAGACCGTGACGAGCCCGCCAGCCGAGTTGATCGGCCGCGACGGACGGGTCCGCGACGACCGCGGCGGGATCGCCAGCACGGGCTTCGGCGATCCGCAGGGTGCTCGGCCGCCCGAGGGCGCTGCTCACCTCGGCGACGACCTCTCGGACGGACGCCCCCTTGCCCGTGCCGATGTTGACCGGCCCGGCGAAGTCGCTGGCGTCGCGGAGCGTGTCGACCGCGGCGAGGTGCGCCCGTGCGAGGTCTGCGACGTGGATGTAGTCGCGGATGCAGGTGCCGTCGGGGGTGTCGTGGTCGTCGCCGTAGACGACCGGTGGCTCACCGCGACGGATCCGATCCACCACGATCGGGATGAGGTTCTTGGCAGCCGTGTCCGCGAGGTCGTCCCAGCCGGCACCGGCGACGTTGAAGTAGCGCAGCGAGATCGCCCGCAGACCCCAGGCGTCGTGCGCTGCGTCGAGCATCCACTCACCGATCAGCTTCGTCTGCCCGTACGGATTGATCGGCGAACACGGGGTCCGCTCGGTGACGACGAGGTCCTGCACAGCGCCGTACACGGCAGCCGAGGACGAGAAGACGATCCGAGTGACCCCGACAGACCGCATCGCCTCGAGCAGGTGCCCGAGCCCTCCGACGTTGACGCTGTAGTAGCGCTCCGGCTCGGCGACCGATTCCGCGACGTCCTTGAGGGCCGCGAGGTGGATGACCGAGGACACGTCGTGTTCGTGCATGACGTCGATGAGTGCTGACGTGGCATCGGCGGCCGCGAGGTCGAGTTGGATGACGACGGCTTCGACCCGCGACCTGAGGCCGCTCGAGAAGTCGTCGACCACGACGACCGACTCGCCTCGCTCCTCGAGGAGGCGCACCACGTGCGAGCCGATGTACCCGGCGCCGCCGGTGACGAGGATTGACAAGTTCAGCTCCGAGAGGGTTCGGGGTCGGTGAGGGCGGCGGCGACCGGGCGCGCGACGGTCGAGCCGACACCGTGGGTCATGTGGTCAGACCGCGCCGGCTGCGCCGCTCCTCGGGCGCCGGCTCGATGGCCGGGGTGTCGCCGTCGTAGTAGGCGTACTTGCCGTAGGACCCGCCACCGGCACCGCGTATCGGCAGCATCTGGCCGACCACTCCGAACGTGGCCGCCTTGACCGCATCGAGCGCCCGGAGTGCCGCGACGACATCCGCCTTGCGGACCTTGCCGGCGGCGGCCACGAAGAGGATGCCGGCGACCGCGCTGAGCACGGCGGCATCGGCGACCAGCAGGACCGGAGGCGCATCGATCACGACGTAGTCGAAGTTGCGCTCCAGGTGTTCCACGGTTGCACGCATCGCAGCGGAGCCGAGCATCTCGCTCGGGTTCGGGGGGATGCGTCCGGACGGGAGCACCGAGAGCGCTTGCTCACCCCACGGCTGCAGGACGTCGGCGATCTCCGCACGTCCGATGAGCAGGTCCGTCAGCCCGGCGTTCCCCTCGATGCCGAGGTAGTCCGCCACACGGGGGCGCCGGAGGTCCGCATCGACGAGTACGACACTCGCTCCGGTCTCAGCAAGGGCGATGGCCAGGTTCGCCGCGACGTAGCTCTTGCCCTCGCCCGGCCCGGAACTGGTCACCACGAACGAGCGGCCAGCGTCGCCGAGACCGACGAACTGCAGACTCGTCCGGAGTCGACGGAAGGCTTCCGACCGCGGACTCCGTGGGTCGGCGTGGACGATGAGGGGACGCTTCTGGGCGTCCGGATCGACGAAGATCCCACCCAGGTAGGGGCGACGCGCGACTGCCTCGATCTGCTCCGCGGTCCTGACCCTCGTGTCGAGGTTCGTCCGGAGCACCGCGATCCCGACCCCGGTCACGAGACCCACCGCGAGGCCGATCGCGAGCATCAGCGGGACCCGTGGAGCACTCGGCGCGCTCGGCACGGATGCCGGCGCGATCGTCTTCACGGCGATGAGGGACGGTCCGACGCTCGGTTTCTCGAGGTCCTCGGACACGACGCGTGCGAACGACTCCCCGACGGCGTTCGCGATGTCTGCCGCACGCTTCGCGCTGGTGTCCGTCACGGAGACCTCGAGGAGCACGGTGTTGGCAGGGGACGAAGCGCTGACGAGCGGCGCGAGCTCGGCTGCCGTCATCTGCGGCTCCAGCTCGCGTCCGGCGCGATCGAGGACGATCGGACTGTTCACGACGTCGACGTACGTGGAGATCGCTTGTCGCGCGAAGCTCGTCCCCTGGTTCAGATCCGTACTGGCGGCGCCCTCCTGCGCACGGACGGAGACGTAGAGACGAGTCGACGCGGTGTAGGCGGGTGTCGACGCAGCTGCGAGCGCACCACCGCTGAGGATGCCGAGCAGCGCCGTCGCCGTGATGAGGAGCCAGCTCTTGCGCAGGATCCGGACGTACTCCTGAGCCTCCATCAGGCAACACCTCCATGGGCACCAGCGGGTTCGACCGTCTCGAACGGGAGCGGCTCGCGGAGCTGGTCGATCGTGGTGACGCCCTCGCGCCAGTCGGCGATCCGTCGCACCCCGACCACGAGGCGCTGGCGGAGCACGTTCACCTGCGCCTGGGTCGCCGAGCGCTCCAGGGGGTCGAGTGCCCGGGTCGCAGCATCGAGGATCTGCTGCTCCGTCGAGCCCGGAACGACCGCGGGCCGTTCACCCGTGACGCTGAGCCAGAAGTCGTCACACTTCGAGGCGTAGGCGAGCGGCACCGTGGGGACGCCCAGGCCGACCGCGGCGACAGCGCCGTGCAGTCGCTCCGTGAGCATGAGACTGCACCGGCTGATCTGCGAGGTGGTTGCGCGGACGTCGCCGTCGAACCGGTGGATCCGCGACGGGCGGTGCAGTTCGGACTGCAGGGCTCGACAAGCGGCGAGGTCGTTCGGGGACAGCGCGAACAACACGATCTCGGTGTCCGCTCCGGACATCCCGCGCACCGCCGCTGCGACCGACCGCGGGTCGAACCGCGACACCGGATCAGCGCCGACGCTCACACCGACCGGGCCGTCGGCGTCGTGGACGCGTTCGATGCCCGCCACGACCGGGTACAGCAGAGCAGGGTCCCCGACGACAGCAGGACGACCCAAGGCCCGCTCGCACTCCACGGCCGTGAGCGGACCGCGGACACCGAGCAGGATCGATCGGAGCTCCGACCAGCGCCGCCAGTCGTGCCCCTGCAGGCCCAGGGCGAACGTGTCGGTCGACTCAGCCGCCCCCGCTCCGAGCGCGACCACTGTGTCTGCGCGGTACACCCGAGCAGCATCTGCCACGTGCCGCGCCCAGTTCTGGAAGCCGAGCACCGTCCCGCCACCGACGAGGAGCATCCGCTCGGTACGACGTCCGGTGCGGTACGAGTGGATCGCGCTCCGGACGTCGGCGAGCCGCTCCCGTCGAGTCACCGGCGAAACGGCGTCGATCCCGAGGGCGAGACGCCAGGTCTCGAGGAGGAGTTCGTCGCCGTAGTTGCCGTGCCCCGTCCAGCCGAGGTAGACGACCTCGCGCGCTGCGGTTCGAGTGGTCATGTCGTTAGTATATCACGTGCTATATCCATCGCACGCGCCCGATATCATCGCGTATGTTTGTATGTCGTATGTAGAATGGCTGCATGCGATCCCGACAGCAGCCCTTCCGTCTCATCCAGGCGCTGCGGTACGTCGCAGCCACCCTCGTGGTGATCGTCCACGCGTGCTAGTACTCGGCGGAGCGCTTCGACGAGCACACCCCGCAGCTCGACCGGATCGGCGGACTGGGCGTCTGGCTGTTCTTCGCGATCAGCGGTTTCGTGATGGTGCTCGTCGGCGACGACCTCGGTCCGGCGCCGGCGTCCTGGCACCGGTTCGCCCGGGCGCGGCTCGCGCGGGTCGTGCCGCTCTACTGGCTCATGACCACCATCAAGGTCGCCGCGGTGGTCTTGGCCGGCTCGTTGGTGGTCAACTCGGCCCTCAGCCCGGCCACGGCCCTCGCGTCGTACCTGTTCATCCCCGGTCACGACGAAGCCGGTGCCATCCATCCGCTCTGGGGCGTCGGGTGGACGTTGGTCTTCGAGATGGCGTTCTACGCGCTGATGACGCTCGCCCTGGCCATCCGCGTCGACCCGCTGGCACTCTGCGCACCGGTCCTCACGATCGCGGCCACCGCGTCACTCCTGCGCCCGGCCACCGGGTCAGCATGGTGGTTCTACGCCGATGACGTGACGCTCTACTTCCTCGCCGGGATGGTCATCGCCCGCGGGTGGCGAGCACGACGACCGGTCCTGACCGTCCTGTCGCTCGGTGGCATCGCGGTCTGCATGGGCACCCTGGCCTCGTTGCGTGCCGAACGGCTGGAGGTCTCGGCGGCCGTCGTCCCGCTCGTGATCTCCGCTGTCGTGTTCTCGGCGGTCTGGCTGGAGGACCGCATCGGCCGGTTCGTGCCCCGCTGGGTGATGGCCGGCGGTGCTGCCTCGTACGCGCTGTACCTCGTTCACCCACTCCTGGCGCCGGTGGTGCCCGCAGCACTCGCAGCCGTCGGCGCGCACTGGGTGCCGTGGTTCGTGGTCGTCACGGTCACCGTCGGTGCCATGCTCGCTGTGGCGCCGCTCGTCCACCGCTTCGTCGACCGTCCGCTCACTCGCGGAGCCAGCCGCCTGTTGCTCCCCGGGGCTCGATCCAGCCGTGGCCGCAGGTCCTCGAGCCCAGCAGTCGCGCGATCAGGACCTCGCGACGCAGTCCGTACGGGAAGTCGGGGTACGGTCCGCGGCGGCATGGCTCCAACATCTCACATTCCGAACGGCGCCGCTCCTGGAGGCTGACACCTGTGGAGAACTGCGGAGCTGGATGAGAGCACGCGACGAGGCCCTCCTCCGTCCCGCAGCCGGGAGACAGACCGCTGCCCGGTAGTGTCGTCCCGTGCGATGGAGTCGAGTGAACTGGCCCTCCGTTGGCTACGTCTCCCTCGAGGACTTCGACGGCCAGCGCGAACACGTGACCCGGCTGCTCGAGGACGCCCCGCCCACGATCGCCGCGCTCCTGACGGTCAAGTGGACCGATTCACGGATCGAACGCTGGGTCGTGGAGTCCGCCGACGCCGTCGTCGACCCGGACGCCGACGAGGACGACGTGACGACCCCCGTCGACCTGCCGGGCCACGGTGTGCCCGACCCGGTCGTCGTGCACGCCGACATCGTGGTCCGCAACGACGAGGTGCTCGACACCCCGAGCGGCCTGTGGCGCCGCTGGAACCACGCTCGGGTGTCGCTCCGGCTGCGGGACGCCGTCATCGACCCGCCGGGTGTCGATGCCGCAGCACTGCTCGCCGGTGACGCGCACGTCGCCCGGGGCGAGCTCGAGTACCTGAACGAGCACGACGCCTGGGAACTCCGCCTGCTGGTCTCCCCCGTCGGTGAGGTCGCGATCCGGTTCCGGGGTGTCCGGGTGGCGATCCGGAGCGTCGCCGAGCCCGTGTACTCCGGCCTCGAGTCGCGCCCGGCACGCGGCTGGCACGGCCCGGTGCCGGACGGCTGGGTCGAGTGGGCGACCGAGGTGGTGCGGGCCGCGGCGTACGGCGACCTCGGTGGGCTGCACCTGGCCGACGACGCGAGCGACGTCGACGACGTCGACCCCCGCTGGGGATTCGCGCCGCTGCACGCCGCCGCGTGGTTCGACCACCCCGAGATGCTCGAGGAACTCCTGCGCCGCGGGGCGACCGTGCAGCTGGAGGACACCGAGGGTCGGACGCCGCTGACGCTGGCGATCGACCGCGACGCGCGACGGGCGGTCGACGTGCTGGTCGCAGCGGGCGCCGACCTGGAGGCCCGTGACGGCGACGGCAACACACCGATCGTCCGCGCTGCGTGGGGCGGCCACGCCTCGATCGTGCGTGCCCTCGCCACCGCGGGTGCGGACACCAGGGCACGCGGGTCACGGGGCGCGACGCTGCTGATCGCGGCCGTCGACTCCGGCGACCTCGACACGGTCCGGGTCGTGCTGTCGCTCGACGTCGACCGGAACGCCGCCGACGACGAGGGCTCGACCGCTGCGGACCGCGCGGATCTGCTCCGCGAGACGGCCGTCGCCGACCTGCTCGCCGCCGCCTGAGCACTGTCCGCACCACGGCCCGTGGGCCGAACCGGGCCGGACGTGACGAAGCGCGGCGGACGGGAGCAGGGCCTCCCGTCCGCCGCGCGCCTGCGCGGTCGACCGTCCTAGACGGTGACCGACTCGAGGGCGTTCGCCTGCGCGACCCGCCCGTACCAGCGGGCGGAGTCCTTCGGCGTGCGCTCGAAGGTCTCGCGGTCCCACGCGACCAGCCCGAAGGTCGGGCGGAAGCCGGAGGCCCACTCGTAGTTGTCGAGCAGCGACCAGTGCTGGTAGCCGAGGACCTCGATGCCGTCCTCGATGCAGCGGTGGATGCCCTCGAGCGCGCCCTGCGTGTACGCCTGCCGGCGGGAGTCGTCGGCGGTGGCGATGCCGTTCTCCGTGATCATCAGCGGGACACCACCGGAGAGCTCCCACGCGCTGCGGAGCCCGTCGGCCGAGGCCTCGGGGTAGAACTCCCAACCCGTCAGGGTCGTCTCGACGTCGTCAGCGACGGGCAGGGGCCCGTCCGGACCGATGAACGTGCGGGTGTAGGCCTGCACCCCCAGGAAGTCGTCGCCAGCGGCGTTCTCGAGGTACCAGTCGTCGCGCGGGTACCCGTACTCGCGGAGCATCGCGTCCGCGCCCGGCTCACCGTTGGACTTGAACGCCTGGGTCGCGACGGTCCAGCCTGACCGGAGGCCCGACACCTGTGACAGGACCTCGCGCGACCGCCGGTGGCTGGCCAGCAGGGCGTCGGCGACACCCAGGTCCGGGTTCGGCAGACCGTAGGCCACCAGATTCGCGGCGTCCTCGCCGCCGGCGAGCATCGCCGCGATGTTCGGCTCGTTGATCGTGCAGACGTAGCGGACGCCGTCCTGCACGATCGGCAGCGCCGCCTCGGTGTAGCGGGCGAACAGGTCCGCGGCGTCGGGTGCGCGCCAGAAGCCGTCGCGCTCGAACCAGCGCGGCACCGTGAAGTGCATGAGGGTGACGATCGGCTCGATGCCGAACTCGTGGCAGGCGTCGACCATGCGGCGGTAGTGGTCGACCTCGGCACGGCTGACGAACCCGCGCTCGGGCTCGATGCGGGCCCACTCGACGCTGAACCGGTACGAGTTCAGGCCGAGGTCGGCGGCGATGCGGATGTCCTCGCGGTACCGGTGGTAGCTGTCCGCCGCGTCGCCCGAGGGTTCGACGATGGTGGTGTCCGGCTCGTGCTCGTGCACCCACCAGTTGCTGTTGACGTTGTTGCCCTCGATCTGGTGGGCGGCGGTGGCGGCACCCCAGAGGAAGCCGTCGGGGAACTGCAGCGTGGAGATGATGGTGCCTTTCAGTGTTGTGACAAGAAGGTGTCGAACACGGCGACCGTGCCGAGGGGGTTCTCGACCTGGGGGCCGTGGTAGCTGGCCGGGATCACCTCGTACGCTGCCCCGGTGTCCTCGGCCATCTGCCGCTGCCACGGGATCGGCCAGGCGTTGTCCCACTCGCCGTGGGCGACGAGGACCGGCAGGCCGGTGGCGCGCAGGGCGTCGGAGGCGTCAGTGTGGTCCTCGAGGATGTGCCCGCCGGCGACGACGCTGAGCGGGCTGGTCGCGTCGAAGCGGTCGCGCACCATCCGGACGTCGTCGGGCAGCTCGTCGTCGGGCCGGTACGCCCAGAGCGGGTTCGTCGAGTCGAACAGCTGCCGGAGGTTCCCGCCGGTGTCGTGCAGGATCGTCAGCTCGGCGACCTTGCGGTACGGCCAGCCGTGCGGCCCGGAGCAGAACTGCACGACGTCGCGGAACGCCGTCGGGTCCTGGAGCGCGGCGGCCCGGACGATCACGCCGCCGAGCGAGTGCCCGATCAGGTGCACGGGGGCGCCGTCGTCGAGCAGGCGCGCGACCCGCACGACGTCGGCGGCTTCTTCGTCGAGGGAGTAGTCGCGGGGTTCGGTCGGTGCGGCCGAGTCGGCCTGACCGCGTCGGCTGATCGCGACCGCGGTCCACCCGGCGTCGCGGAGGACGGGCAGGAAGGTCCGCCAGTCCTCCTTCGAGCCGGTGTAGCCGGGGACGATGAGCACGACGCCCTTCGACACCCCCTCGGGCACGATCCGGTAGGCCGTGAGCCGCCCGACCGGGACGTCGATCCCGACGACGTCGACGCCGTCCGGGGTGGGCAGGTGTCCGAAGGCCGGGACGGTGGGGAACTCGTGCAGGTTCGTCATGCGCGCAGTGTCCTCCGCGGGTTCGGCACCGCGTCCAGCAGGGCGACCGTGTAGTCGTCCTGCGGGTGCTGCAGCACCTCGGCCGTGTGACCCCGCTCGACCACGGCGCCCTCGTGGAGCACCATGATGTCGTCCGTGATGAGCCGCGCGCTCAGCAGGTCGTGCGTGATGTAGAGGAGCGAGACGCCCCACTGCTCGCGGAGGTCCTCGAGCAGTGCGAGCACGCCGGCGCGAAGCGTCACGTCGAGCATCGACACCGGCTCGTCGGCGATGATCACCTGCGGGTCGCTCGCGAGCGCCCGGGCGATGACCACGCGCTGCCGCTGCCCGCCGGAGAGCTGGTGCGGGAGCTTCTGCGCGAACTGCTCGACGGGGGTGAGCCCCACCGTGTCGAGCAGCTCGAGCACCCGGCGCCGGGCATCGCGGCCGGTCAGCCCGGTGTAGTTCGCGATCGGCCGGGACAGCGTGTACTCGACCGTGTGCAGCGGGTTGAGCGCCGAGTACGGGTCCTGGAACACCATCTGGACCTCGGAGCGCAGGTCCCGCAGGCCGCGCTTGCCGAGGCGGGCGACGTCGAGGTCCCCGAACCGGACCGTGCCGGTGGTCGGCTTCTCGACGCCGGTGAGCAGCTTCGCGATGGTCGACTTGCCCGAACCGGACTGGCCGACCAGGGCGAGCGACTGCCCGGGCTCCAGGGTGAACGACACGTCGCGCACGGCCTGCACCGGCTGCTCACCGCGGCGGGGAGCCGGGTAGGTCTTCACGATGTGGTCGACGACGATCGGGTTGCGGGCGGCACTGCGCTCACGGGAGCCGACGGTGCTGAACGACGAGGTCGTCTCCTGCCGCTTCTCGCCGGCCTCGGCGCGGAGCGAGCGGTCCGGGAAGCCCGGGAGCGACACCACCTCGGCGCGGGGGTCGGCGTAGTGCGACAGGAGCATCTGCGTGTACTCGTCCTGCGGGTCGCGGAGGATCTCGCGTGCGCCGCCGTCCTCGACGATCCGGCCCTCGTGCATGACGAGGACGCGCTCGGTGGCCTCGAGGACGATGCCGAGGTCGTGGCTGATCAGGATCGCCGTGAAGCCCTCGGTGCGCTGCAGCTCGATGATGGTGTCCATCACGGCGTGCTGCACGAGGACGTCGAGCGCCGTCGTCGGCTCGTCGAACACCATGAGCTGCGGCTCGAGCGAGAGCGCCAGGGCGATGGAGACGCGCTGCCGCATGCCGCCGGAGAGCTCCCCGGGGAACCGGGCGAGCATCGAGGTCGGCAGCTTCACCTTCTCGATGAGCTCCTTCATCCGGGCGTCCCAACGGTCGCGCGACACGTGGCCGTGCGCCTTGAAGACGTCGATGAAGTGGTTCCGGATGGTGCGCACCGGGTTGAGCGCGTTCATGCCGGACTGCAGCACCATGGCGAAGCCGCCCTGCCGCTGCTGGCGCAGGGCTTCGTCGTCGAGGTCGCGGATGTCCTTCCCCGCGAAGACGATGCTGCCGCCGTTCGTCCGTGCCGGCGGCTTCTGCAGCCGGGTCAGCGCGTACCCGAGCGTCGACTTGCCGGAACCGGACTCGCCGACCAGGCCGACGAACTCGCCCTTCTTCAGCTGGAACGACACGTGGTCGACGGCCTGGACGGCGCTCTGGCCGGCCGACTCGTAGACGACCGACAGGTCGCGGACGTCGAGCAGGACGTCCTGGACGCCACCGCTGTCGGACTGGAGGCCCGTGGCGGCGCCGGTGGGCGCCTCCAGGCCGTCTGCCGGGTGCGTTTCTGGCAAGCCGCTCATGCGCGCTTCTCCTTACGGGGCCGTGCGCCGTCGCGCAGCCGCGGGTTGGACACGGCGTCGACGCCGAAGTTGATCAGGGTGAGGCTCATCGCGAGCAGCGCGATGCAGAGACCCGGCGCGAAGAGCAGGATCCACTGCCCGGTGAGGAGCGCGTTCGAGTTCTGCGCCCAGTACAGGATCGTGCCCCAGCTGACGATCGACGAGTCGCCGAGTCCGAGGAACTCGAGGCCCGCCTCGGCGAGGATGGCGCTGGTGGCGGCCCCGAAGAAGCTGCCGACGATGAGGCTCGTCATGTTCGGCAGGATCTCGCGGAACACGATGCGGGTCGCGCCCTCACCGGAGAACTGGGCGGCGGTGACGAAGTCCCGGCCGCGCAGCGACTGCGTCTGCGAGCGGAGCACGCGAGCGCCCCACGCCCAACCGGTTACGACGATGACCGCGATGATCACCGCGATGCCGCCGTTCTGCAGGTAGGCGGCGATGACGATCATCAGGGGCAGACCCGGGATGACGAGGAACAGGTTCACGATGAACCCGATGACCTCGGCGATCCAGCCGCGGACGTAGCCCCAGCTGAGGCCGATCGCGACGGCGACGAGCGTGGACAGGATGCCCGCGACCGCGCCGACCATGACCGAGATGCGGGCGCCGTAGATGATCTGGGACAGGACGTCCTCGCCGGCGGCGGTGGTGCCCATCCAGTGGTCCGGCGTCGCGTCGGCGGACCGGGCGAAGCCGTTCTGGCTGGCACCGTAGGGGGCCAGGAGCGGGGCGAAGACCGCGACGAACACGAAGACGCCGAGGATGATGATGCCGATCCGGGCCTTCTTGTTCGACCAGACGACGCCGAACTGGCGGGCGGCGGCGCGCCACTTGGACGGTGCTGCTTGTTCTTCCGTGTCCTGCGTTCGCACGGCGATGGTTGCGTTGTTGGTCATCGACGTGCCCCCGTGTGCTTGATGTGGGCGCAGCACGCCGCCTTCGTGATGTTGTTGGTCATCGACGCGTCCTCGGGTCCAGGACGCCGTACATGACGTCCACGATGAAGTTGGCGATGAGCACCGACACGGTGATCATCAGGAAGAGGGCCTGCATGAGCGGGTAGTCCTGCCCGATCACGGCGTTGAACAGCAGGTAGCCGATGCCCGGGTAGCCGAAGACCTGCTCGACCAGGACGGAACCGCCGACCACGCCACCGAGCGCCAGACCGAAGCCGGTCAGGTTCGGCAGGATCGCGTTGCGGGCCGCATAGCGGATGGCCACGGTGCGTCCGCGCAGGCCGTTGGCCTCGGCGAAGGTCACGTAGTCGTCACCGAGGGTGTTGATCATCGCGTTGCGCATGCCGATGATCCAACCGCCGAGGCTCGTCACCAGGATCGTGACCGCCGGCAGCACCGCGTGCTGCAGTGCGTCGCCGAAGAAGGCACCGTTGAGCCCGGGCGTCGTCGTCGCCGAGTAGGCGCCCGTGGTCGGGAACCAGTGCAGCACGTAGCCGAGGAAGAACAGCAGCAGCAGGGCGGTCCAGAAGTACGGGAACGTCGACATGAAACTCCCCGACAGGGTGGGCAGCGAGTCGAGCCAGGTGCCGCGCTTCCACGCCGCCGCGACACCGATCAGGGTGCCGAGGACGAACGCCAGGATCGTGACGACCCCGACCAGGATCAGCGTGTACGGCAGGGCCTTCGACACGAGGTCGCCGACGGGCTGGGGGTAGAACGTGTAGCTCGTGCCGAAGTCGAGGGTGACGACCTGGTGCAGGTAGCTGACGTACTGGTCCCAGAGGTTGCCGGTCGGCACCCCGAGCTGGGCCTCGATGGCCTTCTTGGTGGCGTCGGTGACCGGGCCGTTCTGGCTGAGCTTCGCGAGTGCGGCGTCGGCCGGGCTGCCGGGCATCAGACGCGGGAGCACGAAGTTCAGCGTGACCGCGGCCCAGAGGGTCAGGACGAAGAGGACGAGTTTCTGGAGGATGTACTTCACTTCTGGTCCTCCTGCTGCTCGGCGTTCTGCTCCTGCAGGATCTGCTTGCCGGCGGCGCTGTCGCGGAGCCGGAGCTTGGTGAAGATGAGCAGCGGTGCCGAGTCGTAGTTCTGCGGTGCCATGTAGGGGTCCTTCGCGCTCGGCCAGCCGACGAACTTGCCGGTGTTGAACAGGCCCCAGAGCCCGCCGTAGTACATGCCGATGACGGGGAGCTCGTCGTAGACGGTCTGCTGCAGCTGGTCGAGGATCTCCTGCTGCTTCGCGGTGTCCGTCGTCGCCTTGTACTCGTCGAGGAGCTTCTGGGTGTCGGCGTTCTTGTACCGCTCGTAGTTGTTGACGGTCGACTTGCCGACCGGCTGGTAGAACTCGCTGCTGAGCAGGGAGTTGAACGCCTGGTAGACGTCACCGTTGCCCATGCCGCCCATCGCCATGTCGAACGTGCCGTTGTTGATGTTCTGCTGGTACCCGGCGGGCTGCGGCGCCTGGATCGTCACCTTGATGCCGATGGCCGTCAGTTCGCGGCGGACCTCCTGCGCGGCGCGGAGCCAGTCGGAGTAGCCGTTCGCGGTCATGATCGTGATCGCGAGCTGCTTGCCGTCCTTGACGACCTTGCCGCCCTGCACGGTGTAACCGGACTTCTCGAGGCTGGCGAGTGCCGCCTTCGTGTCCTGGGTGATCATGCCCTGGTCGGGGATGTCCGGGTTGAGGTACCGCTCCTGGTTCGGCAGGATCAGGCCGGTCTGGCCCGCCGCCGACAGGTTGCCCTCGGACGCGGTCTCGGCGATGGCGTCGCGGTCCAGCGCGAGCGAGATGCCCCGGCGGACGTTGACGTCGTCGTACGGCGCCTTCGTCAGGTTCGGGATGAGGCCGATCACACCGCCGGCCGGGAACCACCACTCGTTCGTCTTCGACGCGGCGCCCCAGGTGCCCTTCACGTCGGAGATGAACGAGTACGCCCAGTCGTAGCCGCGGGTGACGGTGTCGAGCTGCGTGTTCGTCGCCGGCAGGATGAGGTGCTTGATGGCGATCTTGTCGGCCTGCCAGTACTCCGGGTTCTTGTCCATCGAGTACTGCTGGTCGGTGTAGTTGCCGAGGACGAACGGCCCGGTGCCGACCGGGTTCGGGTCGCGCCAGGTCGTCGGGTCCTTCACGCCGCCCCAGTGGTCCTGGCCGAGGATGTAGGTCTGCCCGATGATCGTCAGGCTCGGGACGTCCTCGCTCTTGAGGTGGAAGACGACGTGGTCGCCGTCCTGCTCGATGCGCTCGATGTGCTGCCAGGCGCCCTTGACGTCCATGGCCGGGAACTTCTTGAGCAGGTCGAAGGTGAAGACGACGTCCTTCGCGCTGAACGGCGACCCGTCGGACCACTCGACACCCGAGCGGATCGTCATGTCGATGGTCTTCGCGTCGGGCTGGCTCCACGCGCTGGCGAGCCACGGGTTGCGCTTGCCGTCGAGGGGGTTCACCTCGATGAGGGGCTCGTACATCCACTTGGAGGCCGTGCGGGCGTTCGCGATGTACGGGTTGAAGTTGCGGTCGAACAGCGGGTTGCCGCGGTCCGCGTTGATGAGCATCGTGTCCTTGCCGATGGTGGGATCGGGTTCGGAACGGACCTGGATGCTGCAGCCGGTGGCCACGAGGGCCACTGCGGCGAGGCCGGCGATGGCCGCGACGAGGCGGCCTCGGCGGCGGGGGCCTGGGTCACGCGTGCCGCGCGTGCGCTGTGGGGGAAGCGTCATTGCTCGGTCGACCTCCATGTCGAGTCGGTACGTGCTCAATGTATGCGCTTACATCGCGGCGTGCAAGCGCGGGTGTTGTTTCGCGGTGCGGCACGGTGCGAGGGCGTCGCGTGTGGTGCGAAGCGTCGCACGCCTACAGCGCGGGCGGGCAGCTCTCGCGCAGCAGCACCTCGACGGGCAGGCGCACGGCGCGCGGCGGCCCCTCGCGGCGCTCCAGCCGGTCCACGATCGCCAGGACGGCAGCACGGCCGAGCGCCCCCATCGGCTGGTGCACGGTCGTCAGGCGCGGCGACGAGAACCGACCGGCGTCGATGCCGTCGAACCCGGTCACGACGAGGTCCTCGGGCACTCGGAGGCCCCGGGCAGCGGCGGCGTCGAGCACCCCGAGCGCGGACTGGTCGTTCGAGCAGACGACGGCGCGCGGGACGTCGTCGGCCAGCAGCGACACCGCGAGCTCCCGCGCACGAGCCCGGCCGAAGTCGCCGTGCACGATCCGCACCGACGAGGCCGGCACCCCGTGGTCGGCCAGCGCCGCGCGGAACCCCGCCGAGCGCTCCATGTCGTCGGGCGAGTCGATCGGGCCCGCGACGTACGCGAGGGACCGGATCCCCAGGCGCCCGATCACGTGCGACGCCAGGGTCCGCATGCCCGCGGCGTTGTCCACGCTCACCGAGTCGAACCCGTGCGAGCGCCGGTCATCGGCGAGCACCACCACCGGGATGCGTCGGGCGACGTGCTCGAGCAGGTCGTCGGGCACGGTCTGCGCCAGCACGGCGAGCCCGTCGACCCGGCCGGCGACGTCGTTCACGATGACGTCGCGCGACGACCCCCGCCCGGCGGCGACCATGAGCGCGAGCCCCCGCTGCCAGGCCTCGGTCTCGGCACCGCGCAGGACCTCGTCGAAGTACAGGTTGGACGAGAACGGCTGCGTCACGTGCCGCCGGTCGTCGACCACGCGGACGCCGCCGTCGGTGACCAGGTCCGGCCGCTCGTCGGGCACCACGTCGAACCCTGGCAGCAGCAGTCCGACGACGCCGGTGCGCTTGCCGGCGAGGGCACGGGCGTTGCCGGACGGGACGTACCCGAGGCTCCGGATCGCCGCCTGCACGCGGTCCCGGGTGCCTTCGCGGACGGCGTCGGGCGTGCGGAGCACGCGTGAGACGGTGGCGATGGAGACGCCGGCTGCGGAGGCGACGTCGTAGACCGTGGGAGGTGCGGTGCGCTGGTCGGCCAACCCGTGCCTCCCCTTCGACGTCCGCTGGTGCCGCGCCTCGCGCTGTGCGGCCGGACCATCCTAGGCATGCCGTGTCCCGGGAGTTCTCCACACGGCGCCGGAAACGCTTGCGGGACAGCGGGGGTCGCGCGACACTGTTCCGACCTCAGTACGTCCCGTGAGGAAGCGCACCAGCGGGCCGCGTGCCCGCACCGATCAGGTTGCCCACACGCAGGGGAAGGACACGAGATGTCACAGTCGACACGTTCCGGGAGCAAGCTCGCACTCCGCGCGAGCCACGACGAGGCCGAGGTGCGCGACGCGCTGCTCGAGCGCACGGATTCGATCCGCACGTTCGACGATCTCGACGCGCCGCAGGAGACGACGGACCTGCGCTAGCGGCTCGCGCCCGGCCTCCCCCGGACACGGTCAGGAGGCCCGGGCAGCGCCCGCAGACCGCTCACTTCAGCGCTCGTCACCTCAGCGCTCGGTCGCGCCACGTCAGCGCTCGGTCGCGCCCACGATCGTCATGCCCGCCCCGCGCAGGCGTCGGCGCTCCTGCGCGATCCAGCTGAGCAGCCGGTCGTTCGTGCCGGCCACGTGGGCGGCCACGAGTTCCGCTGCGCGGTCCGCGTCACCGTCGCGTACGGCGTCGATGATGGCGCTGTGCTCGTCCCACGCGGCGTCGCGCGCCTCGGGCGTGCGGACCTCGATCCAGCGCGTGCGCTCGAGTCGCGTCAGGGCGTCGGCGATGGCGTCGGTGACGAACCGGTTGCCACCGAGTGCGGCGAGGTCGAGGTGGAACGTCGACCCCATCCGGATGCCGGCCTGCTGGTCGGGGGTGGGCTGGAGGGCGTCGAGGTGCCCGCGGACCTCCGCCAACTGCTCCGGCGTGGCGCGCTGGACGGCCAGCCGCACGGCAGCGGGCTCGAGGATGCCGCGGAGCTCGGCGAGCGAGGCGATCTCGTCGAGGTCGATCGGGGTGACCGTCCACGAACGACCCTCGTGCAGGATGAGTCCCTCGCGCTCGAGCCGCGACAGTGCGGCGCGGACCGGCGTGCGCGAAGCGTGGAACCGTGCCTCGAGCCCTCGCTCCGAGATGCGCTCCCCCGGTGCGATGTCGAGGGTCAGGATGGCTGCGCGCAGGTTGTCGTAGAGCTGGGCCGTCTGCGACACGGGCGCGGCGTCGGTCGTGTCGGTCACGGCGGACAAGCCTAGCGGCGTGACGGCGGGAATGGTATACCGTTCTGGTATACCAAACCGTTCCGCGACGGAACGACGACGAACGGCCGAGACGACCCATGCCCACGACCGACGCTCCGCAGCGATCCACCACGACGTCGCCGGTCTCGGCCCGCGCCTGGACGATGCTCGCCCTCGGGGTCGCGGCCCAGGCGGCGGGGACGCTCGTCGTGTCCGCCCCGGCGCTCCTCATCCCCCACCTGCTCAGCCGCGGCACGTCCCTGCCGGTCGCCGGGGTCCTCGCCGCCGCTCCGACCTTCGGCATGGTCCTGACACTCATCGCCTGGGGCGCGATCACCGACCGGTTCGGCGAGCGCGTCGTCATCGCCGGCGGCCTCGTGCTCACCATGCTCGCCGTGGTCGCCGCCTGGCTGGCTGCCGGTGACCCGGTGCTGCTCGGGTTGGCGTTCCTGGCCGGCGGCATGACGAGTGCCTCGACGAACGCCGCGAGCGGTCGGGTCGTGGTGGGGTGGTTCCCGAAGGAGCGCCGGGGACTCGCGATGGGCATCCGACAGATGTCGCAGCCGCTCGGGGTGACGCTCGCGGCGGTCACGGTGCCGCAGCTCGCCGAGGGCTCCGGGATCCGCGCGGCCCTGGTCCTGCCGATCGTGCTCTGCGCGGTGCTCGCCGTCTGCTGCGCGATCGGGATCACCGACCCGCCACGCCCTGCCCGGGCCACGGTGGCGACGACGGCGACCGCGAACCCCTACCGGTCGAGCGGCTTCCTGTGGCGGGTGCACGCGGTGTCGGTCCTGCTCGTGGTGCCGCAGTTCACCCTGTCGACGTACGGGCTCGTCTGGCTCGTGGGCCTCGGCTGGTCGACACCGGCGGCCGGGATGCTGGTCGGCGCCGCGCAGTTCGTCGGGGCGATCGGCCGGATCGTGGTCGGTGGCTGGAGCGACCGGGCCGGGTCGCGCGTCGGCCCCCTCCGGATCGTCGCGGTGAGCGCGGCGGTGGTGATGGCGGTGCTCGCGGTCGTCGACGCGACGCACCTGGCCGGGGCTGCGGTGTTCCTGGTGCTCGCGACGAGCGTGACGGTCGCCGACAACGGGCTGGCCTACACGTCGGTCGCCGAGGCGGCGGGTCCGTTCTGGTCGGGCCGGGCGCTCGGGGCGCAGAACACCGGGCAGTTCATCGCGGCGAGTGCCGTCGGTCCGGGCATCGGCGCCCTGGTCGGTGCGCTCGGGTTCGCGGCGTCGTTCGGCATCGTGGCGGTGCTCCCGCTGCTCGCGGTCCCGCTGGTGCCCCGCCGCGACCGTTCGCACGACTGACCGCTCGCGCGACTGACCGCGAGCGACCCCGTCAGTCGCACCGCCCGTCGCGCTCGTCAGCCCTGTTCGTGGTCGGCGCGCTCGGGGTCGTCCTGGGAGTCCCGGCGGCGGTCCTGCATGAGCTCCTTCGTCCGGAGCAAGCGCAGCGCCGTCACGAGCACCAGCCCGCCGAGGACGTTGAACAGCAGCGTGTACCCGAACCAGCCGAGCCACTGCCCGTAGGTGATGTCCGCGCCCGACTGGATCGCCCCGAAGACGAGCAGCGAGTCGAGGATCGAGTGGAAGAGCTGCAGCCCGGCGAGGAGGAAGCCTCCGGCGACGGCGGCGACGAGCTTCGCGGGGTCCGAGTCGGTGCCCTGCTGCATCCGCGTCATCAGGGTGATCGTGCTGCCGCCCAGGACCGCCAGCACGATGCTCTGCAGTCCGAACGGCGCATCGACGTAGTGGTGTGCCGACTCCGAGAGCGTCACGTGCCACTGCGGGAACGCCTGGACGACGAGCCACATGAACACCCATCCCCCGGCCAGGTTCGCCACGAGGGTGCCGCCCCACAGTCGAACGAGCTGCAGCACGGTCCCCTCGCGGGCGACCACGGCCGCGACCGGCATCAGGAAGTTCTCGGTGAAGAGTTCGCTGTGCGCCAGGTGCAGCGCGATGAAGCCGATGCCGAAGGCCAGCCCGGCGAGCAGGTGGCTGTCGGTCTCGGTGAGCACCGCCAGGTACGCCATCACCCCGAGACCGACCTCGAGGCCGCCGAAGAATCCCGTGACGAGGACGGCCCGGGTCGTCCGTTGCAGCCGCTCCGCGCCCTCCTCGATGGTCGCGTCGAAGGACTCCGCGAGTTCGTCCTCCACGGGTGCGTCGCTGGTGCCGAGCTCACGTCGGCGGTCGTCGGTCATGGCCGGGACGCTATACGCGGCCGTCGCGGCGGCCCGCAGGATCGCGCCGAGACGGACGCCAGGCCCGGTACCAGCTGGCACCGGGCCTGGCGTCCGTCGTCCGGTCACCGCTCAGGCGGCCGGCACCGCCGGTCCCACCGGCCACCGCAGCAACGCCGCGGCGGGCGCACCGTTCGGCAGCGATGCGGCGTTCACGAGCAGCAGCTCCGCGTCGGTGAGGGCGACCGCCCGGACGATCGCGCACACGGCCGGGACCGGTCCGATGACCGGTGCACCCGCCGCCTGCTCGGGTGCCGTGGCGATCCACGGCACCGCTCCGAGCGCGAGCAGGGTGCGGTCGCCGATCGCGGCGGCGTCGATCGCGACGACCGAGGCCTGCGCCTGCTGCAGCGCCTCGACGACGGACCCGAGGCCGGCGACCGTCTGGTTGTCCCCGCGGCCGACGTGCGTGCGGAGCAGGTCCTCGAAGTCGTGCCGGCGGGTCGCGATGACCCGGGCGAGCGCGATGTCGACGTGCTCGACGAGCGCGGTCTCCGACGCATCCGATGCCCGGGTGTCGACCGGGACCTCGGAGACGACGGCGCGCGCCTCGGTGGACAACTGGTCGAGCAGGAGCCCCCGTGCGCGGATGTCCCCCGCGACCACGATGAGCTTCGGCTGCAGCCGCCGGAACGCCTCGTCGACGGCCGTGGCGACCTCGTTCTGGTTGTCGCGCCAGATCTCCTCGGTGTGGTGCTGCCACCGCAGGTGCGACCAGCCGCCGCCCTGGAACTTGTGGAGCGTGTCGGTGCGGCCCTGCACGCGCTGCTCGTCGCGACGGTCCGGCACGTCGGCGTGACCCAGACGGTAGGCGCGGTAGCCACCGCCCTCGCGACCGACCTCGACGATCAGGAACGGTAGGTCGAGCGGCCGGTGCGCCAGGAGCGGCAGCAGGTCGGGCACGGGGTCGTGGCCGATCGACGTCGGGGCGTGCATCGCCCCGGGCAGGACCTCGCTGAGCACGAGCTCGCCGTCGTGCACGAGCACGTACCGGCTCACGGGCGCCGGCACCCCCGGCGTCTCCTCGAGCTCGGCCATCACCGTGTCGATGACCTCGGCGTCCGCCCCGGCCGACCGCAGCACGTCCTCGGCCTTCCGACGCTGCAGGGCGGCCAGGTGCTGCGGGTCCTCACGGTCACCGGACGCGTCGACGTAGGCCCACGTCCACGTGCCCCCACGCTTCAGGCGTTCGGCGATCCCGGACTGCAGGTGCGGGGCGTCATTCTGCGTCAGAGCCATCGGTGCTGCCCTCCCCGGTCTCGGTGCGGTACACGGTCGCGTCGGCTCCATCGCCCTCGCCGGTGGGCAACGGGTCGGCACGGTCGGCGTCGTCCTCGGGCAGGACGTCGGTGGTGTCGTCCTGCAGTTCGCCCTCGAGCTCGCCGTCGTAGCCCGACGCGGCGAGGGTCTCCGGGTCGTCGGTGTCGTCGGGAACCGGCTCGGACTGCCGGAACTCCTCGACGTGGGCGTTGCTGCCGTGCCCCTGGACGATGCTCTGCGCCTCGTGCGCGAGCTGCTCGTCGAGTTCGGGGCGATGGGTGGTGTTCCCGCGTTCGGTCATCGCTTCTCCTCCCGGTCGTGCCACCGGCGGCCTTCGCCGTCCGGGGCGTCGGTGTCTGCTCTGTGACCCCACCGTCCGCGCCTGGGCCTGGGGCCGTTCCAAGGTGCGCCGGGAATGCGCAGTGTCGGTACGGTCACGAAACCACAACGGCATTCGGTTCTGTGGTTGGGTGTGGACAACCCCGATCAACGACGAACGGAGTGCGGCAATGGCGCCACGACCACGACCCATCACGAGACGACACCTGTTGGGCTTCGGCCTCGGCACCGCGGCGGCGGGACTCCTCGCCGGCTGCGCGGTCCCGGGCTCGACCAACGTCAACAAGGCGGCCCTCGTGCCCGCCGCGGCCCCGGGTGAGGCCGTCCAGCTCACCTACTGGGCCTGGCTCAAGGACCTGCAGAAGGTCTGCGATGTCTGGAACGAGACGCACCCGGACATCCAGGTGACCGCGAACTGGATCCCCGGCGGCAACAGTGGCGGGTACCAGAAGATGTACTCCGCGCTCGCGGCCGGCGGCGGCCCGGACATCGGGCAGGTCGAGCTCCGGCAGATCCCCGAGTTCATGCTCGCGAACGGCCTGGTCGACCTGGCCCGGTACGGGGCGAAGGACTTCGAGTCGGAGTACGACGAGGCCGCATGGGCGCAGGTGTCGTTCGTCGACGGCATCTACGGCATCCCGCAGGACACCGGCCCCATGGGCTTCTACTACCAGACCGCGATCCTCGAGCAGGCCGGCGGCGAACCCCCGACGACGTGGGACGAGTGGCGTGACCTGGCCGACAGGGTCCGGAGCACCGGCAAGCAGAACTACCTCGAGGTGTTCCCGGTCGCCGACGCGTCGCCGTTCGCCGCGTACGCACAGCAGGCCGGCGCGCGCTGGTTCAAGGTCGACGGCGACGAGTGGGTCGTCGACATGACCGACGACAAGACCCTGATGGTCGCGGACTTCTTCGACGGGGTCATCGACGACGAACTGGTCGACACGAGTGCCGGCGCGTACTCCCCCGGGTGGTACGCCGCGGCCGCGAGCGGCAGGATCGCCGCGGTCACGAGCGCGAGCTGGGGTGACGCCCTGATCGAGTCGGTGCAGGGCGGCGAGGGCAAGTGGAAGGTCGCCCCGATGCAGAAGTGGGGCGCCGACGGCTTCGGCTCGAGCGCCATCGGCGGTTCGACGGCCGCCGTGCTGGCGAACGCGAAGCACCCGAAGGAGGCGCTCGAGTTCATCACCTGGATGACCACCTCGAAGGCGGGGATCGACGCGATGATCAAGTACTGCGGCATCGGCTGGTCGCCCGCCGTCGACTACATCGGGGCGCAGCGCCAGCAGCCGTCGAAGTGGTTCTCCGGCCAGAACTACAACGAAGAGGTCTTCGTGCCGGCATCCCAGGAGCAGAACGTCGAGTGGTCGTGGTCCCCGGTGACCCAGTCGGCCTTCACGTCGCTGCAGAACCAGTTCCGCCGCAAGATCACCTCGGGCCTCAAGCTCAGTGACGCCGTGGAGCTCGCACAGCGGGAGATCGTCCAGTCCTTCAAGGACAAGGGCCTCAGCGTCAGGACGGCACGATGACCCAGCAGACCACCACCCCACGGTCCACCGGTCGACCGGCCGGCGGCACCCCCGCGTTCCGCACCAGCACGAAGGCCACGAGCGCGCAGAAGCGTGCCCCGTGGATCCTGCTCGCTCCGTTCCTGGCCCTGTTCCTGCTGACGTTCGTCATCCCGATCATCAGCGCCCTGTTCCAGTCGTTCACCACCGTCGACCGCGAGGGCCTGTTCGGTGAGGACGGCGTCGTCGGCCGGTTCGCCGGGTTCGACAACTACGCGATCGCCCTGCAGGACAGCGGGTTCGTCGCCTCGATCGGCCGCATGCTGCTCTTCGGCATCGTCCAGGTCCCGGTGATGATCATCGCCTGCACGATCCTCGCGCTGTTGCTGGAGTCGGCGAGCGCCCGCTGGCCGGGCTTCTTCCGCGCGATCTACTTCATGCCGTACGGCGTCCCCGGCGTCATCGCGACGATCCTGTGGTCGTTCCTGTACGTGCCCGGGCTGTCACCGATCGTCGCCGGGCTGCAGTCGATGGGGCTGCAGCCGGACTTCCTCGGCGCCAACAGCGTGCTGTGGTCGATCGCGAACATCGTCACCTGGACCTACACCGGCTACAACATGCTCATCATCGTGGCGCAGCTGAAGTCCATCCCCGGCGAGGTCTACGAGGCCGCGAAGGTGGACGGCGCGAACGCGTTCCAGGTCGCGTGGCGGATCCAGATCCCGCTCATCGCACCGGCCCTGGTGCTCACGACGGTGTTCTCGATCATCGGCACGCTGCAGCTCTTCGCGGAGCCGCAGATCCTGTCGACCGTGGCCCCGGCGATCGACACCGAGTACACGCCGAACTACGCCGCCTACACGAACGCGTTCGCGTTCAACGAGTACGGCGTCGCGAGTGCGCAGGCGGTCATCATCGCCCTGGCCGCGTTCATCCTGTCGTTCGCGTTCCTCGCGCTGACGAACCGGCCACCCAAGGACGAACGCGACCGGCGCAAGCGTGCACGGCGCGACGGCCGGGAGGCCCGCACCGCGCTCCGGACGCGCGCTGCGGCGGGCAGCACGGTCACCACCCAAGCCGACCCGGGCCTCCACGCCGGTCGCGTCGCGACCACCGAAGGGACTGACCGATGACCAGCGAAGCCATCGAAGCGCCGGCCACGGCGAAGTCCGCCGTCCCCGTGGACACCACGTCGATCTCGGCGCACCAGCGCCGCAAGCTCGACCGGTCCCCCAGGTCGCAGATCGTCGTGACGGGGATCCTCGTCATCGCCGCGCTGTACTTCCTCGTCCCGCTCTACTGGGTGATCATCGCCGCGACGAAGACCACGGGGGCGCTGTTCTCCACCCCCGGGTTCTGGTTCGGTGGCGAGTTCGCGCTCTGGAGCAACCTGCAGCAGGTGTTCACCTACGACGGCGGCATCTTCGTGCGATGGATCGCGAACAGCGTGCTGTACTCCGGCGTCGGTGCGGTCCTGGCGACCTACTTCGCCGCGGCCGGCGGGTACGCGTTGGCGAAGTACGACTTCCGGGGGCGTCAGTTCGTGTTCGGCACGATCCTGGGCGGCGTCCTCGTGCCGGGGACCGCGACGGCGCTGCCGCTGTTCCTGCTGTTCTCGTCGATGGGCCTGACGGACACGTACTGGAGCGTGCTCATCCCGAGCCTGGTGTCGCCGTTCGGCCTGTTCCTGTGCCGGGTGTACGCCGCCGCGTCGGTGGACACCACCCTGCTCGAACAGGCACGCATCGACGGTGCCGGTGAGCTGCGGATCTTCCACACCGTGGTGCTCCGGCAGATGACCCCGGCGCTCGTCACCGTGTTCCTGTTCCAGGTGGTCGGGATCTGGAACAACTTCTTCCTGCCGCTCATCATGCTGGCAGACCAGAAGCTGTACCCGATAACACTGGGGCTGAACAACTGGCGCTCGCAGGTCGACCGCCTGCCGGAGTTCTACCAGCTCACCACCGGCGGGGTGCTCGTCTCGGTCATCCCGCTCGTCATCGCCATCATCGTCCTCCAGCGCTTCTGGCGTGGAGGCCTCACGGAAGGATCGGTCAAGGGTTGACCCACTCCGCACTCTCGTCCACCGCACCCGGCTCCGACTCGCGGCTGGCACCCCGTGCCTGGCTGCACACCGACGCCCCGTCCCTGTCGCTGAACGGTGACTGGCGGTTCCGGTGGTCGCCCGTCGCCTCGGTCTCCGAGGACTTCGCGACCGACGGTGGGGAGGACGACGACTCGGCCTGGGGCGAGCTGCCGGTGCCGTCGCACTGGGTGCTGCACGGGCACGGGGCCCCGAGCTACACGAACCTGCAGTACCCGTTCCCGATCGACCCCCCGCACCCGCCGGAGGAGAACCCGACCGGCGACCACCGCCGCACCTTCGAGCTGCCGTCGTCGTTCGACGGTGCCGACCGGGTGCTGCTGCGGTTCGACGGGGTCGAGTCGCACTTCCGGGTGTGGCTGAACGGGACGCTCGTGGGGTGGTCGACGGGCTCCCGCCTGGCGACCGAGTTCGACGTCACCGAACTGGTGCGCCCGGGAGCGAACGAGCTCGCGGTCCGGGTGCACCAGTGGTCGGCGGCGTCCTACCTGGAGGACCAGGACCAGTGGTGGCTACCCGGCATCTTCCGTGACGTCACCCTGCTCGCACGACCCACGGCGCCGATCGACGACGTGTTCGTCCAGGCCGGCTGGCGGGCGACGCTCGGCACGCCGGCCTCGGCGGGCACCGCGGCGTCGGGACGGCCGGAGACGGGGACCGGCACGATCACGTTCCCGGCGCTCGAAGCGGTGTTCCCGGTGCGGTTCGCGGTGCCCGACCTGGGCGTCGACGTGACCTGGGCAACGGCGGACGACGTCGCGCCGATCGAGGTCGAGGGCGTCGAACCGTGGAGCGCGGAGCTGCCGAAGCTGTACGAGGCAACGGTGTCGACCGGCTCCGCGGCGACCGGCGCGTCCGCCGGCTCGGGCGGTGAGACCGTCTCGCTCCGGCTCGGGTTCCGCACCGTGTCGATCGTCGGCGACCGGTTCCTGGTGAACGGCGAGCGCGTGGTGTTCCACGGCGTGAACCGGCACGAGACCCACCCCGTGCGCGGCCGGGTCTTCGACGAGGACCACGCCCGCGCCGACATGGCACTGATGAAGCGGAACAACGTCAACGCCATCCGGACCTCGCACTACCCGCCACACCCCCGCGTGCTCGACCTGGCCGACGAGCTCGGGTTCTGGGTGATCCTGGAGTGCGACCTGGAGACCCACGGGTTCATCTTCACCGACTGGGTCGGCAATCCCTCCGACGACCCGGCGTGGGCCGCCGCGTACCTCGACCGCATCGCACGCACCGTCGAGCGCGACAAGAACCACGCCTCGATCGTGATGTGGTCGCTCGGCAACGAGTCCGGCACCGGCCGGAACCTCGCCGCGATGTCGCAGTGGGTGCACGCCCGCGACCCGGAGCGCCCCGTGCACTACGAGGGCGACTACACGGGCGAGTACACCGACGTCTACTCGCGGATGTACCCGACGCTGCAGGAGACCGAGTCGATCGGCGGCGGTACCCCGACGCCCCTGCTCGGCTGCGGCCCGGCCGAGGCCGCACGGCAGCGGTCGAAGCCCTTCATCCACTGCGAGTACGTGCACGCGATGGGCAACGGCCCCGGGCAGATCGCCGAGTACGAGGCCCTGGTCGACCGGTACCCACGGCTGCACGGCGGGTTCGTGTGGGAGTGGCGGGACCACGGCCTGCTCGCGAAGACGCCCACGGGCGAGGACTACTACGCGTACGGCGGGGACTTCGGCGAGGTCGTGCACGACAGCAACTTCGTGATGGACGGCCTGGTGCTGCCCGACGACACCCCGACGCCGGGGCTCGCCGAGTTCGCCGCCGTCGTGGCCCCGGTCCGCCTGGCGGTCTCGGACACCACGGTGCTGGTCGAGAACCGGTACCACTCGGCCTCGACCGCCGGGCTCCGGCTGTGCTGGACCCTGTCGCGGAACGGCGTCGTCGAGGCCTCGGGGCGCCTGTCCACGGGCATCGTCTCCGCACGTGAGTCGGCGACGGTGCCGGTGCCCTCGGAGGTGCTCGACGCGGCCACGTCCGAACTCGCACCCGGCGACGAGCTCTGGTTCGACCTGACCGTGGAACTGGCGGGGCCGACCGCGTGGGCGGACACCGGCCACGTCGTGGCACGCACCCAGCGGCTCGTCGCGGCGCGCGCGGCGGACGCACCACGGGCCTCCCGGCAGGGGTGGGACGGCGACCGACTCGGTGACGGCACCTTCAGTGCCCGCGGCGACCTGGTGTCCTGGAAGGGCCACGAGGTCGCGGGGCCCCGCCTGGAGCTCTGGCGTGCGCCGACCGACAACGACAGCCTGGCGTCACAGGGCGGCTACGAGACCGCGGACCCGGTGCTCACGCACGGGGTCGGCGACCCGACCGCTCCCCCGTCGGCGTCGCGCTGGCGCGACCGAGGGCTGGACCGGCTGACGCACCGGCTGGTGTCGGTGTCGCGGACCACCTCCGGGCTGGAGCAGCGGGTCCGCGTCGCGGCGGCGAACAGCGGGTGGGGCCTCGAGGTCACGCACCGCTGGACCCTGACGTCCGAGGGGCTCGTGCTGCAGACCGACGCCGTGCCGTTCGGCGCCTGGGACGTCACGTGGCCGCGGATCGGGGTGCGGTTCGACCTGCCCGCGTCGCTGGCCGATGCGGAGGCCACCTGGTTCGGGACCGGACCGCTGGAGTCGTACGCCGATTCGAGTGCTGCGGCCCGGGTCGGCCGGTTCTCCGCGCCGGTGCGGTCGCTCGGGGTGGAGTACTCGCGGCCGCAGGAGACCGGGCACCGGCCGTCGCTGCGATCGCTGGCTGTCGGGCCGTTCACCGTGACGACGGTGGGGTCACACCGTGCGGGGTTCACCCTGTCGCCGTGGACCGCGCAGCAGATCGACCGCGCCGAGCACCCGTACGAGCTGCCGACGTCGGACCACCTGTACCTGTACCTCGACGCCGCGCAGCACGGGCTCGGCAGCCGGGCGTGCGGACTGGACGTGCTGCCGGAGCACCAGCTCTGGCCGCAGGCGTTCAGTTGGAGCGTGCTGCTGGGCTAGTCGGTCACGCGCAAAACACCGGTGTTCGCACGTTGCACACCCGCATCCCGCGGCGTGCAGTGCGAACACCGGTGTTTTGCGTGCGGGAGCTACGCGCCGGCAGACAGGGCGCGCAGGGCCTCGGGGTCGCTCGCGTTCAGGAAGTCGGTCAGGCGCTCCGCCTCGCCGGGCTCCTCGATCGCCTCGGCCGCACGGCGCAGGGCGAACAGCGCCCGCAGGACCCCACGGTTCGGCTCGTGCGACCACGGCACCGGCCCGACACCGCGCCAGCCGGCCTTGCGCAGGGCATCGAGCCCACGGTGGTACCCGACACGGGCGTACGCGTAGGACTCGAGGGTCGCGCCGCGCGCCCACGCCTCGTCGGCGAGCAGCGCCCACGCCAGGCTCGACGACGGGTAGGACACCACCACGCTGGCGACGGGGGCCTCCGCCTCGAGCGCGGCGGTCACCTCCGGCTCGGCGGGCAGCAGGGTCTCGGGGTTCGACGACGGGGTCGGCAACAGGTTCTCCGGCATGCCCCCAGCCTGTCATCCCTTGCGGGTGCCCGTGTCGCGGGATTACCGTGGAGGTCACCTCGTCGTCATCGCGGGGCCGCCGGGGCGGGAGACCGACCGGCGGAACGGATGGCGGACACGGGGGTCCCCCGACGGAAGCAGACGGATTGCTGTCGATCACCGGTACCGCTCAGCCCACGCGCTGACACCGTGATCGCGCGCCCCGTCGGGCGCTCCACCGCACCGCGGTGGCCTCGGTGTCGTGCGCCCAGCATCGACACCGGGAGACACCCGCATGCCCACCAGTCCGTCCGTCGTCCTGCACGACGTCACCTTCGCCTGGCCCGACGGCACCGTCGCGCTCGACCACCTCACCGCCGCCTTCGGGCGTGGCCGGACCGGCCTGGTCGGGAGGAACGGGGCCGGCAAGTCCACCCTGGTCCGGCTCGCGACCGGCCGGCTCCACCCCACGTCGGGCAGCATCGCGACGTCGGGTCCCGTCGACCACCTGCCGCAACGCCTCTCCCCACCGGCACGGCCTGATCGCCGCTGGCGCGTCGATCAGGAACCGGCGGCGTGGGCCCACGCCAGCGCGGACGACACCGTCGCCGACCTGCTCGGCGTCCGTCCCACACTCACCGCGCTCCGGGCCGTCCTGGCCGGCGAAGCCACAGCGGCACAGCTGGAGGCAGTCGGCGACGACTGGGACCTGGAGGAACGGGCCGCCGCGGTGCTCGACCGGGTCGGGCTCGACGGGACCGACCTCGACCGGCCGGTGTCGACGCTGTCCGGCGGGCAGTCGGTGCTCGCCGCCGTCGCCGGGGTGCGGTTGCGCGCCCGGCCGATCGTGTTCCTGGACGAGCCGACGAACAACCTGGACCGCCGGGCCCGCGGGCTGCTCCTCGACCTGGTCGACGACTGGCGCGGCACCCTCGTGCTCGTCAGCCACGACCGGGAACTCCTCGAGCACGTCGACGAGACCGTGGAGCTCCGCGCCGGGGCCATGACCGTGTTCGGCGGGACCTTCAGCGCGTTCGAGGAGCACCTCGCCGTGCAGCAGGCAGCCGTCGAGCGCGAGGTCCGGGTCGCCGAGCAGCGGCACCGCACCGAGAAGCGGCAGCGCATCGAGGCCGAGACGAAGATCGCCCGACGCGCGAAGGCCGGCGCCGAAGCCGGCCGGTCGATGCCGAAGATCCTGGCCAACGAACAGCGGAAGAAGGCCCAGGAGACCGCGGGACGCCTCCGGGTCGCGCACGGGTCGGCCGAACAGCAGGCGCTGGCGACGGTCCGCGCGGCCGAGCTCCGCCTGCGTGACGACGAGTCGATCCACGTCACCCTGCCCGACCCGGAGGTGCCGGCATCGCGTCGGATCGCCACCCTGACCGTCCGCGGACGGGACGTCGTCGTGCAGGGACCGGAACGGATCGCCGTCACCGGGGACAACGGCGTCGGCAAGTCCACCCTGCTCGAGCAGCTCGTCGGCGATCCAGCCGCCCGGGAGCACCCGTTGCCCGACACCGTGGCCGTCGCCCACGTCGACCGGATCGCGTACTTGCCGCAGCGGAAGGACAGCCTGGACGACACCGCCACGGTGCTCGACAACGTCCGCTGGGACGCCCCGCACGTGCCCGTCGCCGAGGTCCGCAACCGGCTGGCGAAGTTCCTGGTGCGCGGGGACACCGTCGACCGCCCGGCCGGGGACCTGTCCGGCGGGGAGCGGTTCCGGGTGGCGCTGGCGGCCCTGGTGCTCGCCGACCCGCCCCCGCAGCTGCTCGTGCTCGACGAGCCGACCAACGACCTCGACCTGACGAGCGTCGACCAGCTCGTCGACGCGCTGCGGGCCTACCGGGGAGCACTCGTCGTGGTGAGCCACGACGAGACGTTCCTGGAACGGCTCGAGCTCGACGAACGGATCGAGCTGCGGTAGACCCCCGTCAGCGCCGTCGGGTCGGCCGGATCGCGAGCGACTCGACGGTGCCGCGCTCGGGCAGGTCGACGACGGTGCGGACCGCGGCGGCCACGTCCTCGGGGGCCAGGTAGTAGTCGGTGTCGTAGGACTCACCGAGCTTCGCCACGAGCTGCCGCTGCATGTCCGAGTCGGTCCGGCCCGGGTGCACGCTCGACACCCGCACGCCGTTCGCCCGCTCCTCTTCGCGCAGGGCGTCGGCGAAGGCCCGCAGCGCGAACTTCGACGCCGCGTACACGCCACCGCCGGGGCCCGAGTGGAACCCGGAGCCGCTGTTGATCGGCACGACGATGCCCCGGGCCGCCCGCAGTGCCGGGAGCGCCAGCCGGGTGAGCTCGGCGACCGCGAACAGGTTCGTCGCGAAGACCTGCTCCCACACCGCACGCGGGGTGTCGGCGACGGTGGTGCCCTGCTCGACACCGGCCGAGTGCACGAGGACGTCGAGCCGATCGGGCAGCGCCGGGACCTCGCCCGCGCCCAGGTCACCGACGAACGGCGCCGCGCTCGGCAGCTCCGCGACGAGGGCGTCCACGGCGTCGGCGGACCGGCCGCCCACGAGCACGTGGTGGGTGCGGCCGAGGTCGGCGGCGATCGCGCGGCCGATGCCGCGGGTGGCTCCGGTCACCAGGGCGACCGGACGGTTCTGGAGCGGTTCTGTCGTCACGTGGGCCAGCCTACGGAAGCCGGGCCGGGCCTCCTGTGCGGTGGCGACGACGCAGGACGGTCAGCGTGACGCCGGCGACGACCACCAGACCCAGGAGCGCCGCGATGCCCCACGGCGAGCCGGCGAGCGCCGCGACGACCGCCCAGAACACGGCGAGCCCGACCGTCGCGTACAGGAACGCCCACGCGACGCACCCCGGCACCATCGCGATCGTGTACCGCCACCAGGAGACCCGCGCCAGCCCCGCTGCGGCGTTCATCACCGTCTGCAGACCGACCACGACGAAGCTCACCGTCACGACGGGCAGCCCCCAGCGCTCGAGCAACGCCGAACCGCGACGGACGGCCGGCGACCGCAGCCAACCGCCCCACCGCGATCGGGACGCACCCGTCACCGCGAGCCGCGCGACCCAGTACGTGGCCTGCGCACGGCAGAACACGATCACGAAGAGCGCGAGGACGAGCCACCGGAACGGGAGCCCCTCGAGGAAGGACGGCACGCTCGCACCGTAGCGTCCCGACCCGGAGAGCGCCCGTCAGCGCCGGTCAGCGCCGGTCAGCGCCGATCAGCCGAGCGACGGTCAGTCGTCGTCGACGCCCTGGCGGATGCGGATGCCCTCGAGCACGTCCTGCGCCCGCTTCTCGTCCTGCTTCTCGATCTGGCGGGTGTCGCGCTCGGGGAGCTGGATGTCCTCCTCCGCCCGGATGCCGGCCTGCAGTTCGCGGCCCCGCTCGATCTCGGCGTCGAACTCGGCGCCGAAGAGCAGCGCGTTGTTCGTGATCCAGATCCACAGCAGGAACACGATGACCCCACCCAGGGAGCCGTACGTGGCGTTGTAGTTCGAGAAGTTCCCGACGTAGAACCCGAAGCCGACGCTCGCGATGATCCAGATGAGGAGCGCCAGGATCGAGCCGCCACTGACCCAGGTGAACTTCGGCTGCTTGACGTTCGGCGACCAGTAGTAGAGCACCGCGACGACGATGATCGCGATGACGAGCAGGATCGGCCACTGCACGATCGACAGGACGGTGACGGCCACGTCGCCGAGGCCGATGACGTCGCCGAAACTCCGGGCGAGCGGAGCGCTCACCAGGACCAGCAGACCGATCACGAGCAGGACGACCGTGGTGACGGTCACGCCGAGCATGGTCGGGCGGAGCTTCCAGATCGGGCGGCCCTCACGCACGTTGTAGATCCGGTTCATGGCACGGCCGAACGCGCCGACGTAGCCGGATGCCGACCAGAGGGCACCGACGATACCGACGATGAACGTGATGGGGGCGGCGGGCGAGCGGACGAGCCCCTCGACCGGGTCGCGGATCAGCTCGACCACCTGCTGCGAACCGATGTTGCCGATGATGTCGAGGAGCGTGTCGATCGTCTTCTTCGGATCCGACACCAGGCCGAGGATCGACACGACCGCCAGCAGCCCGGGGAACAGCGCGAGCACCGAGTAGTACGTCAGGCTCGCCGCGAGGTCGGTGCACTGGTCGCTCGTGAACTCGCGCAGCGTCTTCTTCAGCGTGTAGACGAGCGTCGGCTTCTTGAGGTCGCTGGGGTTGTCGGGCTTCCGGGCGTCGTCCGGATCGGGCTTGTGCTCTTCGTGCGCCATGTGACTACCCTCTCGCCTTCGCGGCCTGCTTCGACCGCTTGACCGCCTGCTTGCGGTTCTTGTTCGCCCGTCGCTGCACCGCCGCGATGCCGACCTGCTGCTTCACGCGGGCGCGGTGCGCCGGGTCCTGCTCGAGGGCTTCCTCGGCCGCCTTGGCCCGCGCCTTCCGACCCTTGCGGCCTGCCTGCGCCTGCTCCTTCGCCGAGGGGGCGTCGCCACGCGCACCGAACGGCAGCAGCGCGGTGAACGCCGAGTTCGCCGGCGGCGCGGCCAGGTGCCCGGCGGGGCGGTTCCGCAGCGCGATGCCGAGGACGATCGCCGCGACACCCGTCAGCCCGGTGATGCCCATCGCCACCAGGGGCGTGGGGTCACGGTGCCAACGCTGCTTCGTCTTGGCGACCGCGAGCCGCGTCCGGGCGGGCAGGTCCGCGCGTCGCTTCAGCTCCGTCACGGTGTCCGTGATGCCCTCGCGGGTGCGCACGTTGGCGAGCTCGAGCTCGGGCAGACTGTCCTTGGCCATTCCCCATTTCGTACACGTCCCACCCGGGATCGTGCCCAGCAGGCCGCGTCTACCGTGCCGCACATGCTCTTCCGGGACGCCGCCGAGGGGATCCACCGCCTCGAGATCGCACACACCAACACGTACCTCGTCGAGACCGGCGATCGGTTGCTCGTCGTCGACGCCGGGTTGCCCGCCGCGTGGCCGCACCTGCAGCTCGCCGTGCACGACCTGGGCTACACGCCCGACCAGGTCGAGGGGCTCCTGCTCACGCACGGGCACTTCGACCACGTCGGCACCGCCGCACGGATGCACCGCGACTGGGGCACGCCCGTGTTCGTCCACCCGGGCGATCGGCACCTCGCCGCGCACCCGTACTCGTACCGACCGCAGACGAACCGCTTCGGGTTCGTCGCGCTCCACCCGGGTGGTCTGCGCCCCCTGGGTCGGATGCTGCTGGCCGGTGCGGTCACGGTCGACGGCATCGCGGACACCGAACCGCTGGAGAGCCGCGCCGACGTGCCGGGCAACCCGTGGATCATCGAGACCCCGGGGCACACCGACGGCCACGTGGCGCTGCACTTCGCCGACCGCGACGCCGTGATCGCCGGGGACGCGCTCGTCACCTTCGACCCGTACACGGGCGGGATCGGACCGCGGATCGTGGCACCCGCGGCGACCTCGGACGTCGAGACGGCGGTCGCGTCGCTCGACCGGCTCGCGGACACCGAGGCGAAGCACGTGCTGCCCGGCCACGGGCCGGGCTGGTCGCTCGGCGTGCGGCGGGCCGTCGCGCAGGCGCGGCGGGTGGCCGGCGCCGCCTGAAGCGGCGTCCAGCTCGCGAGTCCACGCGCTCAGCGACACCCCACGGGCGCTCCGGCGCGTGGACTGTCGGTGAGCGCGAAAGGTCTCGAGGGGGGTGCGCAAGACGCCACCGACGCGTTGGGCGCGACCAGAGCCGGCCTGGAGGCGCGGTGCGGGCCCGCCCCGCGCCTCCAGGCCGTGGGTGGTTGCGGTCAGGACGGGACGACGACGTCCTCGGGCAGACCGGACGCCGCGGAGCGGCCGGCGGCCTCCATCAGCGCCAGGCTCCGCAGGTTGTCGCGCCCGCTCGTCTCGGGGGTGGGGCCGCCCTGCACCGAGCGGGCGAACGCCTGCAGCCCGCCCTGGCGGTCGGTGTGCGCGAGCACGGGGAGCTCGACCGGCTCGGCGACGTCGTCCTGCGTGCGGCGGACGGTGACCCGGTCACCGTCGACCGCGTTCGGCTCACCGTCGCGGCTCGTGAACCAGAGCTCACCGTCCTCGCCCTCGATGCTCCACTCGCCGGCCCAGGCGGTGCGCGGGCCACGGCTCAGCCAGCTGCCGCGGTAGTTGACCACCGTGCCGTCGTCGAGCTCGATGATCATCGAGGCGACCGCTTCGTCCTGGTACTTGCTGTAGGCGGGGTAGCTGGCCTTGGCGAAGACCCGGACTGCCTCTTGCCCGGTGATCATCCGGAGCAGGTCGAAGTGGTGGATCGCCATGTCGTTGATCATCGCGTGCGGGAACCGGTAGTGCGGGTACGTCTCGGCGGGCTGGTCGTTGTCCCACTGCCGGAAGTCGACGTTGATCGCGGAGACCTCGCCGACGACGTCCGCCTCGAGCATCTCCTGCACCACCCGCGGTGCCGGGTACCAGCGGTAGTTCTGGCTGACCTGCAGCACCAGGCCGAGCTCCTCGGCGCGACGGACCGCGGTGACGGCCTCGTCGGTGGTGTTGGCGAACGGCTTCTCGACCAGGACGTGCTTGCCGGCATCGAGGGCCTCGAGCGCGAGCGGCACGTGCGTCACGGCCGGGGCGGTGATGACGACGGCGTCGGCCTCGACCGCGGCGAGCGCCTCGGTCAGGGACCCGAACGCCGCGGAGGCCGGGAGCCCGAGGTCGGTCCGCACGGCCTCGAGCGTCGGCGCCGACGGGTCGACGATCCCGACCACCTGCACTTCCGACACCTCTGGGATGGCGGTGCGGGCCCAGTTGCCGCCCCACCCTCCGAGACCGACGTGGATGATCCGGACGCTCATGCGTGCACTCCTTCGTGACTGCCGTCGTGGCTGGTGACGCACCACGGTCGCCGCGGTGCGTGCGTCCAGTCTGTCAGTGCGTGAAGGCGTACGCGATGAGCGCCATCGTCACGATGAACCCCGCCAGGTAGTTGATCCAGAGGAACCGCTTCCACCCGGCGTTCGCGGCCTCGGCGCCCTGGTCCGTGATGTTCCACCACGGCAGCACGTTGAGCGCGTACGGCACGACGACGATCGCGGCGATCGGGCCCGGGAACGCCGAGAACAGCAGCGCGACCCCGGCGACCAGGTACGCGACGAAGGCCAGGCGGACGGTGGCCCGGGCGCCGATCACGGTCGCGACGGAGCCGATGCCCCCGGCGCGGTCGGCCAGGACGTCCTGCACGGCACCGAACGCGTGCGAGGCCACGCCCCACAGGAAGAACGCGATGCACACAGCGACGAGCTCCCCGGTCCAGTGCGGGCCGGCGAGGGCGAGGCCGTAGATCGCCGGCGACACGAAGTGGGTGCTCGACGTGAGCGAGTCGAGGAACGGCTTCTCCTTGAACCGCAGGCCCGGCGCCGAGTACGCGATGACCGCGAACACGCTGATCGCCAGGACGAGCCACGACCACGGCCCGTTGCCGCTGACCGCGCCGAGCACCACGAGCGCGACGAGGAAGGGGACGTTCGTGACGACGACGGCCCACAGCGTGGTGCGGTGGACGCTCTTGTCGAGCAGGGCGCCCTCGACACCGCCCTTCCGCGGGTTGCGCAGGTCGGACTCGTAGTCGAAGACGTCGTTGATGCCGTACATCGCCAGGTTGTAGGGCACCAGGAAGTACACGACGCCGACCAGGAACGCGACGAGCGAGAATCCTCCGCCGCCGTCGACGCCGACCCCGCTGCCGAGCAGGTACGCGGCGCCGAACGGGTAGGCGGTGTTCACCCAGCTGATCGGGCGCGACGACACGAACAGAGCGCGCATGGTCGACGGCCTGGAGGCGGTGCTGGCGTTCACTTCGTGTCCTCCGCTGGTGCTGGGGTCGGGTCGGGCGCGGGGCGTGCGCCGGTCCGGTCGCGTGCGCCCGTCCGGTCGCGTGCGCCCATCCGGTCGCGTGCGCCCGTCCGGTCGCGTGCGCCCGTCCGGTCGAACAGGACCCACAGGCTGGGCAGCAGCACGATGGCGGACATCGCGTAGGCGAGGTCCTCGACCGGGATCGCACCGATCTTCGCACCGCTGATGAGCGAGGGGTCGTAGGCGACGATCCGCAGCGTGACGATGACGTTGTCGAACACCATCGTCATCACCAGCAGCGCGACGCCGGCGATCACGGACGTGAGCACCGCGACCCGGCGCCCGACCGCGGGCCGTCGACCCGCCGCACGGGCCCGGCGGGCGGCGACGATGCCGGCGACCACGGCCACGACCGCCGTGACGCCGAAGAACGGCAGGGCCAGGAGCGCGTACGCCCCGGTGCCGTTCACGCGCGCCGCCGATCGGTCGCCCGCTGCACCAGGGGCCGGACGAAGCCGACCAGGTCCATCGTCGAGTAGCAGAGCAGCAGCAGGAAGAAGAGCTCCTCGAGCGGGACCTCGGGCGCCAGGAGCACCCCGGTGAGCAGGTTCTGCGGCCCGATGAAGAAGATGCCGGCAGCGACACCGGCGACGTCCCACACCATGAAGAACGCGACACCGACGACCATCACGGCCGCCGCCCGCCACGGTGCCCGCCAGAAGAACAGCCGGAAGCGGGCGTCCAGCACGGTCATGCCGACCAGAGACACCACCAGGCCGGCGAGGTAGACCCCGGGCATCAGGCGGTCTCGGTCCGGTCCCGCGGAGCCCCGAGGGGTGTCGGCAGCGGCTCGGTGCTCCGGTCGCCGTGGATGCGCTTGAGCAGGACCTCGGCGCTGATCAGGCACATCGGCAGACCGATGCCCGGGATCGTCGAGGCGCCGACGTAGTACAGCCCCTCGACCTTCTTCGACACGTTCTTCTCGCGGAAGAACGCGCTCTGCTTCAGCGTGTGCGCCGGGCCGAGCATCGAGCCGTTCCAGGCGTTCAGGTCGTCCGCGAAGTCGCGCGGTCCGATCGTGCGTCGGACCCGGATGCGGTCGCGCAGGTCGGGCACCCCGGCCCGCTCGGCCAGCACGTCGATGGCACGGTCCGCGATCTGCTCGACCTGGTAGTCACCGGCACCGTCGATGCCGCCCTTGCCGATCGACAGGTCGGCGGGCAGGGGCACCAGGATGAACAGGTTGCTGGTGCCGGGCGGCGAGACGCTCGGATCGGTCTCGGAGGGGGCGCAGACGTAGATCGAGGCGGGGTCCGGCACGTGCCGGTCGTCCCCGAAGATCGCGCCGAAGTTCGCCTTCCAGTCCGCGGTGAACATCAGGGTGTGGTGCAGCAGGCCCGGCGTCGGACCGTCGATGCCGAGGTACACGAGCACCGCGCTCGGGCCCGGGTCGCGCTTCTTCCAGTGGTCGGCGCCGTGGGTGCGGTGCTCGCGGTCGAGCAGCTGCATCTCGGTGTGCTGCATGTCGGCAGCGCTGACCACGAGGTCGGCGGGGGCCGTGTGCTGCACGCCGTCGCGGTCGCGGTGGACGACCCCGGTGGCGACGCCGTCCTCGACGACGATCCGCTCGACCTTCGCACCGGCGATGATCTTCGCGCCCTCGGCCCGGGCGACCCGCTCGACGGCGGAGATCACCTCGGTGATGCCGCCCTTCGGGTAGAGCACGCCGTCGGCCAGGTCGAGGTGGCTCATCAGGTGGTACATGCTCGGCGCCGCGTACGGGCTCGTGCCGAGGAACACCGCCGGGTAGCCGAGGATCTGCCACAGGCGACGGTCGCGCACCGCGGTCTCGGCGAACGTGGAGAGCGGCTCGAGCAACAGGCGCGCCAGCTTGGGCAGGCGACGCAGGACGTCGGGTGCCGCGAGCTTCGTGAGGTCCTGGAAGCTCGTGTAGAGGAACCGACGCACCGCCATCGTGTAGGTGTCCTCGGCCGACGCGAGGTACTTCCGCATCCGCTCGCCGGCACCGGGCTCGATGGACTCGAACAGCGCGATGTTGGCCTCGGCGTCGGCCCGCAGGTCGATCGGCTCGTCGTGGCCCTCGCTGTAGACGCGGTAGCCGGGGTCGAGCTTCACCAGGTCGAGTTCGGCCTCGGCCGACGTCCCGAGCAGCTGGAAGAAGTGGTCGAAGACCTCGGGCATGAGGTACCACGACGGCCCGGTGTCGAACCGGAACCCGTCCTGCTCCCACGAACCGGCACGGCCGCCGAGCTGCGTGCGCTGCTCGAGCACCGTCACCGAGAAGCCGTCGCGTGCGAGCAGCGCCGCGGCCGCCAGGCCGCTGATGCCGCCGCCGATGACGACGGCGCGGCGCGCGGGCACCTTGCGCCGGGTGGTGGTGGCGACCGTCGTCGGTCGGGAGGCGCGGGGCGGGGTCATGAGGAGCCTCCCGGCCGGTGGGTGGTGACGCGTGACCGGAGCGGTGCGCGTCCGGCGAGGACCTGCGCGGCGAGGCGCACCTTCACCGGGTTGGGGACGCGCACGCGCGTCGTGACGAGGCGGCTCGCCGGCGTGCGCGCGAGTCGGTCGTTGAGTTCCTGGAACAGCGCGTGTGCGAGTCCGACCGCGTTGCGGGCGTCGGCCGGCAGCAGCCGGATCGTCCGTGCGGCGTGGTCGAGGTCGGCCTGCACGTCGGCGACCAGGCGGTCCTTCGTGGCCTCGTCGAAGGATCGGATGTCGACACCCGGGAAGTACGAGCGACCGAGCACCTCGAAGTCGGCGTGCAGGTCACGCAGGAAGTTCACCTTCTGGAACGCGGCGCCGAGCGCACGCGCCCCGGCGACGAGTTCGGCCTGGTCGAACGTCGGACGACCGGCCCGGTACACGAACGCGCGCAGGCACATCAGACCGACGACCTCGGCGGAGCCGTACACGTACGCGTCGAACGAGGCGTCGTCGTGCTCGGTGCGGTCGAGGTCCATGCGCATCGAGGCGAAGAACGGGGCGGTGAGCTCGGCGCCGAAGCCGGTGGCGCGGGCGGTGCGGGCGAAGGCGTGGACGACCGGGTTCACCGAGAAACCGAGCGCGATGGCCCGTTCGGTGTCGGCCTCGAGCTCGTCGAGCACCGTGCGGGCGAGCTCGCGGTCGAGCCCGGCCTCGGTCGCGGGGCCGTCGACGACCTCGTCGGCGACGCGGACCAGCGCGTAGACGTTCCGGATGTGCTCGCGTGTGTCGCGGGCGAGCATGCGGCTCGCCAGTCCGAACGACGTGGAGTACCGGTCGATGACGACACCCGACGCGGCCTCGGCCGTGGCGTCGTAGAGCTGGAGGCGAGCCGGACGGGATCCGGTCGCCGTGGTGGTGCTGTGGGTCACCGGGCGCGCTCCACGAGTTCGGTCACGAGGGCCTCCAGGCGGTCGGCGAGGTCGTACGGCAGCCGGGCGAGCTCGGCCCGGGCGAGTGCGGTGTGGTCGGCGACGCGTTCTTCCGCGGCGCCGCGCGCACCGCAGGAGACCAGGGTCGCACGGACCTCGTCCGCACGGGCCTCGGTCAGGTCCGGGTCGCCCAGGTACGGCTCGAGGTCCGGCCAGCAGTCCGTGGTCGCCGCGTAGGCGATGAGCATCGTGCGTTTGCCCTCGCGCAGGTCGCCCAGAACGGTCTTGCCGGTCATGGTCTCGTCGCCGAAGACCCCCAGCAGGTCGTCGACGATCTGGTACGCGATGCCGATCTCGCGACCGAAGGCACCGAGGGCGGTGACGATCTCCTCGTCGGCACCGGCCAGCACGGCCCCGGACTGCAGCGGAGCCTCGAACGAGTACACGCTCGTCTTCGCCCGCTCCATCGCCAGGACCTCGTCCACCGTCGGCATCACGCCGAGTGCCAGGTCGACGTCGGTCATCTCGCCGGCAGCGCTGGCGAAGACGGCCTCGTCGAACAGTTCGAGCAGTCGCTCGCGCCGAGTGCCGTCGACGCCAGCGGCCTCAATGAAACGGGGCGCACCGGCGAGGGCCAGGTCACCGGCGATGACGGCGGCGCTCATCCCCCGGTGCTCGGCGGTCGGCAGCGGCAGGCCGCCCGTCGTGCCGGTGTCGCGGAAGGACCCGGCGACGTTCGGCTGCCCGCGGCGCGACCAGTCACGGTCGATGACGTCGTCGTGCACCACGAGTGCGGTGTGCAGGAGCTCGTACGCCGCCGCGACGTTGGCGGCAGCGTGCGCGTCGGTGCCGCCCATGCCGGCGTACGCGGTCATGACCATGCGGGGTCGGAAGCGCTTGCCGCCCATGCTCGCCTTGCGGAGCACGCGCCACAGTTCTTCCGACGGTCGGCCGTAGCGCTCGGCGCGCGTCGACGACACGGCGAAGAAGCGCTCGAGGCAGTCGTCGACGAGCGCGAGGTCGATGTGCGGCACGGTGGTCGCTTCCTCGCTCATTGGCCTAACCTATCGAGACAGATGAACGCTTTCCCTGAATCCGTGGTGCTCCTGGCCGACGACCGTACCCCGATCGGCACGGCGGACAAGTTCACGGTGCACACAGCCCACACGCCCCTGCACCTGGCGTTCTCGTGCCACGTCCGGAACACCGACGGCGACGTCCTGGTGACCCGGCGAGCACTGTCGAAGAAGACCTGGCCGGGGGTGTGGACGAACACCTTCTGCGGCCACCCCGGTCCGGACGAGTCCTTCGAGGACGCCATCGCCCGTCGGGCCTCCCGCGAGCTCGGCATCACCGTGCGCGACGTCGAGGTCGTGCTGCCGGAGTTCCGGTACCGCGCGGTCGACGCCTCCGGCATCGTGGAGAACGAGGTCTGCCCCGTCTTCCGCGCCGTGACCGACGACACCCCTGCGCCCGCGGACGACGAGGTGGCCGAGTGGGCGTGGGTGTCCGAGGACTCTCTCAGGCAGGCCGTCGCCGGCGCGCCGTTCGCCTGGAGCCCGTGGCTCGGGTGGCAGCTCGCCGAGCTCGAGACCGCTGGGCTGCACGTCACGCGCTGACGCTCCCCCGCCTGCCGCGACGGGTTGTCCGACCCGAGCCGCAGGCGTACGCTCGACCGTCGGCAGCGCTCTGGGCGCCGCCACGACGAGACGAGAAGGGCAGGTGAGGCGCGATGTCGGGTGACCATCCTCGATCGGGCCGGCCGCCCGTGTCGGTCGTCGCGCCCGCTCGCTGAACCTGCCCCGCCCCGGATCACCTCCGGGGCGCCATCGCGCCCGCCTGCTCCCCACCGAAGGAGCACGCACATGGCACTGATCGACAACGCGATCTACGTCCGGGGACGCCGCGTGGAGTCTCCGTCGACCCTGTCGCGCCCGGCTCGTGGTGACCTGACGTGAATCGGGCTGCTCCGGCCCGACCCGCACGAGCTCGAGGCCGTCGCCACCGAGTTCGACCTGCACGAGAACGCCGTCGAGGACGCCCGCAAGGGACACCAGCGCGCCAAGCTCGAGCGCTACGGCGACACCCTGTTCCTGGTGCTCCGGCCGGCCTGGTTCGACCCGGCCTCGGGCACGGTGGAGTTCGGCGAGGTGCACCTGTTCGTCGGCGACCACTTCGTCGTGAGCGTCCGGCACGCCGCCCGACCCGACCTGGCGGTGCTGCGGGCACAGGTCGAGGCGGACCCGGAGTTCCTGGCGAAGGGGTCGGAGGCGGTGACCGCCGCTGTGCTCGACGAGGTCGTGGACGGCTACGGCCCCGTCGTCCAGGTGCTGCAGGAGCAGATCGACGCCATCGAGGACCAGCTGTTCGCCGGGCAGGTCGACCCCGGGGTCTCGAAGCGCATCTACCAGCTGCTCAGCGAGGTCCTGGCGTTCCAGCGGGCCACCACCCCGGTGCCGGCGATGGTCACGGGGCTGCTCCGCGGCGCCGACAAGTACGGCGTGGACGACGACGTGCAGCACCGACTCCGCAATGTGCACGACCACGCACTCCGCGTCACCGAGCGCGTCGACTCGTTCCGCGCCCTGCTCGAGAACGCCCTGACCCTGCACGCCACCCTGGTGTCGCAGGAGCAGAACGAGGCGATGCGCCGGATGACCAGCGCGAGCCTTGCCCAGGGCGAGGAGAGCCGGCAACTCGCCCGGGCAGCACACCGCCAGGGCGAGGAGGTCAAGAAGATCTCGTCGTGGGCGGCGATCCTGTTCGCACCCGGCCTGATCGCCGGCGTCTACGGGATGAACTTCGACCACATGCCCGAGCTGCACTGGCACTACGGGTACCCGGTCGCGATCCTCGGCATGCTCCTGCTGATGGGCGTGCTCTGGGCGATCTTCCGCAAGCGCAACTGGCTCTGAGCGGACGGCGGATCGACGCACAGGTGGCGTCGATCCGCCGGACGTGCATAATGATCTGGCCCGGAATGTGAACGTGCACATCGATGTGCCACGACACCCGGGCGGAAACGAGCAGCAATGGCGTCATCGCGGACACAGCAACCGCGTTCGCCCAGCATCCGTGACGTCGCACGGATCGCGGGCGTCTCGCACCAGACCGTCTCGCGTGTGCTGAACAACTCGGATGCGATCCGGGCCGAGACACGCGACAAGGTCCTGGCGGCCATGGAGCAGCTGCAGTACCGGCCGAACCGGGCCGCACGCGCCCTGGTCACGAGCCGGACCCACACGATCGGCGTCCTGACGGCCCGCCGCGCCCACTACGGTCCCGCCGTGGCACTGCAGGCGATCGAGGACGCCGCGATGCTCCGCGGCTACTCGGTCACGACGGCGAACATCGCCGAGGCGACCGACGCCGCCGTGCGGGAAGGACTCGGGCACCTGCTCGACCTCGACGTCGAGGGCATCGTCGTCATCGCGCCCCAGCAGCGGGTCTTCGACCTGATCGCGGAACTCGGCATCCGCACCCCCTACGTCACCATGCGCGCCAGCGTCGGCGAGGACCCGACGGCCCTGTGGGTGGACCAGATGGAGGGGGCACGACTGGCGACCGCGCACCTGCTCGACCTCGGGCACGAGTACGTCCGGCACATCGCCGGACCACAGGACTGGATCGAGGCCGACGCCCGCATGCAGGGGTTCCTGCGCGAGATGTCCGACCGCGACATGGCCGTCGCGCCGCCGATCCTGGGCGACTGGACCGCCGACTTCGGCTACCACGCCGGCCGTGAGCTGCTGCGGTGGCGGGACTGCACCGCGATCTTCTGCTCGAACGACCAGATGGCGCTCGGGGTGATGCACGCAGCGCGCTCGTACGGACTCGACGTCCCGGGAGACCTGTCCGTGGTCGGCTACGACGACATCCCGGAGGCGAAGCACTTCTGGCCGCCGCTCACCACGGTGCAGGTCGACTTCGCCGAGCTCGGGCGCCGCTGCGTGGACCTGCTGCTGCCGAGTGAGGGCGAACTGCTCCGCCCGATCGACATCGTCCCGCAGCTGGTCGTGCGCGCCTCCACGAGCGCTCCCCGCACGCGCTGACGCACCTCGGCCGCGACACGACCCGAGTACCTGCCACGAACTTTCGCCCAGGTACGCCCGAAACGACCCGGTACGCCCGAACCCACCAGGTACGCCCGAACCCACCCGGTACCCCCGGCAGTACCTGCCAGGAACGGGCATACCTGCCGCAAAGTTCCGACCAGGTACGCCCGAAGACACCAGGTACGCCCGGAACAACCCGGTACGCCCGGGACCTCTCGGTATGCCCGGAACCACCAGGCCGCCGCGGAGTACCTGCCATGTACGGGCATACCTGCCGCAAAGTTTCGACCAGGTACGCCCGGAACGACCAGGTACGCCCGAATTCACCGGGTACGCCCGGAACCGCACGGCGGCGGCGCACCGGCGAGCGCGGCTCCGGACGCGACCACGAAGCGGACGGGAGGCCCGTGGCGGGCCCGCCACGGGCCTCCCGACCGCGCATGCGGTTCCGCGCAACGAAACCCCCGTTCCCGGGGCCCCTGGCCCCAACCCGGGGGACGTTCTCGCCGTATCACGCACGCCGTTACGAAAACGCGACCAATCCGAATTGACAGCCGCACCGAGGCTGTGCGTAAATTGCCTCCGTCCAGCCGATGTGACCGTTCACATGAGCGTCACACCGAGCCGGATCCGGACGCGACAACGAAGTCCACACAGGCCCCCTGTGCTTTCGCTGCCGCAGCAGAACCACCCGAACACACTGCCGCACCGAAGCGGCAGAAGGAGATGCACTGTGGCGTCAACCCCGATCGACACCGGCCTCGAGACCCGGTCGATCACCGCACCCGAGACGATCCTCGAGATGCGCTCGATCACCAAGGAGTTCCCTGGTGTGAAGGCGCTGGCCGACGTCTCCCTCAGCGTCCGCGCCGGCGAGATCCACGCGATCTGCGGCGAGAACGGCGCCGGCAAGTCGACCCTGATGAAGGTCCTGTCCGGCGTCTACCCGTACGGCACCTACAGCGGCGAGATCGTCTACGAGGGCGAAGAAGTCCGCTTCTCGAACATCAAGCAGTCCGAGCAGGCCGGCATCGTCATCATCCACCAGGAGCTGGCGCTCATCCCGGAGCTCTCGATCACCGAGAACCTGTTCCTCGGCAACGAGCCGAGCCGCTTCGGGCGCATCGACTGGACCGCCGCGCAGCTGCGTGCGCAGGACCTGCTCGCCCGCGTCGGCCTGGCCGACGACCCGGACACGCAGATCAAGAACCTCGGTGTCGGCAAGCAGCAGCTCGTCGAGATCGCGAAGGCCCTGCACAAGGACGTCAAGCTCCTGATCCTCGACGAGCCGACCGCCGCGCTCAACGAGAACGACTCGCAGCACCTGCTCGACCTGATCGTCGGGCTGAAGGCCAAGGGCATCGCGAGCATCATCATCAGCCACAAGCTCAACGAGATCGAGCAGATCGCCGACGAGATCACGATCATCCGCGACGGCAAGGCCATCGAGACGCTCAACGTCAAGGCGGACGGCGTCAACGAGGACCGCATCATCCGCGGCATGGTCGGCCGCTCGCTCGAGTCGCGCTTCCCCGACCGCACCCCGAAGATCGGCGAGACCTTCTTCGAGGTCCGCAACTGGACCGTGCAGCACCCGATCGACGCGTCGCGCCTGGTCTGCAAGGCGTCGAACTTCCACGTCCGCAAGGGCGAGATCGTCGGCTTCGCCGGTCTGATGGGCGCCGGGCGCACCGAGCTGGCGATGAGCCTGTTCGGTCGCTCCTACGGCACCTGGATCGACGGCCAGATCATCAAGGACGGCCGCGAGATCAAGGTCACGAACGTCCAGCAGGCGATCGAGAACGGCATGGGCTACGTCTCCGAGGACCGCAAGGCACTCGGCCTGAACCTCCTCGACACCGTGAAGCGCTCGACGGTCGCCGCCGACCTGCAGAAGATCTCGAAGGCCGGCGTCGTCGACTCGCTCGAGGAGTACTCGGTCGCCGAGAAGTACCGCAAGATGCTCCGCACGAAGGTGCCGAGCGTCGAGGACAACGTCGGCAAGCTGTCCGGAGGCAACCAGCAGAAGGTCGTCCTGTCCAAGTGGATGTTCACCGACCCGGACATCCTGATCCTCGACGAGCCCACCCGCGGCATCGACGTGGGCGCCAAGTTCGAGATCTACGGGATCATCCAGCAGCTCGCCGCCGAGGGGAAGGGCATCATCCTCATCTCGTCCGAGCTCCCCGAACTCCTCGGTCTCTCCGACCGGATCTACACCATCTTCGAGGGCCAGATCACCGCTGACCTCCCGGCCGACCAGGCCGATCCCGAATCGCTCATGCGCAGCATGACCTCCGCGCGGAAGGGCGCCACCGCCTCATGAACAACCTGAAACTGCTCTTCGGCAAGGGCAACAGCATCGGCCAGTACGGCATGATCATCGCGCTCATCGTGCTGCTGATCTTCTTCTCGGTCACGACGAACGGGCTCATCCTCGAGCCGACCAACGTCATCAACCTGTTCCTGCAGTACTCCTACATCCTGATCCTGGCGCTCGGCATGGTCATGGTCATCATCGCGGGGCACATCGACCTGTCGGTGGGTTCGGTCGCAGCGGTCGTCGGCATCGTCGTGGCGCAGTCCATGGCCGTGTGGGACTTCCCGGTGTGGGCCGCCATCATCCTGGGTCTCGCGTGCGGTGCCCTGATCGGTGCGTGGCAGGGCTTCTGGGTCGCGTTCGTGAAGGTCCCGGCCTTCATCGTGACGCTGGCCGGTCAGCTCATCTTCCGTGGTGTGAACCAGATCATCGGCAACTCGACGTCGGTCCCCGTCCCGGACGCCTTCACCCCGATCGGCGCAGGCTTCCTCGGTGACTTCGGCCCCGACTTCGGCTTCAGCAACGGCACGCTGCTCATCGGCCTCGTCACGATCCTCGCGCTCATCATCATCGAGGCCCGTGGCCGTGCCCGCCGTCGGAAGATGCAGGCCGAGGTCCCGCCGCTGTGGGTCTCGATCGTCCGCACCGGCATCCTGGTCGCCGTCACGCTCGTCGCCACGTACCTGTTCGGCGCCGGCCCGGTCGGCACCTCGGTCCCGATCGTCGCGATCATCCTCGGCATCCTGACCATCGTCTACGGCTTCGTCACGAAGAACACGATCTTCGGTCGCCAGGTCTACGCCGTCGGTGGCAACGCCAACGCAGCCGTCCTGTCCGGCGTCTCGGCGCGGCGGGTCAACTTCTTCGTCATGATGAACATGTCGGTCCTCGCCGCGATCGCCGGCATGGTGTTCGTCGCCTACTCCGGCGCCTCGGGGCCCGCGGACGGCACCGGCTGGGAGCTCGACGCGATCGCCGCCGTGTTCGTCGGTGGCGCGGCGGTCGCCGGTGGTGTCGGCACGATCTCCGGCTCGATCATCGGTGGTCTCGTGATGGCGCTGCTGTCGAACGGTCTGCAGCTCATGGGCCTCGAGTCCAACCAGGTGCAGATCATCCGCGGCCTGGTCCTGCTCGTCGCCGTCGCCTTCGACGTCTACTCGAAGTCGCAGGGACGCCCGTCGCTGATCGGCGGCATGATGCGGCAGTTCCAGCGGAAGGACACCGAGCAGAACACGGTGGCCGCCCAGCAGCCGCGGTCCATCGAGGACCAGCCGGACAAGATCACCCTCCCCTAGTCCACCCCTCCCCACAGCGGGGCTCCGGCCCCACACCTCCTCAACGAAGAGAAAGCAATCACATGCGCAAGAAGATCGTCGCCGGCCTCAGCCTGGCGCTCATCGCGGGCCTCGCCCTCAGCGGCTGCTCGGCACGCGGCTCGTCCGACGACGCCGGCAGCACCAGCAGCATCAAGAAGGGCGACCTCATCGGCGTCGCCCTGCCGGCCAAGACCTCGCAGAACTGGGTCCTCGCGGGCGCCGCGTTCAAGAAGTCGATCGAGGACGCCGGCTTCAAGGCCGACATCCAGTACGCCAACGCCGGCAACCCGGTCCCCGACCAGCAGTCGCAGATCTCGGGCATGATCACCAAGGGCGCCAAGGCCGTCATCATCGGTGCCGCCGACGGTTCGCAGCTGACCGCGCAGGTCAAGTCCGCAAAGGACCGTGGCGCCGTCGTCATCGCCTGGGACCGCAACATCCTGAACACGAAGAACGTCGACTACTACGTGGCGTTCAACAACTTCAAGGTCGGCCAGCTCCAGGCCGAGGCGCTGCTCAAGGGCCTCGAGGAGAAGAAGGGCGACAAGCCGTACAACGTCGAGCTCTTCGCCGGTTCGCCGGACGACGCCAACGCGACCGTGTTCTTCAACGGTGCGATGGACGTCCTGCAGCCGAAGATCGACGACGGCACGATCAAGGTCGTCTCCGGTCAGACCACGTTCCAGAAGGTCGTCACGCAGGGCTGGCTCGCGCAGAAGGCCCAGTCGCGCATGACCGACCTGCTCTCGCAGTACTACACGGGTGACACCGAGCTCGACGGCGTCCTGTCGCCGAACGACACCCTCGCCCGTGCGATCCTCACCGCGACCAAGGCCGCCGGCAAGGACAACCCCGTCGTGACGGGTCAGGACTCGGAGACCGCGTCCATCCCGCTCATCATGCAGGGCACGCAGTACTCGACGATCTTCAAGGACACGTCGAAGGAGGCCCAGGCGGCCGTCGACCTCGTCTCCACGCTGTCGAAGGGCGACAAGCCCGACACGAAGATGGACAAGACGAACAACTACAACGGCAAGAAGACGGTCCCCGCGATCGAGCTCACGCCGGTCCTGGTCACCAAGGACAACGCTGTCGAGGCCTACAAGGGCAACGACACCCTCGAGGAGCTCGCCAAGAAGGGCTGATCTCCCCAGCACCACGGACGGCCCCGTCTCGCCTCGGCGAGACGGGGCCGTCCTGCGTCGTCCGGGGGCCGGCCACACGGCGGACGGGAGGCTCGGTGCACGTCGTGATCCGCGCCTCCAGTCCGCCGGGTGGTCCGCCCAGGGCACGTGGTCGCGGCCGGTCCGAGCCCCCGCCGGTCAGGGGTGGGCAGCGCGCAACCGGCGCGCGGCGTCGGCGAGGTGTGGGACGTCGGTGCGGGCGGTGCCGAACACCAGCGCCCGCGTCGTGTCGAAGTACCGCCGGGTCAGTCGCTCCCCCAGATCGGCCACGCGCGACCACGGGATGCCGGGCTCGCTCGCGGTGACCCCGGCCGGGAGCACCCGGACGGCCTCACCGATCTCGACCAGGCGCATCCGGACCGCGTCGTGCACCAGGTCCTCGGGTACCCGCTCGTCGTCGACGTAGCGCTGGATCGCCTCGCACGCCCGGAGGACGTCGTCGAGCCGGTCGCCGACGGCACGGCGGACGCCCTGCTCGGCACTCACAGCGGCACCGCGGTCCGGACGACCCCGGGGCGCATGCCCGCGGCGTCGACCACGTCGACCCGGACGCCGAGCAACCGCTCGGCGGCGTCCTGGATCCGCATGAGCGCGAAGATCCCGAGCCCTGCGTCGACGTCGACCATCAGGTCGACGTCGCTGTCCGGGCCGTCGTCACCTCGGGCGACGCTGCCGAAGATCCGGGGGTTCCGCCCGCCGAACCGCTGCACGATGTCGACGAGCTCCTGCCGGGCGGCGACCACCCGTTCGAGGAGCGGCTGGGGTTCCTCGACCGGCTGCAGGTCGATCGTCGTCGTGAAGCCCGCCGCCCGGAGCATCCGCTGCAGGGCGGCGAGCGACGGTTCACGCCGACCGTTCTCGTACGTGCTGATGACGCTCTGCGTGACGCCGGCGCGCCGGGCGAGCTGGACCTGGGTCAGTTCGGCGCGTTCTCGGGCGTCGCGGATGAGCACCGCGGCCGACAGTGGCGGGGCGGACCGTGGGGGAACAGCGGACATGCTGCAACGATACACAGCATCCAACATTTCGTCCGTCGCCGGACCGGCGCGGTTCAGCGGGGGTCGGAGACGTCCGCCCGGTGGAAGTTCTGCGCCGAGCGGGACGCCGTCGGGCCGCGCTGACCCTGGTAGCGGGACTGGTACTCGGCGGAACCGTAGGGCTTCTCGGCCGGGCTCGACAGCTGGAAGAAGCACAGCTGTCCGATCTTCATCCCCGGCCACAGTTTGATCGGCAGCGTCGCCACGTTCGACAGCTCGAGCGTCACGTGCCCCGAGAACCCGGGGTCGATGAAGCCCGCGGTCGAGTGGGTCAGGAGGCCGAGGCGACCGAGCGAGCTCTTGCCCTCGAGTCGCGCTGCGATGTCGTCGGGCAGCGTCACGACCTCGAACGTGGAACCGAGCACGAACTCGCCCGGGTGCAGCACGAACGCCTCGTCCGGGTCGGTCTCGACCAGGCGGGTCAGGTCCGGCTGGTCCACCGCGGGGTCGATGTGCGGGTACTTGTGGTTGTCGAACAGCCGGAAGAACTTGTCGAGCCGGACGTCGATGCTCGACGGCTGCACGAGCGAGGCGTCGTACGGGTCGAGGCCGATCCGGCCTTCGGCGAGCTGGGCGGTGATGTCGCGGTCGGAGAGCAGCACGGACGAAGCCTAGCGGCAGCGGGCGTCGCGCCGGTATGCTGCCAGGCTGCCCACCACCCGGGCGGGCGGCGTTCGGAGCAGTGATGACCACGTACACCGTCGACGAGATCACGGTGCCCGCCACCATGGACGACGACCCGGCGACCGTCGCGACCTTCGCCGAGTGGCTCGCGGTGTCCGACGGGGCCGAAGCCGCCGTGCACGGGCTGCACGAGTTGGCGTGGACACCGGAGGAGTACCTGCCGCTGTGCCGCGAGCCGGGCGCCCCGAGCCGGCTCGTCGTCGCCCGTGACGATCGCGGCACCGCGGTCGGTGCAGGCTCCTACGACACGAAGCAGGAGCCCGGCACCACCAACTGCTGGCTGACCGTCGGTGTCACCCCCGGGCACCAGCGCCGCGGTGTCGGAACGCTGCTCGCCGACCACCTGGAGTCGATGGCCCGCGCCGACGGGCGCACGCAGTGGAAGACGTACGCCGTCTCGCGGCAGGTCGGTCCCGCGTCCGGGCCGGGGTTCGTGCACGCCCCGACGGGGTTCGGCGCCGTCCCGGAGGACGAGGCCGGGGTGCGGTTCCTGACCGCCCGCGGCTGGCACTTCGGGCAGGTGAACCGGATCAGCCGGCTCCCGCTGCCCGCCGACGCATCCGTGGTGCGCGGACTGCACGAGCGGGCGTGTGCTGCCGCCGGTCCGGAGTACCGCGTGCACGCCTGGACCGGTCGCACGCCGGAGCAGTGGCTCGACGGCATCGCCCTGCTCGAGACCCGGATGAGCACCGACGCGCCCGCCGGGGACATGGAGGAGCCCGAGGACGTCTGGACCGCCGAACGCCTCCGGGAGCACGAGGACGAGCTCGCCCGGGCACCGCGCACCCTGCTCACCGTGGCCGTCGAGCACCTGCCGACGACCACCCTGGCCGGTTTCACACAGTTGTCCGTGCCGAACGATCCCGCACGCCCGGCACAGCAGTGGGACACCCTGGTGCTCCGCGAGCACCGCGGCCACCGGCTCGGCTGGCTGCTCAAGGTCGTCGGGATCCAGGAGCTCGAGCGGCGGTTCCCGGGGCGTCCCTCGATCATCACGTTCAACGCGGAGGAGAACCGCCACATGCTCGACGTGAACGAGGCCGTCGGGTTCGTCGGCGTCGGCTGCGAGGGCATCTGGGAACGGCGGGTCTGAGCGCGCATCCGAGGGGCCGCCTTCCAGCCGGCACGCCTACCATTGGACGGTCATGACCGTCACGTCACCCGAAACACAGCCCACCGGGTCAGCGCCGGACGCCGCCCCCGTCACCGGGCGCTCGTCCACCGTCGCGACGGTCCTCGTCATCGCGATCCCGTTGGCCGTCGCGTGCTCGATCCTCGGGCTGACGATCACCGGCGCGTTCAGCGCGGGTCAGCAGCTCGTGTCCGCCGGCGACGTCGTCGAGTACGGCCTGCCGATCGCCCGCGTCGTGCACGACACGATGGCTGCGCTGACCGTCGGGCTCCTCATCGTCGCGGCGTTCGCGCTGCCCGCGCAGAAGAAGGACCACGGCGCTCTGTCCAGCGTGCAGCACCGGGCCACCCGGTGGGCCGCGGCGACCGGCGCCGTCTGGTTCCTGGCAGCCGCGGTGAGCATCGTCCTGACCGGCGCGAACACCCTCGGTGTCCCGCTCACCAGCCCGGTGTTCGCCCGCAACTTCATGCTCTTCGCGTTCCAGGTCGAGATCGGCCAGGCGCTCGTGGTGTCGGCTGCCGCGATCCTGGTCGCCACGGTGGTCGCTGCGTTCGCCACCCGGGTGACGACCCTGGCGTTCGCCACCGTGATCGGCCTGTTCGCCCTGCTCCCCCTGGCCCTGTCCGGTCACGCCGCCGGATCGCTGGAGCACGCGAACGCGGTGAACTCGCTCGCGATCCACCTGGTCGGGGTGTGCGTGTGGGCCGGCGGCCTGGTTGCCGTGGTCCTGCTCCGCACCCGCACCAAGGGCGCGACCGGACGCGTCATCGCCCGGTACTCGACGCTCGCCGGCTGGTCGTTCGGGGCCGTGGCGTTCTCCGGCATCGTCAACGCGTCGCTGCGTCTGACCGGCCCGCTCGACCTGGTCACGACGACGTACGGCTGGCTCATCACCGTCAAGGCGCTCATCCTCGTGCTGCTCGGCGTCGCGGGCATCGTGCAGCGCCGGAAGCTCGTGCCCGGGCTCCTCCGCGCACCGCTCGACCGCCGCGTGTTCACCCGGTTCGCGCTGGCCGAGATCGTGTTCATGGCCGTGGCCATCGGCGTCTCGGTCGCCGTGTCCCGCTCGCAGCCGCCGATCCCGCAGACCCCCGCGACGGGCGAGGACACCCGCTCCGGCCTGATCGGGTTCCCGTTCCCGCCGGCACAGACCACGCAGACCTACCTGACCCAGTGGCACATCGACTGGGTGTGGCTCGGCCTGGCCGTCGTCGGGGCGATCTGGTACCTCCTGGCGGTGCGCAAGCTCCGGAAGCGCGGCGACGCCTGGCCCGTCGGTCGCACCATCGCCTGGCTGATCGGGTGCGCCCTGTTCATCTGGACCACGTCGGCCGGCCCTGCCGTGTACGGCATGATCCACTTCTCGTCGCACATGCTCCAGCACATGCTGCTGATGATGTTCGTCCCGCTGCCGCTCGTGCTCGGCGGCCCGGTGCTGCTCGCGCTCCGCACCCTGCCCGTCCGGAACGACGGCTCACGCGGCGCCCGCGAGTGGCTCATGCTCTTCGTGCACTCCCGCTGGATGCAGTTCCTCGGCAAGCCCGCCGTCGCGGGCATCATCTTCGCCGGGTCCCTCGTGGTGTTCTACTTCACGCCGGCGTACCAGGCCGCGATGCAGTCGCACGAGTGGCACGTCGCGATGATCATCCACTTCGTCCTGAGCGGCTACCTGTTCTTCTGGGTCTTCGTCGGTGTCGACCCCGGCCCGCAGCGCCCGCCGTACCCGATGCTCATCATCACGCTGCTCGCCACCCTGGCGTTCCACGCGTTCTTCGGCGTCGCGGTCATGACGTCGCAGTCGGTGTTCGCGCTCGACTGGTTCCACGCGCTGGGCCAGACGAACGACGCCGCACTGCTCGACGACCAGCACACCGGCGGCGGCATCGCCTGGGGCGCGTCGGAGCTGCCGATGGTGTTCGTGGCCCTGCTCGTCGTCCGGAACTGGATGCGCTCGGACAAGCGCGACGCCAAGCGCCTCGACCGCAAGGCCGACCGCGACGGTGACGCCGACCTCAAGGCCTACAACGAGCGCCTGGCGGCGATGAGCAAGCGGGACTGAACCGCCGGGCCGACCAGCGCAGGCAGCGCGGCAGGCCGACCGCGATCAGTCCCCGTGGACGATGCAGACCGCGTCGAGGTCCATCGCGGCCTCGAGCGCGGCCGAGATCCCCGATTCCCCGTCGGGGCCCGCGGGCGTGACGGTGTCGACCCACCACAACGGCGTCGCGAGGGTCGGGGCGTCGGGCAGGATCCGCTCGACCTCGTCGAAGGAGTCCACCCGGCGCACACCCAGCACGGTGATCACCGGGTGGGTGGCGTCACGGCACACCTGCATCATCGGGCCGTCGTCGAGCGCCCGGACGCCCCAGGTCTCGTCGTGCAGCAGGAGCGCCTCCGCCACCTCGCGCGTCTCCACCGGCTGCCGGCAGAGGATGGTGACGTCACGCGGCACCCTGACCGCCCACCATCCGGTCGTCGCGGACGTGGCCGTCGAGCGTGCCCTCGTCGTGCGCTGGGTCGAGCGGTGCACCGCCGACCAACTGCAGGAAGCGGTCCTCGTCGATGCGGTCGAGGAACGACTCGAGCGCTTCCCAGCCGTCCTCGAAACGGACGATCATCCCGCCGTCGGCGTCGACGTCAGCATCCGCTCGGGTCGACGAGCCGGAACCGGCTGCGAACGTCGCGGTCGTGGTGCGCGGCGGCGGCCAGACTCCGTCACGATCCAGGAAGCCGGCGGCCTCTGGGCCCACGACGACGGCGAGCGGCGACGGTTCGCCGTGCGAGACGGCCCGCACCAGGTGGTCGGCGTCGCCGCGGCGCTGCATGACCACGCCGAACACGGGGACGACCTGGTCGGCGACCCGCTGCACGGCGTCGAACATCCGGTTCGCCAGCCCTGGGTCGGTGTTCTCCTCGGGCACGGTGAGCACGGCGGACATCGTCTCGACGACGACCCCACCGACCAGGTGCGCTGTCATCGTCGCGGAGAACCCCTCGCCGACGGCGTACGAGGTCGAGATGCCGGGGGCCTCGTGCTTCGCGTACTGCGTCACGACCCAGCGGTCCCACGGCACGGTGAGCGGTTCGGCGGTGCCCCACCGGGTCGGGCAGGTGCCGACGGTGTGGCACAGCGCCTCGATCGCGGAGCCCATGTCGACCGCACGGCCCGGGTGGTGGCGGAGGGTCAGGTCGATGCTGATCTGTCGCACCGAGTCGGCCGAGACCGGGTGCTCGGGCGACGGGGTGCCCACGAGTTCGGGGCCGCGGTGCACGATGTCCTCGATGTCCGATGCGGCCACGCCGGTCCGGCCGTCACGCAGTGTGCCGTCGAAGTCGGACACCGCCCACGCGGCACCGTACGCGCCGAGCGCGTGCCGGAGTGCCGGGGTGATCGCCGCGGCCCGGCCGGTGCGGAGCACGACCGTCCGTCCGGCGTCCGCCGACCGGCGGAGCAGCGAGGCGAGCGCATCGGTCAGCCACACGACGGGCGAGGCGGACTCGACCACGATCGCCGAGCCGACCACGTCGTCGATGAGGGGATGCCTGACCATCCGGGTCCTCCTCGGTTCGGGGCTGGAACTCCCTGGACGGTACACACGGGGGCGACACCTGTCCGTCAGGCACGCAGCCTCACAGCGGAGACTCGGGAGGCGCGACACGCGCCCGCGAGACGGCGTACGGTGCGCGGTCGGCTGGCTTCCAGGCGAGAATCCGCTAGGCTTGCGGAGTCCCGTTCTGCGGGGCGCGCGAGTGTAGTTCAATGGTAGAACTCCAGCTTCCCAAGCTGGTAGCGCGGGTTCGATTCCCGTCACTCGCTCCGTCGGACGTACGCTCGCCGCATGTCGTTTCTCAACCCAGATGAGACTTCTGTCGAAGTAGTTGAGACTCCGGCCCCTGAAACGCGCACAACGTCGAGCTTGCCGACGCCGCGCACGCTTGCGCCACCCATTCCCTGGCACGGCCTTGAGGAGCGCGCAGACCTCGTTGCGCGGAATCCGCCGTCGTCCAGCACGGAGGGTCGGAGAGCACCGAGCGCACCTCGGCGGCGTCCTCGCCGCACAGGTCGAGGTGCACCCGGTTCTTGACGGTCTTCGGCTTCGGCACGAGCACGACGAAGTACAGCCCGAGCGCCCTTCGACCAGAACGCATACCTACCCTCAAGTGTCCGAGCTCAGCTACGAGGACTTCGCGAGTGTCGACTGCGCGCCGGACGACGATCCGTCTCAGTAGGCGATTGGCTATACCGTTCTACGGGTTGGCCGACTTCGTGGACGAAGAACAGCAACGGACTTCCACCGCTCGCCGGTCGACCTCGGTGCCCGAGCAGGCCTCAACGGGTACGGACGCCGCCTACAAGCGATCGCCTGCGTGAATCTCGAGGAGCTCCCATGACCGATGCCCAGCAAGGCACCCGTGCGTCACGCGTCGCTGCGACCCGCGAGGCGATCCTCACGTCCGCCGAGCAGCTCTTCGGTGAGTACGGCATCGCACATGTGTCCAGCCGGCAGGTCGGGGAGGCGGCCGGGCAAGGGAACACCGCTGCCGTCGGCTACCACTTCGGCGGCAAGGCGGAACTGATCCGCGCGATCCTCGCGCGCCACCAACACGCCATCAACGCGCTGCGACTCGCCGAACTCGAACGGGTCGGTGAGTCAGCGGACATCCGTGCGTGGATCGCGTGTTTCGTGCGCCCGACGACGACCCACCTCGAGTCCCTCGGCTCGCCGACCTGGTACGGCCGCTTCAGCGCACAGGTCGCCACCGATCCCGCGTGGGCTGAGATCGCCATGGACGAAGCGCGGGACACCCCTGGACTCATGCACATCACACGAGGGATCCAGAAGTGCGTGCCGGACCTCTCCGCACGTGTGTGTGCCGAACGGATGACGATGGGGCGCATCCTCCTCACGCAGGTCATCGCGGAACACGAACGTGCGCTCGAGCGAGGTGGCACCTGCATCTGGGAGAACTGGGCCGCTGTTGCGGACAGCCTCGTCGACGTCGTCTCCTCCCTGTGGCTCGCGCCGGTCGGCGCGGGCCACCACGGCTCGGACGCGGAGAGCACTGCACGCTGACTCGATGGTCCACCGTTCGGGGGACCCCGATCGCAGCGGGCATCAGAGGTTCCCCTGAGTTCAATCAAGCGTTTGATTCATCGCGGCTGAGCGGGTTGAATCGATGGTGGGCAACAGCTGTTGCCGCACCACGTGTCGACGAAACGCATGGTGCGCACCACCACCGTGAGGAGCACGATGACGAACACAGCACTGGCCAGCTCCATGGCTGCCAGCGACCTGGAGGAACTGCGCACCCGGTACCGGGCCGAACGGGATCGACGCATCCGCCCGGATGGATTGCGGCAGTACCAGGGCACGCGCGGCGCGTTCGGGTACTGGGCGACCGATCCATACACGCCACGCACCGACCGACCGGCGAAGACCGACCGAGTCGAGGTACTCGTCGTCGGTGGGGGGTTCGGCGGCCTCCTCACCGGGGCACGGCTGCGTCAGGCGGGCTTCACCGACATCCGCATGACCGAGGAGGGCGGCGACTTCGGTGGTACCTGGTACTGGAACCGGTATCCGGGCATCCACTGCGACATCGAGGCCTCCGTCTACATGCCGCTGCTCGAGGAAGTCGGGACCGTCCCCACCCGCCGGTATGCACCGGGCGAGGAGATCCGGCAGCACGCGGTGGCGATCGGCCGGCACTTCGCCCTGTACGACGACGTGCTGTTCCACACGCGCATCACGGAGCTCCGATGGGACGACGACGCAGCCGAGTGGCACGTCCAGACGGACCGCGGTGACGCGATGCGGGCGCGGTACGTGATCGTGTCCTCGGGGTCTTTGTCTCAGCCGAAGCTCCCGGCGATCCCGGGGATCGAGACGTTCAAGGGCCACACGTTCCACACCAGTCGGTGGGACTACGGCTACACCGGAGGTGATCAGACCGGTGGCATGACCGGACTCGCCGACAAGCGCGTCGCCGTCGTCGGGACCGGAGCGACCGGCATCCAGGTGATCCCACGGGTCGCGGAGGACGCCGAACACCTCACGGTGTTCCAGCGAACCCCGTCCAGCGTCGACGTCCGCGACAACCGGGACCTCCCAGCCGACTGGGCCACGGGCCTCCCGAGCGGATGGCAGCAGGAACGCATGGAGAACTTCCTCGCGGTCGTGTCCGGTGAAGAGACGGACGTCGACCTCGTGCAGGACGGTTGGACCTCCACCGCAGCGCTGCAGCGCACGATGCTCACCGGGCAGACGGAGGACACGCTCGACCCCGAGGAACGCGACCTGATGGTCGAGATCGCGGACGCCCGCAAGATGGACCAGATCCGTGCGCGCGTCGACGCCGTCGTCACCGACCCTGCGACCGCGGAGGTGCTCAAGCCCTGGTACCGGTACATGTGCAAGCGGCCGACGTTCAGCGACCAGTACCTCCAGGCCTTCAACCGTCCGAACGTGACCCTGGTCGACACGGCCGACACCGGTGGGATCACGTCCATGACCGAGACCGCTGTGGTGGTCGGCGACACCGAGTACGAAGTCGACGCCGTCATCTTCGCCACCGGGTTCGAGACCGGCGTCTCGGGCGTGGTCTCCGGAACGCTGCCCGTGCACGGGCGGGACGGCACGCAGCTGCTCGAAGCATGGACGCGAGGCCCGCGGACGTTGCACGGGTTCGTGTCACACGGGTTCCCGAACCTGTTCCACCTCGGGGCGCTGCAGAACGCGAACTCCGTGAACTTCGTCCACATCCTGCAGGAGCAGGCCACGCACATCACTGCACTGCTGGAACGTGCGCGCGACCAGGGCGCCCGACAGGTGGAGCCCTCGGTGGAAGCCGAAGATCGATGGTTGGCGACGATCCGCGAGGTGGAGGTGGACAACGCTGCGTTCCTGGCGGAGTGCACGCCCGGGTACTACAACGGTGAGGGCTCCCGGAAGCGCGGCGGCGGCGGGTACAGCCCCGGCCCGGTCCGGTTCCACCAGCTGCTCCGGCAGTGGCGGGAGACCTCGATCGACGAGGTCCTGGTGCCCGAACTCGCCGTCAGCGCCTCCTGATGCGCAAGCTGCACACGAGCACGAGCACGAGTACGCGGCGGAGACGAGCCGCGCGATCCGGCGGAGTGCGGATCGGCGCGGTGTTGACGTTGTCGGCGGCCGCAGCAGTCGTGCTGTCGGGCTGCGCCGCGCCCGCGGACGATGCGGTCCCGGCCGCAGCGCGCACGGACGACCAGACAGCACGCCGCGTCGTCCAGGTCGCGCCGGCACCAGAGCCCGGCTCCGGGTACGGACCGCTGCTGGAAGGGCCGTCGTTCGCTGCTGACGGGCGACTCATCGCCGTCGACGTCACCGCCGGGACCACACGGCCGAAGGTCGTCAGGATCGACCTCGACCGCCGGAAGGTAACGGCGTTCGGCGACGGTGCCGGTCTGACCGCGCCGACTTCTGCGCAGTTCAACCCGCGCGACGGCCGCTTGACCGTCACCGACTTCGCGACGGGGAAGGTCGTCAGCCTGGACGGCCGGGGAGGTGGCCTCCGCGTCGAGTTCGAGGGCCCCGTCGACGGCCGGCGGATGCAGCCGGACGACCTGACCTTCGACCCGGACGGGAACATGTTCGTCAGCGACGCGGCAGGGAACGCTGCGTCGACGGAGGATCCCGTCGGTCGGGTCGTCCGGATCGACGCGGCGACCCACCGCGCCACGGTGGTGGTCGATGCTCTCGCGTCGGCGAACGGGATCGCCTTCGACGAGGACCACCGTGGGCTGTGGGTGAGCGAGTACAACCGTAACCAGATCGACTACGTGGCTTTGGACTCGGAGCGGGAGGAAGCGACGGCGGTCCATCCGGCGATCCGCCCCGACGCCGGGGCGAGCCGCGTTGACTCCATCGCGATCGATGCTGCTGGGAACGTCTACCAGGGGTACGAAGGCAAACCCGTGATCGACGTCTTCAGCCGCGACGGGGCGTCCATCGCGCGGGTCAGTGTGCCCCGGTCAGATCGCGGGAAGGTGACGTCGGCGACGAACCTGGCGATCAGGCCCGGTACGACGCAGGCCTACATGACCGTCAGCGGTCCCGGTGGGTCGTTCGTCTACGGGTTCCGTGCGTACGGGAAGGGCACACCGCAGTCGAACGGCGGATGACGTCGCTACGAGCACCGTCACGGGACGCGGCAGCAGCTGCTGAGTTCGTCCCGGAGCGCTCCAGGTGCTCCGGGACGCTCCTGCGCAACGCGTGCGACCAACACCCTCGCCGCGACGGGACGGTCGGTCACGACGCCGTCCAGGCCGGCGCGCAGCATGACCCGCATCCTGACGTCGCTGTTTGCGGTCCACGCGTAGACCTCTCGTCCACGGAGGTGTGCACTGCGGATCACGGCGGAGGTCACCGATGCCTGCTCCACGGTGTAGAAGCCGACCGGGAGGTCCGGCAGCGGGCCGAAGTGCGGTCCCACGGTCAACCCGATGCGCTGCTCGGGCCGTTGCGCGAGCATCTGACGAACGACGGTCTGGTCCAGCGAGTGGAACCACGTGTCTTCCGGCGGGCCGACACTGTCGAGTTGCGCGAACAGTTCGGCGACCGATCGGTCGTCGGTGGCCGGCGTCGCCTTGAGCTCGATGAGCAGTGGCACGCCGAGTTCCCGTGCGCGGCTGACGTACGCGGACATCGTCGGGATGGTGCCAGCGTTGCCGTGCATCCGTACCGTCGTGCTCGTGACCGCGGCGGTCGTCATCGTGTCGATGTCCTCGTCGCGGCCGGCCAGCACGAGGAGGTTGGTGTCGTGGCTCGTGACGAAGGTACCGTCCCCGGTCTGCTGGACGTCCACCTCGACGCGGTCCGGGTGCAGGGCTGCCGCTGCTTCGAGGCCGGCGATGGTGTTCTCGGGCCCGCCCCGGTCGTACCCACGGTGGGCGATGACCAGGGGATCAGTCGACCGGTGCACGCCGACGGGCTGTGACACGGCACGCGACGGCACGAGGAGCGCAGTGCACCCAACGACGACGACGACCATCACCACGGCGACGATCCGACGGGATGTCGGACCCGGGGCGTCGACCCGTCCGCCGATCGGGCTCGCGATCCCCCTGGCGCTCTGCACGGTCGCCACGACGGAGAACGCGACCGCCTGCGCGGTCACCACCGTGAGCGCGGAGAGGACCAGGACGGGCAGGACGTCGACGACCGCCCGGAGCTGCTCGGAGGGGATGAGTTCGACGAGCGGAGTCGAGGACCAGACGACCAGGACGCGTGCGATCGCGGAGCCGACGAGCAGCACCGCGATCTGTCCCGCGACGGGCAGACCTGCGGAGCGGGTCACGCGGAGGCTCGAGAGCAGGCCCCGGATCGGCCCCTCCCCGGCGACGACCGTGAACGCCGGAGCGAGCACGACTCGGAAGCTGACGAACACGACCAGGGCGGCGAGGCTGCACCAGAGCGCTGCACTGAGCGGCGCCTTGAGGAACTCACGGCCGATGAACGGGGGAACTGCCAGTCCGCCGGTGACCGGCGCGAACACGGTAGTCCCCGCGAGCGGTTGCAGCACGGCGAGCTGCAGTCCGGTCACGAGGATGCCAGGCCGCAGGAGCCGAGGGGCAGCGGACCGGACCCCCCGCAACACCGTACGCACTGACGGTCGCCGGTCGGCCCGTCGGTGATCGGCGACCGCCAGGACGAGGACGGCCCAGCCGAGGGTGGCGGCCAGCGTGAGACCCGCGGCGGTCGCCATGCTGGCGAGAGCGACAGGGTCACCGATCAGGGTGACGAAGCCGGCCGGGGTCGCGGTGACCCCGCCGGCGCGGTCGGTCGCGAGCATGATCGACCACTGTGCCGTTGGGCGCACGATCACCGCGATGACGGCTGAGACCGCCAGGAGCAGCAGCCACACGCGGGCCGGGAGCCGGATCAGCTGGGTGAGCGTGTGGCGGATGGGCGGCACCACATGGCGGACGGGAGGCGCGACACGTGTCCGCATCGCGCCTCCCGTCCGTCGTCTCGTCGGCTCTGTTACTGGATGGACCAGCCGCCGTCGGACGGCAGGACGACCCCGTTGAGGTTCGTGCCGTCGTCGCTGAGGAGGAAGGTGATCGATGCAGCGAGCTGCTGTGCCGTGGCGACCGCCGGAATCGTCTGCAGAAAGGGCTGCAGGCGGGCTGCGCCCATCTCGGAGTCGAACCGGGTCGGGATGCCGGTGGCGACACCGCCCGGCGCGATCGCGTTCACCCGGATCCCGCTCGGGCCGTACATGAACGCGCTGCTCTTCGTCAGTCCGACGACGGCGTGCTTCGACGTCGTGTAGGCCATGCCGGCCGCGTTGCCGCGCAGTGCCGCCTCCGAGGCGATGTTGACCACCGAGCCGCGCCCTGCGGCGAGCATCGCCGGCAGGACCGCACGGGTGAGACGGAACGTCCCGGTGACGTTCACGCCCATGACACGCTCCCACACCGCGTCCGAGGTCTCGTGGAGCGGGGACATGGTGTCGGTGATGCCCGCGACGTTGGCGAGCCCGTCGATGCGGTCGCCCGCGGCCTGGACGACGCGCTGGACGTCGTCCTCGCTCGTGATGTCGCCGACGACCGTCACGACGTCGGCGTCGGGAAGTTCGTCGACCAGTGCTCCCAGACCAGCTTCGGCGATGTCGACCGCGATGACACGGCCACCTTCGCGGGCGATGCGGGACGCGGTGGCGCGGCCGATGCCGCCGCCGGCGCCGGTCACGACGACGGTCTGGCCAGCGAAGCGGCCCGGCACGATGGTCTCGCCGTTGTCGTCCGATGCCCCGTCGGTGGGCATTTCCCCGCCGTTCGCGGCGAGGACGAGGCCGTCGATGGCGGCCTGGGGAAGCTGGCCGTTCGAGAGCGCGACGAGCTGCTGCAGCGGCAGGCCGCGCGCGGGGGTGAGCGTTTCGGGGTCGGTGCCGCCCTGGGCGAGGAGGCCGCGGATGAGTTCACCGCCGACGGGGTGGTCCAGCCACGTGCCGACGGTGGAGGAGCCGGTGAGGATGACGTTGTCGTTCGACATGGTTGTGTCCTTTCTCGGGAGGCGCTCGAGAGCGCCCTCATGGACGGCGTGCGTGTGCACGCCGAGTGGTGGTCAGAATCCGACACCGGCGGCCGCGGTCACGGTCCCGCTCTCGACGCCGTCGGGGGTGCTCGAGCGGCGCTTCCGGGCCACTCGACCGGCCAGCACGGTCAGGACGACTGCGGCGACCGCCCAGATGCCGAGCTGCAGGATCCAACGACCGGCGTTCGCGCCGTCGAAGTAGATGATGCTGCGCATCGCTTCGTAGCCACCTGCGCCGAACCAGCTGTTGTGCACGCCCTGCCAGAACGTCGGCAGCATCGACACGGGGGAACTCCCACCGCTCGAGGGGAAGTTCAGTGCGACGAGGAACAGGATCTGCCCGAAGATCGCCGCGTTGCGGAGGAACGTGTTCAGCACGATGGAGAGCAACCCGACCGTGAACGTGTAGAGCATGCCCACCCCCAGCACTGCGGCGATCTCACCGAAGGTGCGGTCGTAGTCACCGACGAAAATGCTGAGCATCCCGAAGGCGATGACAGGGACGAGGACCGCCGCGATGGCGGCGACACCCGCGGCGGCCCGGGTCGTCGCTCGGGGCATGGCCTGTGCGACGACGGTGATGGTCATGAAGCCGCCGACGGTGCAGGCGACGAGGAGGAAGAACAGCACGCTACCGCCCGGGTCACCACTCGTGGTGGGAGCGACCTCCTTCGCGGTGACCGATCCGCCGAGCTCGTCGGCCACCTGGGCGCCGAGGTCCTGCACGGCGCCGACAGCGGTCCGGCCACCTCCGGAGGCGATGACCGTGGTCACGTTGCCGTCGTTGTCGATGAGGATCGCGCCGGCGGCGTCGCGGTCCGCCACGTCCTGCGTCGCTGCGGCGGTGCTCGTGGTGCGGGTGATCTCGAAGGCACCCTCGGCGCGGTCGTCGACCTTCGCGGCGATCTGCTTCGTGACGCTGGCCGGCCCCGCCACCGTGAGTGGGAAGTCGTGCGGAGCGGGTGCGTGGAGAGCGCTGAGGTAGCAGAGGCTGAAGGTGATGATGAAGAACAGCGGCATCATCACCACGGCGATGATGCGGGTCTTCGTGGAGGCTTGCCGGCGTTCATCGACGGAACCGGTGCTGACGACCTGGTCCAGGTGGTTCTCCGGCATGGTCATGAGGTCGCTGTCGCCGGTGGATTGGGGGGCGCGGTGTTCCGCGTGGGCGTTCATCGGGCAGTCTCCTCGGCGGTCAGTGCGGGCTGCGGTGCGGGCTGTTCCGTTGGTTCGACCACCAGGTGGCGGTGCTCCAGCGGTGCGGGGCGCAGCTCGGCGAGTTCGGCCTGCTGGTGTCGGTTGGTCTTGGTGAGGTGGACCACGAGGTTGACCAGCAGCAGTCCGACGGTCCAGGCGGCCAGCTGCGGCAGCCAGCGTCCGACGCCGTTGCCGCCGAAGTAGATCAGGGACCGGAACGACTCGTAGGCGCCGGCACCGAAGTAGGTGTCGTGGACGTGCTGCCAGAACGTGGGCAACATGTCGTGTGGGATGGCGCCGCCCCCCGACGGGAAGTTGAGGAAGACGACCAGGCCCATGATCGCGATGGTCGCCGCGTTCCCGAGGAACTGTTGCGCGAGGATCGCGATGTTGCCGACGGTGAACACGTAGAGCGCGTCGATCGCGAGGACGCCGACGATGGTTCCGAAGGATGCGCCGTAGTCACCGACGAAGATCGAGGCCATGGCGAACGTGAGGATCGGGGCTGCGATGGCGGACGCTCCGATGACGGCGAACCGGGTGGCGAGCTTCGCCTTCGGAGCGACCTGCATGAGCACGATGATCACGAGGTACCCCGCCAGCGACGAGTAGACGAGGAGGTAGAACAGCGACGTGCCGACGCTGTCTTCCTTCGACAGCGGGGCGACGTCGACGGTCTTCGCGGTCGTCCCCAATTGCTTTGCGACCTGATCGCCGACGGCCTGTACCGCTGAGGCGGCGGGTCGGCCGCCGCCGTTGGCGACGTAGGTGGTGACCGCGAACTGCTGCTTCTCCGCAGCGGAGGCCTTGTCGGCAGCAGTGGTGACCGGCTCGATCTTGATCGCTCCCGTCGTGTCCCGACGCTCGACGCTCCCACGTGCTTCGGTGAGGACGTCGGTCTGAGTCGCGGCGAACGCCGCTTGGTCGTCGAGCTTCGTCGTGATGTCGGTGACGACCTGCGCCGGCCCGGCGATCGTCAATGACAGGTCGTTCGGGGCTGGGTTGTGGATGGCGCTTCCGAACGCGAGCGGGAAGAAGACGACGAAGAACAGCGGCATGACGAACGCGGGCAGGACACGGAGGAGAGCGTTGCGCTCCTTCGGTTCCGCGTCGTCCTGCGGGGGGCTTGCTTGGGACATGACTCTCCTGGATCAACGATGTTGACAACAGTCAACCCTGTTGACAGCCTGTCTGTCAACACCGTTGACAAAATCCGGACGATTGCAGGACAGATGGGATGATCGAACGATGGACGACAAGGGAACGCGCCCGAGGGCGGACCGATCGGCGAAGGTCAAGGACGCCATCAGGGCCGCTGCGACGGCGATGTTCGCCGAGGAGGGCTACCACGCCACCGGTGTGCGGGACATCGCGCGGACCGCCGGTGTCGACCCGGCGATCGTCATCCGCCACTTCGGGTCGAAGGAGGGCCTGTTCCTGGAGACCATGTCGTTGCCCCCCGTGTGGCGGGAAGTGTTCGACGGGCCCGTCGACCAGGTGGGTCACGCGATCACGCGCCTGATCATGAGTGGACGAGAGGGCGGTCTCGGTCCGTACGCCGCGCTCATCCGCGCGTCCGACCGGCCAGAGGTGGCCGAGAAGCTCCGCCGAGCGTTGATCGAAGACTTCGTCATCCCGCTCGCTGCTCGTCTGGATGGGGAGGACGCCGAGCTGCGCGCCCACCTCTTCACGGCGCAGGTGCAAGGCCTGATGGACGTCCTCGCGGTGCGGCCGGACCAGTTCCTGTTGGACACTCCAGCGGACGTCATCGTTCGGTGGTACGGCGCTGCTCTGCAGCGCACGCTGACCGGTGCGCCCTGAAGCGCACGCGCAGAACGCACGGCGGAGTCAGTCACCGCCCCGAAGCGATGGTGCCGGTTCAGCCCTGTTCGGACGATGACCTCGAACCGTCTTCGGACTCGAGGTCGCGGAGGTAGGCGGTGAGGTCGAGTGGTTGCGTGTTGAGGAGCGTGATGTCCTCAGGTCGGATGGCTCGTTGCATGGCCTCGTCCTATCGGTTGATGACGCTGCGGGCACCGGCGTCGACGCCCATGGCGGCGAGGATCGTCATGAACCCCGTGAACCGGATGACTTCGGAGAGCCCCTTGAGGGTTCCCCATGCCGCGATCTGTGGCACACGGATGATCGCTCGGCGCTGCGAGGAACGGGTTGAGGCAAGTGGGGGGCGGGTGGTGACGGTCATGATCGAGTCCTTTCCAGAAGCGATACGTCGATCATCGATCGGCTGCGGATCGTGGGCGTCGTCGATCGGGACCGGCCGATGTACTGCGTTCGCAGTACACGTCACCCTGGCGGAACAGCCACACTCGGATGATGACGAGCACGGGCGACATCGCGCTGCCACGGAATCCCTGGTGGTTGCGGTGGCCGACCGTCCTCCCGATGGGTGCCACCGTCGTCGCGATCATCGCTGCCGTCATCGACAGCGTGCGCATCGTGCTGCACGGCGACACCCTGCTGCTGCTCGTCGGGGTCGTACTCGGTGCCGTGGGCGCCCTGATCGCTGGGCGCTGGCCCTGGCTCGGCCTGCTCCTCGCGGTCGCGGGTACCGCGATGACCGCCGTGCAAGCGTGGGATCCGACTGCTGAATGGACCATTGTCGTGTTCGTGCTCTTCGCGATCACGTTGCGAGGAGCTCCTCCCGTCCGCGGCATCATCGTGAGCGCGTTCCCCGTGTACCTCGTCGTGTCAGTGAACACGGGTGGGTACGTCAGCCCGGATGCGTTGGCAGCGTTCGCAGCGTGCATCGCAGGCGGAGCCGCTGGTGCTGGTATCCGCAGCCAACAGCAGTACTGGGCGAGCTTGCGGGCGCACGCCCGGGAAGCGATCGCGACACGAGATGCGGAAGCCAGTCGGCGAGTCGACGAGGAGCGCCTGCGGATCGCCCGCGACCTCCACGACGTGGTCGGCCACCAGATCGCGGTGGCGAGCATGCACCTCGGCGCAGTCGAAGTGACCGTGCACCACAAGCCGGATGCTGCCGCACGGGCAGCCGCGGAAGCACGCGAAGCCCTCCGCGCGGTGACCGGCGAAACGCAGCAGATCCTCGAGCTCCTGCGTTCCCGTGATCGAACCCCTGACCACACAGTCGCGGGCCTGGCGTCGTTGCCTGCGCTCATCGCATCGTTCGAGGGGGTCGGACTGGACATCCACAGCGACATCACCTTGCCGGCAGGTGAGGTGGCGCCCGTGACCGGGATGACCGTCTACCGCGTCACGCAAGAGGCGCTCACGAACGCCCATCGGTACGGCGCAGGCCAAGTCGCCCTCTCCATCAGCACCGACGGAGGCCACATCACGATCGACGCGCGGAACCGTCGCTCGACAGCAGACAATGGACACGGCAGCGGGTTCGGATTGATCGGCATGCGCGAACGCGTCGCCGCTGCCGGTGGCCTCCTTGACGTCGAGGACGACGAGGCGCATTTCACCGTGCGCGCCTCCATCCCGATCACGGAAGGACCACGCTGATGACGACGATCCTGCTGGTGGATGACCAGGCGATGATCCGCGTGGGACTGCGGACCATCCTCGACTCCCAGGACGACCTCACCGTCGTCGGCGAAGCCGGTGACGGCTTCGAGGCCCTGGAAGCACTCCGCACCACACCGGTCGACGTCGTCCTGCTCGACATACGGATGCCGGGCATCGACGGTGTCGAGACCACGCGTCGGATCCGCGCGACCTTCACGGCCGAGCAGACCAGGATCATCATCCTGACCACGTTCGAGCACGACGACATCGTCGTCGCCGCGCTGCGCGCCGGCGCGAACGGATTCTTGGGCAAGACCGTCGGACCGTCCGAGCTCGTCGCCGGGATCCGAGAAGTCGTGCTCGGTGGCGGTGCGCTCTCCGCGGCCGCACAAGCAGCCGTGATCAGCCAGGTGGCTGCGCAGCCTGCGCGGACAGTGGACCCCGACGTGCTCGCCCGCTTCGACGCCCTCACCCCACGGGAACGGGATGTCGTCGTGGCGATCGCGCACGGCGCCGACAACGAGGAGATCGGCCGGACGATGTTCGTCTCCCCGTTCACGGTGAAGACCCACGCCAACAGGGCCATGGCGAAACTCGGTGCCCGTGACCGAGCGCAACTGGTGTCACTCGCGTACCGGGCAGGCCTGGTCGACTGATTGTTTCTACTGCGATCGCAGTAGAGACGCCGCTTCATCGGGACGACGTCCCGCCGACCTGGTCGCCGGAGCATTGAGGAGTACCAGCCGCACGCCCTTGTGCGGCTTCCACTTCTCCACTCCGGGAGCATCATGCCCAAGGTCCTCGCCGCGATCGGACGCTTCAGCGCCCGGCACCGGCTCATCATCGTCGCCGCTTGGCTGGTGATCTTCGCCGCACTCACCGCGGTGACCGCCACCGGCATGAACACCGACGCGACCGGGTCCGCCGGCAACGACACCCCGGCCGCGAAGGCGCTCACCACCGTGCAAAACAAGTTCGACGTGGGCTCCTCGAACAACGGCGACGCGAAAACGTTGCAGCTGGTCCTCGAGACCCGCGGTGGTGCGAAGGTTACCGACCAGGCCACCGCAGCCGAGATCGCACAGGTCCTCACCGACGCGAAGAGCCTGCCGCACGTGAAGAGTGTCTCCGACCCCTTCGACCAGCAGAGCCCCATGGTCTCGAAGGACCGCACCACCATCGTGTCGACCCTGACGTTCTCCGGCCTCACCGAGGCGAACCAGGAGAAGACCTACGACACCGTCCTGGACTTCGCAGCCGATCAGCGAACCGACTTCCACGCGGAGGTCGGCGGGCACCTCTTCGGCGACACCTACGCCACCTTCGGCCCCGGCGAGGTCGTCGGCGTCCTGATCGCGTTCCTGGTGCTGTTCCTCACCTTCGGCTCGCTGCTCGCAGCCGGAGCGAACATGCTCGTCGCCATCACCGGCGTCGGCATCGGCACCGTCGGGGTTCTCGCGTACTCCGCCATCAACCCGATCCAGGGCACCACGCTGACGCTTGCGACGATGCTCGGTCTCGCAGTCGGCATCGACTACTCGCTGTTCATCCTCACCCGGTTCCGATCCGAGCTCCGCGAAGGACGCACCGTCGTCGACGCCGTCGCCCGAGCGACCGGAACCGCCGGGACTGCCGTCGTCTTCGCCGGCCTCACCGTCATCATCGCCCTCGTCGGACTCGTCGTGACGAACATCGAGACGATCACCGTGATGGGCTTCGCCGGCGCGTTCAGCGTCCTCATGGCCGTGCTCATGTCCCTCACCCTGCTGCCGGTGCTCCTGAAGACCCTCGGCCTGCGCGCGCTGCCCCGCAAGCAGCGCAAGCTCCTCGCCTCCGGCCAGTCCATCCCGCAGCGCCCCGCGGACCGGAAGAGCTTCCTGAATGGTTGGGCCACCTTCGTCACCAAGCGGCCCTGGCTGGCACTCTTCGGCGCCGTCGTCGTCCTTGGCGTCATCGCCGCACCCGTACTCGACATGAAGACCGCGTCGAACATCCCCGGCGGCTCGGACCCCGCCTCGTCTGAGCGGAAGGCGTACAACCTCATCGTCGACGAGTTCGGAGGCATCCAGTCACCGCTCCTCGTCCTCGTGCAGGGCGACGACGTCACGAGCAACCTCACCGCCGTCGAGGACGAAATCACGGCCCTCGACCACGTCGAAGCCGTCGTCCCCGGCCAGGTCACCAAGTCCGACGACGCCGCGCTCTTGACCGTCATCCCGACCGGCGGCCCCATCGCCGACAGCACGAAGCAGCTCGTCACCGACATCCGCGACGAAACCACCGCCATCAGCGGTGTCAGCGTCGAGGTCACCGGTGAGACCGCGATCGGTCTCGACAACACCGCGCAGATGAACCAAGCACTGATCACCTACATCATCGTGATCGTCGCCCTGTCGTTCCTGCTCCTGATCGTGATGTTCCGATCCCTGCTCGTGCCCCTGTTCGCCACCCTCGGCTACCTGTTCTCCGTCGGTGCAGCCTTCGGCGCATCCGTCGCGATCTTCCAGTGGGGCTGGCTCGACCCGCTCATCGCCGCCCCGCAGGGCGACCCGATGCTCAGCATCCTGCCGATCATCCTCGTCGGCGTCCTGTTCGGCCTCGCGATGGACTACCAGGTCTTCCTCGTCTCCCGGATGAAAGAAGAGCACTCCCGAGGCCTCAGCCCGAAGGACGCGGTGCACTCCGGCTTCACCAAGTCCGGCACCGTCCTCGTCGCCGCAGCGACCATCATGGCCGTCGTCTTCGCCGGCTTCGCCACCAGCGAGATGGCCGTCGCCGCCTCCATCGCCGTCGGACTCCTCGTCGGCGTCCTCGCAGACGCCTTCCTGGTCCGGATGATGATCATGCCGGCACTGCTGTCCCTGTGCGGTGAAGCCGCGTGGTGGATGCCCCGCTGGATGCAGAAGATCATCCCGAACCTCGACACCGAAGGCCACGGACTCGACCGCGCCAGCGAACACGATCGAGCGACGGGCAGCATCCCCGTAGCCGCAAACTAGCTCCCCAGACGAAACGGAGCGTCACGCTGCAGCCACAGCGGGACGCTCCGTTTCCTCACCCGGAAGGGGATCGGGTATCGAAACGCTTGCGGCCGTCTCCGGAGTGGCGTTCGAGCTAGGGACTGTAATGCGGTATGCGGTTTTGGCATGCCTGTTCCAAGGTCTCCGGCCAGCCAGGGGCCTCGCCGCCTTCTCCGTGACGTTGTCTATGAGCAGACGCTCGAGGCGATCGAGAACGGCACGCTTGAGGCTGGGGAGCGCCTGAACGATGAGGAGCTCACCAGCTGGCTCGGCGTTTCGCGCACCCCGGTGCGAGAGGCGATCGCGCGACTCGAGTCGGAGGGTCTCGTGGAGATGGGCCGCGAACCGGTATACGCGCGTCGCGAGCCTCTCTGGACCTGCGCACGATCAGGCGGCCATGCTCGTCGCCGCGCTGCACGCGCGGGTGATTGAGCACGCCCACGAGGCGACCGCTGATGCACGGAAGAGGGCTGCTGCTGCTGCTGCTGCTGCTGCTGCGAGCAAGCTCTCCGCTGATGTCGACGCGCACGACATCGAGGCGTACCGAGGTCTGCAGGACGCGGTTGCTGCGCTCATCGCAGGGTTCGATGACCCGCTCTTCACGGCGACGGAAGCGGCGGTGCGCAGCCGGTGCAGTCCATGCTGCTGCTCCGGACGCGAACATCGACTGGGACGCGGCGACTGCAACGGCGGGCGGACTCGCGAAGATCTGACCGTCGACGTTCGGCGTAGGGGACGTCCCGCGAGCCGACCCTTCAGCGCAGCGGTTTCTGCCTGACCCCGAGGTTCACCGCGGCTGCACCGAGTGCGAACCCGAGGACCGGGTCCTCAACTAAAACTGAACAACACGAAAACGACGGCGAAGCGCATCAGCTTTGCCGTCATTTTCGTCGTTCTGACCCGTCAGCCCGGAAGGTCTCACGTCTAGTGAGAAGAATCCGGACCGCGTCGATCTGGCCTTCTCGAGCAGCGCGGGTTCGATTCCCGTCACTCGCTCCGTCGGACGTACGCTCGCCGCATGTCCTCCTCTCCCGGTTCCCCCGAACACATCGCACCCGTGGTCGTCATCGGTGCCGGGGTCGTCGGCGCTGCGACCGCGTACGCGCTCACCGCCCGCGGCGAGTGCGTCCTGCTCGTGGAACAGCACGCCCGCGGGCACCACCTCGGTTCGTCACACGGTGCGACCCGGATCTTCCGGCAGGGCTACGCCGACCCGGAGTACGTCGCGCTGACCACGCGGGCGCTCGAACTGTGGGGAGCGCTCGAGGCCGCTGCTGACGAGGAGCTCATCGTCCGCACGGGGGCCGTCGACCACGGTCGGCCCGAGGTCGTCGACGCGATCGCCGCCGCCCTCGCCGACGCGGACATCCCGCACGAGTTCCTGACCCCGGACCAGGCGGCGGCGCGCTGGCCCGGGATCGCGTTCGAGGGGCGCGTGCTGACCCACTCCTCGGCCGGGCGCATCCGGTCCGACCGGACGATCGAGGCGTTCCTCACGCTGGCCGGACGGACCGGTCTCGCCGACCTGCGGTTCGACACGCGGGTCACCGGGCTCGAGGACCACGGTGACGACGTCACCGTGGCGCTGTCCGACGGCAGCGCGGTCCGTACCGCGTCCGTGGTGGCCGCGGTGGGCTCGTGGGCCCCCACGCTGGTCGGCGGGCTGCTCGCCGGACGCGGGTCGGGCCTCCCGGCCATCCGCGTCACCCAGGAGCAGCCGGCCCACTTCCCCAGCCACCTGCCGGACGCGGCCTGGCCGAGCTTCGTGCACTGGGCCGACGGCGACGACGTCTACGGGCTGCTCACCCCGGGCGAGGGCGTCAAGGTCGGGTTCCACGGCACCGGCCCCGTCGTCGACCCGGACCACCGGGACTCCACGCCGGTGCCGGCCGAGGCCGAACGGCTGCAGGCGTACGTCGCGCGGTACGTGCCGGGGGTGGACGCGACGAAGCCGACGTTCATCAGCTGCCTGTACGACAACTCCCCCGACGAGGACTTCGTCATCGACCGGGTCGGGCCGCTCACCGTGGCGACGGGGTTCTCCGGGCACGGCTTCAAGTTCGCGCCGCTGCTCGGTGAGATGCTCGCGGACCTCGTGACGGGCGGAGTGGCGCACCCGCGCTTCGCCCTGCCGGAGCCGGTGCCCGCGCCCTGACGCACCGACGGGTTCGCCGCACGCCGTCGTGTTCGTTCGACGCCGTCATGTCGTCGAGACGCCGCCGAATCCGGAGGCGTCTCGCGGACGACGCGGCGTCCTGCGCACACGCCGGCGTCTCACATGCGCGCGCACGCCGGCGTCTGGCGACCGGCCACTACGGTGGGAGCCGTGCGCATCATCGTGGCTCCGGACTCGTTCAAGGGCACCGCGACGGCGGCGGCCGTCGCCGGGGCCGTCCGTGCCGGCTGGCTGACCGAGCGGCCCGATGACGACCTGGTGCTCGTCCCGATGGCCGACGGCGGCGAGGGCACGCTCGACGCCTTCGAGACCGCCGTCCCCGGAGCCGTCCGGGTCCCCGTCACCGTGACCGGCCCGGGCGGCACCCGGGTCGGCACACACTGGCTGCGGCTGCCCGACGGCCGCGCGGTGGTGGAGCTCGCGGCGACGAGCGGCCTCCCCCTGCTCGACGCACCGATGCCGGACACGGCGACGAGCCGCGGGTTCGGCGAGGCGATCGCCGCCGCGCTCGACGCCGGTGCCACGGGGCTCGTGCTCGGCATCGGGGGCAGCGCGTCCACCGACGGCGGGCGTCCGGTGCTCGAGGCGCTCGGACTCGACAGCGAAGGCACCGACGGCCTCCGGGCACTCCCCCCGCTCGGCGTCACCGTGCTCACCGACGTGACCTCGCCGCTGCTCGGTCCGAACGGTGCCGCCGCCGTCTTCGGCCCGCAGAAGGGCATCACACCCGACCGTGTGGCGTCCTTCGACGACCGACTCGCCACCTGGGCCGCGCGCTTCCCCGACGTCGATCCGGGCACCCCGGGCGCCGGAGCCGCTGGCGGTGTCGGGTTCGGCCTGCTGGTGTGGGGCGCCGCGCTCGCCGGTGGGGCGGTAGCCGTCGCGGAGGTCCTCGGACTGCCGGCACTGCTCGGCGGTGCCGACGTCGTGATCAGCGGCGAAGGGTGCTTCGACGGCCAGAGCGCCGTCGGCAAGGTGCCCTCGGTGGTCCGTGCCCTGACGGCTGCGCACGCTCCCGGTGCCCGCTCGATGCTCGTCGCCGGCGCGATCGAGGCCCCGCTCGACGACTACTCGGCTGCCGCGTCGCTCACCGTGCTCGCGACGCAGACCACCGGCGAGCCAGACGACGCCCTCGCCGACCCGCTGCGCTTCGCCGCGATCGCCGGGCAGCGGCTCGCCCGGCTCGTCTGAGCGCGGCGCGCGGTCACGCTGGGCCGCGACCCGCCTGTCGGGAGGGCACAGGGGAGTCCTGGTTGTACCTCCCACCCGGCCGCGGGCTCGCGCACACTGGATCCGGGCCGGAACCGGCCCGCACCACCCCCACGAGGAGATCATTGCGCACCGTCAACGCCTACGCGGCACCGTCAGCCACCGAGCCGCTCGTCAAGACCACCATCACCCGTCGTGACGTCGGCCCGAACGACGTCGAGATCGACATCGCCTACGCCGGCATCTGCCACTCGGACATCCACACCGTCCGCGGTGAGTGGGGCCCCATCCAGTACCCGCAGGTCGTCGGCCACGAGATCGTCGGCCACGTCTCCGCCGTCGGCGAGAACGTCACGAAGCACCAGGTCGGCGACCGCGTCGGCGTCGGCTGCATGGTCAACTCGTGCGGCGAGTGCGAGAACTGCGTCGCCGGCAACGAGCAGTACTGCCTCAAGGGCAACATCGGCACCTACGCGAGTGTCGACGCCGACGGCTCGATCACCCAGGGCGGCTACTCGCAGGCCGTCGTGGTGAACGAGGACTTCGTCCTCCGCGTCCCCGAGTCGCTCGACATCGAGAAGGTCGCGCCGCTGCTCTGCGCCGGCATCACCACGTACTCGCCCCTGCACCACTGGAACGCCGGCCCCGGCACCAAGGTCGCCGTCGTCGGCATGGGCGGGCTCGGCCACATGGCCGTCAAGATCGCCGTCGCGCTCGGCGCCGAGGTCACCGTCCTGTCGCAGACCACCTCGAAGCAGGAGGACTCGCTGCGCTACGGCGCGAAGGCCCACTACGCGACGAAGGACCCGGAGACGTTCGAGAAGCTCGCGAACTCCTTCGAGCTCATCATCAACACCGTCTCGGCGAAGATCCCGATGGGCGACTACCTCGGCCTGCTCAAGGTCGACGGCACGCTCGTCAACGTGGGCGCTCCGGCCGAGCCGCTCGAGGTGCCGGCCTTCGCGCTCATCCCGCGTCGGCTCAGCTGGGCGGGTTCCGCCATCGGTGGCATCCGCGAGACCCAGGAGATGCTCGACTTCTGCGCCGAGCACGGCATCCTGCCGGAGACCGAGCTCATCAGCGCCGACCAGGTCAACGAGGCCTACGAGCGCGTGCTGTCCTCGGACGTCCGCTACCGCTTCGTGATCGACGCGGCCACGCTGGCGTAGTCGTCACCACCTGATCGACGGAAGGCCCGGTACCAGCTGGTACCGGGCCTCCAGTCTGTCGTCTCCGGGCCGTCAGCCGACCTCGTCACCGGACGGCAGCGCGCCGCACCAGTCGACGGAGCCCGCGTCGATGCTCGCCTCGAGCGCGCCGGAGGCCGCGTCGACGATACTCACGAGCTCGCCGGTCGCCGACTTCGTCGCGACCGCGACGAACTGGCTGTTCGGGGACGGGCAGACCGCGGTGACGCTCGCGTCGTCCGGGATCGTCACGGGCAGCCGGGAGGCACGTCCCCCGTCCACACGCACGATCCGTGCCGCGATGGTGCCGTCCGACCGCACGTCCCCCAGCACCCGCAGGTACGTGTCGTCGGACAGCTGGGCGATGCGGCCGAGGACGGCCGCATCGGTGCTCGCGGCTGGTGCCTGCAGCGCCGACTTCGACCCGTCGGTCAGGTCCAGCCGCTCGATGCCGGTGCCCGTCTCGACGACGGCCGTGGTGCCGGTGCCGACGAAGCCGTGCAGGTAGGTGGCGCTGCCGAGCCGGACCGGGTCGGCACGACCGCTCATGTCGACGAGCACCAGGTCGTCGCTGCCCGTCCGGACCAGCGCGCTCTCGGTCCGCGGCACGAAGGCCCACTGGGCGACCGTCATCGGCACGGCGCCCGTCTTCGGCTTGCCGTTCGCCGCGATCGCCGTGGGCATGTGGGTGCCCGTCATGTCGACCACGTACAGACCGGTGTTCCGGGACTGCCCGGTCGAGGTGTCGGCGTACTCGAACCCGAACGAGGCACCGTCGTCGGCGACGTGGAGCGCCGTGACGCGGCCCTCGGAGGTCGGCAGGGTGAGGTGTTCGACGGGGGCGTCGGCGTCCTGCACCCCACCGCTCAGCGCCACGATGTCGACGGACGAGCTGGCGTCCGTGCCGCTCACGACCACCAGGGAACGGCCGAGCCGGGCGTACTCCGAGATCGCGGTGCCCTCGTAGACGGTGGTGGCACCTCCGGCATCGAGGGATCGCCGGACGATGCGGTCCTTCGCCCCGGCCTGCCCCGGCACGAGTGCGAGCACGTCGGTGCTGCCGGTGCGGATCGCCGCCGTCAGGTCGGACGTGGCGCGCTGCCCGGGTGCCCGGACCCCCGCGACCGTCACGGTGTACTCGCGGTCGTATGCCAGGGGCCCGGCGAACTCGACCGCGATCGTGTTGCCGCTCGAGGTCACGGTGTGCGCCGCAGCCGGGCTGACCCGGACGTCGTCGGCGGCGACCCGCTGCAGCGCCTGGTTCGCCGTCAGGATCACCCGCTGGGCCGGACGGGTGACGAGACCGGTCGCGTCGTAGGACACGTCGCGGAGCCGCGGGCCCTGCTGCGAGCCGACGACCGCGGCGAGCGCGGCGACCACGGCGAGGACCACCACGACGGCGACGTACCGGCGGTGGAAGCGGTGCGCGACGGGGCGGCGCTCGCGGCGCTGGTCTCCGCGGCGCTGGTCTCCGCGGCGCTCAGAACTCATACGGGTCCTCGGGCTGCGCGATGTCGGTGATCTTCGCGGCCTTGACGACGATGCGGGCGTCGGCGGACTGGTCCGGGTTGGCGGCCAGCGCTCCGCGGACGGTGACCCACTGCCCCTCGTCGGGGGCGGTCCCGTCGCCGTCGCCGGTCACGACGCCGAGGCCGACCGGTTGCGCGTCCACGGCGCAGCAGCTGATCACGAAGCGGGTGAGGGTGAAGGACCCGTCGTCGCCCGGCACCACGAAGCCGGACAGTTCGACCTGCTTGCCGACGAGGGCCGTGGTGTCGGTGGTCTGCCGGATGAGCGCGGCCCAGTCCTTGACGCCGTACTCCGAGGTGTCGACGCCCTCGCTGCCGAGCAGCTGCACCGCGGACTCCGAGCCGGTCGCGTTGGACAGGGTCGCGGAGTCGACGCTCCGCTGCTGGGCGGTCCGGGCGGACAGGGTCGTCGGGGGCAGGACGAGCATCGCGACGGTCACGCCGATCGTGACGACGGCGGCGGCCCCGCCGAGGGCGAGGCGGACGGCGCGACCGCGGCCGGGGCGCGGCTCGTGCGCGTCGGCGTCGGCGTCGTGCCCGTGGGCATCGGCGGCGTCGTCGTGCTCGTCGGCGTGGTGCTCGTCCGCTTCGTCGCCGTGCGTGTGGCCGTACCCGCGTGCGGTGGCCACCAGTCCGGCGATCGACGCGGGTACCCCGACGGCGGCGAGCACGACCGTGAACACCGAGTACCGCGGGTTGATGTACAGGTCGAGGTGCCCGACCAGCGCGAGCCACAGCGTGCAGAGCGCCGCGGCCAGCACCGACCCGAGACCCAGGTACGCGGCCGCGTTGCTGCGTGCATCAGACGAGGACATTCATCACCAATCCGACGGCTCCGGCGAACAGGACGCACACGACGGACAGCAGCACCAGGAAGCGGACCCGGAACGTCGTGCGCAGCAGGGCGATCATCTTGACGTCGATGATCGGCCCGATGATCAGGAAGGCCGTGATCGACCCAGGCAGGAACGTCGACGCGAACGACAGCGCGAAGAAGGCGTCGACGTTCGAGCAGAGCGACACCGTCATCGCCAGCAGCATCATCGCCGCGACGGACAGCACCGGGTTCGAGCCGACGGCCACCAGGGTCGAGCGGGGCACGGCGACCTGGATCGCCGCGGCGAGGCCGGCACCGACGAACAGCGCCGGCATCATCGTCGCCGTCTCGCCACCGAACTGCGCGGCGCTCTGCCGCCAGCGGTGCAGGCCGCGGGGCGCTCCGACGGCCGCACGGCACCGTGCCTCGAAGGCGGGGAGCAGCAGGTCGGCCGGACGGCGGTGCGCGGCGACGATCCAGCCGACGAGGTTCGCGATGACGAACCCGCCGACGATGCGCACCGGCAGGATCCACCCCGACCAGCCGAACGCCTGCGCGGTGCTGATGATGACGAGCGGGTTGAGGATCGGGGCCGCGACGAGGAACGTGACGGCCTCGGCGGGGGTGAACCCGCGCATCATCAGGCCGCGGGCGAGGGGCACGTTGCCGCACTCGCACACCGGGAACAGCATGCCGATCAGGGAGATCACGGCGCGACGGCCGAAGGCGTTCTGCGGCAGGACCTTCTCGAGCGCGCCGACCGGCACCCAGACCTCGACGACGATCGACAGCACGATGCCGAGGACCACGAACGGCAGGGACTCGACGACGACGCTGATCGCCAGCGTGAGGAAGTCCTGCACGACGTCCGGCAGCCCGGTCGACCCGATGCTCGGGGAGAACAGCCGGATGCCGAGCAGGATCACGACGGCGAGCAGCACCAGGCCGGGGCCGGTGAGGCTCCGGGTGCGCTGCGGCGGCCGCGTGGTCGTCGTCACCGGGACAGGATAGGTGACGCGTCCTGCCCGCTGCTGCACGCGAGGCCTCGCACGGTGCGAGGGGGGGGCCGCGCGATCAGCCCGCGGTGACGCCGTCCAGGTGTCGGTCGAGCACGTCGATCGCCCAGTCGCCGGACTCCCCCGGAGCCAGCCGGACGACCTGCATCGCGAGCCCGTCCAGGAGCGCGTGCAGGCGGCAGGCCTCGTACTCCCGGTCGTCCGCCGGCACGCCGAGCAGCCGGAGGATCTCCTCACACCACGTCCGCATCGCCGCGACGGTCCGGTCGAGCGTCGGCCGGAGCGCGACGTCGGTGAGCGCGGCGTTGCCGAGTGCCAGGTAGACCTCGAGCTCGATGACCCGCTCCTCGTCGAGGGGCAGCAGCTCGAGCACGATCCGGCGTGCGCGTCGGGCCGGTGCCAGGTCAGCCGGGATGGCGTCGATGCGCTCCCGCGTCCGGTCGAACACGAGGGCGATGGTGTGCTCGCGGACGCTCGCCTGGGTCGGGAACGTGTAGCGGACCGTGCTCGGCGGCAGTCCGGCCTCGGCGGCGACGTTCCGCACGCTGAGCGCCCCGAGGCCGTCGCGGGCGAGGACCCGGCACGCCGCCTCGGACACGGTGCGGCGCCGTTCGTCGACGTCCATGCTCCTGGCCACGACGCCATACTCGCACAGTCGTACGAACTCGTGCTACCGTCGGTGTCGTTGTCGCACAGTCGTACGACAACGAGAACGAACGACTCCCGCAGGAAAGGACATCGTCATGGCATGGGCAATCCTCGTGCTCAGCGGCGTGCTCGAGGCCGTCTGGGCCACCGCCCTCAGCGCCTCGAACGGCTTCAAGAAGGTCGTCCCCACGATCGTGTTCGTCGCCGGGATGGCCCTGAGCATGGTGGGGCTGGCGTTCGCGATGAAGAGCATCCCGGTCGGTACCGCCTACGCCGTGTGGGTCGGCATCGGGGCGTCCCTGACCGTGGTCGTCGCGATCCTCCGCCGGCAGGAGGCCGCGTCCTTCGCTCGCCTCGCCCTGGTCTTCGGCCTGGTGGCGTGCGTCATCGGCCTCAAGGTGGTGAGCTGACGTGGCGTGGATCGTCCTGTTCGTCAGCGCCGCGCTCGAGACCGTCTGGGCGACTGCCCTCGGCGAGAGCGACGGCTTCACCGAGCTCCGACCGACGATCGTGTTCGCCGTCACGATCGTGATCAGCCTGGTCGCGTTCGGCTACGTCCTCAAGCACATCCCGATCAGCACGGCGTACGCGGTGTGGACCGGCACCGGCGCCGCCCTCACGGTGCTGTGGGGCATGGCCACCGGCGCGGAGCCCGTCACCGTGCTGCGCCTGCTGTTCATCGCCGGCATCGTCGGGTGCGTCGTGGGCCTCAAGCTCGTGCCGGCCCGCCCCGTCGCGGAGCCCGCTGCCGAGCTCACGCGCTGAGCGACAGCTCACGCACCAGCGACCCCGTGAGGTGTCGCTGACCCCGTGACGTCGGCGCAGGCCCGAGAACGCGCGCCGAGACGGACGGGAGGCCCGGTGCCAGCTGGCACCGGGCCTCCCGTCCGCTCGTGGTGGCGCTCACGGCACGCGTCAGACGGACGCGCCCGTCCACTCGTCCTCGGCGGCGACGTGGTCGCTGCCGACGGTGCCGGCCGCCATCGCGGCAGCGGCACGTGCCGCGTGCGACGGCGGGTCCGACGGGACGTCGGCGGGGCGACCCTCGTCGTTCAGCTTGCGCAGCTCCGGCACGATGTCCGTCGCGAGGATGTCGATCTGCTCGAGCACCGTCTTGAGCGGCAGGCCGGCGTGGTCGATGAGGAACAGCTGGCGCTGGTAGTGGCCGACGTGGTCCTTCATCGCGGCGTACCGGTCGATGACCTGCTGCGGCGAACCGACGGTGAGCGGGGTCTGGGCGGTGAAGTCCTCCATCGAGGGGCCGTGGCCGTAGACCGGAGCGTTGTCGAAGTAGGGCCGGAACTCGTTGATCGCGTCCTGCGAGTTCTTCCGCGCGAAGAACTGCCCACCGAGCCCGACGATCGCCTGGTCGGCGCGGCCGTGCCCGTAGTGCTCGAAGCGTTGGCGGTACAGGCCGACCATCTGCTCGGTGTGCTGGATCGGCCAGAAGATGTTGTTGTGGAAGAAGCCGTCACCGTAGTACGCGGCCTGCTCGGCGATCTCCGGCGTGCGGATCGAGCCGTGCCAGACGAACGGCGGGACACCGTCGAGCGGACGCGGGGTCGAGGTGAAGCCCTGCAGCGGCGTGCGGAACTTGCCCTGCCAGTTGACGACGTCGTTCTCCCACAGCTGGCGGACGAGCGCGTAGTTCTCGATCGCCAGGTTGACGCCCTGGCGGATGTCCTGCCCGAACCACGGGTAGACGGGGCCGGTGTTGCCGCGGCCCATCATCAGGTCCATGCGGCCGTCGGAGACCACCTGGAGCATCGCGTACTCCTCGGCGATCCGCACCGGGTCGTTGGTGGTGATCAGGGTCGTCGACGTGGACAGGGTGATGTCCTTCGTCTTCGCCGCCAGGTAGGCGAGCAGCGTGGTCGGCGACGAGGCCACGAACGGCGGGTTGTGGTGCTCACCGGTCGCGAAGACGTCGAGCCCGGCCTGGTCGGCGTGCTCGGCGATCGTCAGGATGTCACGGACGCGCTGGGTGTCGTCCGGCGTGGTGCCGGTCGTGGGGTCGGTCGTGACGTCACTGACCGTGAAGATGCCGAACTGCATGATGCGCCGCCTTTCGCGATTTCGATGCGTTTGCATCGACTTGCTGGGTACAACGTAGCGCACGCGTCAGCATTCCCGCCAGGCTCACGCCCGTCGGTCGGGCGGCCTGGAGGCCCGACTCGCCTCCCCGGGTCAGCGGGCGGCCGGCAGCGTGGCCGGGTCGGTGCGCGCGGCGTGGTGCATCCCGTCGAGGAACCACACGATGGTCACGACCGCCAGGACGCTCGCACTGGACGCCAACCGTCCCGCCACCAGGATCGCGGCGTGGTCGTGCGCGCCGTCGCCGGTCAGGCCGACCACGAGCGCCGCGACACCGATCGCCAGCGTGACCCCGGTCGCGACGAGGAGCACGACGCTCACCACCCGCCGCGGCCCCCGCCGGCCGTCTCGGTCGCCCCGGAGCCCGCGGTCGACCCGGGGCCCGACCGCGCGGACGATCCCGAGCCAGAACATCGCGATCGCGCAGGCACCGATGATGTCGCTGACCCGGTGCCACCCGTAGACCACGGTCTGGTTCGCCACGAAGACCGCGTACCCGGCACCGACGATGGTCACCAGCGGGCGGAACCGACGAGGGGTGACCATCAGGACCGCGAACAGCGCCGCCAGCGCGATCGTCGCGTGCCCGGACGGGAACGAGTTCGGCGTCGTCGACTGAGCGATCTCCGGGCGCACGGCGATACGCTTGACGAGCGTCGAGGTGGCCGCCGACGCGAGCACCACGAGCCCCGCGCCGAGCCCCACCGAGAGCCGCCGTCTGGAGAACGCCACGGCGACGATCACGACGACGAGCAACAGGATCACCGGCACCGAGATGACGTTGAGCGCAGTGTCCGAACTGAACAGGTCGGACTCCCGGACCCCGCCGAGCGCGGCGTCCTCCGCCTTCTGACCGACCGGGGTCAGCACCGCGACCCCGTAGACGAGAGGCACGATCACGAACCCCAGAGCCGCCAGCGCAGCCCACCGCACCCGTCGCGAGACCCACGGTCCGCGCGACTCGGATGCACTGCGCTCGGGTGTCAAGGTCACCGGGCTGGTCCTCCTCGGGGTGGTCGTCGTCGGGCTCGTCGCACGACTGGCGGCGGCGCTGCGATTGGGTCGGTCGGGGTCCGACACGATACCGTTGGAGCACCGGCCGGAGGCTGGGAACCGCACCCCCGTCGGCCGTGCACTGCGCGCTGACACGAGGGGATCGGTGATCCCCGCCGGGCCGTCGCACCACGCGGGACCGACGCACGTCGCGTCGGCAGTGTACGAGGAGGAAACCGAAGTGGCCATCAAGGAACCGGGCATCATCGCCTCGCCGAACCGGGGTCTCGCACTCACGGCCGGCAGCGTCCTCGCACTCTGGGGCGTCCTGGGCTTCTTCTTCGCCGCCGACGGCGACCCTGGCTTCTTCAACCGCCAGGGCGGCATGCTGTGGAACGCATTCGGCGTGAACCCGGCGCTCTGCCTGGTGTGGGTGCTGCTCGCCGCAGTACTGCTCATCACCGGCCTCGGCAACACCGTCGGATCGCGCAACGGCAACCTGCTCGTCGGGGCCCTGCTCGTCGTCTTCGCGGTGTACGGCTTCGTCTTCGTCGACACCTCGGCCAACGTCTTCGCCCTGAACACCACGGACAACGTGTTCCACGCGATCGTCGGTGTGCTCCTGCTGCTCACCGCGCTCGGTGCCGACAAGGAGAACCTCCGCGCCCTGCGTGCGGCGCGCGCCTGACACACCCGCTCGACCGCGCTCCCCGACGCCCGTCTGCCGCTCCGGCAGGCGGGCGTCGTCGTGTGTGCGGGGGGGTCCGGCGGTGTGTCGTCCGGTCACGACTCCCCGCTCAGGTCCGCCGGCCGGTCACGAACCGTCGTCCGTGGGACCGCGGAGCGACGAAACACGACCGCTCGAGGCGGGGCCGACGGGGAGTCGTGACCGCTCCACCGCGCCGTGGGGGGCGCTCGAACGGCGGCGCGGGCAGCCGCAGGTCGGACGCGTCAGTCGGCGTCGGGCTCGGCGTCGGGCTCGGCGTCGGGCTGCTTCTTCGGGGCCTCGAGCTCGGTGGCGACGATGCGAGGTGCCTCGGACATGAAGCGCCGGACGTCCAGGTCCACGATGATGTCCTGCGGCCGGAGCGGACGGGTGAGGAACAACCCCTCGAGCGAGGTCAGCCGCGACAGCGCCACGTAGGTCTGGCCTGCGCTGAACACCCGGTTGCCGAGGTCGACCACGGCCCGGTCGTAGGTGCTGCCCTGCGACTTGTGGATGGTCACGGCCCAGGCGAGCCGGAGCGGGAACTGCTGGAACTCCCCGACGGTGTCCTTCTTGAGTTCCTTCTTGTCCGCGTCGTACGAGTACTTGAACTTCTCCCACACCGACGGCTGGACCTCGAACGACTCACCGTCGACGTCGACCCACACGGTGTCGCGGATGGCCGTCACGATGCCCAGGGTGCCGTTCACCCAGCGCTGGTCGGCGTCGTTGCGCAGGAACATCACGTGCGCGCCGGGCTTCAGCTCGAGGGCTTCGTCGGCCGGGAAGTTCCGTCCGCCGAAGTCGCCGTTGACGTCGGCCTTGGCGGTCTTCACCTTGCCGGGCAGCCGCTCGAGGGCCGCCTTGTTGATCCGGGCGACCGTGTCGTTGCGGGTCGCCAGGGTGATGGCGTCGTCCGGAGCCGGACGTGCCCCGGCGGTGTTGAGCTGCTCGGCGATGTCCGCGGTGACCCGTCCGTGCCGGACGGCGGTGAGCATCGCGGCGAAGGCGTCGTCGCGCTGCCGGTGCACCGTGGCGAGCTCGATGATGTTGAGCTCGGCCTCGAGCCACACCTTGGCGTCGAAGAACCACATCGACCGGTAGTGGTCGGTGAAGTAGGCGCGCTCGTCGGCGTCGCCGGGTACCGGGGGCAGCTGGTACGGGTCGCCGAACATCACGACCTGGACGCCGCCGAACGCCTCGAACTGCCGACCACGGGCCTTGCGGAGCGACCGGTCCATGCCGTCGAGCAGGTCAGCGTTGACCATCGACACCTCGTCGATGACCAGGGTGTCGATCGTGTTGAGGAGCTTGCGGGTGTCCGGGCCCTGCCGCAGCTCGGCGTCGGCGATGAGTCCGATCGGCAGCCGGAACAGGGAGTGGATCGTCTGGCCGCCGACGTTGAGCGCGGCGACCCCCGTCGGGGCGCAGATGACGACCTGCTTCTCGGTGTTCCAGGACAGGTGGTTGAGCAGCGTCGACTTGCCCGTGCCGGCCCGGCCGGTGATGAACACGTGGTCGCGGGTGTGCTCGATGTACTCGAAGACCGCGCGCTGTTCGTCGCTCAGCTCGATGCTCATCGGGCGTCCGCCCCGGGCGAGGGTTCGAGGTCGTCGCTGCCGTCGTCGAAGTCCAGGTCGTCCTGGTCGACACGGGCAGCGGCGCCGGCGGTGACGGTCTCACCGGTGGCAGCCGCGTCAACGGCGTCGACCGGGTCTCCCCCGCCACGCCGCAGCCGCACGAGCACCACCACGACCACGACCACCAGGAGCAGCACCCCGGCGATGATCAGCACGAGGCCGGCCCGGGCCTGGTCGACGAGTGGATCGGGCCCCCACGTGCGGCCCATCGCGCCGAACCACGAGGCCTGCAGCAGCCCGAGCGGCCCGCGCATGGCGATCCCGAGGGAGACCGTGCCGGCCGCGATCACCACGGCCCCGACGATCCGGACGACCGCGGCAGCCGTGGTCGGACGACGGTGCCCGGCGGGGATCGGCGTGCAGAGCGTCGGGACGGCCAGCAGCCCGACCAGCAGGAACACGGCGTCGCTGACGGTGCGGCCGGTGGGGTCGCTCACCGACCACCGGACGGCATCGGTGGCGAAGAAGGCCCACCACAGGGCCGCAGCGAGCACGAACGCGGGGAACGGCTGCGCCAGGTACCGCACGGACGGGTGCTCGACGATGACGTCGGTCCACTCACGCACGCCCGTGCTGTCGTCGTCCCGGGGGTGCACGGCGGCGCGGATCAGTGCGACGGGTGCCGCCGCCCACACCAGGGCGGGGACCACCAGGCCGAGCAGCACGTGGGCACCGACGTTCGCCGAGACGAGGAACCGGTCGTACTGGTGCAGCGAGCCCGAGGTCGCGACCACCAGGGACACGATCGCCAGGGCCGCGGCGATCGAGCGTCCCACCGGCCACCGCACGCCGCTCCGCCGCAGTCGCACGACGCCGGCCACGTAGGTCGCGGCGAGCAGCACGGCGGCCATCAGCCAGAACAGGTCGATGTTCCACTGGGTCAGCCAGCCCCACGCACCGGGCGCGTGCGGCAGCAGGTCGTCGGTCAGGAGCTCCGCCGGGCTCGGGTCGGTGGTCTTGCTCAGGGCGATCTGGCCGACCGGCGTGGCGGTCCGTCCGAGTGCCGCCGCGAACCCCGACGCCACACCCATCACCGCGAGCTCGACGACGATGAGGGTCCAGAAGGGCCGCTGCCGACCGGGCGAGGTGGTCAGCGCACGGATGGCCCGACGGCGCTGCACCGCGCCGAGGACCCCCATGGCGACGATCGCACCGATCTTCACCAGGACGAGCGTGCCGTACGGGGTGAACAGGTTCGACAGCGCCCCGACGCGGATCTGCGCCGACGCGGTGCCCGAGACGGCGACGAGCACGAAGCAGCCGAGGGCGATGCTCGAGTACCGGGCCACCACCGCGGCCAGCCGGTCACCGGGCAGCACACCGCGCAGCAGCACGAGCATGACGAGCCCACCGACCCACAGCGCCGCACCGACCAGGTGCAGCCCCAGTGCCGTCACGGCGGCGTCGTGGCTGGCGGTGCCGGCGGCGTGGCCCTGCTGCGCGAGCGGGACGAGGCCGATCATCGAGACGCCGGCGGTCAGGGCGACCATGCCCCGCGAACGGACGGCGAAGCAGAGCACCGTGACGGCCGCGGCGACGAGGACGGTCACGAGCCAGGCGAGCCCGAGCTCCGTGCCGGTGAGGAAGACCCCCATCGACTGCCCGAACTGCTCGTCGATGCTGATGCGCGAACCGGCGACGCTGAGGAACGTGCAGAACGTGGCGACGGCCGACGCGACCGTCCAGACGCCACTGGCCCCGGCGGCGACGTCGATCGCGCGGTTCCACTCGGGGCCGGAGCGCGACAGGCCGATGGTCGCCAGCACGAGCCCACCGATCGTGGTGGCCGCGGACAGGTCGACGACGAGTCGGGCGATCGGCAGTCCGAAGCGGACGACGGGCCCCGGGTCGGCGATGAGTGCGGGGTTCGCGCCCCCGCCGATGACGAGTGCCGTGAGCAGCGCCACGAACCCGACGAGCAGGAGCACGGCGGGACCGGCGATGCGCGCGATCCGATTCACCCGTCAAGCCTAGGCGGTGCCCACCCGGCCGACGGACGGGGCAGGCCGATCTGTGCAGACCGGCACGGGCCTCCAGGCAGGACGCGCGCACCTGGCGCACGCACGCGGGCTCGCCCGAGCAGACGTCCACGGACGCACCGGGGAACGACGAAAGGGACGGCCGAAGCCGTCCCTCCCGATGCGTGGAACAGTCTTACTTGACCGCAGCCTTGAGCTTCGAGCCGGCGCTGACCTTGACCGAGTCGCTCGCGGCGATCTCGATGGCGTCACCCGTCTGCGGGTTGCGGCCGGTGCGGGCGGCGCGGTGCGTCTTCTCGAAGGCGATCCAACCGGGGATCGTGACCTTCGTGCCGTCCGCGACGGACGACGAGACGACGCTGAAGAGCGCGTCGACGACGCCGTTGACGGTGGCCTGGCTCTGGCCGGACTCAGCGGCGACGGCAGCGACGAGCTCGGTGCGGTTCAGTGACTTGTCAGCCATGGATGTCCTCCTCGGACTTCTTGCAGTATCGGTCGGACGCACGTGTCGTCCGGCGCCCGGAGCGGTTGCCCCGTGCCACGGTGCCAGTGGGCCGAGGGCCCGGCGGAACCGGAGTTGAACCTACCAGCCGCCGGGGGTGAAAACCGCCGACTCGCCCGGATTTCCGGGGTTGTCGGGGCTCCGAGGGGGTGCTGGAGGGGCAGATGTGACGAATGACGGCTCGCATGTACCCCGTACACAGCGAACGCCCCGCCACCAGGAGGTGACGGGGCGTCGTGTACTGCGAGTGCTTACCAGGAGCTCTTCGTGATGCCGGGGAGCTCGCCGCGGTGGGCCATGTCACGGAAGCGGACACGGCTGATGCCGAACTCACCGAGGTGGCCACGGGGGCGGCCGTCGATGGCGTCGCGGTTGCGGTACCGGATGGGCGATGCGTCGCGGGGCAGCTTCTGCAGGCCCACGCGGGCGGCCTCACGCGACTCGTCGGTGCCGTTCGGGTCCACGAGGGCCTTCTTCAGCTCGAGACGACGCTCGGCGTAGCGCGCGATGATGACGGCACGCTGGTTGTTCTTCGCGATCTTGCTCTTCTTCGCCATGCTTAGCGCTCCTCACGGAAGTCGACGTGCTTGCGGATCACCGGGTCGTACTTCTTCAGCACGAGTCGGTCGGGGTTGTTCCGACGGTTCTTCTTGGTCACGTAGGTGAACCCGGTGCCCGCCGTCGAGCGGAGCTTGATGATCGGACGGATGTCCTGACCTTTTTTCGCCATCAGATCTTCTCCCCACGGGCGAGGAGATCCTTGACGACGGACTCGATGCCACGTGCGTCGATCACCTTGATGCCCTTCGCGCTGAGCGTGAGCGTGACGTTACGACGAAGCGAGGGCACGTAGTACGTCTTCTTCTGCACGTTCGGGTCGAAGCGACGCTTCGTCCGGCGATGCGAGTGCGAGATGTTGTGACCGAAGCCGGGAACGGCGCCGGTCACCTGGCACACTGCTGCCATGGTTTCCTCCTGAGGTACCGTGCGACCGGACGGCCGCACCCAAGTTCACTTGCCTGGTGCACACGCGCACTGCCACCGGGGTGGCCGTGCGAGGGGGTTGTGTGCACCGCCCAGGTCCGCATCACCTGTCGAAGGAGAGCCGGACACCGCGCGACCGCGGCGTTCGCGACGGTCGGAGGGCTTGGAACAACGGGTCCGCCGCGCGGACGCGGAGAACCAGGGGTCCACGTTACGCGAGGACCGGGCGTGTCGCAAGCCGGGCCTCCAGGCCTGGAGGCCCGTGGCGGCCGGACAGGGCCCCTCACGCACCAGCGTGGTCGCCCTCACCGCCCGCACGACGGCGCGGGAGCCCGACCGGTGCCATGAGCAGGTACCGCTCCCGCCGGATCCAGTACAGGCCCGTCTCCCGCCGCTCCGCCCGGGTGGCGAACCGGTAGTGGAACATCCGCGCACGGACCCAGCGCGGCGGTTCCCCGTCGAACGGGTCGTGGGCGAGCAGCCGCAGCGTGGGCCGGTCGGCCTCGAGCAGCCGCACGACGAACACCCGGAACCACCGGTCGTCGGCGCCGAGGGCCAGGAACCACATCAGCCAGTCGAGCCGCAGGTGGTACGGCGCGAACTGGCCGGGCCGACGCCTCGGGTCGCCCGGCTTGCCGCGGAACTCGTACGGTTGCCAGTCCTCGTCGGACGGGTCCTCGGCCAGGGTCCCCTCGACGACGACCTCGTCGCGCTGCTGCGTCACGCTGCCGAAGGCACCGTAGGCGTTCGCCAGGTGCCACCGGTTGAACGAGGCGTTCATCAGCTGCCGCCGAGACACCAGGTTCTTCGCGGCCGGCCAGGACAACCACGCGAGCAGCACCCCGACGGCGACCGTCACCGCGACGAAGGAGACCGGCGTCGCGGTCGGCCCGGCGTCGACGGAGTCGTGCAGCCAGGGCAGCACCGCCGCCACCGACCGGTCGTCGATCGCGGCGAAGGTCAGGACGAGGGTGATCCAGTTCAGCCAGGCGAAGTTGCCGGAGACCACCAGCCAGAGCTGGGTGAGCAGGACGAGGGCGGCGGCGATCGACGCCACGGGCTGCGGCGCGAAGAGGAAGAACGGCACGACCAGCTGCACGAAGTGGCTGCCGAGCGTCTCGAACCGGTGCACGGGGCGGGGCAGCAGGTGGGCCGTCCGCGACATCGGGTTCGGCATCGGCTGCGTCTCGTGGTGGTAGTACAGCGCCGTCAGGTCGCGCCAGGAGCGGTCCCCGCGCATCTTGATCATGCCGGCACCGAACTCGAGCCGGAACACCAGCCAGCGCAGCGCGACGAGCACGACGATCGGCGGCGCGACGTCGTCGGAGCCGAGGAACGCGACGGTGAACAGCGCCTCGACCAGCAGGGACTCCCACCCGAAGGCCCAGAAGGTCTGCCCGACGTCGGAGATCGACAGGTACGCCAGCCAGAGCAGCAGGAAGCACAGCATCGGCACCCACCACGGGGCCCGTTGCGGGACCCCGACGACCAGGGCGAAGGACACCACCGCTCCCCCGCCGGCGAGCAGCCGCAACCGGTTGTCGGTGTAGCGCCACCACCGCCAGACCACCGGCAGTCGGCGGGCGTACGGGCGCTCCATGAACCGGGGCACCGGGAGCAGGCCGTGTTCCCCGACGAGCACCGGGAACTGGGCGAGGGCGGACAGGAAGGCGAGGCAGGCGATCGCCGCGACGCCGCGCTGCACCACGAACCGGGCGACGTCGTAGTCGGACGCGCCCGCCCACTGCGTCCAGGCTGCGAGGTCCACGGGCGGGACGCTACGCCGGGCGGGCTGCGGCTCGTCTCGGCGTCTCGGCGTCTCATCGGACGCGTCGCCTACGGCGCCTGCGTCGGCTTGGGCGCCAGCGCCTGCACCATCAGCTCCCCGAGCTGCTGCGGCGCCGTGAACATCGGCCAGTGGCCGGTCTCGAGCCCGACGATGGAGAGTTCCTCGGTCGCGACGAGCTCGGCCGCCCAGGCCTGGTGGTCCGCCACCATCGCCAGCAGCTCGGCGGCGGGGATCTCGCAGGTGATGATCGTCGCGGGGATCGTGTGCCGTGCCGCGTCGGCGTAGTGGAACCGGTCCGACGGCACCGAGGCCGGCTCGGGGATCGCCCGGCGCTCGACGTCCTGCCGGACCTCGGGCGTCATTCCCCGGACGGTGGCGGGTTCCCAGATGTCCCACGACGGCAGCGGCACGACCCCGTCGACCACGGGCAACTCGTCGTTCACGCACCCGCCCTCGGGCCCCGGGAACGTGTCGACGTAGAGCAGGTGCGCGACGAGCGACGGGCGCTGGTCGGCGGCCATGTACGCGATCGGCCCGGCACCCGAGTGTCCGGCCAGCACGACCGGTTCGTCGGCGGACGCGACGTCGTCCAGGATCGCGACCAACGCGGCGACCTGCTCGTCGAGCGTGTCGCCGTCGCGCGTCACCGCCTGCACCGAGTGCCCGGCCTCGCGGAGCACCGGGGCGACGTCGTCCCACGCGCTCGCGTCGAGCCAGAACCCGGGGACCAGGATGACGTGCATGCGGGGCAGGTTACTCGTCGGTGGCGGCGGTCGCGCGGGCTGCCGTGCAGACGGCGCACTCGCCGAAGATGTCGACGACGTGGCTGGCGTTGGTGAACCCGTTGGCGGCGGCGACGTCCTGCGCCCACTGCTCCACCGGGTCCGCCTCGATCTCGACGGTCCGGCCGCAGTTCCGGCAGATCAGGTGGTGGTGGTGGGCGTCCGTCGTGCACGCCCGGTACAGCGATTCGCCGTCCTGCTGCAGCGAGTCGGCGTCGCCCTCGGTGGCCAGGTCGGCGAGCGCCCGGTAGACCGTGGCCAGACCGATGGTCGAGCCCTCGTCCCGCAGGTGCTGGTGCAGCGCCTGCGCACTGACGAACCCCTCGGTGGAGTCGAGGGCACCGCGCACCGCCTCGCGCTGCCACGTGTTCCGCTTGGTCTTCTGCACGGCGTTCATGCTGACACCTCTTCCTTCCAACCGGCTGTCGACGTCGTCCCTGCCTGGAGGCCCGGCTCGCTTCCGCCACGCTGGTTCCGGCCGGCGACGCGGTTGCGTCCCCGCCTGTCGCGTCGCGACCCGATGATCCGGCAGACCACCCAGATCGCGAACGAGATCGTCGTCACGTACGGGCTGATCGGCAGGCCGCCACCCAGTGCGAGCAGGATGCCACCGACGACCGACGTCACCGCGAACACCGTCGACAGCACCGGCACGACGACCGGGTGCGAGCTGAGGCGCAGGGCGGCCGCCGCCGGGGTGACGAGCAGGGACAGCACGAGCAACGCACCGACGATCTGCACCGACACGGCGGTGGCCAGCCCGAGCACGAGCATGAACACGATCGCGAGGGTGCGCACCGGGATCCCCGCGGCCGCAGCGACGTCGGGGTCGACCGAGGCGAACATCAGCGGGCGCCAGATGACGAGCAGTGTCGCCACGACGATCGCGGCGACCACGATCAGGAACGTCAGCTGCGGGTTGTCGACCGAGACGATCTGCCCGGTGAGCAACCCGAACTTGTTGGCGGCCCGGCCCTTGTAGAGCGCCAGGCAGAGGATGCCGAGCCCGAGCCCGAACGGCATGAGGACGGCGATGATCGAGTTGCGTTCCCGGGCACGCGACCCGAGGACGCCGATGAGCAGGGCGGCGATGACCGACCCGACGAGTGAGCCGGAGACGACGTTCACCCCGAGCAGCAGCGAGGCACTGGCCCCGGCGAACGAGAGCTCCGAGATGCCGTGCACGGCGAACGGCATGTTCCGGGCGACGACGAACGGGCCGATGAGCCCGCCGACGATGCCGAGCACCGCGCCGGCCCAGATCGAGTTCTGCACCAGCGCGAGGAGCTGGCCGTAGTCCTGGAACGAGAAGACGGTCGACAGCAGGTCCATCAGATCCGCCCCTCGTCGGGCTGGTCGGCGTGCGGGTCGACTTCGCCCGGGTGGTGCTCGTGGGCCTCGTTCGCCCCGACGATGACGATGCGCCCCATGGTGCGGACGACGTCGACGGGCGTGCCGTACAGGTCGCTCAGGACGTCGGCTCGCAGGACCTCGTCCGGCGAACCGATCCGGAACCGACCCCCGGCGATGTAGAGCACCCGGTCCACGACGTCGAGGATCGGGTTCACGTCGTGCGTCACGAAGAGCACGGCGGCCTCGCGCTGCCGGCGCTCGCGGTCGATGAGCTCGGTGATCCCGCGCTGGTGCCGCAGGTCGAGCGAGATGAGGGGTTCGTCGCACAGCAGCAGGGCGGGGTCGGCGGCGATGGCCTGCCCGACGCGGGTGCGCTGCTGCTCGCCGCCGGAGAGCTCGGCGACGGGGGCGTCCGCGAAGGCGGTGGCGCCGACCTCGTCGAGGACCCGGTCGATGCGCATCCGGTCCGACTTCGAGGCACGTCGGATGCCCCACCGGTGCCCGGTCACGCCCTGGGCGATCATGTCCCGCGCGCGCAGGGGCGTCCCCGCCTCCATCAGACGCTGCTGCGGGATGTAGCCGATCTTCCGGTGGCCGCGGTGCACCGGCTGCCCGAGGAACGACATCGTGCCGCTCGTCAGCCGCTGCTGCCCGAGGACGGTACGGAGCAGTGAGGTCTTGCCGGCGCCGTTCGGGCCGAGGACCGCGACGAACTCCCCCGGCGCGAGGTCGAGGTCGAGGCCTGCCCAGAGCTTCCGGGCGCCGTAGGACAACCCGGCATCGCGGAGCGCGAGGACCGGACGAGCCGCAGCCCGGTCGTCCACCGTGGTGGTCGCCGGGCCGTGGGTCGCCGCTGCTGCGGTCGAGGTCGTCACTTCTGGAGCGCTGCCTTCACCGCGTCGATGTTCGCCTGCTGCCACGAGACGTAATCCTGCCCCTTGGGGAGCGTCTCCGTGACACCGACGACGGGGACGTCGTTCTGCTCGGCCGCCTTCTGGACCTGTTCGGTCTCGGGGCTCGACGCCTGGTTGTTGTAGGCGAGCAGCTGCACGCGCTTACCGGTGAACAGCGCGAGGGTGTCGCGGAGGGCCGCCGGCGGGACGTCGTCGCCTTCCTCGATGGCCTCGGAGAAGTCCGGCGGGGTCTCGTTCTCGAGCCCCATCGCGTCGAACAGGTACCCGGGCACCGGCTCGGTGTACGCCACCTTGTCGCCGGAGTCCTGCTTCTTGACGGCGTCGGTCTGGGACTCGAGGTCCTCGAGCTTGGTGGTGAGCGTGGCGGCGTTCTTCTCGAAGGCGTCCTTGCCGCTCTCGTCGAGCGCGCCGAGGTCCTTCGTGACCGCCTCGACCAGCTTCACCATCGTCGGGTAGCTGTAGAAGACGTGCTCGTTGAACTCGGCGTCCCCGCCCTCGTCGAGGCCGGAGAGCTTCACGACGTTGATCGTGTCGGCCTTGGTGTCCGAGGCGTTCGCGAGCGTCGTCATGAAGTCGTCGTACCCGCCACCGTTCTCGATGAGCAGGTCGGCCTTGGAAACGGAGAGCTGCGTGCGGGCGCTCGACTCGAACGAGTGCGGGTCCTGCGACGGGTCGCTCAGGATGCTCGTCACGGTGACGGCGTCGCCACCGATGGTCTTCACGATCGAGCCGTAGACGTTGGTGGAGGCGACGACGTTGATCGTGCCGTCACCGCTGGCCTCCCCCGAGGCGGACGAGGTGGCGCACCCGGTCAGGGCGAGCGCGGCGGCGCCGGCGACGAGCGGGAGGGCGAGGAGGCGGTTGTGCATGGCACGACGCTAACGCCTACTGATAACGATTGTCAAAACCGCTATGAGGGCTCTCAGCGCGACCGGGAGACGGACGGGAGGCCCGGTGCCAGCTGGCACCGGGCCTCCCGTTCGAACGACGCTCGCGTCTACGGCTTGGTGGCCGCGTCGATCGTGTTCTCGGCGATCGTGTCCTCTTCACGCCCGGGGGTGCGGAGGTTCCACTTCTTGATCACGAAACTGAACAGGAAGTAGTAGACGACCGCGTAGCCGAGGCCGATCGGGATGAGCCAGATCGCCCCGTCCGCCTTGCCGAAGTTCAGCACGTAGTCGATCGCACCGGCCGAGAACGAGAATCCGTCGTGGATCCCGAGGGCGTTCACCAGGGCGAGCGAGGTGCCCGTGAGCACCGCGTGGATGACGTACAGCGGGAACGCCACGAACATGAACGAGTACTCGAGCGGCTCGGTGATGCCGGTCACGAATGAGGTGAGGGCGGCGGAGAGCATGATGCCGCCGACGAGCTTGCGGTTCTGCGGCTTCGCGTTGCGCCAGATCGCCAGGGCACCGGCGGGCAGCGCGAACATCATGATCGGGAAGAAGCCGGTCATGAACGTGCCGGCCGTCGGGTCGCCAGCGAGGAACCGGTTCACGTCGCCGTGCACGGCGAGGCCGTCCGCGCCGGTGAAGCTGCCGAGCTGGAACCACGGGAAGAAGTTGAGCAGCTGGTGCAGGCCGACGGGGATGAGCATGCGGTTCGCGAACCCGAAGATGCCACCACCGATGACGGCGTTGTCCGCGACGGCCTGACCGGCTGCGGTGAGCGCGATGTCGAAGTAGCGGTACACGAAGGACATCAGGACCGCGATCACGAGACCGGCGGCTGCGGTCATGATCGGCACCAGACGGCGACCCGAGAAGAACCCGAGGAAGTCGGGCATCTTCGTGCGGTGGAACTTCTCCCACAGCACGGCGGAGACGAGACCCATCACGATGCCGCCGAGGACACCGAAGTTGATGGTGGCAGGGTTGCCGGCGGCGTCCTTCACCCCGTCGAGCACGATCGGCGACATGGCGGCGAACACCTGGTACATGACCATGTAGCCGACGACGGCCGCGAGCGCGGTCGTGCCGTCGGACTTCTTGGCCCAGCCGATCGCGATGCCGACCGCGAAGAGCAGCGGAAGCCATGTGAACACGGCCTGTCCGGCGGCCGCGATGATGGTCGCGCCCTGCTCGAAGCCGGGGATCGCACCGAGCATGTCGGACTGGCCGAGGCGGAGCAGGATGCCCGCGGCAGGCATGACCGCGATCGGCAGGAGCAGGCTCCGTCCGAGTCGCTGGGCGTTCGCGAAGAACCTGGACTGCTTCTTCTTCGGCTTCTTCTCCGGCACATCCGTGGCAGTGGTGGCGCTCATCGGAGGTCCTCTCGTCATTGGGTGGAGCTGTCGGGGTGAGTTGAGTCGTGCAGCCAGCGCAGGTAACCTCGGCGGTGTCGCCAGGTCCGGTCCTGTCCGGTCATGACCAGTTCCGTAGTCTGATCCGCGAGCGGTCCGGTGTCAACCTGCGACGCAAACCCTTAACGAGGAGGAAACGATGGCCGACATCAAGGCAGCCGACATCATCGCCGCACTCGGCGGTGCCGAGAACATCGAAGAGGTCGAGGGCTGCATCACGCGCCTCCGCGTCGAGGTCGAGGACGGGGACCTGGTCGACAAGGCTGCCCTGCAGGCCGCCGGGGCCCAGGCCGTCGTCGGTGGTGGCACCGGCTGGCAGGTCATCGTCGGCACGGTCGCCGACAACCTCGCCCAGGACATCCAGGACGAACTGTGACCGTCGTCCGCACCCCGTTCGGCGGCCCGGTCGTCGCCCTCGCCGACGTGCCCGACCCGGTGTTCGCCGGGCAGCTCGTCGGTGCCGGCGTCGCGGTCGACCCGACGGGCGTCGAGGGCGCGGTCACCGCGGTGGCCCCGGTCGACGGCACCATCGTGAAGCTGCACCCGCACGCGTTCGCGCTGCAGGGCACCGCGGGCACGGACATCTTGGTGCACGTCGGCATCGACACCGTGAAGCTCTCCGGCGAGGGCTTCGAGCTCCTCGCGACCGAGGGCGACACCGTCACCGCCGGTGACCCCGTCGTCCGGTTCACCCCCTCGGTGATCTCGGCAGCCGGGTACTCGCCGATCTGCCCGGTCGTCGTGCTCGGTTCGACGCCGGACAGCGTCGACCAGGGGACGGTGGGCACCACGGTGCTCGACGGCGACACCCTCTTCGAGGTCTGAGGGGTCTTCCTCGTCGGGAGCGACTGTGCGCTGCGGAACACCCGCGGCACACAGTCGCTTTCGCGTTGCTGGGCGGACTACGCGACCGCGGGGGTCGCGGTGACCTCCATCTGCACCCGGTAGCGGTCCGAGCGGTACCAGCTCCGGGTGTGCTCCACGGGGCGCTCCCCCGCGTACGACACCCGGTCGAACTCGAGCACCGGCGCTCCGGTCTTCGTCCCGAGCAACGTCGCGACGTCGTCGGCCGCCGGGTTCGCGGCGACGGTCTGCTGCGCGCGGTCGATGGGGGTGCCGTACTCCGTGGCGATGATCGAGTACACCGACCCGGACAGGTCATGGTCGAGCAGGCCCGGGAACGCGTCGGCCACGAGCCAGGCGTCGTCGATCGAGACCGGGGCGCCGTCGGCCATCCGCAGGCGCTTCACGTGGAAGGCCGGCACGTCCGGATCGATCCGCAGGGCCGCGGCGGTGTCGGCCGGCGGCACGCGTTCCTCGCGCACGAGCACCACGGTCGTCGGCTCGTGCCCCATCGCCCGCATCTCCTCGGTGAACGAGGCGAGGTGCAGCGTCGACTGCACCGGCCGGTGCGCGACGAAGGTGCCCTTGCCGCGGACGCGCTCGAGGTACCCCTCGTTGACGAGCTGCCCGAGCGCTTCACGCACGGTGATCCGGGAGACGCCGTACTCGGCGATGAGCTGGCGTTCGGACGGGATCGCGGCGCCGGGAGCCAGCCGTGTGGTGACGAGGTCGAGCAGGATGCGCCGCAACTGCTGGTGCTTCGGTTCGGCACCCTCGGTGATGCGGCTCGTCATGCGTCCCTCGTGCTCCGTTGCTGGTCCTGGGCGGTGGTCATGCGCGGACATGACCAGTTCCCATCACAGTAGCGAGTCAGGCCGGGAAGACCAACGTCGGTCGTCGCGGTCGCCATGGCGCATGCATTTCACATTCTTGACATCAGTGGTGCGCCGCTGCCACGATCGGTCGAGCCTCGGGCGGTCTCGAGCGACCGCCCGCTCCCGCTCGCCGCAAGGGGGACCATGAACATCCGATCGGTGACGCTCGCCTACTTCGTGCCGCCCCTCCTGGCCTCCGTTCTGGGCTTCATCGGCCTGGCGCAGGTCAGCGAAGCCGGCATCGTGGGCGCCTCGTCCGTGGTGACCGCTGCCGCCGGCGCTGAGACCAGATCGAACCAGCGGGTCGCGATCGCACTCGAGCAGGTCGCCGAGGCCGAGCACGCGACGATCGCCCGGGTGGTGGCGGACCGTGAAGCTCCGACGACGCGCCGCGTGGCGCTCGTCACCGACGCTCCCTCGAGCCGCGGAGCCGGCTGGCTCCTCGACGGGTACGAGGACTTCACGAGATCGATGGTCACCACCGTCCGTCCGATGTCGGAACTCGACCAGTTCGACCCGACCGGCTCGTACTCGGTCTTCGGGGACGACGATGCGCGGCGAGCCGTCGTGAGCGCACTGGCAGACGCCGGGTACGAGGTCAGCGAGGAGCGCGTGCCGCTCCTGCAACGCATCGGCGTCACCGACGGCTTGGATCAGACCCTGGCCCTGGTCGGAGCACTGGTCTCGGGATGCGTGGCGCTCTGCCTGATGACGACCGTCGGGGCCCCTCGCCGCAGCGCAGTCCGCCGACTGCACGGAGACTCCACAGCCGCCATCGTGATCCAGGAGCTGGCTGAGCTCCGGACCGCCATGCTCGTCACCGTCATCGGGGTACCCGTCGCAGCCACCGGGCTCTGGTTCTACAACGGGCTCACTTCGGCGGCGACCCTCGCCGCCGCGATCTCCGTGTTCTGCGTGGGGCTGCTCGCACCGGTCGTCGTCGCGCACACGATCGGCACGGTGGTCGCGTGTCGACAGCCGTTGGCCGCCGCACTGCGGGGCGCTCGACCAGCGGGCGCGCTCCTGCTCGTCGCACAGATCGCACGGGTGCCCGCGCTCCTGTTGCTCGTCGCGGCCGTCTTCGAACTGACCGGGGCAGTGACCACCGCACGACAGGGAACGGCAGAACGGGATCTTCGGGCGGCCGGTGACACCGTCCAGCTGTGGGTCACCCCGGATCCCCGCCCGGTCGAGGAGCAGGCCTACTGGGACCGCATCGGCGATTTCGCCGGTGGGGCGCTCGCGCGGCGTGATGCGTTCCTCGCCGCCGCGGTCGAGGTGTCGAGCGGCCGAGGGAAGTCGACGGTTCCTGCGCTCGTCGTCGACCAGGGCTACCTCGATCTGCAGGACGTCCGTTCCGCGGACGGGGCCCGCATCACCACCGACGGCGCGGAAATCGCCGTGTGGATGCCTGCCGACAGTGAGCTCTCCCGCGATCGGCTCGTCGAGGGTCTGACCGACTGGCAGTTGCGGGATGCACCCGACGCCCTCCTCGAGCACGTCACCGGTGGCACGCTGGCCCGCCAGCAGGTCTACTCGTACCCGGACGACGCGTCGTCGCGCGCGTGGCTCGACGACGCCGTGATCGTGGTCGTCCCCACGCCGGTCGACGTCTTCTCGGCCGATGAACTCGGATCGTGGTTGTCGACCGGAGACGTCGTCTTCACGTCCCGTGCTGCCGCCGAGCGGTCGATCGGCGCGTCGGGCATCCGCACCGAGTTCAGCGCGGTCGTCGCGGTGGGTCAGTCTGCGGCGGAACAGGCACGGCACGCAGCGACGACCGTGGCGGTCGGGACGGGCACCCTGGTCAGCACCCTCGCAGTCAGCGTCATGCTCGGGATGGTCGCCACGCTCGCGCACCGACGCCGTCACGGCCGTGCGCTGTTCGCGAAGTTCACCAGTGGCGTCTCGCCCGTCCGCACCGATGCTGGCCTGCTGACGATCGAAGCCGGTCTGGTCTCGATCTCCGCCATCGCCGTCGTCAACACCTGGTGGTCGCAACGCCCGGACGGGAGCGGGCTCAGATCGGCGCTCGACCCGGTGGCGCAGTCAGCCGGAGTCGCCGGGGCGATCGCACTCGTGGCGCTCGCGGCGGTGAGCGCCACGAGCCTCGTCGTCATGGCCGTCACGGCGCGGAGCACTGCACGCAACCGAGGGAGCGGACCACGATGATCGAGGTACGGAACGCATCGAAGCGTCGCGGAGGCCGCGCGCTGTGGCACGACCTGTCGTTCGTGGTGGCGGGGGGAGAGATCGTCGGCTTGGTCGGGCCGAGCGGCTGCGGGAAGTCGACGCTGCTCGACTGCATCGGGCACATCGATGCGCTCGACCTCGGCACGATCCGGATCAACGGAGAGTCAGCGGGTTCGAACGGGCGACGGGCTCGACTGATCCGGCGGCGCCACCTCGGGTACCTGTTCCAGGACTTCGGATTGGTGCCGGACATGACGGTCCAGTCGAACCTCGACGTGGTTCGCCTGCCAGACGGACGGCGGAGACACCGAGGCCTCCGGACGGGCGAGGCCCTGGACCGTGTCGGTCTGGCCGGACGCGGAACCGACCGGGTCCACGAACTCAGCGGCGGCGAGCAGCAACGGGTCGCGATGGCGCGACTCCTGGTGAAGCGTCCGTCGGTCATCCTCGCCGATGAACCGACGAGTGCCCTCGACGAGGACAACGCGGCGATGGTGCTCGACCTGCTGGGCGAGCTGGCGGCTGACGGAGCGGCCGTCCTGATCGCGACACATTCGTCGTCGGTCGAAGCGCGCGCCGCACGGAGCATCAGGCTCAGCGGACCCGCTGGCTGACGGGTCAGGCGTTGGCGACGAGCCAGGCGAACTGCTCGTCGGAGAGCAGCCGATCGGTCCAGACCTGCCCCTCGACCCCGGCGGCCGCTCGGTTCTGCGGGGCGGGAGCCCCCTGCCACACCAGCGACAGCCCGGCACGACGCAGCACGGCTGCAGATGCGGGGTTGTTCGTGAGCACGCGGCCGGTCACCGGGACGTCAGGAGCGGTGTCGGCGGCGGCACGGACGGCAGCGAGGGCGATCTCGGACGCGAAGCCCTGCCCCCATGCCGCGGGCGCCAGTCGGTACCCGAGGTTCCAGACCCCACCGGCGGTCATGTCGACGCCACCGACACCGACGAAGGCGTGGTCGGAAGCGCTGCGGACCGCCCAGGACCCGAGGCCGTGGCGTGCACGACCGCCGATCTTGCGCTGCACCATGTCCACACTCGAGCTCCGTGCCACGTGCCGGCCGGTGGGCAGGTGCTGCCACGTGCGGGCGTCCGAGAAGAGCGCGTGCACGTCGTCGATGTCGGCCGGGGTCAGCGGGGTGAGCAGGAGGCGATCCGTTCGGATCTCCTGCGAGGGGGTCAGGAGCTGGTGGACCATGCACCGATCATGCCGCCGACCCCCGACATCCGTGTGAACACCACGCGACGTTTGCGGAAGCCCGCAGATGGTGAGCAGAAATGGTCGAGTGGCTCGAAGCAACCCGACCATTTCTGCTCACGAAGCGGAACGACCTGCGCTAGTCGAGCAGGAGCGCGGGCTCCTCGAGCACTGAGGCGACGTCGTGCACGAAGCGGGACGCCACGTCACCGTCGACGACCCGGTGGTCGAACGACGCACCGATGGTCGTCACCATGCGCGAGCGGACCTCGCCGTCGACGACCCACGGCTTCGGCTTGATCGTGCCCATGGCGACGATCGCGACCTCGCCCGGGTTGAGGATCGGGGTCCCGGTGTCCATGCCGAACACACCGATGTTCGTGATCGACACCGTGCCGTTCGCCATCTGCTTCGGCGTGGTCTTGCCGTCGCGGGCGGTCAGCGTGAGCTCCTCGAGCGCCTGTGCCAGCTCGAGCAGCGACATGTCCTGCGCGTCCTTGATGTTCGGCACGATGAGCCCGCGCGGGGTCGCCGCGGCGATGCCGAGGTTCACGAAGTGGTGGACGATGATCTCGCGGTCGGTCCAGGTCGAGTTCACCGAACGGTTCCGGCGGACGGCCCAGATGACGGCCTTCGCGACGATGAGCAGCGGCGAGACCTTGACGCCGGCGAACGTCGGCGAGGCCTTGAGCCGCTTGACGAACTCCATCGTGTGGGTCGCGTCGACGTCGACGAACAGCGACACGTGGGGTGCCGTGAACGCGGACGTCGTCATCGCGGTGGCGATGGCCTTGCGGACGCCCTTGACCGGGATCGTCTCGCTGCGGACCTCGCCCCACTCGGGCGTCTCGATGTTCCGGAAGACGCTGGCCTGCTTCGCGTGCCGGATGACGTCGTCGCGGGTGACCTCGCCGGCCAGACCGGTCGCGACGATCTCGGTCAGTTCGACGCCGAGGTCCTTCGCGAGCTTCCGGATCGGTGGCTTCGCCAGCACGTTGGTCGCGGTGCTCTGCTTGTGCGCGGAGCCCGTGCCGAGGGCGCTGATCGCCTCGGCAGTGCTCTCCTCGCCCGGGTCGACGGAGGCTTCGGCAGCCGCGGCGGTGTCCACACTGGAGGCGCGGCTCGCCTCGGCCGCGAGCGCTGCGGCCCGGCGGGCGCCCGGCTTGCGACGGGAGGGCGACGAGGTCGCCGAGCCGTAGCCGACGAGGACGGCACCGGAGGACTCGTCCGTGCCCTGGACGGAGGCGTCGACCGCGACCGGCTGGACCGGCGCCGCCGGCGCGGCGGCAGCAGCCGGAGCAGGCGCAACCGGTGCGGGGGCAGCGGCACGTGCCGGCACCGCCGCGGGAGCGGGAGGGGTCTGCGCGACCGGGGCCGACGGTGCTGCGGGTGCCGGCGGGGTGGACGCAACCACGGGCGAGACCGGGGCGGTCTCGGCGACGGGCACCGCGCCTCCCGACTGTTCCGCAGGGGGCGTGAGGGCCGCTCCGGACGCGACCGAGGCGTCCGAGTCGACGCGGATGATCGGCTTGCCGACCTCGACCGTGTCACCCTCGGACACGAGCAGGCCGGTGACGGTGCCGGCGAACGGCGACGGCAGCTCGACGAGCGACTTCGCGGTCTCGATCTCGACGAGCACCTGGTCGACGGCGATCTCGTCGCCGATCGCGACGCGCCACTGCACGATCTCGGCCTCGGTGAGACCTTCACCCACGTCGGGCAGGGGGAATTCGGCGGCGGCCACTACGGCTCCTTCGTGGATCTGGTCGAGCTCGGTCGGACGGGTCCTCGGTCGGACGGGTCAGTAGGCGAGGGCGCGGTCGACGGCCTCGAGGATGCGGTCGGCATCCGGCAGGTGCAGGTGCTCGAGCTTCGAGACCGGGAACGGCACGTCGAAGCCGGACACCCGCAGCGGCGGCGCCTGCATCGTGTAGAACGCCTTCTCGGCGACGGTCGCGGCGATCTCGCTGCCGACGCTGACGAAGCCGGAGGCCTCTTGTGCGATGACCAGGCGACCGGTCTTGCGGACGGAGGCGAGCAGCGGCTCCCAGTCGATCGGCGAGATCGAGCGGAGGTCGATGACCTCGCAGCTGGTGCCCTCGGCCTCGGCGATGTCCGCCGCCTGCATCAGGGTGGCGACCATGGCACCGTGCCCGACCAGCGTGACCTCGGTGCCGGTGCGGGCGACGCGGGTGGTGTGCATCGGGACGTGGCCGTCGACGAGGTCCACCTGGCCCTTGGGCCAGTAGCGGGACTTCGGCTCGAGGAAGATCACCGGGTCCTTCGACGCGATGGCTTCCTGGATCATCCAGTACGCGTCGTTCGGCGTGCTCGGGCTGACGACCCGCAGGCCCGGGGTGTGCGCGAAGTACGTCTCCGGGGACTCCTGGTGGTGCTCCACGGCGCCGATGTGGCCGCCGTACGGGATGCGGATGACGACGGGCAGCGACATGTGTGCCGGCAGGCGGTTCGCCATCTTCGCGAGCTGCGAGGTGATCTGGTCGAAGCCGGGCCACACGAAGCCGTCGAACTGGATCTCGACGACCGGGCGGTAGCCGCGCAGGGCGAGGCCGATCGCGGTGCCGATGATGCCGGCCTCGGCGAGCGGGGTGTCCCGCACGCGCTCGGCGCCGAAGCGGTCCTGCAGGCCCTCGGTGATGCGGAAGACGCCGCCCAGCTGGCCGATGTCCTCGCCCATCAGCAGGACCTTGTCGTCCGCTTCCATGGCCGCGGCGAGCCCGGCGTTCAGGGCCTTGGCCATCGGCAGGGTCGGGGTGGGGTCGCTCGGGACCTCGCCGGCGCCCGGGTGGGAGCGCAGCGTGTAGTCGAAGAGCTGCTCGGTGGTGCTCATGCGTGGGCGCCCCCTTCGAAGCCGGCCTCGTACTGGGCGAGCCAGGCCTTCTGCTCGGTGATCCGCGGGTGCGGTTCGCGGTACACGTTGTCGAACATGACGTCGACGGACGGTGCGGTCAGGGCGACGGTGCGGCGTCGGACGTCGGCGGCGATGTCCTCGCCCTCTTCGTCGAACGCGGCGAACTGCTCGTCCGTCGCACCCTTCGAGCGCAGGTACGCCTCGGACCGGACGATCGGGTCGCGGAGGACCCATTCCTCGAGCTCGCCGTCGGCGCGGTACCGGCTCGGGTCGTCGGAGCTGGTGTGCGCACCGATGCGGTAGGTGTCGGCCTCGATGAAGGCCGGGCCCTGTCCGCTGCGGGCGTGCTCGGTCGCGACGACCGACGCCGTGTAGGACGCGAGGATGTCGTTGCCGTCGATCAGGACACTCGGGATCCCGAAGCCGCGCGGGCGGTCGACGAGCGGCGTCGGGGACTGCACCGACACCGGCACCGAGATGGCCCAGTGGTTGTTCTGCAGGAAGAAGACGACCGGGGCCTTGGTCGATGCGGAGAACACGAAGGCCTCGTTCACGTCGCCCTGGCTGGTGGCGCCGTCGCCGAAGTAGACGATCGAGCAGGCGTCACGGTCCGGGTCGCCCGTGCCGACGTCGCCGTCGAGCTTCTGGCCGAGCGCGTACCCGGTGGCGTGCAGGGTCTGCGAGCCGATCACCAGGGTGGAGATGTGCGTGTTGCCGCGCTGGTCCGGGTCCCACCCGCCGTGGGTCTGCCCGCGGTACATCGCGATGATCTCCATCGGCTCGACGCCGCGGTGCATGGTGACGGCGTGCTCGCGGTAGGACGGGAACACGTGGTCCTGGGCGCGGAGGGCGAAGGCCGAGCCGGTCTGCGCGGCCTCTTGCCCGTGGCTGGGCACCCACAGGCCGAGCTGGCCGGTGCGCTGGAGGTTGTGGCCGGCGTGGTCGAACCGACGGGTCAGCACCATGCGGCGGTGCATCGCCAGCAGGGTCTCGTCGGGGATCGCCCGCGCGGCGGCGGCGAACTCGGCGTTCTCGTCGGTCTCCACGAACCGACCCTCGGGGTCGAGGAGCCGGACGGTGGTCGTCGCGGGAGCCGCGGCGCGGAATGACATGCGGGCCAGCGTAGCGCCAGGCACTAGTCGGCCACCTGGAGGTCCCCCACAAGTGAGCGGGCTGTTTGGAGGAGCGTTTCCACAGCTTCGTGCTCGCCGATCGAGATGCGGATGCCCTCTGGCGGGAAGGCCCGGACGATGATGCCGGCGTCCTCGAACGCGGCCGCCGCGGTGGCCGTCCGCTCGCCGGTCGGCAGCCAGAGGAAGTTGCCCTGGGCGTCGGGGACGTCCCAGCCCTGTGCCCGGAGCTCGACGACGATCCGGTCGCGCAGGGTCGCGATCTCGGTCACACGTTCGAGCAGCTCGGCCTCGCGTTCCAGGCTGGCGAGCGCCGCCGCCTGGCCCTGGGCGGTCACGGACAGTGGGATGGCGCAGGCCCGGACGGCGTCGAGCACGTAGTCCGGACCGAGCGCGTAGCCCACCCGGAGCCCGGCGAGCCCGTACGCCTTCGAGAAGGTGCGGAGGACCACGAGGTTGGGGTGCGCGGCGAGCAACGGGTGGCCGTGCACGGCGGCGTCGTCGGTCACGAACTCGGCGTATGCCTCGTCGAGCACGACCAGCACCGACTGCGGCACCGCGGCCATGAACGCGTCGAACTCCGCGACGGTCACGATCGGCCCCGTCGGGTTGTTCGGCGAGCAGACGAGCACCATTCGGGTGCGCTCGGTGACGGCCGCGGCCATCGCGTCGAGGTCGTGCCCGCCGTCGGGTCGGTTCGGCACCTGCACGCTGGTGGCACCGGCGACCGTGACGACCCCGGGGTACGCCTCGAACGAGCGCCACGCGTAGACGATCTCGTCGCCGGGGCCGGAGGTCGCGCGGGCGAGCTCGTGCAGGATCGCGACACTGCCCGGGGCGACGTGCACCTGCTCGGCGGTCAGCCCGAAGCGGTTGGCCAGCACGGCGCGCAGGGCGAGGGCGGTGGCGTCGGGGTAGCGGTTGTACGAGGTCTGGGCCTGCACGGCCTCGACGACCCCGGGGAGCGGCGGGAACGGGTTCTCGTTGCTCGACAGCTTGAAGGCGGAGTCGGACGCCTGTCGCCCCTGCTTGTACGCGGGGAGGACGGCCACCTCGGGCCGGATGTGCACACGCTGCTCGCTCACGGGTTCAGGCTACCGGCAGGCCCACGGCACCCACGAGGGGAAGCGAGGGCATCATGGGCGCATGCGATTCCTCGTCCGCCTCGTCGTCAACGCCCTCGCGCTCTGGCTCACCACGCTCATCGTCAGCGGCGTCTCCGTCACGCCGTTCGGTGACGGCGGTACCACGGCGACCGTCCTCACCTTCCTGCTCGTGGCGTTCGTCTTCGGTCTCGTGAACGCGGTGATCGGCACGGTCATCCGGATCGTGGCGTTCCCGATCTACATCCTCACGCTCGGGCTCATCTCGTTCGTCGTGAACGCGATCCTGCTGCTCATCGTCGCGGGCATCTCGGAGGCGTTCGGCTTCGGGCTCGAGGTCGACTCCTTCGGCTGGGGCATCGTCGGCGCCTTCGTGCTCGCGGTCTTCGCGTGGCTCATCGGGCTCTTCGCCCGCCCGGTGCTCAACCGCCAGCGGGCGTGACCCCGGCGGACCTCGCGGAGGACCCCGCCCTGCGTCATGATGTGGTCATGACCCAGGACGTCGACGCCCCGTTCCGCGTCTCGTTCGTCTGCAGCGGCAACATCTGCCGCTCCCCCATGGCCGGTGTCGTGTTCGCGCAGATCGCCGCGGACGCCGGTCTGGCCGACCGGTTCCAGGTGGAGTCGGCCGGCACCGGTGACTGGCACGTCGGTGAACCCGCCGACGAGCGCACGATCGCAGCGCTGGCGGCGCGCGGATACGATGGCAGCAGGCATCGCGCCCGTCAGTTCGACCCGGACCGGTTCCCGGACCTCGACCTGGTGGTCGCACTCGACCGCTCCCACGAGCGCATCCTGCGTTCGTGGGCCCCGACCATGGACGACTCCGCCAAGGTGACGCTCCTGTTGCGGTACGACGCCGCCTGGCCCCAGCAGGCCGACGTGCCGGACCCGTACTACGCGGACCGGCACGAGTTCGACCGAGTGCTCTCGACCGTCGAACGGGCCTGCCGGGCGCTCTTCCACCAGCTCGAGCCGGCAGTCCGTCAGGGAGCCCCATGACCCCCCTTCCCCCGCAGCCGATCAGCCCGCTCGACGGGCGCTACTACCCGATCGTGCACACGGTGGGCGAGCACCTCTCCGAGGCCGGCCTCAACCGCGCGCGCATCGTGGTCGAGGTCGAGTGGCTCATCTTCCTGACCGACCACGCGATGTTCACCACCTCGCCGCTCAGCGTCGACGACAAGGCCGCGCTGCGCCGGATCGCCTCGACCTTCGGCCAGGACCAGATCGCGGAGCTCGCCGAGATCGAGGCGACGACCCGTCACGACGTCAAGGCCGTCGAGTACTTCGTGCGCCGACGGCTGTCCGAGCTCGGGCTCGACGCGATCGCCGAGCTCACCCACTTCGCCGCCACGAGCGAGGACGTCAACAACCTGTCCTACGCACTCACCGTGCGGGACACCGTCGACCAGGTCTGGCTGCCCGGCTTCCGCGCCGTGCTCGAGAAGCTCCGGACGCTCGCCGTCGAGCTGAAGAGCGTGCCGATGCTCTCGCACACCCACGGTCAGCCGGCCACCCCGACGACGCTCGGCAAGGAGCTCGCGGTCGTCGTCTACCGGCTCGAGCGCGTGCTCGCCCAGATCGAGGGCGGCGAGTACCTCGGCAAGTTCTCCGGCGCGACCGGCACCTTCTCGGCACACCTCGCCGCGGACCCCGAGGCCGACTGGCCCGCGCTGTCCCGCGAGTTCGTCGAGGGCCTCGGCCTGACGTGGAACCCGCTCACCACGCAGATCGAGTCGCACGACTGGCAGGCCGAGCTGTACGACCGGGTGCGTCACGCCAACCGGATCCTGCACAACCTGGCGACCGACGTGTGGACCTACATCTCGATGGGGTACTTCACGCAGATCCCCGTCGCCGGTGCCACCGGGTCGTCGACGATGCCGCACAAGATCAACCCGATCAAGTTCGAGAACGCCGAGGCGAACCTCGAGATCTCGTCGGCGCTCTTCTCGACGCTGTCCGAGACCCTCGTGACGAGCCGCCTGCAGCGCGACCTGACCGACTCCACCACGCAGCGGAACATCGGCGTCGCGTTCGGGCACTCGTTGCTCGCGCTCGACAACCTGCGCCGCGGTCTGGGCGAGATCGCCGTGAACGAGGCCAAGCTCGCCGACGACCTCGACCACAACTGGGAGGTCCTCGCCGAGGCCATCCAGACGGTCATCCGCGCGGAGGTCACCGCCGGGCAGTCGAACATCGAGGACCCCTACGCGATGCTCAAGGAGCTCACGCGGGGCAAGCGGGTGAGCCAGCAGGACCTCATCGTGTTCGTGAACCGTCTGGACATCTCCGACGGCGCGAAGGCACGGCTGACGAACCTGACGCCGGCGACCTACACGGGTCTGGCGGACGAGCTGGTCGACCACCTCGACGTCTGAGCGCGGAGCGCGCGCTCCGGGTCCGGCAGCAGCGCCCAGGCGGCCGGGAGGCTCGGTGCGGCCCCGCCGCCGACCGCACCCCCGTCAGGTGGTGACGTACAGGGCCTCGGCGACCAGCGCCTCCAGGACGCTGCGCACCACGGGCCGGACCGCACGGTCGGGCCGGACCAGCGCCTCGATCCGGCGCCCTGCGCGCACGTCGGCCAGCTCGGCCAGGTGGAAGCGCCCGGTGGCCCGCGTGCCCGACGTGTACCGCGGGACGAGTGCGATGCCGTGACCTGCCGCCACCAGGTTCTCGATGACCGGCAGGTGGATCGTGCGGAACGCGACGCTCGGCGGGGTGTCCGTCGCCGCGGCCATCGCGTGCAGCACACGGTCGATCGGGTAGCCCTCGGGCACGCCGATCCAGCGTTCCCCGACGACCTCGTCGATGCCCACGCGTGCGCGGCCGACCAGGGCGTGCCCGGGCGGCAGGGCCACGTCGAGCGGTTCGCGGAGGAGCGGCACGGTGTCGACCGATCCCTGGTCGGCCGGGCGCACGCCGTCCGACCGGTGTCCGACGACCACGTCGTGGTCGGCGGCGAGCGGTGCGAACTCCCCCTCGCTGACGTCCACGTCGACCAGGGTCAGCGCGATGCCGGGGTGCGCCTGCATCCGCGTGAGCACGCCGGGCAGCAGCAGTTCGGCGGCGGACGGGAAGATCGCCAGCGACACCGGTCCGGTCGTGCCACCGAGGTGTTCCTGCCAGGCGGCGTCCACCCGCGCGATGGCGGTCGCGACCCCGGACGCCAGGCCGGCGAGGACCTGGCCGTGCGGGGTCAGCCGGACGCCACGCCCGACGCGTTCGACCAGCGGGACCCCGACCTGCCGCTGCAGCGTCTGCAGCTGCTGGGAGACGGCGCTCGGTGTGCGGTGGGTGGCCTCGGCGACGGCCGTGACACTGCCACGCTCGGCGAGCTCGCGGAGCACCGCCAGCAGCTGCACGTCGAAGTCGACCATGCAGGGACCCTACATCGTGCTTCGTGAAGGTTTCGATGGACCTACAACGTGTGGGCCGGGACGATGAGGAGCATGACCGCTCGTGACCGTCTCCTCGCCGTCGTCGTGGCCGTGGTCTGGGGACTGAACTTCCCTGCGACGGCACTCGCGCTCGAGCACTTCCCGCCATTCCTGCTCGCAGCGCTGCGGTTCACGATCCTGGCGGTCCCGACGCTGCTGTTCGTGCCGCGGCCGCGGATCCCGTTCGGGCGACTGCTGCTCGTCGGTCTGGGCCTCGGCGTGCTGCAGTTCTCGTTCCTGTACCTGAGCATGGCGTCCGGCATGCCGTCGGGGCTGGCCTCGCTCGTGCTGCAGGCCTCCGCGCCCTTCACCGTGGTGCTGGCCGGGGTGTTCCTGCGCGAGCGGCTGACCGGCCGGCAGGTCGTCGGGGTGACCGTCGCCGTCGCCGCCCTGGCCGCGATCGCCCTGCACCGCTCCCAGACCGCCGCGCTGCTGCCCGTCGTGCTCGCGCTGTGCGGTGCCCTCGGGTGGGCGATCGGCAACGTCGCGACCCGGCGGGCGGGGGCCGCGAACCCGCTGCACCTGACCCTCTGGTGGGCGGTCGTGCCGCCCGTGCCGATGGCCGTGCTGTCGCTCGTGGTCGAGGGACCGGACCGCATCGGTACCGCCCTCGGCACCGCGTTCACGCCGGCGGCGCTGCCCGCCGACCTGGGCCTGCTCTACATCGTGGTCGTCGCGACCCTGGTGGGCTACGGCATCTGGTCACGGCTGCTGGCGACCTACCCCTCGAGCACGGTCGCGCCGTTCTCGATGCTCGTGCCGGTGGTCGGGGTGCTCGCGTCGTGGGCGGCCTTCGGCGAGGTGCCCGACCTGGTCGAGGTGCTCGCCGGCGCGGTCGTCGTGGCCGCCGTGCTGTGGTCGTCGCGTCCGGCGCGGGACCGCGGCCCGGGCCCAGACCCGGCGCCGGACCCGGCCCCGGTCGACGGCGTCCCGGTACCGGCGCTCAGCCCCGGTGCTGGCGGCGCTCCGCGATGATCCCGGCGAGCGCCCCACGCAGGTGCGGGTACCGGAACTCGAAGCCTGCCTCGGTCAACCGGGTCGGCACCACCCACCGGCTCTTCAGCACGAGTTCGGTCTCGGTGCGGATCGCGAACGAACCGAGTTCGAGCATCCACCGCCAGGTCGGCACCCCGAACCGGCGTCCGACGGCGTCGCGGATGGTCGCCATCACGGTGCGGTTGTCGGACGGGTTCGGGCTCGAGAGGTTGACCGGCCCCTCGATCTCCGGGTGGTCGCGGAGGAACCGGATCGACCCGAGGACGTCGGCGATGTGCACCCAGCTGAACCGCTGCCGACCGTGCGTGGGCCGGTGGTGGTGGTACGTGCCGGCGCGGAGCCGGGAGCGCGTCGGCACCCACGGCCCGTCGTACTGCGGCCCGCCGAGGCCGGCCTGCGCGAGCCGGAGGAGCGGCAGCAGGGCGCTGCCGTCGCCGAACACGATCGCCATCCGGAGTGCCACACGACGGGTACCGGGCAGGTCGGCGCCGAAGAAGGCGTCCTCCCACGCGCGGGCCACGGAGACCGAGAACCCCTCGCCGATCTCGCCGGTGGCTTCGTCCTGCGGGCGGTCGTCGGCGTGCCGGTAGATCGTCGCGGTCGAGGCGTTCATCCACAGCGGCGTCGGGTGCTCCGACGTCCGGATGGCCTCGGCGAGCTCGAGCGTGGTGTCCACCCGTGAGCGCATGATCTCCGCACGGTTGCGTCGGCCGTAGCGGCAGTTGACGCTCTTGCCCGCCATGTTCACGACCATGGCTGCACCGTCGACGAGTTCCCGGATGCGCAGGGTGTTGCCCCACACCGCGTCGCCGGTCCGGCCGATGGTGACGACCCGGTAGCCCTCTTCCGCGAAGGCGTCCCGCAGGTACCGCCCCACGAAGCCGCTCGCTCCCGCGATCACGACCTTCTGCTGCTCGACCATCAACGTCCCCCTTCAGGACCGGCATCGGGCACGACGGCGTACCGGAACGCCCCCTCGTACCGGTACAGCGTGCCGAGCACCGGCGCGGTGAGCACCAGGGACACGCGCTGCAGGTCGGCTTCGTCATCGAATCGTTCTGTGAGCGTCACGCGCGGGCTCAGGGCGGCCGGGAGGCGCAGATCGCGTCCCAGCGCACGGAACGTCACGCGCGTGGAGACCAGGCGCAGGGCGCCCGCGTCCGGGCCGTCCGCGTCGACCTGCGCCCGGAGTCGGGCGCTGACGCGCCCACGGCGACCGAGGTGGTCGACCAGGCCGTCGTGTTCGGCGGTGATGGCGTCCACCATCGTGCGGGATCCGGAGCGGAAGTGGAAGGTGCGGTGCGCGCGGACGGCGGGGCGGGCCTCCAGGCCGGTGCCGGATCCGCGACGGACGCGAGCCGGCAGGTTCTCGACCGTGAAGGGGACGTCCCGCTCCCAGACCGGGAACAGCACGGCGTCGCGTGCGAACACGGCGAGCAGGGGCCACAGCCATCGGCGCGGGGTGCCGACGACGCTGAACACGCCCTCGCCGGAGCCGACGTGCCCGGGCGGGACGGCACCGAAGTACGTCCGAAGTCGGGGGTGCAGCCGGGCCAGCACCTCGGGTGGTGTGGACAGCTCGTAGGGCGACCGGCTCACGCTGACGATCCTGGCATGTCGTCAGTGCGGATCCCTACGATGTCGCACATGGGACACGACCACGGGCACGGCGTCGGGCACGCCTCGGAGCGCGCCCTGCTCGTCGCGTTCTGCATCTCGGCGGGCATCCTGCTCGCCGAGGTCGTGGGCGCCGTGGTCACGGGTTCGCTCGCGCTGCTCGTCGACGCCGGGCACATGGTCGTCGACACCGGCGGACTCGGCATCGGACTCGTCGCGACGCGGCTCGCCCGCCGGTCGCCGACCGCCCAGCGCACCTGGGGCTTCCAGCGGGCCGAGGTCCTCGGCGCCACGGCGCAGGCCGCGATCCTGCTCGCCGTCGGCGTCTACGTGATCATCTCAGCGGTCCAGCGACTCGTCGTGCCGGAGGAGATCCACTCCGGGCCGCTGCTCGTCTTCGGCATCGTCGGACTCGTCGGCAACCTGGTGGCCTACGCGGTGCTGCTCCGGGCCTCGGGCGAGGGGTTCACCTCGCGCGCCGCCCGGCTCGAGGTCCTCAACGACACCCTCGGGTCGGTCGCCGTCATCATCGCCGCGATCGTGCTCATGCTGACGGGGTGGGAGCGGGCGGACTCCGTCGCCGCGATCCTGATCGGCCTGCTCATCCTGCCGCGGGCGATCCGGCTGCTGCGCGAGACCGCGAACGTGCTGCTCGAGTCGACGCCGCCGGGGCTCGACCTCGACGACGTGCGTGGCCACATCCTCGAGCTCGACCACGTCATCGCGGTGCACGACCTGCACGCGACGCTCGTGGCGACCGGCGTGCCGAACCTGACCGCGCACGTCGTCGTCGACGACCACTGCTTCTCGACGGCGCACGCCCCGGCGATCCTCGACGAACTGCAGCGGTGCGTGGCGGAGCACTTCGACGTGCCGGTGGAGCACTCGACGTTCCAGTTGGAGCCGTCGTCACACCGGCGGCACGAGTACGAGGTGCACGCGTAGGTCGGCGCTCGGCCGTCAAGCCCCGGTTTCGCGACGATCCACCAGGTGATCGACGCGTGGTCTGTCGCAGAACGGGTGGACAGCGCCGGGGTCAGCAGTCGTCGGTGCGCGTGGGGTACGCCGTGATCACCCGGTCGGTGGTGGCCGAGACGATCACCTTGACGAAGGGCTCGTCGTCGGGGCGTGAACCGTCGTCGAACCGGACGGGTGCGGCGTAGCAGACCTTGCCGTCGCCGGCGTCGAGCGGGAACCCGGGGCGCGGGTCCTCGAGCGCCGTCTGCACCGCCGTGAGCATGGCGTCGTCCCAGTCGCGCGAGCCGTGCCCGGTGACGACGTCCTGCCAGTCCGCGGTGTGCCGCACCCGGATGTGCTCGTAGCCCTGGGCAGCGGTGCCGCACTGCAGCGTGACACGACCCAGCGCCTGGGTGTCGTACTGCGCAACGGCAGCCTGGGTCGTGCTGTCGCACCGTGCGAGGGCGGCGGACCCGGGCATGTCCGGCCCCGTGCGGGTGATCGTGACGGTGCTGTCACCCGAGGGCGATGCAGCACCGGTCGTCTCACCGACGGTCGAGCCGCCGATGGTCGGGTCGTCAGCGCCCTGCCGTGCCGTCAGGAACAGCCCGCCGGCGAGGAGACCGGCGGCCACCACAGCCGCGATCCCCGTGATCACGGGACGGTTGCGGTTCCGGGGCACGCACCCAGTATGCCGGGAGTGCGACCGTACGACGGAACCAGGTTCCGGACACGGCACTGCGCGATCGCGTGGTTCGGTGTCCGGAACCTGGTTCCGGGATGCGACGGGCGGACGCCAGGCCCGCCACCCGTCAGGCGCGCGCGGCCAGCCGGGTGCCGGCGACGACGGCCAGGACGGCGACGAGCACGACGTACCCGATCAGGACGGGGAGCGTCGGGATCACCAGCAGCGCCGCGCCGACGGCCACGACCGGCACGGTGAGCCCGGCGTAGGCGATGAGGAACGTGGCGGCGAGCACGCCCCCACGGCGCTCCGGACCGACCAGTGCTGCGGCGCTGCCGATCGCGGCGCGGAACAGCAGGCCGACGCCGGCGCCCGCGACGACCCCGCCGCCGATGAACCCGGCGACCTGCAGCAGGACCGCGGCGACGGCGAGGACGACCAGCCCGACGACCAGCAGCACCATGCCCAGCCGGATCTGCGCACGCTGCGACAGTCGGGCGAAGACGATCTGCGACAGCGCACTCGCGGCGAAGACCCCGAAGGTCGTGGCCCCGGCGGCCAGGCGGTCGGTGACGTGGAAGGTGGTGCCGAGGAAGCTCGGCGCGACCGAGGTGAAGAGCCCCTGCACGGCGAGTGCGGCGAACGCGGCTGCACCGGCCGCCCAGAACGCGGCGCCCTGACCCTCGGGAGCCTGCATGCGCTGCGGGCGGTAGGCCACGGCTTGCTCGGGGCGGTCGACCGTCTCCGGTGCGGCCAGCACCAGCACGAACGCGACGGCCAGCGCGATCACGAACACCACGTAGGGGACCATGAGGGGCTGCCCGACGAACTCGGCGAGCGCTCCGCCGACCAGGGCGCCGAGCGACAGCCCACCGAGGTTCACCGCCCCGGCGGCGACGCTCGCCCCCTTCGCGGAGTCGCTCGACCCGGTCGCACGGACCCGGAGCTCGCCGAGGTGCGCCGTCGCGGTCGCCGTCAGCGTTCCGACACCGAGGCCGGTCACGAGCCGGGCGACGATGAGGCCGGTGACGTCGTTCCAGAGCAGGAACAGCACGGCGGCGACGAGCTCGAGGGCGATCGACACCAGGATGAGCGGGCGCCGCCCGTGCACGTCGCTGAGGTGTCCCGCCAGGTACAGCGACCCGACGACCCCGACGCCGTACGCCGCGAAGATCACCGTCGTGGTGAAGGTCGGGAACCCGTCGCGGGCCTGGTAGATGACGTAGAGGGGCGCGGGGACGGTCGCGAAGGCCATCACCGCGAGGAACGCGAAGGCGACGACCCAGAAGCCGAAACCGTGGCGCCGACGGGTGTGGACACGGCGTCCGCGCGGGGCGACGACACGGTCGCTCGCGGATGCAGCAGCGGCGGCGGTGGTGGTGGCGGGGACGGTGCCCGTCGGGGTGTCGGTGACGGTTGACATGCTCCGATGATCGCGCTCGGGGTGCATCGAGTCCAACGGATGCGCTTGATGTGCACGATCGATCTGCTCGATACTCGGACGATGGAGACCCGACTGCTCGAACAGTTCGTCACCGTCGCCGCCGAGGGCAGCGTCACCCGCGCCGCGGAACGACTCTGGGCGGCGCAGTCCACGGTGTCCGCGGGCGTCGCCTCACTCGAGCGCAGCTTCGGGGTGCGGCTCTTCGACCGCACCGGCCGACAGCTCGTCCTGACCCCCGCCGGCGAGGACCTGCTCCCCCACGCCCGCGCGGTGCTCGAGTCCCTCGACCGGATGCGCGACCTGGCCACCGCCGACGACGCCGAGCTGCGGGGACGGGTGCGGCTCGGCATCTTCACGAGCATGGACATCGTCGACCTGACGGGCGTGCTGCAGCGGTTCCGACGGCAGCACCCGCTCGTCGCCGTGGAGCTGATGACCTCGCCGTCGGGGACGACCGGGCTCGTGCAGGACCTGGTCGCCGGGCGGCTCGACATCGCCTACACGGGCCTGCCCACCGTGCCCGCCGGCGTCGTCGTGGAGCCGTTGCGGGAGATGCCGTTCCGGGTGTTCACCGCGTCGGACCACCCGCTCGCCGGCCGGTCGTCGGTGTCGCTCGCCGAACTCGCCGATGAACCCTTCGTCGACACGGCGCACGGGTTCGGCAACCGGATCATCCTCGACGGGGCACTCGAGCGGCTCGGCATCCGGCGGCGCATCGTCGCGGAGATGAACGACATGCCCGCCGTGATCCGGTTCGCCTCGGCCGGGCTCGGCGTCGGGGTCGTGCCGGACTCGGGGGTGCGGTACGACGGTGCGGTGCTCGACCTGGAGGACGAGGTCGACCCGCTCCGCATCGGTCTCGCGGTCCGGACGTCCCCGGAGCCGAGCCGTGCGGTCCGGACGCTGGCACGCGACATCGTGGCGGCGCGGGTGGGGTGACGCGGGGCGTGGTCGGTGTGCTCCGTGAGCAGGAACGGTCGCGTCACGGTGCGCGAGGCGACCGTTCCTGCTCGCGATCCGGCCACCGACGGACTGGAGGCACGGGTCGGGTCCGTCACGTGCCTCCAGGCCGTCAGTCCCCCCAGATCTCCCCGACGACGGCGTCCAGCAGACCGTTCGTCGGGAAGTTCGCCTGCCGGATCACGATGAAGGTGTCGTCGCGCAGGAAGAAGGTGGAGACCTGGTCGACCGGGCCGGTCTGGGCCCGGACGGACGACTGGCACACCCGGCCGCCGTCACGGTCCTCGCACTGGAGCGGACTGGTCGCGAGCACGTCCGCGGCACCGGGTCCGGCCGTCCCGATGGTCATGGTCAGCCCGCTGACGTCCGCTCGAGGGTCGGACCACCGGCAGATGATCTCCGACTCCCCGTCCGCCCAGGTGACGTCTTCACCATCGCCGCCGGCCGTCCCGTCCTTCGCTTTCGAGATCTCGGTCAGCGGATTCTCCCCGAAGAGCCGCGTGTAGTCCTCCGCCGGCACCATGTCGCGACAGGTCGCCGGGATCGTCGCCACGGTGGGGGTCCGGGTGGGCTTCGGGATCGGGGCGCCCGTGATCGGGGCGGAGCTCGGCGTGGTCGCGGAGGGCGAGGGCTCGGGCTGCTGGGTCCGGGTGGGAGCGGCGACCGGGTCGGCGTTCTGCTGCGACAGGGTCAGGGCCACGGCGCCGGTCGCGGTGCCGAGTGCCAGCAGGGCGACGACGCCGATCACGACCCCCGAGCGACCACGACGTCGCTTCGGGCGGGGCGTGGCGCGTTCGAGGACGTTCTGCTTCATCGAGACGAGCATGCGCTGCAGCTCGTCTCCCTGGGGAGGTTCAGTGTTCATCGTGCATCACCGCCTTCTTGAGTCGACGTCGGTTGCGGGAGACCCGCTGGGTGACCGCCCCGACCGTGAGCCCGAGGAGCTCCGCGGCCTCGGCGTAGGAGTACCCCTCGAGGAGGCAGAGCTCGCAGATGCGGCGGTCGAGGTCGGGGAGCGCGGCGATCTCGGCACGGACCCAGCGCAGGGTCTCGCGGGCCTCGTCGTGGTCGGCGGGCGAGGCGAGGTGCTCGGGGAGTTCGTCCGCGCGACGACGGGCCTGCTTGCGTCCGGTGTTGAAGGCGTGGTTGCGGCAGACGACGAGCAGCCACGGCAGCACGGTGTCCGCCGGCAGCTCGAGGGTCGCCGCCCGCTGCCAGAGCGTGAGGAACGCGTCCTGCACGATCTCCTCGACGTCGGACCGGTTGTCCACGAGTGCCCAGGCGTACCGGGTGAGCGTGGCGGCGTACCGATCGAACGCCCGTGCGAGCGCTCCGGTGTCCCCCTGTGCCATCGCACGGACGAGTCCTTCGTCCGTGTCGGTGCCGGTCGTCACGTCCACATCCCACCTCCTTCACCCAGAGGTGTCGGCAGGACGCGGGATCCTGACAGGACCGTTCCTGATCCGTGACCTCGGGCGTGTCAGGCGTCAGGACGCGATCGCCGCTGCGTCAGCCGTCAGTGGAAGTCGTCGCCGTCGCCCTCGCCCGGCGTCTTGTGCCCGCCGAGCATGTCGTTGTCGTCCTGCTCGCTCGACGAGGCGAGCTGCAGCATCGCGAGCACGACGACGACCACGATGAACGCGACGCCGAGGAAGATCACGGCCAGCTGCAGTTCCCGCGTCGAGAACAGCACGACGAGCCCGGTGAACACCGCGACGATCGCGGAGATCCCGAGGAGCTCGACCGGGCGCAGACGGTCACGACGGCTGGGGGTGGTCATGCGTGTGGTGCTCCGTCCGGGGCGACGGCCGGCGTGGCCGTGCCCCACTTGTGCGAGAGGCCGGCGATCACGTGGAAGACGGCCGTGATGGCGAGGTACGCGCCGAGCAGGCCGACGAGCACGATCGAGGCGTCGAGGGTGCCGGTGACCTGCTCCACGCCACCGAGCTGCTGGGAGTAGTCCGGCGGCGTGACGAGGAAGGCGACCGCGAGCAGCAGCGTCAGGCCGCCGATCGTGGTCCAGTCGCGAGCGAAGGGCGAGCGACGTCGGGCACGGAGCCCCTGGGACAGCTCGAGGGCCCCGGTCAGCACCGCGAACGCGACGATGACCGTGATGAAGGCCGGAAGCCCGAACCCGTTGCACGCGAACGCGGCGACCGCGGCGACCAGGGTGATGACGGACTGCAGCAGGGTCGTGCGGCGCGAACGGCCGTCGAGGGACAGTCGGGAGATCCCGGCGAACAGGAGCACGAGGCCCTCGACCAGGGCGAAGCCGCCGAACAGCACGAGACCGTAGCCCGCGGCGTGGTTGGTCGAGAAGGTGATGACCATCGCGACGACCGCTGCGGGGACCGCCCGGAGGATCGGGATCGGCCAGTACCGCGCGCGCTGGGTCGCGTCTTCCACGGTGGTGGCGTCGTCCACGGTGTCGGACACGAGACCTCTTTCGGGCATGCGGATCGTGGATCCGATCCTACCGCCGGTGGGGTGAACGCCCGACCGGCGGCGGCTCCACCCCCTGTGGACGTGCACACCCGTGCGCTGGGACGGCACCGCTGTCCGGTGCCGTCCCGGCGGTGTCAGGGCTGCTGCGGGTCGTCGGTCGGCGCGTCCCGGCGGGCACGACGTCGGGCGAGCCACCAGCACACGGATCCGACGGCGGCGGCCAGGGCTGCGAGCGCGGCGGCGAGGCCGACCCCTTCGGAGCCGGTGTAGGCGAGGGCTCCGACGGGCGCGGTGGCCCCGTGGTCAGCTGCCGGAGCACCCGCACGCCCGTCGTCAGCACCCGCCGCGGGGCCGTTGCCGTCGCCGGAACCGCCATCACCGGAGCCGTCCCCGTCGTCCGGTGCCGGACCGGTCGTCGGCGCAGGGCTCGGCGCCGGTCCCTCGTCGCCCGGGTCGACGACGATCGCCACACCGGTGGACGGGTCGCCCCCGTCCGGGTCGGTTGGCGAGGTCGCGGTCGCCACGTTCACCACGTCGGATCCGTCCCCCCGGTACCCGGGGTCGAGCACGGCGCGGATCCGGAAGGCGCGGGTCTCCCCCACGTCGAGTGAGGTGTCGGATCGGCACGTCACGCGCTGCCCCTCGGCGGTGCACCCGTCGTCCGAACCGGCGAAGCCCATGGCCTCGGGCAGGTCGTCGACGGCCCCGACGTGCTCCGCGACCGCTGGGCCCCGGTTCCGTGCGGTCACCAGGTACTCGACCTCGTCACCGGGTGCGACGGTCGACGGCGACACGGACTTGTCCGTCTCGACGTGCGCGACGGCCACCGGTGCCGTCGCGGTCGTGCTCGCCCGCGAGACGTTGTCCGTTTCGTTCGTGTCGGACAACGACGCAGGCGTGGCGATCGTCGCGACGCTCTCCAGGCTCCCCTCGGTGCCCGCGGCGACCCGCCCGTCGATCGTCACCACGGCCGAACCGTCGCGGGGCAGGGACAGGTCGGTCGCCACGTCACCGCTCCCCGTCGCGGTCGCGCAGGCGGAGCCCGCCGCCGCGGTGCACGTCCAGGTGACGTCCTCGATGCCGTCCGGCACGTCGACGCGCAACGGGCTCGGATCGGAGGCGTTCGGGCCGGGGTTCCGGGCCGTGACGTCGTAGCGGACGGGGTCGCCTGCCGCGACGGTCGCGGGCAGGTCGTGCTCGACCGACAGGTCCGCCGGCTTCCGGACCTGCAGCGCATCGACCTCGTGCTTGTCGACGTGGCTGCCGGTGGCCGCGGCGAACCCGAGGCGGAGCGTGCTCGGCAGCGGGGCCTGTCCGTCGCCGTGCAGCGGCACGGAGTCCAGCACCGTCCGCAGGGCTCCGCCGGCCTGGATCCGGACCGTCACGGCGAGGCCGCCGTCGGCCTCGGGCAGCAGGGTGACGCGGACCTTCCGCGGTGCGGCGCCGTCGGTCACCGTGCCGCCGGGGGCCGCGACGCCGGCGACGTACCGGTAGCCCTCGGTCCCGTCGCCCGAGCCGCGGACGACGACGTGGTCGGCCTGGGCACCGGGACCGGAGTCGTTGATGCGCGACGAGAAGTTGCCGTAGTGGTCGATCGCGACGGCGGCGAAGCCGCCGGGGACCCCCGGAAGGTCGCACGGGCGTCCACCGCCCTCGGTCACGGTGCTGCGGCAGGCGTACCCGAGGCCGGCGCCGTACGACCCGACACCCTGTGGTGCGGCCCCGTCGGCCAGGTACAGCAGCAGGCCGTCGGCCCCGGGGTCGTCCTTCGCGGTGTACATGGCGTAGGTGAACTCGATCTCGAGCCCGGTGTCGGAGGGGAACGTGTCGTTCGTCGACCAGGCCCCGGCCTGGTTCCGGACGTCGTCGGTGAGTCGCAGGCGGCCGTCGGACACCGCGGCGTCACCGTGCAGGGTGCCGCCTGACGCACTGGAGAACTCGTTGACGTAGGGGAAGTCGAGCGCAGCGGCGCTCGACCCGGACGGGAGCACGGCGGGCGCCGCGAGCACGCCGAGCGCGGTCAGCGCGGCGCCGACCGCAGCGAGGCGACGGACGACCCGCGACCGGAGTGGCCGTGGACCGGATGCTGGAGCAGTGGGATCTGTCATGCCCCGATGCTCGCGATCGGGAGGTCACCCCCGGGCGGCGGCGAAACGATCTGTGGAACGTCACCACGGGCCTCCGGGCTGTGGAGGAAGAACCTGTCCGCTCAGGCCAACCACACCGTCGTCTCGCCGGGCAACACACCGGACGAGACCTCGTCGAGCGGGCACGACGCGACGACGACGGTGCCGGCGGGTAACGGCAGCGGCTCCGTGCCGAAGTTCGTGAACGATCGCCAGCCGTCGTGCCGGGCGAACGCCACGACCTCGGAGCCGGACTCCAGCCACGTCAGCGCCTCCCCCTGCTGCAGCCGGCGTCGTGCGGCCAGCGCCCGGCGGTACAGCGACAGGGTCGACTCGGGATCGCCGTCCTCGGCCTCGACCGAGGACTCCCCGAAGTCCTGCGGCTGCGGCAGGTGCGGTGCGACGTCCCCGAAGCCGAACGACGGCCCGGAACGCGTCCACGGGATCGGCACCCGGCAACCGTCCCGGCCCTTCGCGGTGTGCCCGGTGCGGAGCCACTTCGGGTCCTGCAGCAGGTCGCGCGGGATCGCGGCGGCCTCGTGCAGGCCGAGTTCCTCGCCCTGGTAGACGTACGACGACCCCGGCAACGCCAGCATCAGCAGCGTCGCGGCACGTGCCCGGCGGAGCCCCCGTGCGCGGTCGAGCTCCGGCGTCGTGCCGTCCGTCATGAGCCAGGCATCGGTGTCGGTGCCGTCCGGCAGGCCGTACCGGGTGGGGTGCCGCACGACGTCGTGGTTCGACAGCACCCAGGTGCTCGAGGCGCCCGACTGCTCGGAGGCTGCCAGGTTCCGCTCGATGATCCGACGGAAGGCGTCCGGCTCGAAGGGGGACTCGAGCAGGTCGAAGTTGAAGGCCTGCCCGAGCTCCGTCGGCCGGGCGTACAGGACGCGGCGGGGCGCGGGGGCCCAGGCCTCGGCGACCGCGGCACGGGGCGGCTCGTACTCGTCGAGCACCCGGCGCCAGGTGGCGAAGATCTCGTGCACCTCGTCGCGGTCGTACAGCGGGTCGGAGCCGTCGAGCGGCAGGTCCTGCTCGTTCGAGGGCCGGTATGGGGTCGACAGGTCCTTCGCCAGACCGTGCGCGACGTCCACGCGGAACCCGTCGACACCGCGATCGGACCAGAAGCGCAGGGTGTCCTCGAAGTCGGCGCGGACCTCGGGGTTCGACCAGTCCAGGTCCGGCTGCTCGGGGGCGAACAGGTGCAGGTACCACTGCCCGTCCGGTACCCGGGTCCACGCGCTGCCGCCGAAGTTCGACACCCAGTCGCTCGGCGGCAGTTCCCCGGAGTCGCCGGACCCCTCGCGGAACACGTACCGCGCACGCTCGGCCGACCCGGGCGGGGACGCCAGTGCGGCCCGGAACCACTCGTGCTGGTCCGAGGTGTGGTTCGGCACGATGTCGACGATGACCTTGAGGTCGTGCTCGTGGGCGGCCCGGACCAGGGCGTCGAGGTCGTCGAGGGACCCGAGCTTCGGGTCGACGGCCCGGTAGTCGGCGACGTCGTAGCCCCCGTCGGCGAGCGGCGACGGGAAGAACGGGGAGAGCCACAGCGCGTCGACGCCGAGCGACGCCAGGTACGGCACCCGGCTCGTGATGCCCGCGACGTCACCGAGTCCGTCGCCGTCCGTGTCGGCGAAGCTGCGCGGGTAGACCTGGTAGACGACGGCGTCGCGCCACCAGGTCGGATCGGTGGTTCGAGGCGTGCTGGCCGGGGTCCGAAGCGAGGTCACGACGCCACCGTACCCAGCGTTGGGAATAGCGCGCCCGACGATCGGATTGGTTGTCGCTGACACCTTTCCGTCCAGCAACAGCATCCCGCAACAGAAGGAGCTCCATGACGAACGTCCTCGTCCTCGTCGGCAGCCTGCGCGCCGACTCCATCAACCGCAAGCTCGCCGAGGCCGCCGCGCACCACGCGCCGGAGGGCATCGAGCTGCACACCTTCGACGGCATCGTCGACCTGCCGTTCTACAACGAGGACATCGACGGCGACACCCCGCCCGCCGCTGCCGTCGCCTTCCGCGACGCCGTCGCCACCGCGGACGCCGTCCTGCTGATCACCCCCGAGTACAACGGCACCATCCCCGCCGTCCTGAAGAACGCGCTCGACTGGGGTTCGCGTCCGTTCGGCGCCTCGCCGCTGTCCGGCAAGCCGCTCGCCGTGATCGGCTCGGCGTTCGGCCAGTACGGCGGCGTCTGGGCGCACGACGACGCCCGCAAGGCCGCCGGCATCGCCGGCGCGAAGGTCCTGGAGGACGTCAAGGTCGCCATCCCGCAGTCGGTCGTCCGCTTCGCGGAGACCCACCCGCGTGAGGACGCCGAGGTCACGACGCTCGTGCAGGGCGCGCTCACCGCGCTCGCCGAGGCCGCAGCCGGCACGGACGAGCAGGCAGCCGCGTAACGCGACCGACCGTCGGACAGGAGGCCCGTGGCGACCCCGCACGGGCCTCCTGTCCGTCCGGTGCGGACGCATCGGACGTTGCGGACGCACCGTCGTGGCGGAACCCGGGAGTCCGCTAGACGACCGAGATACGAGACGGGTTACCCTGAACGCCATGTCGACGCAGGAGATCACCGAGGCGTCCGGGTACTGGTTCCCGGACGACGACGCGACCCAACGCGGGGTCGCGGTGCTCAACGCCCTGCGCCGGTACCGATCCGCCGAGACGGCCATGCGCCGCCGGACCCGTGACTCGATGGGCATGGGCGAGACCGACCTGCTCGCCGTGCGCTTCCTGCTGCAGGCGCAGCGCTCCGGCACCGCCGTGAGCCCGAAGGACCTCGCCGCGTACCTCAAGATCTCGTCGGCCTCGACGACGATCCTGATCGACCGCCTGGTCAAGTCGAACCACGTCCGCCGCGACCCGCACCCCACCGACCGCCGGGCCCTCGTCATCACTCCGACGACCGAGACAGACGACGAGGTCCGCGCCACGCTCGGCGTGATGCACCGCCGGATGATGTCGATCGCCGAGGGACTCCCCGCGTCCGAGGCGCGGATCGTCGCCGGCTTCCTGGAGCAGATGCGCGAAGCCGTCGACCAGGTCGACCCCGCGCCGTCGCACTGAGCGGCATCGCGCCGGACGACCTCGGGGGACGCCGCCTCCGAGCGCACTGAGAGCGTGCACTGCGCGACCGCGTAGACCGGAACGGTCACACCGACGCGAAAGGAGCCACAACCATGCACGCTTCGGACAAGATGGCCAAGAACCTCCAGGCGGTCCTCGTGGACCTCATCGACCTGCACCTGCAGGGCAAGCAGGCCCACTGGAACATCCTCGGCACCAACTTCCGCGACCTCCACCTGCAGCTCGACGAGATCGTCGACGCGGCTCGTGAGTTCGCCGACGACACCGCCGAGCGCATGCGCGCGCTGTACCTCGTGCCGGACGGCCGCTCGGCGACCGTCTCCGCGGGCAGCCACCTCGACGCGTTCCCCTCGGGCGAGATCACCACGCACGACGCCATCGACCAGGTCACGCTCCGGCTGTACCAGGCGACCGGCACCATGCGCGACGTCCACGACGAGGTCGACGAGGAAGACCCGACGACCGCGGACCTGCTCCACGGCTTCATCGAGCGCCTCGAGCAGCTCGCGTGGATGGTCTCCGCCGAGAACCGCGCGCCCAGCACCCCGCTGGCCTCCGCCACCACGCCCGCCGTCGCCGACGCGTCGGCGCACGCGTAGGGGCCCGGGTGGACCTCGGTATCCAGGGCAAGACCGCGCTCGTCTTCGGCGGCGACTCCGGCATCGGCTGGAACACGGCGCGCATCCTCCTGGCAGAGGGTGCGACCGTGGTCGTCACCGACATCGACCAGAGCCGTCTGGACACCAGTGCGGACCAGCTCGAGGCACCGCTCGGCAAGCTGCACGCCTTCGCCGCCGACGTCCGGAGCGCCGAGAGCCTCGCCGCCCTGCACGACCAGGTGCGCGAGGCCGTCGGCGAGATCGACATCCTGGTGCAGTCCTCGGGCGTCACCGGCGCCCAGGGCATGTTCCACGAGATCGACGAGGCCGGCTGGGCGGAGACGATCGACATCGACCTGATGGGGCCGGTGCGGATCACCCGCGAGTTCATCGGCGACCTGCGCCAGGGCGGCTGGGGCCGCATCGTCTACCTGGTGTCCGAGGACGCCTCGCAGCCGTACGACGACGAACTCCCCTACTGCGCCGCCAAGGCCGGGGTGCTCTCGTTCGCGAAGGGCCTGTCGCGCTCCTACGCCTCCGAGGGCCTGCTGGTGAACACGGTCTCCCCCGCGTTCATCCACACGCCGATGACCGACGCGATGATGGACAAGCGGGCCAAGCAGCGCGGGACCTCGTTCGACGAGGCCATCGGCAGCTTCCTCGAAGAAGAGCGGCCGTACATGGAGCTCAAGCGCCGCGGCGAGCCGGAAGAGGTCGCGAACGTCGTGGCCTTCCTGTGCTCCGACCTGGCCAGCTTCGTGAACGGCGCCAACTACCGGGTCGACTCCGGCTCGGTCGCCACGATCTGATCGTGGCGCCACAGCACCGCCAGGAGGCGTCATGACCGACTTCCGCTACCTCATCGTCGGCGGCGGGATGGTCGCCGACGCCGCTGCCCGTGGCATCCGCGAGCTCGACACCGACGGGTCGATCGGGATCCTCAGCGAGGACGTCGACCGGCCCTACGCGCGGCCCGCGCTGTCGAAGAAGCTCTGGACCGACCCGGACTTCAGCTGGGACGAGAAGGTCGACCTGCACACCGAGGAGACCGGGGCGCAGTTCGTCCTGGGCACCACGGTGACCGCGATCGACCGTGCCGCGAAGACCGTCACGACGGCCGACGGCGCGACCCACGGCTACGAGCGGCTCCTGCTCGCGACCGGCGGGAAGCCCCGCGGGCTGCCGGGGCTGTCCCCGTCGGCACGCGTGCTCGACTACCGCAGCGCGTCGGACTACCGCCGGCTGCGTGAACTCGCGGACGCCGGGGCACACGTCGCCGTCGTCGGCGGCGGGTACATCGGCCAGGAGATCACGGCGGGCATCGTGCAGAACGGTGCGAGCGTCACACTGGTCGACCCGGACGAGGTCGTCGGCGGCCGGATGTTCCCCGAGGATCTGGCACGGGCGTTCCAGCAGCGCTTCGTCGACCACGGTGTGGAGCTCCGCACCGGCCGTCGGGTGTCCGAGGGCACCGAGACGGCGGACGGCGTTCGGCTGACGCTCGACGACGGCTCCGTGGTCGAGGCCGACGCCGTCGTCGCCGGACTCGGCATCGAACCCGCGACGCAGCTCGCCTCCGACGCCGGACTCACCGTCCGCGACGGCATCGTGGTGACCTCGACGCTGCTCACCGACGACGACTCCGTGTTCGCCGCCGGTGACGTCGCCGAGTACCCGGACCGCATCCTCGGCACCCGCCGGGTGGAGCACGTCGACAACGCGCAGCAGCAGGGTCGGCAGGCCGGCCGCAACCTGGCCGACGCCGACGAGACCTACGACCACACGCCGATGTTCTACTCCGACGTCTTCGACATGGGGTACGAGGCGGTGGGGCAGGTCAGCGCGGAGCTCCGCACGGTCGAGGACTGGCAGGACCCCACGGTGACCGGCGTCGTCTACTACCTGGACGACGACGACACGGTCCGGGGCGTGCTGCTCTGGAACGTCTGGGACAAGACCGACGAGGCCCGCAAGGTCCTCGCCGAGGCGAACGCGCTCACGCCCGACATGCTGCCGGGCCGCATCACGCCCTGACCGCTCGCCCGTCGCGGTGGTCGCGACGGCCTGGAGGCCCGGTGCCGGTCCGTCGGACCGGCACCGGGCCTCCAGGCGGTCGCCCGCACGTCGCGACGCCCGCTGCTTCGACCGTGCTCGCTACTTCGACTCGGGCGCGACTTCGTCGACGACCGCACGGCGGTCCGCCGGGTCGACCGGCAGGTCGTCGCCGTCCGCCATCGCGACGGCGTGCGCGGACTTGGCCGCCTCGAGCGTCTCGTCGTCGTTTCGAGCCATCCCGAACAGCTCGATGAACCGCGACTTGACCAGCAACCAGGCGTCGCCCGGGCTGAGCCGGGCCAGGTCCGACGACGTCGAGTCGTCGTGCACCCGCTGCAGGGACGACACGCCCCGGTCGGGGATCCGGTGGTCGACGTGCGCCACCGCGAGCCGCGCGACCGCGTCGGCCTGTGCGTGCATGACCGAGTGTGCGCCGTCGACGACCTCGCGGAGGACCGCGTACGGGAACACCCGCGCCAGCCGACGGACCCAGTCCCGCGGCACCATCGCGTCGTGCTCACCGCGGACGATCAGGGTGCGGGCCTGCACGTGGGCGGCGCGCTCCTCGATCGGGAACGCGATCATCCGTGGCAGGACCTTCCGGAACCAGTGCCACCCGCACAGCGCGTACGCCGTGATGCCGTGCCAGCGGACCGCGGCGGGCTCGTGCAGCGTCGACCGCAGGAACCGGAAGGCCGACTGCCGCACCGTGCGTGCCGACGAGTCGACCACCGGGCTGATGAGCACGAGGTCGGAGATGCCCGGACGGCGGGCGGCGACCTCGGTGACGACCTGCGTGCCCATCGAGTGCCCGACCAGGACCGGGTCCTGGAGCCCGAGGTCGTCGATGACCCGTTCGACCGCGTCGGCGTAGCGCTCGATCGTGACCGTGCCCCGGAACGGCGGGACACCGGCGAAGCCCGGCAGGTCGAGCGCGTGCACCGGACCGTTCTCGTTGAGGTGCGGGGCGAGCCGCTCGTAGTAGGTCGACGCGATGCCCAGGCCCGCGACGAGCACGAAGGCCCGCGCGCCCGGCTCGCCGATCGAGCTCACCCGGACGTAGGTGCCGTCGACCGCGACCCGGTCGACCTGCACCGTGACGTCGGCGTCCTCGGCCTGGGCGAGCTCGCCGGCAGGGTCCGGCCGGGGTGCCTGGCGTTCGTCGTCCACGTGGGTCTCCTCCGGTCGGGCGGTCGCCCAGGATACCCGGCCGCCGTCCGCGCGGGCGGCGACGACGTGCTCAGCCGCTGAAGGTGTTCGCGGGGAACCCGTGCACCGTCGTCGGCACCGCGAAGACCGCGCCGGAGGGCGGCGCCTGCTCCAGGTCCTGCTCGGTGAGGTTCTCGCGAGCCGTCCCGACGAAGAGCGTCGACATGTCCCGGCCGCCGAACGCCACCGAGGTCGGGTTGGCGACGGGGAGCTCCACCGTCTCCAGGTGCGAGCCGTCGGGCCCGTAGCGCTCGACGCGGGATCCGCCGTAGATCGCGCTCCAGAAGCAACCCTCGTCGTCGCGGACCAGGCCGTCGTGCGCGTGACCGACGATGAACGGCTCGAGTTCGCCGAGCTCGCCGTCCGGGCCGTACGACCCGCGGAAGACCGTCGAGGCGCTGGTGTCGGTGACGTACATCGTGCGGCCGTCCTCCGACCACTCCATGCCGTTCGTCACGCCGAAGCCACCGCGGAGCACCCGGGTCGTGCCGTCCGCCTCGATCGAGTAGAGCGCCGCGTCGGGTTCGCCGGTCGTCACGTTCATGCTGCCGACCAGGAACCGGCCGAACGGGTCGCACTTGCCCTCGTTGAACCGGTTGCCCGAGGTGCTGTGGGTGACGCGGGCGATCTCGCGCTCGACGGCACCCTGCTCGTCCGTCACCACGACGGTGTCGCCGAGGGCCGCGACGAACCCGCCGGAGGCCCGGGGCTGGAAGCTCGCGAGCGGGGGCGGCAGCGGCACGCTCGACCGCACGGTGCCGTCGGCCTCGGCGGTGTTGAGGGTGCCGAGGGTGATGTCGGCCCACCGGAGCAACTGTGCGGACGGGTCCCAGACGATGCTCTCGGCGAGGACCGCTCGGGCGTCGGCGAAGACGGTCGCGGGGCCGGTCGTGACGTTGGTGCTCATCGACCCCGTCTACCGCGGGGGCGGTCCGTGCCCGCTCAGGCGTGGGGACGGCGGCGAGACGGCGGCGGCGGCGGCGGCGGCGAGTTCACGGGCTCAGCGACACCTCACGCCCGCTTCGGCCCGTGAGGTGTCGCGGAGCGCGAAGGTCCGCGCAGGTCCGGTCGTCCGTACGTCCGCGGGTCAGAGGCGGGCGAACCGTGCGCGGAAGAAGCTGTAGACGCCGAAGGCCAGGAACCCGATGCCGATCGCGACGAGGACGAACACCCCGCCGGGCATGCTCCGCACGGCGTCGAACGCGGCGTCGAGCCCGGTGGCCTGGTCGGGGTCGCTCCGCAGCCCCGCGACGGCGATGAGCACGCCCACGATGACCACGGCGATCCCCTTGCCGACGTAGCCGACGACGCCGAGGACGGTGACCACGCGGTCGAGCTGGCCCGGCGGTCGTGTGATCTGCTTGCGGAACGACCGGCGGCAGCCGATCACCACGAGGCCGATGCCGACCGCGACCGCGATCGCCCCGGCGAGGAGCAGCACGAACACGCCACCCGGCGTCGCCAGGGTCTTCGCCGCGGCACTCTGCGACGAGCTGCTCGAGCTCGACCCGGCACCGAGCGCGTACGAGGCGGCCGAATAGGCGATCACGCCGTAGACCACGGCCTTCGCGACGTCCTTCAGCCGGGCGAGCCAGCCGCGGGTGGTGTCGGAACGGCCACCGACGATCGCCTCGACGATCAGGCGCACCGTGAGCGCGGCGGTGCCGACGGCGATCAGCCAGAGCAGGAACACGCCCCCGGGGATCGCGGCGATCTGCTGCAGCGCACCGGACTGGTCCGTCTCGCCGCCGGACGACGCGTTGCCGATGCCGAGCAGGATCGCCAGGTACCCGATCAGCAGGTGGACGATGCCACTGCCGACGAACCCGGCGCGTGCCGTGACCTCGAACCAGCGGCTGTCGGCCGCTCGCCGGACCTGTCGTCCGGTTTCCTTCGCTGCGTGCTCCGCCGTGTCGCTCATCACGCCCCAGCGTGCCCGACGCGTCCCGTCCTGTCCGGGGCGCGCCAGGCCCTGCGCTCCGCCACGTGGCGGACCGGAGGCCCGTGGCGGCGCCGCCACGGGCCTCCGGTCCGTCGGTGGGCGCGTCTCAGTCGCCCTTCACGTTGACGACCTGCCGCAGGGTGTGCCGGATCGACACGAGGTCCTCGGCGTCCGCCATGACCTGGTCGATCGGCTTGTACGCCGCCGGGATCTCGTCGAGGAACGCGTCGGTGTCGCGGTACTCGATGCCGGCCATCGCCTCGCGCAGCTGCTCGTGGGTGAAGGTCCGCCGGGCCGCGCTCCGCGAGAACAGCCGGCCGGCACCGTGCGGGGACGACTCGAGCGAGGGCTTGTTGCCGCGTCCCTCGACCACGTACGACGCGGTGCCCATCGACCCGGGGATCAGGCCGGGCTGACCGGCCTTCGCCTGGATCGCACCCTTGCGCGAGACCCACACCGACTTGCCCCAGTGCGTCTCACGCTGCGTGAAGTTGTGGTGGCAGTTGATCCGCTCGCGCTCGTCGACGGGCGTGCCGACGGCCTCGGACAGCTGCCGGACGACGCGGTCCATCATCTCCTCGCGGTTGAGCAGCGCGAAGTGCTGTGCCCACCGGAGCTCGGCGATGTACCGGTCGAACTCCGGCGTGCCCTCCACCAGGTACGCCAGGTCGGGGTCCGCCAACTGGATCCACCACCGCTCCATGGCCTGCTTGGCGACCTTGATGTGCCGCTGCGCGATCTTGTTGCCGACGCCCCGCGACCCGGAGTGCAGGAAGAGCCAGACCCGGTCCTGCTCGTCGAGGGAGACCTCGATGAAGTGGTTGCCGGACCCGAGCGTGCCGAGCTGGTTCCGCCACCCGCCGTGCACGCCGTCGGGGTCGAACCCGGCGGTCTCGGCCATCGCCTCGAGCTCGGCGATCCGGGGTGCGGCGGTCGCCACGATCTTCCGGTTCGACGCACCGGCCGACAGCGGGATCGCGCGCTCGATCTGCTCGCGCAGCCCCTGCAGGTCGGCGGGCAGGTCGATGGCGGTGAACTGCGTGCGGACCGCGATCATGCCGCAGCCGATGTCCACGCCGACGGCCGCCGGCATGATCGCGCCGAGGGTCGGGATGACGGACCCGACGGTGGCTCCGAGGCCGAGGTGTGCGTCCGGCATGAGGGCCAGGTGCGGGAACACGAACGGCATGCGCGCGGTCGTGCGGGCCTGCTGCTCGGTGTTGTCCTCGAGCATCGAGGCCCAGCTGAGCAATCGGTCGTTGATCTTCTTCATGGAGTCGTCTCGCTTTCGTGAGCGTCGAGGTGACGGTCCGAGACGGTCGTACGCCTGGCCTCCTGGTCGCCGCCGGACGTGGCGGACGGAAGGAAGCGGTGCTGACGAACGCCCCGGGCCGGGTGGGCACGCAGGCGTCGTGTGACGTCGCGTGCCTACGCGGGATAGCGGAGGGACCACTGCTGCTCGGGCAGCACGGCGGCCGCGGCGAGCTGGAGCTCGACGCGTTCCTCGTTGTGCTGCACGGCGCGCATGCGCGGTCCTTCCGGTGTGCCCGGGGCGGGCGGTCTGCCGATCGGCAGGAGCACGACGCTAGTGCGACACGCCCGGGATGCGCAAGTCGCGTGGGCGTGTCGGTCGTGCTCCGGGGGTGCTCCGGCGGTTCTCCGGCGGTTCTCCGGCGGTTCTCCACAGGCTGGAGGCTCGGCGTGCGTTCTCCACGAGGGGTACGTCCGCCTGATGGTCGCCGCCGGGGCCGGGGCAGGCTGGACGCATGACCGAGCGCACGCGAGACACCCCCGACGCGACGGAGAACGAGGAACGGACGAACGGGTACGTCCCGCTCCGTTCGTACGGCGCGATCGGCGACGGGCGGACGGTCGCCCTCATCGCGCTCGACGGGCGGATCGACTGGCTGCCGATCCCGTCGATGGACTCACCGCCGGTGTTCGCGAGCATCGTCGACGCGGAGCACGGCGGACACGTCGCCCTGCGGCCCGTGGACGACCAGGCGCAGGTGTCCCGCGCCTACCTGCCGGGGACGAACGTGCTCGTGACGACCTGGACGACCCCGTCCGGCACCGCCACCGTGACCGACGCCATGGTCACCGGGGTGGCCGGACGTCTGCCGTGGGCCGAGATCGCCCGCTGCGTGCAGGGGGTCGACGGTTCGGTCGAGATGGAGTGGGCGGTCGTGCCCGGCACGATCCTGAACACCGCGGAGCCGCGCCGACTCGACACCGTGAACGGCACGGTGATCGGCGTCGACGGCGTGACCATCGCGATCGTCGAGCAGGGCTTCGAACCGGTGCACGACGACGGCCCCCGGTTCTCGGGGCGGTTTTCGACGACCGAGGGCTCGAAGTCGATCCTGACCATCGTCGGCACGTACGACGAGCCGATCTTCCTGCCAGAGCCGGAGCGCACGCTCGAAGGGGTCGACCGCACGATCGAGAACTGGTCGACCTGGTCGAAGGAGTTCAGCTACGACGGACCGTGGTCGGACGCGGTCCAGCGCAGCGCCCTCGCCCTGAAGCTCCTGATCTTCGCCCCCACCGGCGCCATCGCTGCGGCCCCGACGACGAGCCTGCCGGAGGACCGCACCGGCGGGAAGAACTGGGACTACCGGTTCGCCTGGGTGCGCGACCTGGCGTACACGGTGCACGCGCTCACCCGCTTCGGCCTGCGCGAGGAGACGCACGCCGCCGTGTCGTGGGTGATGCGCACGATCGCCGAGCACGACGAGACGATGCCGATCTTCTACGGACTCGACGGGTCGAAGAGCGACACCGTCGAGGAGCGCGACGTCCCGGGCTGGAACGGCATCGGCCCGGTCACGATCGGCAACCGGGCTGGCGACCAGCTGCAGCTCGGCGTCTGGGGCGACGTGTTCGAGATCATGCGGCAGTACGTCCGAGCCGGCAACGTGCTCGACCGCAAGACGGCTTCGGTGCTGCAGGACCTCGCCGACGACGCGTGCCACCGCTGGGTGGAGCCCGACTCGGGCATGTGGGAGCTGCAGGAGGCGCAGCACTACACGACGAGCAAGATCGGCTGCTGGCAAGCGCTCGACGCGGCCGTCGAGCTGCACGACGCGGGGATGATCGACGGCCCGCGCGAGAAGTGGATCGAGAACCGCGAGCTCATCGAGGACTGGGTCGCCGAGAACGGGTGGAACGAGGAGCTCGGCCATTACGTCATGTACCCGGGCACCGACGCGCTCGACTGCTCGATCCTGCTGCACGCGATGTCGGCGTTCGACCGTGGACCGCGCATGGACTCCACGATCCGGGCCATCGAGGAGCAGCTGCAGCACGGGCCGCTGGTGTACCGGTACTCCGGCATCCAGGACGAGGAGTCCCCCTTCGTGGCGTGCTCGTTCTGGCTCGCCGCCGCGCTCGCGTGCGTCGGACGCATCGACGACGCGAAGCAGCTGATGGACGACATGGTTGCGCAGGCGAACGACGTCGGCCTGTTCAGCGAGATGCTCAGCGCCGTCGACGGGGACTTCATGGGCAACATCCCGCAGGGGCTGTCGCACCTGGCGCTCATCCAGGCCGCGATGACCATCGAAGAGGTCTCGGAGAAGTCCTGACCGGCCTGGACGGCCCGTCGGGAGCGCGGGGCATCATGGTCTGACGATGAACGACGTCGATGCACGGATGGACCGGCTCCGCAGGGCCGCCCGCTACCGCTACCAGCAGCTCGTCGACCAGGAGATCGAGCGGGGGTCGCTCGACCCCGACGAGGTGCGCTCGGAACGTGAGGAACGTCGGCTGCTGAAGGCCGCCGACGTCGCCGCGCACGCCCGGGCCCAGATCGAGGAGGCCGAGCGCCGCGGGGTCTTCGAGGGCAACCCGTACCACGGCAAGCCGCTGCCGGGCCTCGACGGGCAGCACGACCCGGACTGGTGGATCAAGTCGAAGATCGAGCGTGAGGACATCCGGGGCATCGCGCCGCCGGCCCTGGCGCTGCGGACCGAGGACGCCGAACTCGACGACGCCCTCGACGCCCTGTCGCTCGAGACCGACGTGCGCGACGTCCTCGTGGACTTCAACGCGCGGGTGAAGGAGGCGCGGCGGCAGCTGCTCGGCGGGCCGCCGGTGGTGACGCCGATGCGCGACGTCGAGGCCGAGGTGCTCGCCTGGCGGGAACGCCGCGAGGTGCGCATGGCTTCGGCCGCGCGGGCTGCGGAGCAGGCGCGGCTCGAGGCGAAGCCGCGGCGGTGGTGGCGGCGCGGCTGAGCGGTGCCGAGCTGCGGTCCGGGGCGAGATTTCGCGCTGAGCGACAGTTCTCGCAAACGTGGGCGCGTGAGGTGTCGTCCAGCCCGTGAGGACGGCGGATGCCGACCCGGTGTACGCGCACGACGGACGGGAGGCCGAGTCCCGGCAGGGGCCGCCGGCCCGGCGCGCGGACACGACGGACGGGAGGCCCGGTGCCAGCTGGCACCGGGCCTCCCGTCCGTCTGTGCGCCCGTTCTTTCCCATCGCGCGCGCGTTGGTTCGCAAGAACGGGCGTACCTGGTCGAAACAACCCACCAGGTACGCCCGGTTCCACCAGGTACGCCCGGTTCCGCCAGGTACGCCCGGTTCTGCTCGGCGCACGACGCACGACGGCCCGGACCGCGCTGCTGCGTGGTCCGGGCCGACTGTGGTGGTGCGGCAGGTGTTACTTGATCTGGGCGGTGATGGTGGCGGTGCCGACGAGGAGGCCGCGCTTGACGGCGTCGGTGCCGAAGGTCTTGTTCAGCAGGCCGGCGGCGTCTTCGCTGACGTGGACGGTGGTGCCGGTCAGGATGGCGTTGTCGCCCTCGAGCTGGAGGGGCTTGAGCGAGCCGCCGTGCAGCTCGAACAGGAACGCGTTGGCCGCGGCGACCTTGCCGTTGACCAGGACGTCGCCGTAGAGCTTGGACGAGCCCGGGTTCACGACGAAGTTCTCCAGCGTGACGGTGGTGTCGCCGGCCTTCAGGGTCAGACCCGAGTCGTCGTGGTTCAGCAGGCCCTGCACGTAGGGGCGGTAGTTGCCGTCCGGGGACCAGTAGGTGACCGACCCGGCGGTGATCGGGAACGACACCGACCCGTCGGCGAGGGTCGCGTCGCCGGAGACGCCGGGGGTGAGCTTCAGGGCGGTGAGGGCGTCGGTGAAGCCGGAGTCGAGCTTCACGGCGGTGGAGCCGCCGAGGACCTCGGGGACCGAGGCGACGGGTGCGGGGATCTTCGACTCGGACGACGAGGACACCGTGTGCACGTTCGGGGTGGCGGCCTGTGCGGAGGAGATCCCGAACGCGGCACCGCCGAGGACGAGGGCGCCGGTCGTGGCGAGGGTGATGGAGGTCTTGAGGCTCTTACGCATCGTGATCAGTCCTTTGCTCTGGAGGCGCTCCGGCCGGTGGCCGAACGTGCACGCTGTGCGCACGCTTGCTGTGAGCAAGCTGTAGACCGGCCAACTGTGACCGGAGAGCGCCCTGGGCTTTTGCCCTGTGCAAGTGATTCGGCACCCCCGCCCGAACGGTTTGGGACGAGTTTCCTGAGGTGCCGCAACCCGGTGTTTCGTACCGTGTACCCATGGCTCCAGCACACATCTCCACCACCGACCGGCTCCGGGCGGTCGACGCCTGGTGGCGCGCCGCCAACTACCTGACGGTCGGGCAGATCTACCTGCTGGACAACCCGATGCTCACCAGGCCGATCGAACCGGACGACGTCAAGCCGCGGTTGCTCGGCCACTGGGGGACCTCCCCCGCACTGAACCTCGTGTACGCGCACTGCAACGCGCTGATCACGGAGACCGGGCGCGAGTTCCTGTACATCTGCGGCCCGGGGCACGGCGGCCCGGCGATGAACGCGAACGCCTGGCTGGACGGCACGTGGAACGAGCTGTACCAGGACGTCGACCTGCAGCGGTTCTTCCGCCAGTTCTCGTTCCCCGGCGGCATCCCCTCGCACGCCGCCCCGGAGACCCCCGGCTCCATCAACGAGGGCGGTGAACTCGGCTATTCGCTGTCGCACGCCTACGGTGCGGCGCTCGACAACCCGGACCTCGTCGTCGCGTGCGTGGTCGGTGACGGTGAGGCCGAGACCGGTCCGCTCGCCGGGTCGTGGCAGGCGCACACGTTCCTCGATCCGGTCTCCGACGGCGCCGTGCTGCCGATCCTCAACCTCAACGGCTGGAAGATCGCGAACCCGACCGTCCTGGCCCGCATCCCCGACGAGGACCTCACCGCGTACTTCCGCGGGCTCGGCTACGACCCGATCGTGGTCGACTCCCGCCGCGTCGACGACGACCCGTACGCGGTGCACGCCCTGTTCGACGGTGCCCTGCGACGTGCCCTCGCCGGCATCGACGACATCCAGGCCGCCGCCCGCGCCCAGGCCGCCCGTGCCGCCGCGGGGCAGCCCGCCGGTGCCGCCGACCTGCGTCCGCGCTGGCCGATGATCGTCCTGCGCACCCCGAAGGGCTGGACCGGCCCGAAGGAGGTCGACGGCGAGCAGGTCGAGGGGACCTTCCGCGCGCACCAGGTGCCGCTGCCCGCGGTGCGCGAGGACGACGGCCACCGTGCCCAGCTCGAGGAGTGGATGCGCTCGTACCGCCCCGAGGAGCTCTTCGACGCGGACGGCCACCCGGTCGGCATCATGACCACGATCCGCCCGACCGGTGACGAGCGGATGAGCGCCACCCCGCACGGCAACGGCGGTCGGCTGCGGACCGCGCTCGACCGGCCGCCGCTCGAGCCGTACGCGGTCGAGGTCGGTTCCACGGCGTCCGCGACGGGCACGCTCGGCCCCTGGCTCGCCGCACTCATCGAGAAGAACGCCTCGACCTTCCGGCTCTTCGGCCCGGACGAGACGATCTCGAACAAGCTCGACGCCGTGTTCGACGTGACCTCGCGCGTCTGGCGGGCTCAGCGCGCCGCCGGCGACGAGCACCTCGCCGCACGCGGGCGGGTCACCGAGGTCCTGTCCGAGCACCTGCTCGAGGGAATGCTCGAGGGCTACGTGCTGTCCGGTCGGCACGGGATGCTCAACACCTACGAGGCGTTCGCCCACATCATCGACTCGATGGTCGGGCAGTACGCGAAGTGGCTGGAGTCCTCGACCGACATCGACTGGCGGGTGCCGGTGTCGAACCTGTCGCTCCTGCTCTCGTCGCACGTCTGGCGACAGGACCACAACGGGTTCTCCCACCAGGACCCCGGGTTCCTCGACGTCGTCGCGTCGAAGCAGCAGGACCTCGTCCGGATCAAGCTGCCGGCCGACGCCAACACGCTGCTCGCCGTCGCCGCGCACGCGATGGAGACCACGGACCGCATCGAGGTGATCGTCGCGGGCAAGCACCCGGAGCCGGTCTTCCTGTCCCTCGACGACGCGGTCGCGCACGCGAAGGCCGGACTCGGCGTGTGGGACTTCGCCGGCACCGAGCAGGCCGTCGGGAAGGTCGACGTCGTGCTCGCCTGCGCCGGTGACGTCCCCACGGTCGAGGCGATCGCCGCCACCGACATCATCCGGAAGCACGCTCCCGGCGTCGGGGTCCGCGTGCTCAACGTCGTCGACCTGCTGGCGCTCGGTGACCCGCGCAAGCACGAGCACCCGATCCCGGACGAGCAGTACGACGCGCTCTTCCTGCCCGGCACGCCCACGGTCTTCGCGTTCCACGGGTACCCGACCCTCGTGCACCAGCTGACGTACCGCCGGAACGGGCACGACGACCTGCACGTGCACGGGTTCCTCGAGCAGGGCACGACGACCTCGCCGTTCGACATGCTGATGCGCAACGAGATGGACCGCTTCGCCCTGGCCCACGACGCCCTGACGCGGGTGGATGCCGAGGCGCACGCCGACCTGCTCACGAAGCTGTCCGAAGCGCGTGACGCTGCGCGGACGTTCGCGTACACGAAGGGCGAGGACCACCCGTCGCTCGCGGGCTGGGAGTTCGCGGGCTGGCCCCAGGACGAGCCGGCCAGCGGCGGGACCGGCGGCGACCCGGGTGCGGGCGAGACCGAGGCGGCTGCGCCCGGCAACTGACGCGTTCCTCCACAGCCCAGGAGGCCCGGAGCACCCTCCACAGGACCGGTCACGCCCGCCACGTGGCCGGTTCCGTGCTGTCAGGGTTCCGGCATGGACATCGGCTGGACCAATGCGCTCGTGTCGGTCACGAGCGCATCCGTCGCGTTGGGTGCGCTCGTCGCCTCGGTGCTCGACGGGCGCGCAGGACGGCGAAATGCAGAGTTCTCGGTGCACCGCGATCTGTGGTGGCAGCGTTGGTCACGGGTCGCCGACCGGGCGACCTCGGACGACGAAGGAGAGCGCGCGGCTGCCGGTGTGATGTCCGCTGCGCTGGTGACCCGCAGTTGGACGACCGCCGACGGCCGCTGGGTCGGCCAGGCACTCGACGACCTGACCGCAGCGACGAACGAAGGAGCGAACGATGATCTCGAAGCTGAGTGACAAGGACTTCAAGCGCTGGCTCGACGGACGCGAACTGACGACGCCCGCACTGCTGGCAGACCCGCACTACGGTCCCATGATGCGGGCGAAGGGCGCCGAGGAAGAACTCCGCCAGGCGCGGATCGAATGGCGCGAACGGCAGGAGCGCGCCCGGGCGCGGAAGCTCCGGTACGAGGCGTCCTTCGGCGAGAGCTGAACCGATGCCCTGCGAGCCTGCCACGCTGGGACCGTGACCGAACTCGTCATCCCGGCCCCGAGCCTCCCGACCGTGCCCACGACGACGGGCGCGCGTTTCCCCGTCCGCCGCGTGTTCTGCGTCGGCCGGAACTACGCGGCGCACGCTCGCGAGATGGGCCACGACCCGGACCGCGAGCCGCCGTTCTTCTTCACGAAGCCGGCCGACGCCGTCGTGGTCGACGGCGTCGACACCCCGTACCCGCCGCTGACGCAGCAACTGGAGCACGAGGTCGAGCTCGTCGTCGCGATCGGCACCGGCGGCACGGACATCGCCGTCACCGATGCCCTCGCACACGTCTGGGGCTACGCCGTCGGGATCGACCTCACCCGCCGCGACCTGCAGGCCGAGGCGAAGCGACTCGGGCGGCCGTGGGACACGGCGAAGGGCTTCGACGCCTCGGCCCCGATCGGAGCCATCACCCCGGCGGCCGAGGTCGACCCCACCACCGGCGCGATCGAGCTGACGGTGGACGGGGAACTCCGTCAGTCGGGCGACCTGGCCGACCAGATCTGGTCGGTCGCCGAGACGATCGCGGCCCTGTCACGGTCCGTGGCGCTCGCGCCCGGCGACCTCGTGATGACCGGCACTCCTGACGGTGTCGGCGTGCTCGAACGCGGCGCCGTGCTCGTCGGCACGATCGCCGGCGTCGGCGAGGTCCGGACCCGGATCGTCTGAAGCACGTGTCGGCGATGTGTCGACGGGCTGGGAGCGTTCGCAGGCAGCACGGGTAAGTCTTGGGCATCGTCGCGGGTGGGGCCCGCGGCGGACACGGGGCGGCGCATCGCGACGGGGCGACGCGGACACCCCGGGACTGCCGGAGGTACCACCGTGCTGGAACACGACCTGCTCGCCACGTCCTGGACGTGGGCGGGCGACGAGAGCGTTCGCGACCGGGTGCACGCCGTGGGCGCCGCCGGGTTCGCCGGCCTGTCGCTGTCCCTCGACGACCTGCACGAGGTCCGCGCGACGACGGGCTTCGCCGAACTGCGGCGCATGCTCGACGCCGCCGGCATCGTCTGGGTCCAGCTCGGACCGCTGGACCGTTGGTGGACGTGCACGAGCCGCACCCAGGACGAGGACGCCGACCGCGGTGTCGTGCTCGAGGCCGCGGCGACGCTGAGCGCCTGGCAGGTGGTGGCGCGCGCCGACACCTCGTTGCCCGGAGCCTCCCCCTCGACGATGGCCGACGACTGGTTCGCGCTCGCCGACCAGGCCGAGGCGGTCGGAGCGCAGCTCGTGCTCGAACCGGAACCGTGGTCGAACCTGCCCACGATCGAACGGGCCTCCCGTTTCGTCGCCGCTGCCGGACACCCGAACGGCGGCCTGCTCATCGACGCCATGCACGCGCTCCGCGGCGGTTCCACCCTCGCGTCGATCCGGCAGGGCGTCGCACCGGGGGTCCTCGCAGCCGTCGAGCTGAGCGACGGGCTGCTGCACACCCCGAGCGGGATGACCCTCGCCGAGGAGTCCCGGACGGCACGGTACCTGCCCGGTGCCGGAGCGTGGGATCTGCCCGGCTTCGTCCGGACCGTGCGCGAACTCGGATTCGCCGAGCCGTGGGGCGTCGAGGTCCGGACGCCGGCGCACCGGGCGATGCCCGTCCGCGATGCGCTCCGGACGGCTGTCGCCGCCACCCGTGCGGTGCTCGACGCCGCCGATGCGTACGGCGCCCCGGCCGCTCCGGCGATGCCCTCGACGCCCGCGCCGACGTCCGCGGTGGACTTCGAGCCACCGCACACCGGCCGGCACGACCCGACGCACGGTGCCCGCCGTCGGGACGCCGACACAGGGACGCCCGCGTAGGTTGCTGGCATGACTGATCAGGCAGCACACGACGACGACCTGCTCCGCCGTTCCCAGGAGTCCATCGACGAGGCGAAGGCCGCCGCGGCCGAGGTGAGTGAACCAGAAGAGGACGAGCTCATCGAGGAGGACGCACCCGTCGCCGACCGCGCGGTGCCCGCCGACGGCCCTGCACCCGCGGCCTGACCCCGTACTGATCCGACAACAGGATCTCTCCGGACAGACGAGATCGCCGGGCGACCATCGAGGTCGCCCGGCGATTCTTCTTGCCGCTCATGTGACGATCCGGCCACTCGGTCCGTCTCACCAATGGACCCACCGGTGGCCTTGCGGCGAGCCCGGTGCGGGGCTTCGTGGCCGGTCTCCCTGAACCGGCTGGTCACGTGCCTCGGCGACGGTCCGTGCGCTTCCTGATCCAGCGTGCGGGCCGTCGGGTCTGTCGGACCCGTCGAGCGGTCGGGCGTTCAGGCCGCCCCGGTCAGTCGTCGTCCTCGTCGGCGAGGAAGTCCGCGTACCGGACCTCGGTCTCCGTGGTGCCGGTGCCCGGTTCGACGGACCGCTGCGACAGGTCGTCCCCCGTGATCGCGACACGTTCTGCAGCCGTGTAGGGCGGCAGGTACTTGCTCGAGTTCATCCTCGGAGCCCCCTTCGTCCCGGCGAACGTAACAGCCGATGGCCGATCGTGGCCAGCGGTGCCGATACTGTCCCCCGCGCAGGCTCCGGACGGGGGACGGATGTTCGCCAGCGGCTGACCCCATGCGCACGCATGTGGCCCCGAAGACGAAGCGCGCGTCAGGTCTCCCGCACGACGTCGTCCGGTTCCTTGTCCACCCGCCACCCCCGCCAGGACGGCTGCCGGAGCCGTCCGTCGCCGGTCCACTCGGCGAACTCGACCTCGCCGACGCGCTTCGGCGTGACCCAGTGCGCATCCCGAGCGTCAGGTCGTGGGACGTCGACGAACGGCGGGGTCTTCCGTTCCAGCTGTGCGAGGACAGCGGCGATCTCGTCGAGGTCGCGGTCACGGAACCCGGTGCCGACCTTGCCGACGTACTCCAGCCCGTCGGGGCCGGGCACCCCGAGCAACAGCGACCCGATCCCGCCGGCACGCCGCCCGCTGCCCGGCTTCCAGCCACCGACGACGACCTCCTGCGTGGCGTGGTGCTTGAGCTTCAGCCAGGCCTCGGACCGCCGGCCCTCGGCGTACTTCGACGACCGCTTCTTCGCGACCACGCCCTCGAGGCCCTGCTCGCGCGACGCAGCCAGCACCGCGTCGAGGTCGCCCTGCGCCGCCGGCGGCACGTCGATCGCACCGCCGGGTTCCACGACCGTCTCGAGTGCCTGCCGCCGGGCGTCGTAGCCGAGCCGCGTGAGCTCGTGCCCGTCCGCCTCGAGCACGTCGAACAGCAGGAACCGCACGGGCGTCGTCTCCTGCGCGCTCCGGACCTCGCGCGCCTTCGTCAGGCCCATGCGGTTCTGGAGCAGCTGGAACGAGGGTCGGCCACGATCGTCGACGGCCACGATCTCACCGTCGAACACGCCGTCCACGCCGGCCCGCTCGCCCAGTTCCTGCAGCTCGGGGTACTGGGCCGTCAGGTCGTTGTCGTTGCGGCTGCGCAGGGTCACCGACCCGTCGCGGACCGTCGCCAGCGCCCGCACCCCGTCCCACTTCATCTCGAAGGCCCAGTCCGTCGGGTCCAGCCCGGGCTCGCCCTTGGCCAGGGTCGCCTGCATCGTCCGACGCTCCGACGGCGGGGTCTCGGCGTCCGCGGCCCCGCTGATCCGTCGCTGCCCGGCGCGGTGTGCATCGCCGTGCCCGTCCGACGGCCGGTCCGCCCGTCGCGCCACCGCCGGCCCCGCAGAGCCGCTGGCGTCCGCCAGCCGTTCGGGTTGCTCCTTCGTGCGGTGGATGAGCCAGTTCTTCTCGTCCCCGCCGCCACGGCCGCGGGTGTGCAACAGCGCGAGGCGGCGAGCGCCGCCCGCCCGGCCGTGCAGCGTGACGATGACCTCCTGCCCCTCGCGCCACTTCTCGAGCTCGTAGGTACCGTCGTCCCAGATGGTGACCGTGCCGCCGCCGTACTCGTCCTTCGGGATCGTGCCCTCGAACGACCCGTACTCGAGCGGGTGGTCCTCGGTCTGCACGGCCAGGTGGTTCTTGCCCGGGTCGGTGGGCTCGCCCTTCGGCAGGGCCCAGCTCACCAGCACCCCGTCGTGCTCGAGCCGGAAGTCGTAGTGGTCGCGGGTGGCGTGGTGCTCCTGGATGACGAAGGTCGGTGTGCCGTCCTTCCGCACGGTGGGTGCGCCCTCGGGCACGGGCTCCGGAGTCTTCGAGGCGTCACGCTTCGCCCGGTAGGCGGCGAGGCGGTCCCGTGCGGGCTGCTCGGCGTCGTTCGCGCGCTCGGTCCGGTCGCTGTCCCAGTGACCGTGGTCGTCGCGCCCGACGGCCAGCGAGGCGGAGGCGACCGGGTGCAGGAAGTCCCCACGGGCCTCCAGGCGTTCGAGGACCTCGTCCAACGTGAGCTGCGCGAGCCCGCGTTCCTCGAGCTCCTTCCAGGTGCGGGGCGCTGCGACCGTCGGCCGCTCGCGGCCGCGCAGCGAGTACGGGGCGATGGTCGTCTTGTTGCCGTTGTTCTGCGACCAGTCGACGAAGACCTTGCCCTTCCGCTCGGCACGGCTCATCGACGACAGCACCAGGTCCGGCAGGTCCGTCTCGAGGGCCTTGGCCAGTTCGTGGGCGACGTCGGAGACCTGCGCCGTCGTCGCTTTGCCGTCGAGGGCCGCGTACAGGTGGATGCCCTTGGAGCCGGAGGTCACCGGGTACGGGTCGAGTCCCATGCCGTGCAGGATCTCGCGCGCGGCCACGGCGACCTCGACGCACTCGGGCAGCCCCACACCCTCGCCCGGGTCGAGGTCGAGGACGAGCCGGTCCGGGTTCTGCTGCGCGCCGCGCGGGCCGAACCGCCACTGCGGGACGTGCAGTTCGAGCGCGGCCTGCTGCGCCATCCACACCAGGGTCGGCAGGTCGTCGACGATCGGGTACTCGTTGTCGTGCTCCGAGTGGTGGATGGTGTGGTGCCGCACCCAGTCGGGGGCCGAGTCGGGCAGGTTCTTCTCGAAGAAGACCTTGCCCTCGACACCGTTGGCCCAGCGCTTCCGGGTCACGGGGCGGTCCTTGACGTGCGGGATCATCCACGGCGCGACCCGCTCGTAGTACTCGATCACCCGACCCTTCGTGGTGCCGGTCTCGGGGTAGAGCACCTTGTCGGTGTTGGTGAGCGCGAGCCGCCGGTCCCCGACGAGGACGACGGTCTTGCGCGAGGCGGGACTCACAGCGCCACCCCGGTCGCTCCCGCCACCGTCAGGGTCGTGCCGGACGTGTACGACGACTCGGGCCCGGCCAGGTAGACGTAGGCGCTGCCGAGCTCGACGGGTTGGGCGGGACGGCCGAACGGGGTGTCCTGGCCGTACGCCGCGATCTCGTCGCCCGGGTAGCTGATCGGCTGCAGGGGCGTCCACACCGGCCCGGGCACCACCGTGTTGGCCCGGATGCCCTTGCTCGCGAGCTGCCGCGCGAGCCCGTTCGTGTAGGTGATGATCGCGGCCTTCGTCGCGGCGTAGTCGATCATGCGGTCCTGCGGCTGGTACGCGGACACCGAGCTGGTGGTGACGATCGAGCTCCCCGGCGCCATGTGCGGGACGGCAGCGCGGACGAGCCAGAACAGCGAGTACAGGTTGACCTTCATCGTGCGGTCGAAGTCCTCGGTGCTCTGCACGGTGATGTCCTCGTGCACCTGCTGGTGACCCGCGACCAGCACGAGCGCGTCCAGGCCACCGAGCTCGCTGACGGCGTCCTGCACCAGGACGTCGCAGAAGGCCTCGTCCGTCAGGTCGCCGGGCAGCAGCACCGCCTTGCGCCCGAGGTCACCGATGACGTCGCGGACCTGTTCGAGGTCCTCGCGTTCCTCGGGCAGGGCGTTCAGGGCGACGTCGGCGCCTTCCTTCGCCATCGCGATCGCCGCAGCGCGCCCGATGCCGGAGTCCGCGCCGGTGACGAGCACCCGGTACCCGCGCATCCGCCCGGTGCCCAGGTAGCTCGTCTCGCCGTGGTCGGGGGCGGGGTCCATCGCACTCGCCAGCCCGGACCCCTGCTGGGTCTGCGCGGGGAACGGCGGACGGGGGAACTGGTCGCGCGGGTCCTGCTTGTCGAGCTGGCTCATGGGCCCATCGTGCTCGCGCCGGCCTCGCGGCGGTCCAGCGAACCGGACATCCGTGGAACGATTCCCCGGACGACGGACCTGAGGAGGAACCGCCGGCTCCGGGCACGCACGCGTGCGGGCGGGCATCATGTGCGCATGAGGTCGATCTGGAAGGGCTCCATCGCGTTCGGGCTCGTCAACGTGCCCGTCAAGGTCTACGCGGCCACCGAGACGCACGACGTGTCCCTGCACCAGGTCCACGACGAGGACAAGGGCCGCATCCGGTACAAGCGTGTGTGCGAGTTCGGCCACGAGGTCGAGTACGCCGACATCCAGCGCGCCTACGACGACGGCGACAAGACCGTGGTGCTCACGGCGGACGACTTCAAACAGCTCCCCGAGGAGCAGTCGCACGAGGTCGAGGTGCTCGAGTTCGTGCCCGTCGAGCAGGTCGACCCGATGATGTTCGAGAAGACCTACTACCTCGAGCCCGACTCGCGCTCGCCGAAGGCGTACGTGCTGTTGCGCGAGACCCTGGCGAAGACCGACCGCCTGGCGATCGTGCAGTTCACCCTGCGCCAGAAGACCCGGCTCGGGGTGCTCCGGGTGCACGACGAGGTCATCCTGCTGCAGGGGCTGCTCTGGGGCGACGAGGTCCGCGCGGCCGACTTCAAGACGCTCGACACGTCGGTGAAGGTCAGCGCCAACGAGCTGAAGATGTCGTCATCGCTCGTCGAGAGCATGTCCACCGACTTCGACCCCGATCGCTACACCGACTCCTACCAGGAGGAACTGCAGCAGCTGATCGACGCCAAGCTCGAGGCGGGCGACGACATCGACACCGAGAAGACCTTCGGCGCACAGGACGACGAGGACGACGACGACGAGGGCGGTGACGTGCTCGACCTGATGGCCGCCCTGCGTGCGTCCGTCGACAAGAAGCGGACGGGAGGCTCGGGGTCGCGTTCGTCGTCGACCTCACGGTCGTCGTCGGGTTCCGGCTCGGGCACGTCCGGCTCGGGCTCCTCCGGCTCCGGCAGGAAGGCGCCGGCGAAGAAGGCGCCGGCCAAGAAGGCCGCGGAGAGCACGGCCGAGAAGGCCCCCGCGAAATCGGCGCCGAAGAAGGCCCCGGCCAAGAAGGCCCCGGCCAAGAAGCCCGCCGCCAAGAAGCAGGCGAGCTGACCGCTCCGCTGGGCGCCCCGTTCCTCGCCTCGGAGGACCCGTTCAGCCGGACGACGAGCGCTCGTGCTCCTGGTCGACGTTCCGCTCGCTCCGGCGCAACCCGAACGGCAGGGCCGTCCACAGCGCCGCCGTCGCCACGAACACCGCGACCCCGCCGATCACACCGCCCGGACCACCGAGCACCACGTCGAAGACGAAGTAGACCGTTCCCGAGAAGAGCAGCGCACTCGCGATGAGTGCGGCGAGCAGGATGACGTTGCCGGCGCGGACCAGGTCGTGCTTCTGACGCTGCCGGAACACCAGCCGGTGCGTCGCCACGGCGGACAGCGCCACCACGGTGACGACGACCGCCAGGACGACCAGGACGAGGTAGACCGTCTCCTGCCGGTCGGACAGCTCCGTGAACCGCTGCTGGAACGGCAGCGTCAGCAGGAACCCGGCGAGGATCTGCGTCCCGGTCTGCACGATCCGGAGCTCCTGCTGGATGTCGGCCCAGTTCCGGTCCCACCGTTCCGTCGGCGTCTCGTGCCGGCCGCGTTCGGTCTCGCTCATACCGCGAACCTACCCAACGGGGCGTCGACGACTACGAGCTGCGACACGAGCCGGTAACACCGATCGGGGACACTGGTCGGATGACTCCACAAGAGCCTGGGAGCCTGCAGTCGTCATCCGAGACCGCAGGCCCACCCGTCACCGTGTCCATCACCCGCCTGGTCGAACCGGAGCGGATCCCCGAGGTCACCCGCTGGGTGCAGTCCGGGGTGAACCTGGCGAACCGCTACCCCGGCTTCCTCGGCTCCGGGTGGGTGCGTTCCCGGGCGCAGTCCCGCGAGTGGCACATGCTCTACCGGTTCGCCGACCACGACTCCCTGGCCACGTGGGAGAACTCCGACGACCGGCTGCGCTGGCTCGACCTGGGCCGTGACCTGGTGGTGGAGTCCCGCGTCGAGAAGCGCACCGGCATCGAGGGGTGGTTCGACGTCCCGCAGGACGCCCCGGCCTCGAGCGCTCCCCCACGGTGGAAGCAGTCCGTGAGCATCTGGCTCGGCTTCTTCCCGGTGAACCTCGCGTTCACGTACCTGATGGCCTGGCTCGTCCCCGCGTTCGCGCACGTCGCGATCCTGCCCCGGGTGCTCATCACGACCGTCGTGCTCACGCCGATCATGACGTTCTGGGTGCTGCCGTTCGTGACGAAGCTGATCCGTCCGTGGCTGCTCGCACCGCCGAGGCAGCGCGGCTAGATCGACGGGCCGCTACGGGGTCCCGAGGACCGACAGCTGGTCGAGCCGCTCGAGGATGACGCCCTCGCGCAGTGCCCACGGGCAGATCTCGAGGCCCGGCAGGTCGAAGATGTCCAGGCACGCCTCGGCGACGAGCGCCCCGGGCACCACCTGGTGTGCGCGGCTCGCCGAGACGCCCGGCAGCGCAGCGAGTTCGTCGACCGACATCGTGAGCAGCTCCGGCAGGCGCTGCCGCAGCACTGCGCCGTCGAGGGCACGGGGCACGAGCGGTCCGGCGGCGGACGGCGCGGCTCCGCAGATCCGGGCGATCGACCGGAACGTCTTCGAGGTCGCCACGGCCCGGTCCGGGCGGCCCGAGCGGAGCAGCCGTCCGGCGTCCCGGGCGATCTCGACGCGGATCTCGTGTCGGATGCGGCGGACGTCGTCCTCGGTCGGGGTGCCGGCGGCGAAGTAGGAGCGCGCCAGGCGTGCGGCGCCGATCGGCATCGACCACGCGACGTCCGGTGCCTCGTCGGCACCACCGGCGATCTCGAGCGAGCCACCGCCGATGTCGAAGACCGCCAGGCGCCCGGCGGACCAGCCGAACCAGCGGCGCACGGCCAGGAAGGTCAGTCGTGCCTCGTCCGAGCCGGACAGGACGGCCAGCTCGACCCCGGTGGACGACTCGACGTGGGCGAGCACGGCCTCGGAGTTGCCGGCGTCGCGCACCGCCGAGGTGGCGAACGCGAGCATGTCCTCGCAGCCGCGCTCCTCGGCGACGCGGACGGCGTCGGCGACGAACGTGGTCAGTGCGTCGATCCCCTGCTGGGTCACCGCGCCCGAGGCGTCCAGGTGCTCGGCCAGCCGCAGCGGCTGCTTGAACGAGGACGCCGGCAGCGGCGCGGCGCCGCCGTGGGCGTCCACCACGAGCAGGTGGCCGGTGTTGGACCCGATGTCGAGGACTCCGACGCGCATGGGCACAACGCTAGTGGGCCGCGCAGTCAACACACGGCCGGGAGGCAGGGGTCACGCCCGCAGGAACGCCTCCAGCTCGGCGGTGGTCGGGTACGAGGCCTGAGCGCCCGGCTTGGTCGCGGCGTACGCCCCGACCCCCACCGCGAACCGAGCGGCGTCGACGAGGGTGTCCCCCGCGGCCAGACGCAGCGCCACCGCACCCATGAAGGCGTCGCCGCAACCCGTGGTGTCCACCGGCTCGACCCGCACGGCGTCGATCGACACCGGCTCGGCACCCCCGTCGTGCACGACGCAGCCGGCACCGCCGCGGGTGACGATCGACCGTGCGACGCCGTGGTCACCGAGCGCCGCGGCCTCGTGCTCGTTCACCAGCAGCACGTCGGTCAGCTCGAGGAGCTCGGCCGGCACGGCGCCGAACGGTGACAGGTTCGTGAGCACCGTGACCCCGGCGGCGTGCGCGGCACGGGCGGCGGCGAGGACGACGTCGATCGAGACCTCGAGGCAGAGCCCCAGCACCGCGGCGCCGGCGAAGACGTCGGCCGGCACGTCGTCCGGCGTCAGCGTGCCGTTCGCCCCGGCGGAGATCACGATGGTGTTCTCGCCTGCGGCGTCGACCGTGATGACGGCGGTGCCGGTCGCCGTTCCCTGACGGACGGCGACGTGCGTCGTGTCGACCCCCGCAGCCGCGACGGAGTCGCGGAGCAGCGCACCGTTCCCGTCGTCGCCGACCGCACCGATCATGCGCACCGTGCCCCCGAGCCTCCCGGCAGCCACCGCCTGGTTGGCGGACTTGCCGCCGGGCAGGATCGCGAGGTCGGAGCCCTGCAGGGTCTCACCGGGCTGGGGGAAGCGCTCGGTGCGGACCACCAGGTCCGCGTTGAGCGACCCGACGACGACGATGCTCTCGGTCAACGGACGGTCTCCTTCTGCGGGGCGACGGACGTGGTCTCGGCGCCTTCCGGACGGGGGATGAGGAACGAGATCGCGAGCGCGACGGTCGTGATCGCGGCCCCGAGCAGCATGCCACCGGAGTACCCGGCGGTGCCCGCGGAACCGCCGACGCCGAGCGCGATCTGCAGCGCGGGCAGGACCGCGAAGCTGACCCCGGCGCCGAGGTTGAACGCACCGGCGTTCAGGCCCGGCAAGAACCCGGGGTTCGACTCCGGCGACAGCACGATGCCCAGGCCGTTCAGGATGATGTTCGCGATGCCGGCGTAGGTGATGCCGATCAGCACGGTCGCGGTGACCAGCACGGGCAGCGAGTGCACGCCGACGAGCGCCATCAGGACGGTCGAGACGATGCTGCCGATGAGGCCGACGCGCAGGACGGCGCGGTACCCGATGGTCGGGGCGAGTCGGCCGGCGAAGGGTCCGACGATCCAGCCGACCAGCGCGTACGGGGTGAGGAACACGAGCGACGCCAGGTCGGCCTCCATCCCGAAGCCCGCGTCACCGTTCTGCGCGAGCGAGGTGACCAGGCCGTTGACGACCGCGAAGACGCCCGTCATGGTGAGGAACGTCGTCGCCAGGAGCGCCCAGGTCGCACGGCGCTTCAGGAACCGGGTCTCGACCAGGGGTTCCCGCACCCGCGACTCGACGGCCCAGAACACGGCGAAGGCGACGAGCGCGACGACGACGCCACCGACCACGAGCACGGGGTTCGCGGCGCCGAGCTTGCCGGCCTCGTTGAACGCCGTGAGCAGCGCACCGACGCTCACCACGAGGGGGACGACACCGATCCAGTCCATCCGGGTACCGGCGGAGGGCTTCGACTCGACCCCCCAGACGGCGACCAGGAGCAGGGCGAGGACGGTGACGACGGCGATGACCCAGAAGATCCCGCGGAACCCGAAGTTCGTCGCGATCCACCCGCCGGCCAGGGCGTCGACGCCCGCGATGCCGCCGTTCACCGCGGTGAGCAGGCCGAGGGCGGCGCCGTAGCGCTTCGGGTCGCTGATCTCGTTGCGCAGGACGAGCAGGCAGATCGGGACGACCGGACCGGTGACGCCCTGGATGATGCGACCGGCGAACAGCATCGGCACGTTCACCGCGAGCGCGGCGACGATGCTGCCGACGAGCATCACGGCGAGCATGCCGATCAGCACGCGCTTGCGGCCCAAGATGTCGGACAGCCGCGGCAGGAACAGCGAGAACAGCGCCGCGAGGGTGAAGTACAGGGTCTGCGACAGGCCGATGGTGGCGTCGTCGGTGTTGAGCTCCCGCGCCATCGTGACGAGGGCGGGGCTGAGCATGCTCGCGTTCAGCTGGAACGCGATGCACGCGGCGAGGAGCGCGGCGGTGAGGGCGCCGATCGACTTCTTCGTCGAGGTGGTGGTCATGGGGGTTTCAGCGCTCCGGGGTCGTGGTGATGCCGGCTTCGACGGCGTCGGCGGCGGCACGTGGGGTCCAGCCGGTGTCGGCCGTCTCGCCGATGCGCTCGAGGGCGTCGACGACGAGGTCCCAGAACCGGCCGTGGTCGAGCTCCATCGCGGCGCTCGTGCGGCAGTCCTCGGGTGCGGGGGCGCGGAAGTCGGCGACGGTCATGCCCAGGGTCAGCGCGCCCTGCGTCTCGACGTGGATCGGGACCTTCACGGCGCGGACGATCGTGGGGTCGATGACGTACGCGACGGCGCAGGGGTCGTGGACCGGCGGGGCGTCGAAGCCCTGGGCGTCCTTGTAGGTCTGGCCGAAGAAGTCGAGCAGCTCGCCGACGAACGCGGCGGGGGCGGTGCCGACGCCGGCGATGCGCGCGGCGACCTCGGGGGTGGCGAGGGCCTGGTGCGTCAGGTCGAGGCCGACCATCACGACGTCCCAGCCGGCCTCGAACACGATGGCCGCGGCCTCGGGGTCGATGACGATGTTGAACTCGGCGACCGGGCTCCAGTTGCCGACGTGCACGCCGCCGCCCATGAGCACGACCTGCTTGACGCGCTCGACGATGCGGGGCTCCTTGCGGGCGGCGAGGGCGATGTTCGTCAGGCCGCCGGTCGGCACGAGGGTGACCATGCCGGGCTCGTGGGCCATCACGGTGTCGATGATCAGGTCGACGGCGTGGCGCTCGTCGAGGTCGAACGACGGCTCGGGGAGCATCGGGCCGTCCAGGCCGCTCTCGCCGTGGATGTCCGGTGCGACCTCGATCTGGCGCAGCAGCGGGCGGGCGGCTCCGGCGGCGAACGGCACCCCGGTGATGCCGGCGATGCGGGCGACGGCCAGGGCGTTGCGGGTGACCTTCGGCAGGGTCTGGTTGCCGACGACGGTGGTCACGGCGAGCAGCTCGATGGCCGGGCTGCCGTGGGCGAGCAGGAGCGCCACGGCGTCGTCGTGGCCGGGGTCGCAGTCGAGGATGATCTTCGCGGCGGGCTGGGTCGCATCGGGCACGCTGGGCGCTCCACTTCTTCGGGGAATCGAGGTGAGTGCTCGACGTGGTGGGGATCCACGGGCCGGCAGAGCGCTGGCGTCGTGGCGCGTCAAGCGTTTGACATCGAAACACGTCAAACGCTTGACGTCAAGTTCGACCACCACGCTCGCTAGCATCGACGAGTGCCCTCCCCCGCCGCCCCGAGCCGTCGTGTGACCGCTGCGATGGTGGCCGAGCGTGCGGGCACGAGCATCGCCACGGTCTCCCTCGTCGTGAACGGCAAGGACCGCGGGCGGGTCTCCGCCCCCATCGCCGCGCGGGTCCGCGACGCCGTGGACGACCTCGGCTACGTCGTCGACCACGCCGCCAGTTCACTCGCGCGCGGCAGCGGCGACCTCGTCGTGTTCATCGCCCCCGACCTGTCGAACCCGTTCTTCGCCGAGGTCATCCGTGGCGTCCGCGACACCCTGGGCGACCGGTTCCAGCTCGTGCTCTCCGTCACCGAGCGGGGTGCACAGCCCGTCGCGGCCGACGTCCGGCGGTTCGAACGGCTCCGGCCGGCCGGCATCCTGGTCGACGCCCCGGCGGCCGACGAGCCGATGTCGGCGAGCGTCCCCGTGGTGCTGCTCGACGCCCCCGGTGGGCCCGAGGCAGTCAACTACGACCTCTCCACGGGCGTGCACGACCTCGTCGCCCACCTGCACGACCAGGGACACCGGCACGTGGGCTACCTCGACGGCACCTCACGGGCGGCGACGTTCGGCGTGCGCCGTGGACTGTTCGAGCAGGCCTGTGCGGACGCCGGCATCACGGTCTCCGAGGTCACCGCCCGCGCCGACCTGACCGTGGAGGCCGCGGCCTCGGCCACCGAGCACGTCATCGAGGCTTGGCAGGACGACGACGTCACCGCCGTCGTCGCGGCCGCGGACACCCTGGCCTACGGAGTCCTGCGGGTCGCCGGCGCGCTCGGCATCGCCGTCCCCGGCGCACTCGCGGTCGCGGGCTTCGACGACCTGCCGTCGTCGTCGGTCACCGCGCCGGCCCTGACGAGCGTGGCGCTGCCCGGTGCCGACCTCGGTCGCGCTGCGGCACTGCGACTCCTCGCGACGCTCGACGGCACGGCCGCCGAGCCAGCGGCCCTGCCGACGCGGCTCGTGCCGCGCGCGAGCACCGGCGCGTAGCGCCCCGTGCCGGCGCGGCGTTTCGCGTCAGGCGACACTCCACGGGTTCCCGACGGCGAAAGATGTCGCTGGGCCCGAAGTGACGGCGCGCGGTGGCCGCAACCAGACGACGGACGGGAGGCCCGGTGCCAGCTGGCACCGGGCCTCCCGTCCGTCGGTCGGTGGCGTCTACCGGTCGGTGTCCCGCCCCGGTGCGGAACCTTCCGGTGCCGCCGCGTGCTCCGCACGCGCCGCACGCTGCGCACGCTCGAGCTCGTCGGCCTCGTCGCCGCCGACGGCCTCGCCACGGGCGACCATGCCGGCTGTGTCGGAGAGCGTGATCTGCGGCAGGAACAGTGCGAGCAGGAACGCCACCGCGATGAAGGGCAGCAGGTACCAGAACACCGGCGCCAGGGAGTCGGCGTAGGCGTTCACGATGCCGTTCTGCACCGCCTCGGGCAGCTTCGCAACCGTCGCGGGGTCGATGCTCCCCGCCGACGACGCCGCATCGGTCGCCGACCCGCCTGCACCGCGGAACACGTCGGTCAGCGACGTCGTGAGCCGCGCGGTGAAGAGCGCACCGAAGACGGCGGTCCCGAGCGAGGCACCGACCTCGCGGAAGTAGTTGTTCGTCGAGGTGGCGGTACCGACCTGCTCGGCGGGCACGGCGTTCTGCGCGACGAGGACGACCACCTGCATGATCAGGCCGAGCCCCGCACCGAAGACGAACAGGTACGCGCAGATCAGCCAGATCGGGGTGTCCGCCGCCAGCTGGGTCATCGCGAGCATCGCGATGGCCACCAGGACCGTGCCGACGATCGGGAACATCCGGTAGCGCCCGGTCTTGGTGATCAGGACACCCGAGGCGATCGAGGTGCCGATCAGGCCGGCCATCATCGGCAGCATCAGCAGGCCGGAGACCGCGGCCGAGGTACCAGAGGCCATCTGCAGGAAGGTCGGGACGAAGCCGATCGCGGCGAACATGCCGATGCCGAGCACGAGGCCGATGCCGGTCGCCAGCAGGAAGGTGCGGTTGCGGAAGAACGACAGCGGGAGCACCGGGTCCTGCGCACGGGACTCGACGAACACCAGGAGCGCTGCCGAGACGACGAGACCGGCGAACCAGGCCCAGGTCTCGGGGGCGTCCCAGCCGTGGTCCTTGCTGCCGCCGAACTCCGAGAAGAACACCAGGCACGTGGTCGCGGCGGACATGAACAGCACGCCGAGGACGTCGATGCGCTTCGTCGCCTTCTTGTTCGGCAGGGTCAGCGCGAACCACGCCACGAAGAACGCCGCGATGCCGACCGGGATGTTGATGTAGAACGCCCAGTTCCAGGTGAGGTGGTCCACGAAGAAGCCACCGAGCAGCGGGCCACCGATGGCGGACAGGCCGAAGATCGCACCGAGCGGGCCGAGGTACTTGCCGCGCTGCGAGGCCGGGACGATGTCCGCGATGATCGCCTGCGACAGGATCATCAGACCGCCGCCGCCGAGCCCCTGCATGGCGCGGAACACCACGAGCTGCGTGAAGTCCGTGGCGAACGCACACCCGGCCGACGCGATGGTGAACAGCGCGATCGCGATGAGGAACAGGTTGCGGCGGCCGAGGACGTCGCCGAACTTGCCGTAGACGGGCATCACGATGGTGGAGGCGAGCAGGTACCCGGTCGTCAGCCAGGCCTGGTGCGCGACGCCGCCGAGCTCGCCGACGATGGTCGGCATCGCGGTGGAGACGATGGTCTGGTCGAGGCTGGAGAGCAGCATCCCCGCGATCAGGGCGGAGAAGATGATCCAGATGCGACGCTGCGTCAGGAGCAGCGGGCCGTCGGAGCCTGGGCGGGCACGCTTGGTGGTGCCCGGCGCGGTGGCGCTCATGTGGTGTGTTCCCGTTCGGTCGTGGTGACCGCCCTGAGCAGGCGGAGGTTCTCGGTGAGCAGCGCGTCGAACGTCGGCCCCGTGGCCTCGTCGAAGGCGTCGTCGAAGTACTCGGTCGCGGTGGCCTTCATCAAGGCGGCCGCGGCCTCGGTGACCAGGCGCGGTCGGCGGTCGGCGGGGTCGTCCCACCCGAACCGTCGCCGCAGGGCCACGGTGATCCGGGCGAGCTGCACGTCGGTCGCCGACAGGAACCGTGCGACGAGTGCCGGCTCTCGCTCGAACACCCGGCGGACCAGGGCCTCGTCGGCGCGGGCGATGCCGACCCGGTGGAACTGGTCGATCGCCAGCGCGACGATCGACCCGAGGGGATCGAGCTCGCCGGGGACGACCCCGCCCGCGGCGTAGGCGTCGATCGCCTCGACGTCGGCGTTGAGCTCGATGCCGAGCACGGCGTCGTCCTTCGACCCGAAGTGGTTGAAGAACGTGCGGCGCGACACCCCGACGGTCTCGCAGAGCTGCTCGATGGTGAAGCCGTGCAGCCCGTGTTCGACCGTCGCCCGACGTGCCTCGACGATCATGCGTCGGCGCAGCGCGCGGGTGCGTTCGGTGGTGCTCACCGAGCAAGAATTGCACTCTCCTGCTGAAAGTGCAATACGGGATGGGGCCGGGCTACAGGGCCTTCTCGAAGCAGAACGACCACGGCATGGTCGCGACGTAGGGTTCGTAGACCGCGATCTGGTCCCACCCGGTCTTGCGGTAGAGCGCGACGGCGTCGGGCTGCTTGTCGCCGGTCTGCAGGATGAGCCGCGGGGCGCCGAGTTCGCGGCCGACGCGCTCGCACTCGTCGAGCAGCGCGGTGGCCGCACCCTTGCCGCGCGCCGAGGCGAGCACGATGAGCCGCTTCAGCTCGACCTCGTCACCCAGACGCCGGACGGCGATGTGCCCGACCGGCTCACCGGACTCGTCGACGGCCAGGATCGACGTGACGACGGTCGACGGGTCGACGCTCAGCGCACGGCCCCGCTCGGCGGTGACCGCCGGGTCCTCGCCGGCGTTCGCCGACCCGTAGCGCTCGTGCATCTCGTCGTCCATGCGGGCGCGGAGCACCACGCTGCGGGGGTCGTCCCAGGACACGCGTTCGATCGTGATCACGAACGTCGATCCTGGCACGGGCGACCGACGACGCGGAAACCGACGGCGCCCGTCAGGCGCGCTGGCCGAGGGCCGCGATCGGGCCCTCGCCGGCGCGGAACGCGGCGAGCACTGCGGCCGCGTCGTCGTACACCTCGGCCGCCCCGGCACCGCGGAGCTCGTCACCGCCGATGCCGCCGGTCATCACACCGACGCACCGGACCCCCACCTTGCCGGCGGACTCGACGTCCCACATGGCGTCCCCGACCATCACGGCGTCGTCGGCGGAGACCCCGGCCTTGCCGAGCGCGACCCGGATGATGCCGGGGTCCGGCTTCGCCTGCTCGACGTCCTCGGAGCTGGTCTCGGCGGTGACCCACTCACCCGCGTCGAGCAGTTCGCGCAGGCGGGCGAGTTCGTGCTCGGGCGCACTGGTCGCCAGGACCACGGCGTGCCCCGCTTCGGCGACGGCCTGCAGGAGCTCGCGCGCACCCGGCAGCAGCCGGAGCCGCGGCGTCTGCTCGGCGTAGTAGGCGGTGTGGAACTGCTTCGCGGTGTCGCGGGTCTCCTGGGACGCGTCCGGCAGCAGCGTCTCGAGCAGCTTCGCCGAGTCCATCCCGATCGCGCGGTGGATCCGCCAGGCGTCGACGGACTCCCCCGCCGCCAGGAACGCCCGCCACCACGCGTCGATGTGCGCGTAGTTCGAGTCGGCGAGGGTGCCGTCGATGTCGAAGAGGACTGCTGTCGTGGGTGCGTCGGCCATCCCACCATGCTGCTCGGGAGGCCCGGATCGGCTCCCAGGGGCGGCCCGCGTCCGTCAGACGGTGATCGTCTCCCCCGCCGGCAGGATCAGGACGGGTACCGGCCCGAGACCGTCCGGTCCGAGGAAGCGCGCGGCGGACTGCTGGCCGAGTTCGCTCAACATCGCCTCGTGGATCTGCACGGCCCGCTCCGGCGCCACGGCTCGCACGTAGTCGACGGCCTGGGCGGTGTTCGTCCACGGCCCGCTCGTCGGCAGGAGCAGGGTCGGCACCGGGACACCGGGCTCGAGGTACGCGTCGCCCGGGTGGAACACCGCGTCGTCCACCAGGTAGCCGACGTTCGCGGTGGACGGGATGTCGGGGTGGATGACCGCGTGCTGCTCGCCGAAGACCCGGACGGAGAACGGTCCGACGGTGATCGTGTCGCCGTCGCGCACCGCTGCGACCCGGCCGTGGTGTTCACCGAGCTGCTCGACGACGGTCTCCGGACCGCGGACGACGAGGTCCGGGTTCCCGGCGAGCCCCGCACGCAGGGCGTCGATGTCGAAGTGGTCGGGGTGGTCGTGCGTGACGAGGACGCCCGCGGCCCCGCGGACGAGGTCGACGGCCTCGGGCGTGAACACCCCGGGGTCGATGACGAGGGTGACGCCGTCCTGCTCGAGGACGACGGTGGCGTGGTTGTACTTCGTCAACTCCATGCGCACAACTGTACAGCGGTGTTGTACTTCTGCGGCTGCCGGGAAGGTGAAGGGTCGTTCAGTCGGCCCGGCGGGCGACCCGCTCGAACAGCTCGGGCAGGCGGCGCAGCAGCGCACGCTCCTCGGCGTCGGTCTCCTCGCGGATCGCGGCGGCCAGCCAGTCCGTGCGGGCGTCCGTGTCCCGCTGCAGTGCGGCCCGACCGGCGTCCGTGATCCGGATGACCGACGCTCGGCGGTCGGTGTCCGACGCCGTCCGGTCGACGTAGCCGAGCTCGGCCAGTTCGCCGACCGTGCGGGACTGCCCCTGGTGCTTCACCCCGCGGCGGCGCGCGAGTTCCGCGATCGTCATCGGGCCCTCGCGGTGCAGGAACCCGAGGGTGGTGGTGTGCGTGGCCGGCAGCGCGTCCGCCTCGCGTCGTGCGGCACGCACGACCCGGCCGATGGACTGTCGGAGCTCCGCAGCGAGCTCGTCGATCGGGTCCATGCCCGGAACGCTACCGCTTCACGGACGGGAGGCACGGTGCCAGCTGGCACCGTGCCTCCCGTCCGTCATCGGGTTCCGCTCAGCTGCTGCGGACGTCGTCCGCCGCACCCTGCGCGTTGTCCTTGACGTCGGACGCGGCCCCCTGCGCCTCGCCCTTGACCGTCTGCGCGGCTTCCTGCGCGGTGCCCGCGAGGTCCTGCGCGTGCCCCTTCGCCACGTCGCCGAGCTGCGAACCGGCGTCCTTCGCCTGCTCCTTGACCTCGTCGACGAGCGGTGCAGCCTTGTCCTTCAGCTCACCGGCGAGTTCTTCTTCCTTCTCGGTGGTCGGCAGGAGCGACGACACGAGCCAACCGGCGCCGAACGCGATGAGGCCGACGGCCAAGGGATTGCCCTTCGCCTTCTCGACGCCCTTCTGGGCGACGTCCTTCGCCTGGCCGGTCGCGCCCGAGGCGGAACCGGAGGCGCTCGAGCGGGCTGACTGGGCCGCGCCCATCACGGACTCGCGGACGTCCTGGAACCGGCCCTTCACCTTCTCGCTCTGGCGGTGGGCGATGGACGACGGGCTGACCTTGTCGGCGAGGGCGTCGACGTCGGAGCCGAGTTCGCCGCGGGTGCGCTCGATGTCGGCGCGGATCTCGTCTGGGGTGCTCATGGCTTCCTCCCGGTGTTGGGCTTGAGTGTCTCGGGGACTTCCTTGGCGGTCTCGACCGTCTGCGGGGCGCCCTTGATCTCCTTGATCTCCTTGCGCCCGCGGACGGCCAGGATCGCGGCGACGATCGCGTAGACGACGGCGATGATCAGGGCGGACCAGGCGTTGCCGATCAGGTAACCGAGGCCCCACCACGCGGCGATCGACAGGAACAGCAGGGCGAACACGGCGGTGAGTCCGGCGCCGCCGAACATCCCGCCCGCCTTGCCGGCCTTCTTCGCAGAGTCGGTCAGCTCGGCCTTCGCGAGGGCGACCTCCTGCCGGAACAGGCTGGAGAGGTCGCGCGACACGTCGGACAGCAGCTCACCGAGCGGTGTGGTCGCAGCGCGCTCCTCGGGAGTCGGTTCGCCCAGGGGTGTCGTGCCGGGGACGGACTGGCTCATACGCCACTCCCCGATCCGGTGGTGCCGTCGCCGGCCTCCTTCTCGTGCTTGACCTCGGTCGCGAGCGCCTTGGTCAGGCGGCCGGCCAGCAGGCCCGCGCCCGCGGCGATCGCGATGAAGGTGCCGGGGCGCTTCGCGGCGAAGGTCTTCACCTCGTCGAGCAGCGAGCCCGGGTCGCGGTTCTCGAGGAACCCGGCGGCCGAGGTCGCGCGGCCCGACAGGTCGCGGACGACCTTCGAGGCGACGCCCTGCTCGTCGTCGTTCTCGGCCATGCGCCCGAGCTGCTCGCCGAGGGAGCGGAGTCCGCCGGCAGCGCGCTGCTGCTGCTCGCCGGCCTGCTGCTTGAGGTTCTCGGACGCCTGGCCGTAGAGCTGCTTGGCGTGGTCGGTCGCCTCGGAGGCGACCTTCGACGCCTGCTCCTTGGCGGTGCCCGCGACGTTCGCGGCCTTCTCCTTGGCGTCGCCGGCGACGTCCTGCGCGGCGCCCTTCGCCGCGTCGGCCTTGCCGGAGCCGCTGCCCGAGTCACTGCCGGAGCCGCTGGCGCTGCCAGCGCCGCCGGCGGAAGCGGCGGACGGGACGGCGGGGAGCTGCTCGTCGGCCGGGACGGCGTCGAGGGGTGCGTCGAACGGCACCTCGGCGGCGCTGTCGCCGTACGGGTCGTAGGTCTGGGGCGCACCGGGGTCGGTGGGTCGCGCGGCGGGGGTGCCGCTGGCGTACGACGGCACCGTCACGCCGGGGGCGACCTCGTGCCCCTCGGAGGCTGCGGTGCGGTCGTGGATGGGCGTCCCGGAGTCGTTCCCGGGTGGGTTCGTGGTCATGGTCGGCCTTCCGGTTGTCGTCGTCCCCGGCGTGCACCGGGGGCGTTTCGCCATCGAACGTGCGCGCTGCCCTCTGGGTCAGGACCCAGGAATGCCGGGAAACGCGGTCCGGCAATCCGCACAGGCGACAGCCGGTTGGATCGACGGATGCCCCGTGTCTCGGTCGTGATCCCCGTGCGGGACGATGCCGTGCACCTGCGCCGGTGCCTCGCCGCCCTCGCGGCCCAGACCCGGCCGGCCGACGAGGTCGTCGTGGTCGACAACGGCAGCACCGACGACAGCGCGGCGATCGCCCGGGACGCCGGTGCGGTCGTGCTGACGGAGCCGGTGCGCGGGATCGCCCGGGCCTCGGCGCGCGGCTACGACCGGGCGACCGGCGACGTCGTCGTGCGGCTCGACGCCGACTCCGTCCCACCGCCGTCCTGGATCGCCGACGCCGTCCGCCTGCTCGCCGACCCCGATGTCGTCGCGGTCACCGGTCCGGGCCGGCCCCGGGGCGGTGGCCCCGTGGTGCGCCGACTGTGGGACGCCGTGTACATGGGCCCGTACTTCGTGCTGATGCGGGGTGCGCTCGGACACCCACCGTTGTTCGGGTCTGCCATGGCGATGCGCCGGTCGACCTGGGCCGCGGTCGGCGGGCGAGCGCACCGGGACGACGCCGAGGTGCACGACGACGTCGACCTGAGTATGCAGCTCGACCCGGCCTGGCGGGTGGTGGCCGACCCCGTGCTCACGGTGCAGGTGTCCGCGCGACCGTTGTCGGGCCTCCCGTCCGTCTGGGTGCGGACGCGACGCGCCTTCCACACGTTCCGCGTGAACGGCCGGCGGGCGAACCCGGTGCGCCGGTGGGCACGACGGCTGCGGTCGCGGTCGCGGCGGTGGTGGCGCGGCCGCTGACGACGCCCTCGGTCAGCCGCTCACCGAGCGGCGGGTCGGGACCGCACGTGCGCCCGCTCGCCCTGCGGCCCGTACAGGCACAGCACCTCGGTGACCGAGTCGGTCACGTTGCCCATCCAGTGCGGTGTGTGGGTGTCGAACTCGGCGACCTCACCGGGACCCAGGTCGAGGTCGTGCTCCCCCAGCACCAGCCGGAGCCGTCCGGACAGCACGTAGAGCCACTCGTAGCCCTCGTGCGTCTTGAGCGACGGGTCCCCGCCCGGGGTGTTCGGCGGGAACAGCTGCTTGAACGAGCGCACCCCGCCGGTCCGCTTGGTCAGCGGCACGACCACGCGGCCGCCGTGCACCTCGGGCTTCATGTGCACGCGCGGGTCGCCGGTCTGCGGTGCGCCGACCAGGTCGTCGAGGGGCACCTGGTACGCCCGGGCGAGGGGCAGCAGCAGTTCCAGCGTGGGCTTCCGCTGCCCGGACTCGAGCCGCGACAGGGTGCTCACCGAGATCCCCGTCTGATCGGACAGTGCCGCGAGTGTGACGTCGCGGTGGGCGCGCAGCGCGCGCAGTCGGGGGCCGACCCCGTCGACGACGTCGGCCGTCGTGCGCGTGGCGGCCGCATCCCGGGTGCTGTGTCCCATGCCGGCCATGTTGCCACACCGGCAAAGTTCGTTGCTGTCTACTCATGACCGGCCGCATGATCAGCGCATGCCTGAACACTTCGACGTCATCGTCATCGGCGGCTCGGCCGCCGGCCTCTCCGCCGCCCTCATCCTCGGCCGTTCGCGGCGCTCGGTGCTCGTCGTCGACTCCGGCGAGCCGCGCAACGCCCCGGCGGCCGGCGCGCACAACTACCTCGGCCACGAGGGCGTCGCGCCCGCCGAGCTGATCCGCATCGGTCGCGCCGAGGTCGCCGCCTACGGCGTCCAGGTCACGGCCGGGAGGACCGTGGCCACGTCCGCCACGACCGGTGACGGCCACGACCCGGTCGGTTTCTCGGTCACGCTGGACTCCGGCGCGGTCGTCACGGCACGCAGACTGGTCGTCGCCTCCGGCGCCGTGGACGTCCTGCCCGAGGTCCCGGGCCTGGCCGAACAGTGGGGGCGCGGGGTCGTGCACTGCCCGTTCTGCCACGGGTGGGAGATCCGCGACCAGCGGATCGGGGTGCTCGTCACGACGCCGAACGCCGCACACCACGCGCTCATGTTCCGGGCGCTGAGTGATCGGGTCACCGCGTTCCTGACGGACCCGGCACTGATGGACAACACGACCCTGGCCGGTTTGGCCGCACGCGGCATCGCAGTCGTCGAGGGACCGGTCGCCGCCGTGGTCTCCGAGGGTGACCGGCTGACCGGGGTCCGGCTCGGCGACGGTTCCTTCGTCGAGCTCGATGCCCTGGCCACGGCGAGCCGGCCCGAGGCGCGGGTGGACTTCCTGTCCGGGCTCGGCCTCGCCGCCACCGACCAGTTCATGGGCGACCACCGCTTCGCGACCGCGCTGACCGTGGACGCCGCCGGGCAGACCGCGGTGCGCGGGGTCTACGCGGCCGGCAACGTGACGGCCCCGATGGCGACGGTCATCGCGTCGGCGGCTGCCGGCACCCAGACGGGCGCTGCGGTGCACGGCGACCTGGTGCAGGCCGACCTGGCCGCGGCGCTGGCCGGGGTCGGCGCTGTTTCGGGCACTGTTTCGGGCTGAGCGACAGTTCGCGGGGCCGGTCGCGCGTGCAGTGTCGGTGAGCGCGAACTCGGCGTGGTCAGTCGACGCGGTAGCCGGCCTGTGCAGCCAGCAGCGGCGCGAGCGTGTACAGCTGGTCGGCGCCGATCGTGGCCCCGCGGAACCCCTCGAGCCGCTCGACCCGATCGAGGTCCGCTCCACGCAGGTCCACGTGGTCGATGCGGGTGTTCGACCCCTCGGCGGCGCGGATGCTGCTGCCGTCGAACGACACCCGCAGCAGCTTCGCGTCGGCGATGTCGAGCTCGTCGATGACGCAGTCGCGGAACACCACGTCGGTGATCGTCGAGCCGCGCAGGTTCACGAACCCGAACTTCATGCCGACGAACTCGACGCCGTTCAACCCGGAGTCGTACAGTTCGGCCGAGCCGACCCGACCGCCGGAGACCCGGACCTCGCGCCACGAGCTGCTCGACGCCCGCAGGATCGGGGCGTCGAGCGAGTCGATGAGCGAGTCACGGACCCGGAGCCCACGGAAGTCCGCGTCGCCGCCCCGGAACGTGTCGATGACGCACTCCTCGATCTCCAGGTCGGGCAGCCGCTCGCCGGCCAGGTCGAGGACGTCGATGCGCTTGCCCTCGAGGCGGTCCCCGGTCAGGACGTCACCGGGAGCTGGCGTCCAGTCCTCGAGGTTCGTCGGTTCGGTCAGGGTGATGCGCGGGGCGTCGGTGCCGGAGGAGCGTGCCATGCCCCCAGTCTGGCGGTGACCGCCGACCCCGGGGGTCACCGCCGGGGTCGGGTGAGGACGCTGTCCAGCCGGTAGTCCTTCGCGGGGCCCCGCGCTTCCCACCGCACCGTCCAGCGGTCTTCGTCGCCGTCGAAGGCACCCGTGTAGTCGTCCGGAGCGCAGGCGTGGGCGACGCTCGTGCCCCAGACCCAGTCGTGGAAGACCCGACCGTCGGAGAAGTGCATGGTCCAGCCACCGTCGGGACCGCGCCGGAGGAGGAGAGTCCGGGACACCGGGGTGGACCGGCCGTCGAAGGTCATCACGCCGGACTCGTCCCAGCGAACCTCGTCGTCGCCGACCAGAGTCAAGGTGGTGGTCCCGGTGACGGTCCCCGCGGCCCCGGCACGGTGGTCGTGCACGGTGCGGTCGAGGTCCCACACCCCGAGCAGGTCCGTCGGCAGCAGCACCCGCCCACTCTACGTCCGGGTCAGCGAACCCCGCGGGGTGGCGGGTTCACGTCGTCCTCGTGCTGGACACTCCTGGGGATCAGGGCCCGGAGCCCCACGACGGCGGCACCGCCGACCGACGCTGCGAGGATGCCGAGCGCGATGCCGCCGGTCGAACCCTGGCCGTAGTTGGACCACGGCAGACCGGCTGCCCACTGCACCGCCGGTCCGACCACCAGCAGGGTGCCCGTCGGCGCCACCACGACGACGAACTTCCGCGCGCTGCTCCACTGGGGTCGCAACAGGGTGATCGCTCCCGTCAACGCCGCGATCGACGCCGCCCCGTAGACCCAGGACGAGCCGGACAGGCGCCAACCGTCGAACGCGAGCCAGTCCTGGACACCCTGCACGGTTCGCTCCCACGCGTGCGCCCGCTCCGTGCGCCCGGAGACGATGGGCAGCGGCCACCCGATGACGGCGAGTACCCCGGTCACCGCAGAGACGACGCCCAGGACCCGCGGCCAGAAGCGCGGTCCGACAGCGGGCTCGACGTCGAAGTCGGGGATGCTCAACCGCGCAGGGCCTCGGCCCGCGCGGCTCTGCGCTCGTCGTCGGTGATGACACCGCGGGCGTGCAGCTCGTCGAGTTCGAGGAGCCGCTGCTCCGGCGAGGTCCGCCGGGCACCGTGGGGGCGCCGACTGCGGACCACCGCGATGCACACGGCGGCGATGACCGCGACGACGACGAGCGCCATCAGCAGGGTCCAGACGAGGTCGTAGACCGGCGGGATCAGGGGGTTGTGCACTTCTTCGGAGGTGATCATCGTCCGCGCAGGGCCTCGGCTCGGGCGCTGCGGTGCTCCTCGTCGGAGATCACGCCGCGCGCGTGCAGGTCGTCGAGTTCGGCGAGGCGCTGTTCGAGCGGCTTGTCCGGTGCGAACGTACGGCTCTGCATCGCCTGGTACGCGATGTCCTCCTGCATGGTGAGGGGGTTCTGACCACGGTCGGCCATCCGCTTGCCCCGGTAGAGCGTCAGGATGACGATCGACAGGGTCGTGAGGATCGTCAGCGCCGCGACGACCCCGAACGCGATGCCGAACCAGCCGTCGAACAGGTCGGGCATCCCCGACTCCCCCGGCCCCTCGAGCTCACTGAACGCGGACCAATTGAGCACCATCGCACTCCCCCTTCTCACAACGACGAGCGAAGCGTAGCGCGAGACGGGGAACACGAGCGGGCGTTCCTTCCCAGAACGCCCGCAATGGAATGTGGAACCGGGCGTACCTGGTCAGAACTTCCGACCCGCTACGCCCGGAACCACCCGGTACGCCCGAAACCACCCGGTACGCCCGAAAGCACCCTGTACGCCCGGAACCACCCGGTACGCCCGAAAGCACCCGGTACACCCGGGACGACCAGGCAGCGCCCCCCGCCCCCGGCCAGCCCGAGCCCGCTCAACCGCGGAGCGGCCCCGACCCCGGAACGTTCGCACCGTCCGCGTACCCGGCCACGAGTGCACGCAACGCTTCTTCGGAGGTGTGTCGGGCCTCCCATCCGAGCACCGACCGGGCACGGTCGGTCCGCATGATCGGCACGCCGGCGGCGATGTCGATCCACCCGGCGTCCGTCGGCTGCAACCGCAGCCGCCACGTCACCGTCACGATCCCGCGCAGCAACCGCAGCGGGATCCGCACGGCACCGAGCATGCCGAAGGCCCGGGCCAGTCTCGGCGGGTTGAGCACGGGCGAGGCCGCGATGTTGAACGCCCCCGCTGCCCGTCGGTCGACCGCGCGCCAGTAGGCGTCGGCGACGTCGTCGGCGTGCACGGCCTGGAACACGAACGGGTACGGCAGCGGCAGCACGAGCCAGCGGATCCACCGCACGATCGACATGGGCACGAGGTGTCCGAGGAACAGCCCCCGGATCTCGGCGGCGGCGTCCCGCTGGAAGATCAGCCCCGGACGCAGCCGCGTGAGGGTCACGGAGGGGTGGTCGGCCTCGAACGCGTCCATCGCCGCTTCGTTGGCTGCCTTGTGGATCGAGTACGTCGCCGTCGGGATCCCGTCGGCGGGCCAGCTCTCGTCCACGGGGGTGTGCTTGCCGTCGACGTCCACCCCGCGGTACGCGCCGACCGAGGACGCCACGACGACCTGGGGCACCTCGGCGCGCGCGACGGCTGCCAGGACGTTCGCCGTCCCGGTCACGTTCGTGCGGTGCTGCGCCGGGATGTCGTGCGTCGGTTGGAGGGCCCACGCCAGGTGGACGACGGCATCGGCGCCCTGGAACACGGCCGTGAGCTGGTCCACGGCGTCCGCGGCCCCGACGTCGACGGCGTGCCAGACGGCAGCGGCGTACGGCTCGGCGCGCAGGTCCGGCAGCCGCCGGGCGACGCCGACGATCCGGACGCCAGCGGCGTCACCGTCGCCGTCGGCGCGCACGGCTGCGAGCCGACGGAGCACCGCCGTCCCGACGTTGCCGGTCGCGCCGACGACGACGATCCGCATCAGGCCGCGGCCATCGCGGGGTCGAGCACGACCTTGACGCAGTCGTCCTGCTTCTTCTGGAAGACCTCGTACATGTGCGGGGCCTCCTCGAGCGAGACGCGGTGGGTGGTCAGGTCGAGCGTGCCGAGCGGGTCCGACGGGTCGGAGACGAGCGGCATGATGTCGTCGATCCAGCGCTTCACGTTGCACTGGCCCTCGCGGATGGTGATCTGCTTGTCGAACAGCGTCATCATCGGCATCGGGTCGGCCATGCCGCCGTAGACACCGCTCAGCGAGACGGTGCCACCGCGGCGGACCAGGTCGATCGCCGCGTGCACGGCGGCCAGCCGGTCGACGCCGGCGGTCTCGATCGCCTTCTGCGCGAGCTTGTCGGGCAGCAGGCCGGCGGCGCGCTGTGCGAAGCCCGCCATCGGGTTGCCGTGGGCCTCCATGCCGACGGCGTCGACGACCCCGTCCGGGCCGCGGCCGTCGGTCAGGTCGACGAGCTCGGGCACCAGGTCCTTCGTCAGGTCGAACACCTCGGCGCCGTGCTTCGCCCCCAGGTCACGGCGGACCTGCTCGGGGTCGACGGCGAGCACGCGGTAGCCGAGGTGCTTGCCGATGCGGGCGGCGAACTGGCCGACCGGGCCGAGGCCGAGCACGGCGAGCGTGCCGCCCTCGGGGACCTGGGCGTACTGCACGGCCTGCCACGCGGTCGGCAGGATGTCGCTCAGGAACAGCCAGCGGTCGTCGGGGGTGCCGTCGTCCGGCACGACGATGGGGCCGTAGTCGGCGTGCGGCACACGCAGGTACTCGGCCTGGCCACCGGGGACCTGGCCGTACATCTTCGTGTAGCCGAACAGCGACGCACCGGTGCCGTACTCGGTGACCTGGGTGGTCTCGCACTGCGACTGCAGGCCGTGCTGGCACATCCAGCAGTGGCCGCAGGAGATGTTGAAGGGGATGACGACGCGGTCACCGACCTTCAGGTTCGTGACGCCGGACCCGACCTCTTCCACGATGCCCATCGGCTCGTGGCCGAGGACGTCGCCGCGGTCGATGTACGGGCCGAGCACGCGGTACAGGTGCAGGTCGGACCCGCAGATCGCCGTGGAGGTGATCCGCACGATCGCGTCGGTCGGCTCCTGGATGGTCGGGTCGGGGACGGTCTCGACGGACACCTTCTCGGTGCCCTGCCAGGTCAGTGCGCGCACGTCGCGTTCCTCTCGTGGTCGCTTCGAGCCGGCCTGGAGGCACGACTCGCGTTCCCCTCCTCGGTACGCGCCCGCCCCGTGGACGCTCCCAGCCCCGCGTCCCCCTCGCGCACGTCGGCGCGGGCGGGCGGCGGTGCGCTCGACGTCAGCCGAGGACGGCTGCGAGGACCCGCTCGTGCTCGTCGCGGTCACCAGGTCCGGCACTGCCCGCGAGCATGATGAGTGCCTTCCACAGCGCCCATCCCCGTGCGCGCGCCCACGTGTCGTCGTCCAGGTCGACCGACTGCCGGAACACCCGTCGCGCCGGGCCGTCCAGCATCGTCCACGCGAGCACGAGGTCGCACGCCGGGTCCCCCACGCCGCACGTGCCGAAGTCGATCACCGCGCACAGCCGCCCGGTGTCGTCGACCAGCAGGTTGCCCGGGGCGACGTCACCGTGGAACCAGACGGCCGGCGCGTCCCACCGGCTGGCGAGGGCCTCGGCCCAGACCGCTTCGCACGCGCCGCGGTCGACGACGGAGCGGCCGGCCCTGCCGCTGCCGAGCGTGTCGAGCGCCGCCCGCACCTCGGCGTCGTACACGGACGGGTGCTCCCCGCGGTGGAACGAGTGCGCACCGGCGGTGGGGCCGCCCGTCGCCGGGACGCTCCGGAGCTGCCGGAGCACGGCACCGACCTCGGCCGCGAAGCGCTCGTGGTCGAGGTCGTCGACCTGCACGGCCGGCACCCCGTCGAGCCACCGCCGCACCGACCACGGGAACGGGTACCCCTGGCCCGGTTCCCCGAGCGCCACGGGTTCCGGCACGGCGACGTCGAGCCGCCGGGCGAGGTACGGCAGGACGTCCTGCTCCTTCTCGACCGCGGGCACGTAGCCGGCCGCGCTCGGAAGTCGCACCGACAGGGCGTCTCCGAGCCGGTAGGTGCGGTTGTCCCAGCCCTGGTGGTCGACCTCGCGCACGGGCAGGTCGGCCCAGTCGGGGAACTGCTCCGCGACGAGTCGTTCGACGAGTCCGGCGTCGATCCGGGGCACCTCGGTGTGCATGCCCGCAGCATAGGCGTCGGACCCGACACGGCGGTGGGGCCGGTACACGACGGCGGCCTCCGGCGGGGCGGACCCGCACCGGGCCTCCCGGCCGTCGCCTCAGGCGGGTTCTGCCAGGGCGAGCAACGCGTCCCGCGCGACCGCGAGCGCCGTCAGCCCCGCAGCCGGTCGCGCTCCCCCGGCGGCAGGTGCTCGGTGGCCGTCCGGCGGGCGGCCGGGCTGAGGAACCGGCCGCTCTGCTCGAGGAACGCCACGAGCGCCGCCTCGGACGCTCGCTTCCCCGTCTCGCGCAGGACCAGCCCGAGTGCCGACTGCACCGTCTCGCTGCGCTCCCGCACCAGGCGCCCGGCGATCCCGAGTGGCAGCTCGGCGTCGCCCTGCTTCACGAACGCCAGGGTCGCCACGACCGCGATGCGGCGGACCATCGCGACGTCGGACTTCGCGAGCGCGAACAGCGGGCCGGTCGAAGCGCCCACCAACGGGGCGCCGACGAGTTCCTCGGCGGCCAGGTCGACGAGCACCGGGTCCTCGAACCGCTCGGCCTTCGCCGCGGACAGGTACTCGTCGGTGAGCTCCGGATCCGGGTGCGCCCGCATCGCCTGCACGAGCAGCAGGACGGCGACGAGCTTCGCGCCGTCGTCCTCGCTCCAGAGCAGCGCCGAACGCTCCCCCTCGTCGAGGTCGTGGAACTGTCGGGCGACCCGTCGGGCCGCGGCGACGTCGCCGGTGGTGCGGGCGAACGCCGCCAGCACGGCTTCCGCGTCGCGCCCTGCCGGCAGGCCCGTCACGCGACCTCCCCGTCGCTCGCGTCGTTCTGTGGTGCCCTCCGACGCCCGCGGCTGAGCACGATGACCGCGACGACCACCAGGAACGCCGCGAACAGCCAGGTGCCGGCCTGCGGGTCGACCAGGCGCGCCAGCAGGGCACCACCCGGCGAGCAGACGGCGGCGGTGATGCCGACCGTCAGCCCGACCCGCAGGTCGGCCGCGCGACGCCGCAGGTTCGCGACCGTCCCGGACACCGACGTCGGCACCATCGTGAGGAGCGACGTGCCCTTCGCCAGCAGGTCGCCGGCGCCGAGCACGACCTCGAGTCCCGGCACGATGACGACCCCGCCACCGACGCCGACGAGCCCGGACAGCACCCCCGACAACAGCCCGAGCAACAGCAGGACGATCGCCTCGACGACCCCGAAGTGCACCTCGCCGCCGCGGGTCGGCACCGTGGTGAACAGCGAGACGAGCACGACGGCGATGAACCCGACGAAGATCCACGGCAGCACGCGGAGCGGCAGGGCACGGAGCAGCCGGGCACCGATCGGCGCGCCGATGACGCTGCCGACCGCCAGGGTCAGGGCCGCGAGCCAGTGCACCTCGCCCTGCACGGCGTAGGTGACCGCACCGACGACGGCCGCGGGGGCGATCGCCACGAGCGAGGTGGCCGAGGCCCGACGCTGGTCCATCTGCGCGAAGGCCATGAGCGCCGGCACCACGACGACCCCGCCGCCGACGCCGAACAGCCCGGACAGGACCCCAGCCAGGACCCCGATCGCCACCAACACGAGCACCGTTCCGCCGCGTTTCCTCATCACCGCAAGGCTAGACGCGCTCGACGCCGCTCCCTCGCACGGTGCGGGGTCGCCCGCGCTCGGAGTGCAGGAACGGTCGGCTTCCCGAGGGCGATCCGACCATTCCTGCTCACGAAGCGAACGTCAGCTCGCGAAGCGCTGCGTGGCCTCGCGGATGGTCTCGGCGTGCGGACGGACACGGTGCTCCGGCGTGGCGTCAGGAGCAGTAGTCGGCCACCGGCTCGCTCGTGCCGGCCACGAAGACGGTCACCACGCGGTCGCTCCCCTCGCCGAACTGGAAGACGATGTACCGCTCGCCGGACCGAGCTGCCCAGAACGTGTCACGGGTACCACCCGCCGCGTCCGTCCGTGTCTGGACCAGGTCCGGGTAGGCGCTCCTGACCTCGGCGAGGGTGCTGCCCAGACCGACCCCCTCGAGCGTCTTCGGGCCGACCTGCTGTCCTGGTGCGGCATCTTGCCCCTGCTGGATGACGACCGTACCGACCGTGCCGCCGGCGACGACCTCGACGACGCGCTCGCCGCCGGGTCCGTCCCAGATCCGGGAGTTCGTGTTCGGGCAACCGAACGGGTAGATCACGGTCCCCGTGTCGTCGATCAGGGGCGGCGCAGGCGAGAACGCCGCCCGCAGTGCGGCGTCGTCGGACCCGGCGGGGCTGCCGAGCGTCGCCGGCCCGACGGCATCCACAGAGATCGTCCACGTCGACCAGTCCGTCGCCGAGTACGGCGGGGCGGTCGGCGTGGGCGTGGGCGTGGGCGTCGGTTCACCGACGACCGGCGCCGACGACGGCGTGACGGTCTGGCTCGGCTGGCTGGTGGCGCTCGGCGTGGGCTCGGGCTCGGTGGACGACGTCGGGATGAGCCCGAGCGCGACGCCACCACCCGCCGTACCCACGGCGAGCAGGGCGATGACGGTGATGACGATGCCGGTGCGACGTCCACGGCGCTTCCGCGGTTCGGCCCGCTCGAGCACGTTCTGCTTCATCGAGACGAGCATGCGCTGCAGGTCGTCTCCGATCGGGGGCTCGGAGTTCATCGCTGCACCTCCTTCGTCGCTCGGGACCCACGCCGTGGCGTGGGTCCTTGCGGGCGGAGTCCGAGGTGCTGTGCGGCTTCCGACCACGTCCGCCCCTCGACGAGACAGAGCTCGACGAGTCGTCGGTCGGTCTCGGGCAGGGCGAGCAGGTCGTCCTCGACCCAGCGCAACGGCGAAGCGCCGCCGCTGTCGACGGCACCACTCGTCCGGGCGTGTGACCGGCAGACGGCCAGGAGCCACGGCAGTAGCAGACCGGTGGGCAGGTACAGGCCGTCGGCGTGCTGCCAGAGCGACAGGAACGACTCCTGCACGACGCGTTCGACGTCGGTCGGCGTCGCGGAGACCGCCCACGCGTAGCGCGTCAGCACCGGGGCGAACCGGTCGAACGCGGTCGCCAGTGCGGTACGGTCCCCGGCGACCATCTGGCGCACGAGGCGTGAGTCGTCGATCGTCACAACACTCCCTTCACTTCAGGAGTGTCGCGAGATCGGCCATCCTGACAGCCGAAGCGCCCGGTTCGGCCGCATCACCGGAAGTGCAACACCGAGAGCGGGTCGATGAGCGAGCCGGCCTGGCGCACCTCGACGTGCACGTGGGGCCCGGTGGACTGCCCGGTGTTGCCGGACTTGCCCACCTCGTTGCCCTTCGACACGATCTGCCCCTTCTTCACTCCGATCTTGCTGAGGTGCGCGGTGAGGACGGTGGTGTTGCCGTACGTGACGACGACGTAGTTGCCGTAGGACGCGTGGTTCGCGACGGTGGTGGTGACCGTCCCGGTACCCGAGGCGTACACGGGCGTACCGATCCCCACGGACGAGTCGGTGCCCTGGTGGTAGCGCGGGACGTGTCCGACGCCACGGTCGTCACCGTACCGGCCGGAGATCTTGGTGCTGGCGACCGGCCACAGCAGCCCGGTCACGGGCCGGGTCGACCACGCCCGGGTGTCGGACTTGCCGTAGAGCACGACGTTGCCGTCGACCTGCACGAGGAGCCGTCCGCCGCCGGCACGGCTCGTGGCGCTCGACCAGAGCCACTTGTTCGCGGCCGAGTAGACGGCGAAGTTGCCGTCGGCCTGCACCGAGGCGTAGGCCCCGACGTTCCCGGCGGTCTTCGTCGCCCAGACCTGCTTGCCGTTGACGACCTGCGCGAGCACGCCGTCGGCGCGCATGGTGAGGGTCCGGGCGTTCGTGGAGTCGGACCGCAGGACCGTCCCCGGCAGGATGAGGTTCCCCGCGGCGACGCTGTCCTGGTACGTGGGGAACTCGACGACGCTCTTGTTGGCGGTGTTGATCATGCGCATCGTGCCGTCCGGCCGGACCCCGAAGTTCCGGCCGACGTGCCCGGCGCCGCCCCACAGCGCGATCCGCACGTTGTTGTGCACGATGGCGAGCGTGCCGTTCGCCCGGATCTGCGCGAAGGCCCCGGACTTGCCGGACGTGTTCGACGCCCAGAGCACCTTGCGACCGATGCCGTACTCGACGAGGTTGCCGTCGCCCTGCATGACGAGCTGGAACTGCCCGTTGTTCGAGGTCACCGAGTCGCCCGGCCAGAGCGTCTTGCCCGCGGCGACGGTGCCCGTGTAGACGATCGGGGCGGCGGCGGCCGGGGTGGCGGTGCTCACGAGCCCCGTCGCGACGGCGGCGAGCGCGACGAGCGCTGCGACGACCCGAGCGCGGACTGGGCGGAGGCGAGCCGAAGACGACGAAGTGCGGCGCATGAGTTCCCTGAGCTGGGACCGCAGGGAGGCGGTCCGGGTGGCGGACGCGCCCCTGCGCGACCGTTCGGCGGCACGTCGGTTACGCGCCGCCGAACGATGGTCACCTTTTCCGGGGGGAGAAACAACCCCCTTGACGCGGTGGGGCAACCCCAGTTCCGGGGGTACGCGACGGGGCACGAGCAGGAGGGCGGCAGGCTGCGGCAGCTGTCATCCGGTGCCGGGACGCCCGGAGCGCGCAAGATGGTGTCATGCCGACGCTCAACCCCGCCTTCGTCCCGCCCGCAGCGCAGACCACCCGTCCGGACCTGCAGGGGACGTTCGGGATGGCGGCCTCGACGCACTGGATCGCGACGGCGACCGCCCAGTCGGTGCTCGAGCGCGGCGGCAACGCCTTCGACGCGGCCGTTGCCGGGGCCTTCGTCCTGCAGGTCGTGGAGCCCCACCTGAACGGCCCCGGCGGTGACCTGACAGCGGTCTTCGCGACGGCCGCGAACCCCGTGCCGACGGTGCTGGTCGGTCAGGGCCCCGCGCCCGAGGGCGCGACCCCGGAGCACTACCGCGCCGAGGGCCTCGACCTGGTCCCCGGCTCCGGCGCGCTGGCCGCCACCGTCCCCGGCGCGGTGGACGCCTGGCTGCTCCTGCTCCGAGACCACGGCACCTGGGAACTGGCCGACGTCCTCGCCCCCGCGGTCGGGTACGCCCGCGACGGCCACCCGGTCGCACCCGCGGTGATCCGGACGATCACCGCCGTGCGCGAGCTGTTCGAGCAGCACTGGCCCACCTCCGCCACCCAGTGGCTGCCGGGAGGCACGGTGCCGGTCCCGGGGGACCTGGTGCGCAACGAGGCACTCGCTGCGGTGCTCGACCGGCTGGTCGAGGCCGGTGCCGGTGCCGGCAGCCGGACCGGCCGCATCGATGCGGCCCGGTCCGAGTGGGCGGAGGGGTTCGTCGCCGAGGCGATCGACCGGTTCGTCCGCGAACCGCACCGGCACGCCTCGGGCACCGACCACGCCGGTGTCATCCGGGCGTCCGACCTGGCGGCGTTCCGCGCGACGTACGAACCCGCGACGACCGCCGAGTTCCGCGGTTGCACGATCGCCAAGACCGGGCCGTGGGGCCAGGGGCCGGCGCTGCTCCAGACCCTGCGGCTGCTGGAACCGCTCGACGACGCCCTGCTCGACCCGTCGACCGAGCTCGGTGCGCACACGATCGTCGAGGCGCAGAAGCTCGCCCTCGCCGACCGTGAGGCGTTCTACGGCGACGGCGAGGTCCCGATGGACGTCCTGCTCTCCGACGCCTACGCCGACGAGCGCCGTGCGCTGATCGGCGAGCGGGCCTCGGCGGAGCTCCGACCCGGCACGATCGCCGGGGTCGAGCACACGCTGCCGCCGGTCCGGACCTCGTACGACTCCGCCGGTTCGGTCGGGGTGGGCGAACCGACCGTGCAGGTCGCCCGCGACACCGAAGCCGACACCGAGGTCCCGCCGGCCGCTCCGCTCGAGGACCGCGGTGAGCCGTTCGTGACCGCCGACGGCGAGACCCGCGGCGACACGTGCCACATCGACGTCGTGGACCGCTGGGGCAACATCGTCAGCGCGACCCCTTCCGGCGGATGGCTGCAGTCGTCGCCGACGATCCCCGAGCTCGGGTTCTGTCTCGGCACCCGCCTGCAGATGACGTGGCTCGAACCGGGCACGGCCTCGACCCTGCGCCCCGGCGAGCGCCCCCGCACCACGCTGACCCCGACCCTGGTGCTCCGCGACGGTCAGCCGGTCGCCGCGCTCGGTTCCCCCGGTGGTGACCAGCAGGACCAGTGGCAGCTGCTGTTCCTGCTGCGCTGGATCGTGGGCGGGTACTCGCCGCAGCAGGCCATCGACGCACCCGCGCTGCACACCACGTCGTTCCCGGGGTCGTTCTGGCCGCGCACGTGGGAGCCCGCGGGCCTGGTCGTCGAGGACCGCCTGGGAGACGAGGTCATCGCGGCACTCGCGGCCCGCGGACACGTCGTGACCCGCGGCGGTGACTGGAGCCTGGGCCGACTGTCGTGCGTCACCCGCGACCCGGACACCGGGATCCTCGGTGCCGCCGCGAACCCGCGGGGCGCGCAGGGTTACGCCGCGGGACGCTGACCGCGCGCGTTCCTTCCCAGAACGCCCGCGCTACAAAGTGGAATCGGGCGTACCTGGTCAGAACTCCCGACCAGGTACGCCCGATTCGACCAGGTACTCCCGCGCCTCAGAGCGTCGGGACGACCACCGCGCGACCCGAGAGCTCCCCGGCCTCGAGCTTCCGGTACGCCTCCAGTGCGTCGGACAGCGCGTACCGCTCGACGTCGGGGACGATCTGCCCGGCGCGGTACATCGCGACGACCTCGTGCAGGTCCTCGATCGTGCCCCAGTAGGTGTTCGTGATGGTCGACTCGTACGGCGTCGCGAAGAAGTTCCACTCGGTGGTGCCACCGGCGATCCCGACGACGGTGAACCGCCCGCCGACCGCCATCGATGCCTGCGCGACCTTGATCGTGGGGGTGGCACCGACGAAGTCGAAGGCCGCGTCGACGCCGCGTCCGCCGGTGATCTCGCGGATGCGCTCGGCCTGGTCCGGGCCGCCGGGGACGGTGATCGCGCCGCGGGCGGCAGCGCGGTCCATCGCGTCCTGCTTCATGTCGGTCGCGATGACCGTGGCACCGGTGAGCGCCGTCAGGATCTGCACGGCGATCTGCCCGAGGCCACCGAGCCCGACGACGAGCGCGAAGCGACCGCCCCCGGCCAGGTTCGGCAGGGAGTTCTTGATCGCGTGGTACGGCGTGAGCGCGGCGTCGCTGAGCGGTGCGGCGGCGATCGGGTCGGCGTCACCGAGCGGCACGAGGTTCCGCGCCGGGACGCTGACGTACTCCGCCATGCCGCCGTCACGGCCGAGGCCGATGCCCATGTACGGGTTCGTCGCGGCGTTCTCGCAGTAGGTGTCCTGCCCCTTCGAGCAGTACGAGCAGTGCCCGCAGCCGACCGGCCCGTACACCAGGTAGGCATCACCCTCGGCGAAGCCGGTGACCCCGTCGCCGACGGCCTCGACCCAGCCGGAGTTCTCGTGGCCGAGCACGAACGCGGGGGCCTGGGCTCCCGGCTGCCCCTGCTGGAACTCGCGGTACACGGCGACGTCGGAGTGGCAGGCACCGGCGCCGGCGACCTTGAGCAGGACCTCACCCGGCCCGGGTGCGGGCTTCGGGACCTCGGTCAGGGACGGGAAGGTCTGGTACTGCTCGAACACGACGGCGCGCATGGGTTCTCCTTGTTGTGGACGACGGGTCTACGGGGATCCGTCGGGCGTCAGGAGGGGTGCGGCGTCGCGGCGGATCGAACGATCCGGTTCCGCTATCGTACACCTGTTGTTTTGCGCAACGCATGTCGCTCGGCTCGCGTCCGGCCGAACCCTGCGTCTTCCCCGTGAGCCCGTTGCGAGAACGGTCGTTCTCCGATTGACTCGGGAACAGCGGTCCCGTTCGGGGCCGCTCCCCCACACGAAAGGAGCGGGCATGCCCACTCGCACCGCACGCACCGCCTGGAACGGCGGCCTCGAGGACGGTTCCGGCCAGGTCGAACTCTCGAGCTCGAAGGTCGGCACGTACGACGTCTCGTTCCCGAAGCGCACCGCCGAGGACGCCGGCGGCACCACGAGCCCCGAGGAGCTCATCGCCGCCGCCCACTCGGCCTGCTACGCCATGCAGTTCTCCGCGGTCCTCGGCGAGGCCGGCGGCACGGTCGAGGCCCTCGACGTCAAGGCCGACGTCTCGCTCGGTCCGGACCCGGCCGGCGGCTTCCGTCTCACCGGCATCGTCCTGACCGTCAGCGGCGAGGTCTCCGGCATCGACGAGGCGGCCTTCCTCAAGGCCGCCGAGGACGCCAAGGCGACCTGCCCCGTCAGCAAGGCGCTGACCGGGGTCGAGATCACGCTGCACGCGACCTTCGAGCAGTAGGCGCGGAACGCAGGAACCGTCACCACCTGACGGACTGGAGGCCCGTGGCGGGGTCGCCACGGGCCTCCAGTCCGTCGCCCACCTACGCTGGGTGCCGTGCCCCGATTCCTCGCCACCCCGACCCTCGTCGCCCTCTGGCTCGGCCTGCTGGCCGTCGTCGTCGGGATCGTGTTCGCGCTGACGGCTCCGCCGTCGTCGTCCGGCTGGTTCGCGTACGCGCCCCTGTCCGACTACGCGTTCGTCGCGGGCGTCCGCCCCTGGCAGCTGACCGCCGGACCGGTCCTCGTGCTGGTGGGCGCGGTCGTCGCGGCCTTCGCCCTCGGTCGTCTGAGCACGCGCCGCCGGAGCTGATCCGGACGCGTCCAGGGGACGCCCGGACTCGGCCGCCGTCGACTGACACCATGGCGTGATGGCCGAGCAGCACCCCCCGGGCGCGCACAAGCCGGGCCGCCCGCCCCGGCCACGCCGCCGCAGTCTCGCGCAGCACGACCTGCGCGACGCACGAGCCCGCCTGCGCGGGACGATCTACGAGCACGTCGAGCCCGACGCCAAGAGGCGCGACCAGTACACGGCGACCCAGATCGTCGACTTCTGCCTCGACCTGGCCGAGGTCATGCTCGCCTCCGGTGCCGACACCCGTAGCGTCGAGACGGCCGTCGTCGCGGTCTCGACGAAGTGGAACCTCGCGCCGCTCGACCTCGACTTCTCCGGCAGCTCGGTGACGATCCAGTACGCCCCGGCCGACGTCCCGCCGCTCGTCAAGGTCCGCACCGTGCGGTCGGACGGCTCCGACCTCGACAAACTCGCCCGCGCGAACCAGATCGTCGACGACCTGATCCACGACGACCGCGACATGACCTCGGCGGTGAACGCCCTGGTCGCCGTGCTGCGACTCCCACCGCGCTGGCCGATGTGGCTGTCCGACGTCGGCCTGTCGATCCTCGGCATCTCGATCGCCGTGCAGGCCGGAGGCGGCTGGCGGGCCGGCCTCGGGGCGTTCGTGCTGATGCTCGGGATCATCGTCTCCGGGCGCTGGCTCACCGACCGGGGCTACCCGCAGTTCTTCGTGTCCGGGGCGCAGGGCGCGGTGGCGTCGGCGATCGGCACGCTGGCCATCTGGGCCGGGGTGCTGAACGCGAACGGTGCGGCCACGATGGTCGCGGCGCTCGTGGTGCTCCTGCTGCCGCACCCGTCCCTGGTGACCTGGGCACAGGACGCCATCTCGGGGTTCCGGGCGATGGCCGTGGCCCGGGCGTTCCACATCGGGCTGGTCATCGCGGCGATCGTGGTCGGGGTGCCGGCCGGGATCGCGATGACGCACTGGCTGCAGATCGAGGTCGACCCGTCCGGCATCGTGACGCAGACCCTGCCGCTCTGGGCGTCGCTGTCACTGACCGTGGTGTCGGCCGGCGCCAACTGCTTCGTGCAGCAGGCCAGCGCCCGGGTGATCCCGGTCGCCGTGGTGTTCTCCGTCGCCGCCGGTGCGTCACTGTGGGCGCTGCGGCAGGCCGGGCTGCCGCTCCTCGGGGCGACGTTCCTGGCGGCGGTGCTGCTCGGGGTGCTCTCGACCTACGCGGCCGTCCGGATGCGCACGGCCGTCGCGGCGATCGCGGTGCCGGCCTTCTGCGGGGCACTGCTGCCCGGTGTCGCCGTCTCGAACGCCCTGCTGAACTTCATGTCCGGGTCGTCGAGCGCCGCGCTCGACTTCGTGGCGGCGGTGTCCGTGGCACTGGGGATCGGTGCGGGCCTGGTGCTCGGCGGGCTCTTCGCGACACCGGGTGCCCGTCGAGCGCTCCGCCGGACGCGTCGGGTCGTCGTGCACTCGGTCCACAACGACACCACGGCGCTGCGGGTCATCCGTGACACCGGGTACGACCCCGGCGACGGCTCGGTGCCGCGCGGATCGCGCTCCGGCGGCGCTTCGTGAGCAGGGCTTGCGCTTCGTGAGCTGCGCTTCGTGAGCAGAAGAGGTCGGGTGCGGCGCACGCACCCGACCGCTCCTGCTCACCGAGTGGGTGTGCCGCGCTCAGCCGGCGTCGGACACCGCGCTCGACACCGCGGTCGGGGCGTCGTACTCGCCGTCCGGGATCGCGCGGAGCGCCTCGAGGACGTCGTCGGGGGCGCCCTCCTGCTCGGCCGTCGAGACCACGTCGTCCTTGGACGCCGGGTAGTCGATGCCGCTCAGGTACTTCTGGACCTGGATGGGGTTCGGTGCTGCCATGTCGGTTCCTTCCGTCAGGTTGCGACTCCCGGAGTACCCGCGGGGCGCTGCACGACGGCGCAAGGAACGCGCTCCGCGGACGAACCGCCGGTCAGATCTCCCAGCTGCCCGAGTCGTCGTCGTCCCACATCGCCAGACGGCGGGCGGCCTGCGGCTCGTACCGCTCCATCCAGCCACGCTCGAGCCGGGCGACCGCGCGGTCGAACGCCGCCACCAGGTCGAGCTCGGCGCGCAGCAGGGCCTGCAGCTGCAGCCCCTCGTACAGGGCGATGAGCTGCTCGGCGCCGCGGCGGGGGTCCATCGTGTGCGGGGCACGGCCGATCGCGACGTCGTGCTCCAGGCCGCGCTTGATCTGCGCGAAGAAGAGCTGGTACCGCGACCGCAGGTAGGTCGCCATCGGGTGCGCCGGGTTGCCCGCGACGGACAGCAGGGCGACGAGCAGGCGCATCAGGGCCGGGTCCTCGGCGTTCGAGGCGACGATGGCACGGAGCAGGTCCACGGTCGAGCCATCGCCGACCTCGTGCGTGACCTCGTCCATCCGGGCGCCGTTCCAGCGGTCCAGCGCGGCGAGGACCAGGCCGTCCCACGACGGGAAGTGCTGCTCCAGCTCGGCGACGCTGATGCCCATCCGCTCGGCGACCTGCACGGGCCGGGCTTCGTGGAAGGGGACGTCCCGGAGCAGGTCGACGGTGGCACCCACGATCGTGATCCGCAGGTGCAGCGTGGCCGCCGCGGCCGCCGCGGCCTGCGTGTCGGCGCTGGTGTGTTCGAGCATCGTGCCCTCCGTCGTCCCCGGACGTCCTGTCCGTGTCACCCCTGGTCCGGGGCACCTCCATCCAAACGCAGAACGGGGGACACCAGAATCCCCGGTACGGGTGTCGGCACAAGGGGGGACAGACCACGACGTCGAGCCCGTTCGCGGCCGTCCGTGCGACCATGCCGACATGACCCCGAACGACCCCACTGCCCAGGGACTCGCGACCATGGCCTCGACCGGCTTCGAGTTCGGCGGCGACCCCGATCAGGTGGCGCACGACGTCCGGGCCATGTGGGAACAGCTCGGACGTCCCGCCGGTGCGTTCGAGGCGGCGGCGCGAGCCATCGCCGTGCTGCCCCAGCGCCCCGAGGTGCCGATCGCCGACCAGGCCCGCCGTCGCGCGTTCGAGCAGGCGATCGGCATCAACCCCGTCGAGGTCGAGCTGGCCGCCGCGATGTCCGCGCGCGAGCTCCTCGAGCGGATGGCTCGCTCCGTCAGCTGCTGAGCCGGCGCCCGCACGAAGAGAACCAGGTTCCGGACACCGCACCGCGCCACTGCACGGTGCTGTGTCCAGAACCTGGTTCCGCCGGACTCCCGCCGGACTCCCGCCGGACTCCCGCCGCGGTCGCTACGGCGTCGGCATCCCGCCGTCGACGTGCAGCGTCTCGCCCACGACGTACGACGACTCCCCGCTCGCCAGGAACACGTAGGCCGGCGCGAGCTCGGCCGGCTGCCCCCAGCGGCCCAGGTAGGTCTGCTCGCCCGCGCTCGGCAGCGCCTCCGGCGGCTGGCCACCGGCCGGCTGCAGCGGCGTCCAGATCGGCCCCGGGGCGACCGCGTTGACACGGATCCCCTTCGGCGCGAGCTGCGCCGCCAGGCCCTTCGCCATGTTGTTCACGGTCGCCTTCGTGGCCGCGTAGTGCACCAGGTGCGGCGACGGGGCGTACGCCTGGATCGACGTCGTGTTGATGATCGTGGAGCCGGGCTGCAGGTGCGGCACGGCGGCCTTCGTGATGCGGAACGTCGCGTAGGCGTTCGTCTTGAAGGTCTCGTCGAACTCCTCGTCGGAGATCTTGGTGATGTCGTCGACGTTCTGCTGCTTGCCGGCGTTGTTCACCAGGATGTCGAGGCCACCGAGCTGCTCGACCGCGTCGGCGACGAGCTGCTCGCAGACCTCGAGCGAGGTGATGTCACCCGGCAGCGCGACGGCCTTGCGCCCGGCGGCCTCGATGAGCCCGACGATGCGGTCGGCGTCCTCCTGCTCCTCGGGCAGGTACGAGATCGCGACGTCCGCACCCTCGCGGGCGTAGGCGATGGCCACGGCGGCACCGATGCCGGAGTCGCCACCGGTGACGAGCGCCTTGCGGCCGGTCAGACGACCCGAGCCGCGGTAGGTGTCCTCACCGTGGTCGGCGGGGACGTTCTGCGCCATCTCCGCGTCGGTGCCGGCACCCTCGAGGTACTGCTCGTCGGGCTTCTTGTCGGCGTACATCTTCGTGGGGTCCTGCATCACGTACTGGTCAGGCCCGGTCTGGTCGTTCTGCTGGTCCGTCATGCCGCCGACGGTACGCAGGGGGTCGCTGCGGGCCGTCCAGGAGGCTGTCCCCCGCCGCGCGGAGCGGCCTGCGCCCGCCTGCCGCACCGCTCCAGGGCCGGCAGGTGCGTGATGCTCGTTTGTCACGGTCCGGTGACGGGCAGGCTCCGATTCGGTAACACCTGTCGTTCTGTCCCGGTGGAGGCCCTACCGTCGAACGGTGACTCCTCGGACCCTGCTGGCGCTCGGCGCCGCCGTGCTGGCCTTCTCGGCCGGTGCGCTCGCGTTCGACGGCACGCCAGGGGTGGGCGCGGACGCAGCCGTGGCGGCGGAGACATCCCACGATGCCGCACCGGTCCGGGTGTCGGACGCGAAGCTCCGACGGGTCGACTCGATCGAGCTCGACGCCGAGGCCCTCGTGCTCCGGAACGGCGGCAAGACGGTCCTCGAGTCGTCGATGCGCGACTCCCGGCTCACCGTGACCGTGCTCGACCGCTTGCTCGGCACGCCGTCGCGGACACAGACGGCCGAGGGCGACGGTGGCGCGTGCTTCCCCGCCGGCACGACCTACACCTGGGGTGGCGCCATCCGCGTGGCCGCCCTGCGCTCCGACGCCCGAGCGGGCAACGCCGTCGAGGTCCGGATCCTGCGTGACTCGGTGCGGAGCCGCTCGGGTGCCCGGATCGAGCTGACCGGCCCTGACGGCATCCAGGTGGGCGACGACCTGGACGAGCAGATCGCCGACGCGCCCCGGTCGCACCGGGTGTCCTACGGCTCCGACGACTCCCGCGCCTGGCAGCTCCTGCTGCAGGAGGGCTGGGACGAGGCTCCCGCGACGGACGACGATGCCCAGGACGCCACAGACGTCGGCACGAACGGGGTGTCCGCGCTGACGAACGAGACGACGGTCACGGTGCTCGGTTCCCCGATGCCCGTCCACGCACGCCGGAGCTGCTGACGCGGGTCAGATGCGCAGGGTCGCCACCACCGGGAAGTGGTCGCTGGCGAACCAGGTCTCCGGGCCGTCGTGGTCGATCACGACGCGGTCCACGCCGCTGACACCGCGGGTGAGCACCCAGTCGATCCGTTCCCCGGAGTCGACCGGCGGCTGCCAGTCGTTGAACGTCGCGGTCCGGTCGGACGGATCCCCCGCGGTCAGCCAGGCATCGGCGAACCCGGCCTCCGAGAACACCCTCGACGCGGTGCCGCTCCCCGCGGGCTCGTTGCAGTCGCCCGCGAAGACGACCGGACCGGTCTCCCCGGCGAGCCGTTCCGCGATCAGGGCGGCGCTCCGACCCCGGACCTCGTCACCGTGGGGTCCGGGCTCGTGGTCGAGGTGGGTGGTGAGCAGGGTGAACGCGGGTCCCTCGGTGTCGAGGAACCGGGCGTGGTTCGCGATCCGCGGGTACAGGCTGCCCCAGGTGTTCGAGACCGGCTCGTCCGGGGTGTCCGACAGCCAGAACGATCCCTCGTCCGACGGGCGGAACCGGTCGCGGCGGTAGAAGACGGCCGCGTGTTCCCCGGCGTCGCCGCCCTCGCGCCCCTGCCCGACGTCGGCGTGGTCCGGCAGCCCGGCGCGCAGGTCGTCCATCTGGTGCGCGAACGCCTCCTGCACGCAGAGCAGGTCGGGGTCGTGCCGGCGGATCACCTCGAGCACGATCGGCAGGCGGGCCGGCCAGTCGTGCGCGGGGTCCGGGTTCTTGATGTTGTAGGTCATCAGGACGATCGGGCGTGCGGCGCTGGTCACTCCACGAACCTACCGACGCCTCGCCTGGCCGGTTCCCATCAGTTGATGCAGGTGCCCTCGGTGCCGTAGTTGTGCACGTCGGTCGACTTCGGCGACGGTTCCTTCGCGGGCTGCTCCGCCGGCTTCGAGCCCGAGCCCGAGCCGCTGTCCGCCGGCGTCGAGGGCGCGGCGCTCGGCTCGGTCGCGACCGGCTTCGCGGTCTTGCCGTCGGTGCCGAGCACCAGCGTGACGCCGGTGACCGCGTTGGTCCGGACGGCGACGGCGCCCGGCACGACGGCCGCGACGGCCTTCGCCTGCGACTCCTGGCCGGCCGGGTACTGCACCTGCGTGACCTTCGTGGTGGACGAGGACCCGGCCGGTGCGACCTGGAACCCGCGAGCCGTCAGGACCTGCCCCGCGGCGGTGGCCGCACCCTGCGCACCACTGCCGTTCAGCACGGTGACGGACGTGTTCGCCGGTTGCGCCGGACCGGCGGCGGTGTAGGCCTCGGGCTCGCCGACCAGGCCCTGCACGAAGGCCGGCAGCCCGACGGTGTCCACCTCGACGATGGAGAGCGCCGATCCGTTGACGTAGATCGTCGGGGTCCCGAGGGTCGGGATGGTGGCCGACTGGATGTTCGCGGGCCGGAGGTTCCGCATCTGCGAGGCGAGGTCGATCAGGTTGGTGTCGGTCTGGATCGATCCCCCGACGGCCTTGAGGATGTTGCCCATCTTCACCGGGTTGAGCAGCGTGCCCGCCGAGGTGACCTTCCGTGCCTCCTGGGACAGGAAGTACTGCTGACGGATGTTGCGGTCCAGGTCGCCATTCGGCAGGCCGTGGCGCTGTCGCACGAAGGACAGCGCCTCCTTCGCGTCCAGCGAGGACTTGCCCGCTGGCAGGTTCACCCCGGAGAACGGGTCGTTGGTGGCCTGGTTGAGGCACACCTCCACCGGCCCGAGTTCCTTCACGACCTGGTAGAAGCCGAGCAGCGAGACCCGGACGTAGTGGTCGATCTGCAGCCCGCTCAGGTTCTCGATGGTCTTGATGAGCATCTTCGCACCGCCGGTGTCCCCACCGCCGTTGAGCGTGCCGTAGTAGAACGCGCTGTTGAGCTTGCCCTTGCCGACGTCCGGGATGTCGACGTACGAGTCGCGGGGGAACGAGATCATCGTCGCCTGGCTGCCGTCGGCGTTGATGTGCAGCACGATCATCGTGTCGGTGTTCGTCGCGCCGCCGTCGTCCTCGGTGCTGAGCTCGGCGAGCTGCTCCGGGGTGGCGTTGTCCGGTCGGTGGTCGTCGCCGACGAGCAGGATGTTCTGCGCCTTGCCGTCGACGTCGTTCTTCTCGTCCTTGTCGCCGGTGATCGCGTTGACGATCGTGACGCCGTCGGACAGCTGGTTGTACGCGTACGCCGCGTACCCGCCGCTCAGCAGGAGGGCCATGGTGAGCACCCCCGCCACCGCCGGGAACACGACGCCAGCGCGTCGCTTCTGGCGCCCGTGGCGCGGCGTCGCGGCACCGCGGCGCGCGGGCTCGGTCGTCTGCTCGGGTTCGTTGCTCACCGGGAAACCATAACCGGCGCGCGCACGACGGACATGGGATGCGCCTGGCAGGTCACCCCATGCCCGCTGTCGCGTCCCTCACCGGACGGCGAGGCCCTGCTTGTTCGTCTCACGGGCCCGCAGCACGGTGATCCCCGTGATCGCCGCAGCCGCCATGACGTAGAAGGCGGGCGCGAACGTGTTGCCCGTGGCACTGATGAGCCACGTGGCGAAGTACGGCGTGATGCCGCCGAAGAGCGCGACGCTGATGTTGTAGGCGATGCCCATCGACCCGTAACGGATCGCGGTCGGGAAGAGTTCGGCCATCGCCGCGCTGACGGCACCGTCGAACGCCGCCATGAACAGGCCGAGCAGCACCATCGCGCCCGCGGCCGCCCAGAAGTTGCCGGCGTCCATGAGCATCAGCGTCGGGTAGGTCAGCACCAGGAAGCCGGTGCAGCCGGCGAGCATGACGGGCTTCCGGCCGATCCGGTCCGACAGCAGACCGAAGAACGGCACGAGTCCCGCGATCACGAGGAAGCCGATCACGACGACCCCGTACGACACCAGCGGCGAGTACCCGAGGTCGGCCTGCAGGTACGACGGCATGAAGGTCTGCAGGATCCAGTGGCCGACCGCCTTGAGGACGACGAAGCCGATGCAGAACAGCAGGGCCTTCCACCCGGTGCGGAGCGAGCGACGCAACGGGTTCGCCGCGACCTCGCCCTTCGCCTTGAGTGCCCGGAACTCGGGGGTGTCCTCGAGCCGGCTCCGGAGGTACAGGCCGACCAGTCCGAGCGGGACCGCGATGAGGAACAGGACGCGCCACCCCCACGTCTCGAGCGCGTCGTCGCCCGCGAGCGCGGTGAACAGGAACACCAGCCCGCCACCGACGATGAAGGCCGCGAACCCGAAGACGTCGATGAAGCTCGTCACGAAGCCCCGTCGGTTCGAGGGCGCGAACTCGGCCAGGAGCGTCGTCGCGCCGGCACCTTCGCCACCGGCGGCGAAGCCCTGCACGAGCCGGACCAGCACGAGCAGGATCGGTGCGAGCAGGCCGACGCTCTGGTAGGTCGGCAGGATGCCCATCACGGCCGTCGCTCCGCTCGTGATGAGGATGACCGTCGCGAGCGTGGTCTTCCGGCCGACCCGGTCGCCGAGCGAGCCCCAGAACAGACCACCGAGCGGGCGCATCACGAAGCCGGCACCGAACACGGCGAACGCGGAGAGCAACGCCACCTGGGGGTCGCCCTGCTTGAAGAAGTACAGCGAGATGACCGTGGCCAGGGTGCCGTAGAGGCCGAAGTCGAACCACTCGACGAAGTGGCCGACGCCCGCGGCGACGATCACCTTCCGCATGCCCTGTCGGCGCGCGTCGTCGCCCAGTGCTGCCTGGGCGTCCGGGGGGCCGGCGGCGTCCGCGCTCGTGCGCGTTCGGGTTCCGTCGCTCATGGGGTGACCTCACACTTCGTTGTCGAGAGTTCGTTGACGATAGCACTTGCTGGGCACACTTTGCCACACAGTGGGAAGGAAGCGCCAGAGAGTGATACCGTCACCGCCATGCAGTCCCGTGAACAGCACCACGACGTCGTGGTCGTCGGAGGCGGTCTCGCCGGCGTGTGCGCCGCGGTCGCCGCCGCACGCCTCGGCTCCAGCGTCGCCCTCGTCACCAACCGCCCCGTCCTCGGTGGGAACTCCTCGAGCGAGATCCGGGTGTGGGTGGTCGGGGCGACCGCGCACGGAACCCATCGGTTCGCCCGCGAGACCGGGATCATGGGTGAGCTCTTCCTCGAGAACCAGTACCGGAACCCGCAGGGCAACGCGATCTACTGGGACCAGGTCGTGCTCGACCTCGTGCGCGCCGAACCGAACGTGCACCTGCACCTCAACACCGACGTCCGGATCGTCACGACCGCCGACGACGACGGCGCCACCCGGATCACCTCCGTCACGGGGTGGACGATGGGGTCCGAGATCGAGACGACCTTCACCGCGCCGGTGTTCCTGGACTGCACGGGCGACGGCCTCGTCGGCGCACTCGCCGGGGCGTCGTTCCGGACCGGCCGCGAGGGACGCGCCGAACACGGTGAGGCGTGGGCGCCGGAACAGCCCGACGACGAACTGCTCGGCAGCTCGATCTTCTTCTCGACGCACGACACCGGTCGGCCCGAGAAGTTCGTGCCACCGTCGATCGCCGTCGACCTGACGACGACACCGATCCTGGCCAACCGGGCCATCAAGACCGGGGACAACGGCTGCAACTACTGGTGGATCGAGTGGGGCGGTGCGCTCGACACCGTCGCCGAGAACGAGCGGATCCGCGATGAGCTCTGGGGCGTCGTCTACGGGATCTGGGACCACATCAAGAACTCCGGCGCCTTCGACGCCGAGACCCTCACGCTCGACTGGGTGGGTGCGATCCCCGGCAAACGGGAGTACCGCCGGTTCATCGGCGACCACACGCTCACCCAGCAGGACCTGCTGTCGCAGCGGACCTTCCCCGACGCGGTGGCGTTCGGCGGCTGGTCGATCGACCTGCACCCCGTCGAGGGCGTGTACGCCGAGACCGCAGGCGCGCAGCAGCGGTACACGGACGGCACCTACGACATCCCCTTCCGTTCCCTCTACTCCGCGGACGTCGCGAACCTGCTCTTCGCCGGCCGGAACATCTCCGCGTCACACGTGGCGTTCGGCTCCACGCGGGTGATGGCCACGTGCGCCACCCAGGGCCAGGCCGCCGGCACCGCCGCACACCTCGTCGCCCGGCACGGCACGACGCCCCGCACGCTCGGCGCCGACCACGTCGAGATGCTCCAGCAGACACTGCTCCGCGAGGACGCCCCGCTCATCGGGGTCCGGGCCGTCGACGGTGCCGACCTGGCCCGCCGGGCGACGATCACCGCGAGCAGTGAACTCACCTCGATCGACACCACCCCGTGGGCGACCGCCGACACCTTCGCACTCGATCGCGACGTCGCGATCGTCCTGCCGGCCGACCCGGCGCTCGGCTCCTTCGCGCTCCGGACCGTCGCCGACGACGACGGCACCGCGGCCGAGCTCACGATCGAGCTCTGGACGACCGGCAAGCCGCAGAACTACGCCCCGATCGAGCACGTCGCCACCCACACCGCTGCGGTGGCTGCCGGATCCGGGGAGGCGGTGGTGGACCTCGCGTTCCGACCCGGAGAGCCGTGCAACGCGGTCGTCGTCGTCCGTCGTGCCCCCGGCGTCCGTCTGGTCCTGACCGACGGGCACCCGTACGGGGTGCTGGCCCTCCGTGCCCGCACGGCCGACGACGAGCAGTTCGACGACCACATCCCCGAGGAGTCCGACCAGCCCGTGACCGACTGGGAAGCGCGCGCCCTGCGCGGACGGTCCTTCGCGTTCACCGCAGCCGGCGCATCGGACGCGTGGCGGGCCTCCAGGGTGGTCGACGGGTACCAGCGTCCCTTCGGCGGCCCGCACCTGTGGTCGTCCGAGGCCGGCGACGGCCGAGCCGCCCTGACACTCGACTGGACGGAGCCGATCGACGTGCGCCAGGTGCGGATCGTGTGGAACGACGACGTCGACGCCGACCTCATCAACCTGCACCACCACCGCACCCACTGGGACGCCGTCCCGACGCTCGCCCGTGACTACCGCATCGAGGTGTCCGTCGACGGCTCGTGGCGGCAGCTCGAGACCGTCACGGACAACCGGCACCGGCATCGCGTCCACGACCTCGCCCCGGTGCGGACCGACTCGCTCCGCGTCGTCGTGACCGCCACGAACGGGTCGCCGTTCGTCACGGCGAGCGCCGTGAAGGTCTACTGACCCACCTGCAGCACCCACAACGATCAAGGGAGATCGCCATGCGCCTGCGCGCACACACCATCGCGACGGTCGTCGCGCTGTCACTCGCCGCCGTCGGCACGTCCGGGCCGGGAGGCGCGGCTGCGGTCGCGGACACCGCCGCCAGTCCGTCAGCGGTCACCGCCGGCACCGCCACGATCCAGCCCAACCCGGGGAACCCCACCTCGCCCACCGCGACCGCGCACACCGTCTCGGCGAACGGGACGGCCGTGCCGGTCAGGGCCGAGTCGGTCAGCGGCACCTCGCACGACGTCGCGATGTTCGCCAAGGGGGCCGGTACGGCGACCGTCAGCGTCACCATGCCCGGCCTCGCCGCGTCGGCCACACCGGTCGTCACACCACGGACGCTGTCGATCGCGACGACCCGCTCCGGTTCCACGATCACGTTCACGATCCGCGACGCACACCCGCTCGTGATCGAGACGCCCGGCGTTCGCGCACTGTTCCTCTTCGTCACACCGGCCGAGACGACCGTGCCGTCCGCCGCTGACCCCTCGGTCCGGTACTTCGGCCCGGGCGAGCACGGCGCCGGAGTCATCCGCCCGACGTCCGGGCAGACGATCTACCTGGCTCCCGGTGCACTGGTGCACGGTCGCATCGACGGTGACGGCGTCACCGGCGTGCGGGTGCTCGGCCGTGGGATCCTCGACGCCGGCGACGACACCTCGCGCACCGCGAAGACGATGGCGATCCGGTTCCGCGACAGCTCCGACGTCACGGTCTCCGGCATCGGCGTCCGGAACGCACAGTGGTGGCAGACGCTGTACATCCGGTCGTCGGGCATCCACGTGTCGTGGACGAACCTGATGGGCACGCTCATCAACAACGACGGCATCGACACCGACGGCGTGCAGGACATGGCGGTCGAGCACAACTTCGTGATGAGCGGCGACGACGGCTTCGGCTGGCACGCCCTCGACGCCGCCACGAACGGCGAGCCGGAGACCCGCGGGCTGCACGCCCTCGACACCACCTTCTGGAACGTCACCGGCGGCAACCCCGTCCGGTTCGGCTCCTCGATGGAGACGTCGCTGTTCACCGACATCTCGATCACGCAGTCGTACGTGCTCCGCGCCAAGGAGGTCGCCCTGAAGTTCGACGTGCAGGACTGGGCGACGGTCTCCGACGTCACGGTCGACGGCTTCCACGTGGAGTCGCAGCCGGTCGGGAAGCGAGCGATCGTGCTGCAGGTCCTCAAGGGGCAGTACTCGAACGACACCGGCTACCGCGACGAACGCGGTCGGATCACGGGCATCACGATCCGCCACTTCACCGACGTCACGGCGGACTCCGTGACGCTGTCGGGCTGGGACGCCGCCCACGGGATCTCGGGCGTCGCGTTCCAGGACGTCGTGCTCGGCGGGGTGCCGCTGACAGCTGCGCAGGTGCGCTCGAACGCGTTCGTCAGCGGCGTCACGGTGTCCTGATCGCCGTCGCAGACCAGAATGAGGGGATGACGACCACCCCTCCGAACCAGAGCGTCGAGCGCGCCGCGGCGGTCCTCGGCGCGCTCGGTGCTGCTGACGGGCCGATGCGTGCCTCCGACATCGCGCGGGCGATCGGCCTCGGGACATCGACGACGGGTCGGCTCCTCGCGACGCTCGAGTCGCTCGAGTACGTGCGCCGCGATCCCGATTCGCAGGGGTACTCGGTCGGTCGCGCCGTGCTCGAACTCGCCAGCCAGGGGCTCAACCACAACCCGGTGCACCGGGAGAGCCGGGCCGCGGCGCAGGAACTCGCGCACCGGATCGGCCTCACCGCGAACGTCGGGGTGCGCGACGCCGCCTCGTGCATCTACCTCTGCCACTTCGAGGGGTCACTGGCCCCGAAGTCGCACACCATGATCGGCATGCGACAGCCGCTGCACGCGTCGGCACTCGGCAAGGCCCTCATGCTCGACCTGTCACAGGTGGACCGGGAGCGGCTCCTCGGTGCGGACCTGGCGCGGTACACCGACCACACCATCACGTCGCACGACGCCCTGACGGCCGACCTGGCCGTCTCGGCGAAGCGCGGCTGGACCGAGGAGAACCAGGAACTCGCGCTCGGCCGGTTCTGCATCGCAGCGCCGATCAGGAACGCCTCGGGGGACACCGCGGCCGCGCTCTCGATCTCCGGACGCCTCACGCAGCTCCGCGACCGTGACCTCGGATCCCTGGCCGAGGACCTCATCGAGGTCGCCGACCGCATCAGCGTCGGTCTCGGGATGATCAGCGCCGTCGCGCACTGACGGCTCGCCTGGTCGCGTGGTGACGCGGTGACGGCCTGGAGGCGTGTGGCGGGGCGGCCACGCGCCTCCAGGCCGTCGCCTGGTCGCGTCCGGAAGGCTAGTCGCGCGACGGGAGCAGGTGGATCGCCTCCATGGCGAGCTCGGCGGCGATGGGGTCCTTCGCGACGACGGCGTCCTTGAGCTTGGTCAGCTCGGGCAGGATCACCTCGGCCGGCAGGAGCTCGGCGAGCTCCGGCACGCGGAGCTTGAAGGAGAGCCCGTCCGTCGTCGAGTTGCAGAGCTGCACGAGCGACGGGTTGCCGCACGCGTCGGCCCACATCGAGTAGATGCCGGCGCCGTCGCGGGCGACCTGGTCCTGCTCGTCGGCGCCCACCCGCGCGTGCACGTCGTCGAGCATCTTCACGATCTTCTTGCGCTGCGCGTCGGTGAACCGGGGCACCGCGAGCCGCACGACGCCACCGTAGATCACGCCGAGGGTGCGGTACGCGTCGAGGAGTTCGTCCTTCGTCGGCGCCGCGACCCGGGTGTAGCGGTTCGGCGCCATCTCGATGAGTCCGGCCCGGGCGAGTTCGGCGAGGGCCTCGCGGATCGGCGTCCGGGAGACCCCGAGCCAGGCGATCAGGTCGTCGTCGTTGAGCCGTTCCCCGGGCTCGAGCGTGCCGTCCATGATGGCGTCGCGGATCTTGTCCTGCACCGTGTCACGGAGGAGCTTGCGCTCGGCAGCGGGCTGCGTCGAGGGAACTGGCATGGGTCCAGCGTGTCACATGTCAGGGTTCGTGCGCGAGAGGCGCGACGGCCACCAGGCCCGGTGCCCGAGGTCGTAGGCCAGCGCCGGCACGAGCAGCGAGCGGACCACGATCGTGTCGAGCAGGACGCCGAACGCGACGACGAACGCGATCTGCACGAGGAACAGGATCGGGATCACGCCGAGGGCGGCGAACGTGGCGGCGAGCACGACGCCCGCCGACGTGATCACCCCGCCGGTCACCCCGAGTCCGCGCAGGACGCCCTCGCGTGGACCGTGCCGCAGTGCTTCCTCGCGCACTCGTGTCATGAGGAAGATGTTGTAGTCGACGCCGAGGGCCACCAGGAACACGAACGAGTACAGCGGCACGCTCGGGTCCGCGCCCGGGAAGTGGAACACGTGGTCGAAGACGAGCGCTCCGACACCGAGGGCCGCCGCGAAGGACACGATCACGCTGCCGATCAGGACGAGCGGCGCGACGACGCTGCGGAGCAGGAGCATCAGGATCAGCAGGATGACGACGAGCACCACGGGGATGATGAGCGTGCGGTCGCGGATCCCGGTGTCGTTCGTGTCGACCGCCGTCGCGGTGACGCCTCCGACGATCGCTCCCGGGTCGACCCGTTCGACGGCGGTGCGGAGGTCGCGGACGGTCTGCTCGGCGGCGTCCGAGTCGGCGGCGTCGGACAGCGTCGCCTCGAGCAGGACGTCACCGCGGGAGACGGTCGGCGTGCCGCTGCCGGCGGCGTCCCCGGTCACCGGGACGGTACCGGCGGGACTGTCCTTCGCTGCGGCGACCACACCGTCGACCCCGTCCACCGCGGTGATCGCGTCGACGAGCTGGTCGAGGTCGCGCTCCGCACCGATGACCTGCGCCGGGCTGCCGGAACCGCCCGGGAAGTGGTCGGCCAGCACGTCCTGACCGTCACGGGCCTCGGACGACCCGATGATCAGGTCGCTCTGCGGCACCCCGTCCGCCTTGAGTCCGAACAGGCCGGCGCCCATCGCGAGCAGGCCGACCGTGCAGACGATCCACACCACCCGGGACCGCCGAGCGACGAGCCGGCCGACGCGCGCCCAGATGCCGCGGGCGTCCGGACCGGTGAGCTCGGGGTGGGCGCTGCCGAACGCCGGACGCAGCGGCCAGAACGCCGCGCGGCGGAACGCGAGCAGCAGCGCGGGCAGGAGCGTCAGGGCAGCGAGCAGGCTGAACGCGATGCCGATGGCCGCGACGGGGCCGAGCGCCTTGTTCGAGTTGAGGTCGGAGAGCAGCAGGCAGAGCACCCCGACGATCACCGTGCCGCCCGAGGCCAGGATCGGCTCGAGGCTCCCCCGCAGGGCGGCCTTCGTCGCGTCCCAACCGGTGCGGTGGTCGCGCAGCGCCTCCCGGAAGCGCGAGGTGTACAGGAGCGCGTAGTCCGTCGCCGCGCCGATCACCAGGATCGACAGGATGCCCTGCACCTGCCCGTTGACCGTCACGATGTCGGCCTCGGCGAGCCACCAGACCACGAGGATCGAGGCGCACAGGGCGAAGGTGGCGGTCCCGAGCACGAGGACGGGCAGCAGGGGTGATCGGTAGACGATGATCAGGATCACGAACACCGCGGCGAGCGCCACCCCGAGCAGCAGTCCGTCGATGCCGGCGAAGGCCTCGGTCAGGTCCGCGGTGAACCCTGCGGGACCGGTGACGTAGCCGCTCACACCGGACGGGAGCGCATCGTCGACGTCGGCCCGGATGGCCTCGACCGCGTCCCCGGTCTCGGCGTCCTGCGTGAGCGTGGCGACGATCTCGACCGCGTCGCCGTCCTCGCTCGGGATCACCGGGCTGACGGCCTCGACGTCGGCGCGGTCGGACAGCGTCGTGACCAACGCCTTCGCGTCGGCGAGGTCCGTCGACGTCAGGCCACCCTCACGCTCGAGGACGATGATCGCGGGAGCCCCCGACTCGTCGCGGAACTCCGAGGACCGTTCCTGCACCTTGGTGGCGTCGGCCGAGGCCGGTAGGAACGAGGTCTGGTCGTTGGTGGAGACCTCGGAGATCTTGCCGAAGAACGGACCGCCGACGGAGGCGATGCCGAGCCAGACCACGATGACGAGCGCGGGGAGGACGATGCGGAGGAAGCGGGACACGTCGGTGAGCGTACACCGATCATCAGCATGCTGATTACTTGACGGTCGAGCGCACCTGCCGACCGTAGAATCACGACATGCAGGACATGACCGAGCAGTGGCCCCTCGGACGCCTGCTGTCCGCGGCCGCACGGTCCGTCGAACGGGACTGGGACGAACGCCTCCGCGCCATCGGGCTCTCGCACGCCGCGGTCGTCGCGATCGACATCCTCATCCGGACCGGACCGACCGGCGCCGACACCATCGCCCGCACGGCCCGGGTCCAGCCGCAGACGATGTCCCGCACCCTCGAGCGGATGGAGCGGGACGGTCTCGTCGAGCGGACCCCGCACCCCGCCGACCGTCGGCGCCGCGTGGTCAGCGTGACGCCCGCCGGCCGGTCCGCTTGGGAGACCGCGCGGCACATCGAGCGCGAGGTCCTGCCGGAGGACCCGGCACTCCGGACGGCACTTGGCGAGCTGCTCGCCAAGCCACAGCCCGAGTGAAACACTGTTCGTGAAATACCACATGCGGTAAGATCCCGTGGTCGGTCCGTGCCGACCTGACCACAGGAGCCCCGCATGTCCGAACGCCGAGCCGCCCGGGCGGCCGCAGCACACACTCTCCGCGCACCCGGTCGCAGCACGCGGCGACGGCGACCGTTCCTGGTCGCCCTGATCGCGACGCTCGGCTCGCTCGTCGGTGTCGCCCTGGTCATCGCCGTCGTGGCGAGCGTGTTCGTCGGCGGACTCGCGCGGAGCTTCGATGCCGGTCGCGACACCATCGCCGACCCGTTCCCGAGCGGTGCGCGACCGAGCACGTCCGGCGGTGAGAACATCCTGCTCATCGGGTCCGACACTCGCGCGCAGGGCGGCCCCGAGGGTGCGCGGCCCGAGCTCGGCGGGCGCTCCGACACCCTGATGCTGGCGCACGTCCCCGCCGACCGACAGCACGTGTACCTCATGTCGATCATGCGCGACTCCTGGGTCGAGGTCCCCGGACACGGGCGCGCGAAGATCAACGCGGCCTACTCCTGGGGTGGGGTCGCCCTCACCACGGAGACCGTCGAACAGCTCCTGGACATCCGGATCGACCACGTGGCGGAGATCGACTTCGCCGGGTTCGAGGACATGACCGATGCCCTCGGCGGCGTCACGGTCGACTCCCCCCGGGCGTTCTCAGCACGCGGCCACGACTTCACGGCCGGGGCGAACCGGCTCGACGGGGCCGCAGCACTCGCCTTCGTCCGGGAGCGCTACGCCTTCGTCGACGCCGACCACACCCGCGTCCGCAACCAGCAGGCGTTCATGCGCGGCGTCGTGAACGGGCTGCTGTCCCGCGGCACCGTCACGAACCCCGGTCGCATCCAGGACTTCGTCGCGGCGACGAGTGCGCACCTGTCGGTCGACGCAGGGTTCTCGTTCGCACGGATGGCGGAACTCGGGTGGTCGCTCCGAGCGGTCCGGGCAGACGACCTCGTGACCTTCACCGTGCCGACCGCGGGCTCAGGGACGGCACCGGACGGGCAGTCGATCGTGAACCTGAACGAGCTCGCCGTCGGCTCCCTGTCCCAGGCGCTCCGGTCCGACGACGTCGCCGGCTGGCTCGCCGACAACCCGCAGTAGTCCAGTACCGCGAGGCCGCACGCACGACGACGCCCCACGACTCGAGATCGTGGGGCGTCGTCGTGTCCGGTCTGCGGAGAGATCAGGCGGGGAGCTGGAGCTCCTGGCCGGCGTAGATCAGGTTCGCGTCGTCGATGGTCGACGTGTTCGCGGCCCAGAGCTGCTTCCAACCGCCGTCGACCCCGAGCTTCGTCGCGATCGTGTCGAGCGTGTCGCCCGAGGCGATCGTGTACGTCTTGCCGCTCGTCTCGACCGGGGCCGGCTTGCTCGGCGTCGTCGCTGCCGGGGCGGGCGTCGACTCGGTCGTGCTCGGCTGCGGGGCGGCCTGCTCGGCAGGAGCCGGTGCCGGAGCGGCAGGCTGCGGGGCAGCCTGCTCTGCGGGCGCCGGAGCCGGTGCGGGGGCCGGGGCGGCCGCGGCGGGGGCTGCACCGCTGGTGCCGCTCAGCCCGAGCTGGGCGGAGCAGGCGGGCCATGCACCCCAGCCCTGCGAGGCGAGGACACGCTCGGCGACGGCGATCTGGGCCTCGCGGCTGGCGGAGGCGGGGTTGCCCGCGCCACCGTTCGCCTGCCAGGTACCGAGGTTGAACTGCAGGCCGCCGTAGTAGCCGTTGCCGGTGTTGATGGCCCAGTTGCCGCCGGACTCGCACTGCGCGAGCTGGTCCCAGGTCGAACCGGACGCTGCGTTCGCGGGGGCTGCCGCGAGGCCGACACCGGTCGCTGCGATGCCGGCGAACGCCAGGCCACCGACGATGGTGCGGGTACGGGAAAGCTTCTTCATGTGATTGCTCCACCGGGGTCACGAGCCGCATCTGCTGCGGAATCCACTGCCCACCCCGACCGATCGCGGTCGATTGTGGGGGTGCGCCACCGGGGGCAGTGGTCATCGGGCCGGCGGCACCTCGGTCGGCAACCATAGGAAACTCTTGACCGTTATCAAACCGAGACAAACGGTTCTACCCGTAGATGCTATGTACCCCTACCCCGAACCTGAACGGGCACATCCCCATGGGCATGGTGATCGAGCCGTACCCGGGTACGTGTCCTTGGCAATTCCCTGGCAATGCCGATCGGCGCTCGGGATCAACCCCGTGTGAGCAGGGTCACGGCCTCGAGGTGACCGGTCTGCGGGAACATGTCGAGCACCCTGGCCCGACGCAGCCGGAACGACGGCATGCGCGCCAGGTCCTTCGCCAGGGTCACGGGGTTGCAGCTCGAGTACACGACGTGCTGCACGTCCGACTCCTCGAGCCAGGTCGACAGCCGCTCGCCGATCCCGCGACGCGGCGGGTTCACGACGACGAGCTCGGGCACCGCGTCCGGACGGGCGCGGAGTGCGTGCTCGGTCGCGTCGTCGGCGGCGAACCGGAGGCCCTCGAGGCCGGCCTCACGAGCGGACTGCCGCGCGGAGCGGATCGCCTCGGCACTCGTCTCGATGCCGGTCACCACGCGACCGGGGCGGGCTGCGTGCAGCGCGAACCCGCCGACGCCGCAGTACAGGTCCCACATCGACGCGGGATCGAGCTCGTCGATCCAGGCCGTCGCCTGCGCGTACAACTCGGTCGCGACGCCGGTGTTCGTCTGGAAGAAGCTCTGTGGCCGCAGGTGCATCGTGATCCCGCCGAGCCGCATCGGCAGCGTCTCCTGCTCGGTCAGCACGATCTCGCGGTCGCCTTCCGTGACGGCCTTGTGCTCGGGCAGCAGGTTGACGGTCACCACGACCGCGTTCGGCAGTGCGGCGCGCAGGGCGTCGAGGTGCTGCCGGAGCCGTGGCAGCTGTCCCTCGGAGCGCAGCACGAACCGGATCATCAGCTCGCCGTCGGGCGACTCGGTGACCAGGACGTACTTCAGCTCGCCCCGGCGCGCGGCGACGTCGTACGGGATCAGCCCCGCGGTCGAGACGAACTCGGCCAGCACGGGCAACGCGTGCCGGATGCCGGGCGTGCAGATCCCGCAGTGCCGCAGGTCCACGCCGCGCTGCCGGTGGTCGAGGATCCCGACGGTGGGGTGCTGGACGGATCCGCCCACGACCATCTTCGCCTTGTTCCGGTACCCCGACTCCGGACTGGTGATCGCGGGCGACCAGGAGACCGCTCCGGGACCCCCGGCAGCTTCGACCGCGTCGTGCAGGAGCTCGCGCGTCCGGAGTTCCTTGTCGAGGACCTGGTCGGCGTAGGGCTGACCCATGAGCGTGCACGACCGGCACACCCCGCGGTCGAAGTAGTCGCACTGCATGGCCGAGTCAGGATACGGCAGCGTCCCGCGTCGTCGTGGCGATCCGGTACACCGACGTCGTCGCGGTCAGGAACAGCGTCGTGCCGTCGTCGCCGCCGAAGCACAGGTTCGACGTGACCTCCGGCACGGCGACCTCTCCGATCCGGGCTCCCTCGGGGTCGAACACGACGACGCCGCGGTGGGAGGACGACCAGACGTTGCCGTGCACGTCGACCCGGATGCCGTCCGGCGCTCCCTCTCCGGGCTCGAGCCGCGCGAACACCCGGCCGTTCTTCAGCAGGTCGCCACGGCGGTCGTAGGCACGGATCACCGGCTCGTCGCCCGACGAGCTCGCGATGTACAGCACCCGCTCGTCCGGGGCGAACGCCAGGCCGTTCGGCTCGTCCAGGTCGGTCGCCACGGGTCGCAGGTCCCCGCCCTCCGGTCCGCACCGGAACACCCAGTGGTCGCCGTACTCGCGCACGCCCGGGTGCCCCTCACGCGGCTGGGTGATGCCGTAGGCGGGGTCGGTGAACCAGACGCCGCCGTCCCGCGCGACCACGACGTCGTTCGGGGAGTTGAAGCGGCCCCGGTCCCACACGTCGACGATCGGCGTGACGACTCCGTCGCGGTCACGCTCGACCCGACGCAGGCCGTGCGAGCACTGCACGACGCTGCCGTCCCGATCGAGCGTGCGGCCGTTGGTGAACTCGACACCGTCCGCGTACACCGAGGTCTCCCCCGAGTCGGCGTGCCACTGCAGGATCCGGTCGCCAGGGATGTCGGACCACCGCAGCGTGCGCGTCGACGGGATCCAGCAGGGCCCCTCGGCCCAGGTGCTGCCGGTGGCGATGCGCTCGAGCGCATCGCGGTCCGGCACGAGGTCGTCGAGCAGCACGGGTTCTCCTTCGAACGGGGTGCCCACCCTACTTTCGTCAGGCCGCGGCCGCCGCCTCGCTGCGTCGTCGCAGGGCCTTCTCGATCGCGGAGATCGCGAGGCCGAGCAGGATCGACGCCACGACCGCGAGGGTCGTGACGAGGAAGGGCTGCTCGCGGCTCCAACGCCCGGTGGCCGAGGCGATGCCGACGCAGTACGCCGCCCAGACGACGTCGGCGAGCACGCAGCTGAGCAGGAACCGCCGGAGGTCGAGCCCGCTGTCCGCGCCGACCAGGTTCGTCGTCAACCGACCCATCGGGATGAAGCGTCCGAGCACCGCGATGCGCCCGGGAGCTGCACGGTAGCGGCCGTCGATGGCGTCCCGGGCCGCGCGGACCTTCGGACGCGAGAACCACGACCTCGAGCCGAGGTCGACCGAACGCGCCAGGTGGTAGAGCCCGAGGTCGCCGAGGACCATGCCGATCGACGCCGCGACGACGAGGAAGAGGACCGGCAGGAGACCGCCGTCACCGCCCACCAGGAGGGTGCCGATCGCGACGACGAGTGCCTGACTGGGCAGGAAGACCGCGACACTGCCCACGGCGAGCACGAGGCCGACCACGAAGAACGCCCACGGGGTCCCGACGAGCTGGACGACCAGGTCCTGTGCTGCGTCCACGACTCACCCTCCACGGGCACCGGAGGGGCACACCGGGGTCCATCCTCGCAGGTCCGGGGCGCTCCACTCACGTGCGGTCGACGATCGCCCGCATCGTCGAGGCTGCTTCGTCCGGACGACCGTCGAGGACGGCATCGGCGAGAGCGAGGTGGAGGCCGACGTCGTGCCGGTCCGGGCGGACGCTCCCGCGTTCGCGCAGCACCTGGCCGACGACCTGGTGCAGTCGTCGGTACAGCGCGTTGCCGGACAGGTCGAGCACGAGCGCGTGGAACCGCACGTCCGCGATCACGAAGTCGAGGCGGTCGTCGCGGGTCGCGGCGGCGGCGAGTTCGTCGGCGGTGGTGCGGAGGGCCTCCCGTCGGTCCGCGAACTCGTCGAGCGCTGCCCGCCGGGCTGCTGCGGCAGCAGCGGCGGGTTCGACCGCCGCACGCAGCTCACGGAGCTCGGCCGCCACGCGGTCACCGTCCGGGCCCCGCAGCCGCCACCGCACCACGCGCGGATCCAGGACGTCCCACTCCCGCATGCCGAGGACGGTCACGCCGACCCGCTGCCGCGCGGCGAGCAGGCCGAGGGCGACGAGGACTCGGACGGCCTCGCGGACGATGCTGCGACTGGCACCCGTCCAGGCCACCAGGTCGTCGATGCTCCGGCGGCTGCCCACGGCGACGGCACCGGAGACGACGGCGGCACCGACCTGGTCGAGGACCCGTTCGAAGGTGCTCGTCACCGCTGCGAGACAGGCGACAGCACGAGCTCGTCGATGCGCACGTGCGCCGGCGCCCCGAGCACGAACGCGACCGTCCGCCCCACGTCCTCCGGCTGGAGCATGCGCTGCCGGGCGGCCGCATCGGGGACCTCCGGCCGCTGGTCGAGGAAGTCCGTCGCCACGTCACCAGGACACAGGTGCGTGGCACGGACGCCGTGCTCGGCCTCCTGCTGGTTGAGCGTGCGGACGACCGAGGCGAGCGCGGACTTGCTCGCCGAGTACGCGACACCCGCTCCCGGCTGGAAGGACCACCCGGCGTACGACGACACCACGACGACCACGCCGCCGGCCACGCGGAGTGCCGGCAGCGAAGCGTCCACCAGCGTGACGACGGCGGTGAGGTTCGTGTCCACGATCGCGCGGAAGTCGGTGAGCGACTGGTCGTCCCACCGGCGTCGCGGGGCGTTGAGTCCGGCCGCCAGCACGAGCCCGTCGAGCCGGCCGTGCCGCTCGAGCACGGCGTCTCGCGCGGCGGTGACGGCGTCGGGGTCGTTCGCGTCGAGGGGCAGGACGTGCGCGGTTCCCCCCGCGCCGCGGACGGTGCGCGCGACCTGCTCGAGCCGGTCGGCACGACGTCCGCTGAGCACCACGGTCCAGCCGTCCCGCACCGCCGCCTCGGCACTCGCGGCTCCCATGCCGCTGCCTCCACCAGTGACCCAGAGCACACGCTGATCCGTCATGCTCGAATAGTATGCCTATTGAAGGCACCGACGACGGGAGCAACGATGCACCTCGACCTGACCGACCGAGTGGTCGTCGTGACCGGCGCAGCGCGCGGGATCGGCCGCACACTCGCCGACCGCTTCGTCAGCGAGGGGTGCCGCGTCGTCGCGCTCGACCTGGCCTTCGAGCCGGACTTCCCGCTCGACCACGTCGTGTGCAACGTCGCCGACCCGCAGTCGGTGCACGACGCCGTGGACGAGGTCGTCGGGCGGCACGGCACGATCGACGTGCTGGTCAACAACGCCGGCATCAACGTCACGGGCACCGTCGCCGAACTGGAGTGGGACGCCTGGCGACGCTGCATGGACGTCAACCTCGGCGGCACGTTCCTGATGAGCCAGGCCGTCGCTCCGGTGATGCAGGCGGCCGGACGCGGTCGGATCATCAACGCCGCCTCGTTCGCGGCGATCGTGCCCAGCGTCGGGAGCGCGGCCTACGCGGCGTCGAAGGCCGCCGTCGTCTCGTTCACCCGCGTCCTGGCGTCGGAGCTCGGCCCGTGGGGGATCACCGTGAACGCCTACGCACCGGGCATGGTGCCGACGGCGATGAACGGCTTCGCGACGATGCCGACCGAGGCGCAGGACCGCCTGCTCGACACGCTGTCGCTCCGCCGGTGGGAGACGCCGGACGACGTCGCCGACCTGCTCGTCTTCGTGGCGAGCGACGCTTCCGGGTACATCACCGGCACCCTGCTCGACGTCTCCGGCGGCAAGCTCGCGACGCAGATCCCGGCTCGCGCGCACGGCCGGACCTGAGCGGACTGCTGTCCGGCCGCACAGGTTCTCCACATGGGTCGCTTCGTAAGCTGTGAGAGCCCAGTGAGCCGGACTGCAGCCCGACCCCGAGGAGGTGCCCGATGGTCCTCGTCCTCGTCGCGTTCGCGATCGTCGCCCTGATCGTCCCCGCCCTGACCCCCGTCCTCGGCCGCCGCGTCTTCTACGTCGCGGCCCTCGCCCCCGCCGCGGCGGCGGTGCTGACGATCGCCCAGACCGACGCCGCCCTGCACGGCAGCGTCGTCGAACGGCACCGGTGGGTCCCCCAGCTCGACCTCGACGTCACGCTGCGGATGGACGCCCTGTCGTGGGTGCTCGCACTGGTCGTGTCGATCGTCGGCGCGTTGGTGCTGGTCTACTGCGCCTCGTACTTCGAGCGGGACGAACCCGGGCTCGGTCGGTTCGCCGGGGTCCTGACCGCCTTCGCCGGCTCGATGTACGGACTCGTGATCGCCGACGACGTCATCGTGCTGTTCGTCCTGTGGGAGGCCACGACGGTCTTCTCCTACCTGCTCATCGGGCACGACGCCGCGAAGCGTGCCAGTCGCGCCGCCGCCATGCAGGCCCTGGTCGTCACCACCGCCGGTGGTCTGGCGATGCTCGCGGGCCTCGTGATGCTCTCGGTCACGGCGGGCACGACCTCGCTGTCCGCGATCGTCGCCGATCCCCCGAGCGGCACGGTCGTCTCGGTGTCGGTGGTCCTGGTGCTGCTCGGAGCGCTCACGAAGTCGGCGATCGTGCCCTTCCACTTCTGGCTCCCCGCCGCGATGGCCGCACCGACCCCGGTCAGCGCGTACCTGCACGCCGCGGCGATGGTGAAGGCCGGCATCTACCTGGTGGCCCGGCTCGCGCCCGCGTTCGCGCTGCTCGACGGCTGGCGCGAGACGATCACACTGCTCGGCGTCGCCGGGATGCTCGTCGGCGGGTACCGGGCACTGCGGCAGACCGACCTCAAGCTCCTGCTCGCCTACGGCACCGTGGCCCAGCTCGGGTTCCTCGTGCTCGCCGCCGGCTGGGGTGCCCCCGCGGTCGCCCTCGGTGGGGTCGCACTCCTCGTGGCCCACGCCGCCTTCAAGTCGACGCTCTTCCTCGTGGTCGGCGCGATCGACCACATCACCGGCACGCGTGACCTCGGCCGGCTCAGCGGACTCGGGCGCGCCCGCCCGTGGCTGGCGGTCGTCGCGGTGCTCGCGCTGGTGTCGATGGCGGGGATCCCGCCGACGATCGGGTTCGTCGCGAAGGAAGCCGTGCTGACCGGGTTCACCGAGTCCCTGCACGGCCCCGACGCCGGCTGGGCCTGGTTCGCCCTGATCGGCGTGACGGTCGGTTCGGTGCTGACCGTGGCCTACTCGCTGCGGTTCCTGTGGGGCGCCTTCGCCCGCAAGCCCGGTGTCGCGACCACCGAGCCGCACGCCCTGCACGGCCTCGCCGTCGTGCCCTCGGTGCTCGCGCTGGCCGGGCTCGCACTCGGCCTGCTCACCCCGGTGGTCGCGCACGGCATCGAGCCCGCGGCGACGACCGCAGCGCTCGGCGGCGAGGAGGTCCCGCACCTCGCGCTCTGGCACGGCCTCGAGCCCGCGCTCGGTCTGTCCGCGATCACCCTCGTGGGGGGCCTCGCACTGTTCGCCCTGCGGCGTCCGGTCGAGGCGCTCCAGCACCGGCTCGCCGGGTTCCCGAGTGCCGCGGGCACCTACCGGCACGGCATGCGACTGCTCGACCGCGGAGCGACCGGACTCACCGCGAGCCTGCAACGCGGCTCGCTCCCCTACTACCTGACGGTGATCCTGTCGGTCTTCGTCGCCGGGGCGCTCGCCAACCTGGTGCTCGGCGGGCCGTGGGAGTTCCACGTCCGGTTCGCCGACACGTGGGGCCAGATCCCGGTGATGATCGTGATGTCGATCGCCGGCATCGCGGTGCTCACGGCGAAGACCCGGTTCGCCGCCGCGGTCCTGGTCGGCGTCACCGGCTACGGCCTCTCGGTGCTGTTCGTCCTGCACGGCGCCGTCGACCTCGCCCTGACGCAGCTCGTGGTCGAGACGGTCACCCTGATCGCCTTCGTCCTGGTCCTCCGACGGCTGCCCCCGCGCATCGCCACGACCAACCCGTCGCGGTTCCGGGTCGTGCGGGCACTCTTCGCCGGTCTGGCGGGGCTGACCCTGGCGATCGTCGTCGTCGTGGCCGCCTCCGCCCGCACGGCACGCCCCCTCTGGCCCGACCTGCCCGCGCTGACGAGCTCGTTCGGGCACGGTCTGAACGTCGTGAACGTCGCCCTCGTCGACCTGCGCGGCTGGGACACCCTCGGTGAGCTCACCGTCGTGGTCGCCGCAGCCACCGGCGTCGCCAGCCTGATCTTCGTGAACTCGCGCGAGGACACCCTGCCCCGGTTGCGGGACCTGCCGGAGACCCTGACCGCGAACGGCGAGCGCACCGACGGTGAGCCACGCGCCTGGCTACCGACGAGCGCCGCGATCCCGACCGGCCGCTCGGCCCTGCTCGACGTGGTCGTCCGACTGCTGTTCCACGGCCTGATCGTGCTGTCGCTCTACCTGCTGTTCGCGGGCCACAACTCGGCAGGTGGCGGGTTCGCCGGAGGCCTGGTCGCCGGCATCGCCCTCGCGGCCCGCTACCTGGCCGGCGGTCCCGCCGAACTCGGCGCCGCGGCCCCGGTGCGCGCCGGTCGCCTGCTCGGCCTGGGTGTCGCGACGGCCGCCATCACGGCGATCGTGCCGCTGTTCTTCGGTCGCGAAGCCCTGTACTCCGAGTTCTTCCAGGCAACCGTCCCGATCCTCGGACACGTCGAGTTCGTCACCGCGACGTTCTTCGACATCGGCGTGTACCTGGTCGTCGTCGGCCTGGTGCTCGACGTCCTCCGCAGCCTCGGCGCCGAGGTCGACCGGCAGCGCCTCGAGGACGCCTCGACCCCGACCCGCGACACCACCGAGGAGTCCGTCAGCGACACCCTCGATGCCCCCACCCCGGAAGGGAGCGCCACATGACCGTCACCCTCGTCCTCGTGATCGCCATGGCGGTGCTGTTCTCGTGCGGCGTCTACCTGCTGCTCGAACGCTCCCTGACCCGGATGCTCCTCGGCTTCCTGCTGCTCGGCAACTCCCTCAACCTGTTGCTGCTGGTGATGTCCGGCGCCGCGGGCGACCCGCCGATCGGCACGAGCGCCGAGAACATCACCGACCCGCTCCCCCAGGCGTTCGCCCTGACCGCGATCGTGATCACCTTCGCCGTGAGCGCGTTCCTGCTGGCCCTGATCCACCGGTCGTGGCAGCTGTCCCGCGCCGACGAGGTCGAGGTCGACGAGGCCGACGCCGCCATCGGCCGTGACCGCGACGAGCCGGCCGACGAGGACCCGGAGACCACCACCGACGCAGAACAGGAGGCGACCCGATGACCTGGCTCGTCCCGCTCCTCGTCCTCGTCCCGCTGCTCGGTGCCGCGGTCGCGCTCGGACTCCTCCGCCACCAGAAGCTCCAGCGTGCGATCACCGTCGTGGTGCTCGTCGTGGCGCTGGCCGTGGCCGCCACGCTCATGGTCCTGGTCGACCGGCACGGCACGATCGTGGTGCAGGTCGGCGGCTGGGACGCCCCGTACGGCATCTCGCTCGTCGTCGACCGGCTGAGCGCCCTGCTGCTCACCGTCAGTGCGAGCGTCCTGCTGCTCGTCCTGCTGTTCTCGATCGGGCAGGGCCTGGCCGCCGACGACGAGGACGCCCCGGTCACGATCTTCTACCCGACGTACCTGGTGCTGGCCGCCGGCGTGCTCGACTCGTTCATCGCGGGTGACCTGTTCAACCTGTACGTGGCGTTCGAGATGCTGCTGGTGGCGAGCTACGTGCTCATCACCCTGGGCGGCAGCGAGCAGCGCGTCCGGGCCGGCACGACGTACATCGTCACGAGCCTGATCGCGTCGGCGATCTTCCTCGCCGCCATCGGTCTGGTCTACGGCGCCACCGGCACGGTGAACATCGCCCAGATCAGCGAGCGCGTCGCCGACCTGCCGGAGCACGTCCAGCTGCTCCTGCACACGATGCTGCTGATCGGGTTCGGCATCAAGGCGGCCGTGTTCCCGCTGGCGTTCTGGCTGCCGGACTCGTACCCGACGGCCCCGGCGCCGGTCACCGCGGTCTTCGCGGGCCTGCTGACCAAGGTCGGCATCTACGCGATCATCCGGCTCGAGACGGTGATCTTCCCGCGACCACAGCTCAACGAGGTGCTGCTCGTCGTCGCCGCACTGACGATGGTGGTCGGGGTGCTCGGCGCGGTGTCGCAGACCGACGTGAAACGGCTGCTGTCCTTCACGCTGATCAGCCACATCGGCTTCATGGTGATGGGCGTCGGCCTCGGCACCGTCGCGGGCACGGCGGCCGCGGTGTTCTACACGGTGCACCACATCGTCGTGCAGACCACGCTGTTCCTGGTGTCCGGCCTGATGGAGCGTGTCGGCGGGACGACCTCGACCCGGTCGCTCGGCGGACTACTGAAGGCCGCACCGCTGCTGGCCGCCCTGTACCTGATCCCCGCGTTCAACCTGGGCGGGATCCCGCCGTTCTCCGGCTTCATCGGCAAGCTCGGTCTGTTCCGCGCCGCCGCCGAGGACGGTTCCCCGATGGCGTACGTCACCATCGGCGCCGGCGTCGTCACCTCGCTGCTCACCCTGTACGCGCTCATGCGGGTCTGGGACGCCGCCTTCTGGCGGCCGAAGCCGGCGGCCGAGGCCGCCGCCCCGCACGCGACGAGCGCCGAACCGCACGCCCACCTGCGGTCGCCGGAACCGGCTCCGCTCACCGTCTCCGAGGAGACGGGCGAGGCGTACCACCCGGGAGGCTCGGTGGCGGTCACCGACGCACCGCACGCGACCCGTGCCTCCAGTCCGACCACCGGCGCGACCGAGGCGATCGGCGAGGCTCCCGAGAAGGTGCGCCTGCCGCGCATGCTCGTCGGCGTGACCACCGTCGCGGTGCTCGGGTCCGTCGCCCTGACCGTCGTCGCCGGCCCGCTCTACGGCTACGCGACCCGCGCAGCGGAGTCGCTGGAGTCGCCCGACCGCTACGTGCAGGCCGTGCTCGGAGGTGAACGATGACCGACGTCCGCCGCATCTCCAACGCCAGGCGGATCGCGCTGGCGTGGCGCTACGACGTGCCCCTCGTCGCGGGGCTCACCGTGCTCTGGGCGCTGCTCTGGGGGTCGTGGACCCCGCTGACGCTGCTGTGCGGCATCGTCGTGGCGCTCCTCGTCACCCAGGCGCTGCCGCTCCCGCCGGTCCCGCTGTCCGCACGGTTCTCGATCGTGCACGTGCTGCGGTTCCTGGTCGTGTGGTCCGGGCTCGTCGTCGTGGCGTCTTTCCGGGTCGCGTGGGTCGCGTTCCGTCCCCGCGGTGTGCGGCGCAGCTCGATCACGCTCGTGCAGCTGCACTCCACGTCCGAGATGACCTTCACGCTGGCCACCCTCGCGATCTCGCTCGTGCCCGGCTCGTACGTCGCCGACGTGGACCTGCGGCGCCGTCGCCTGCTGATCCACGTGCTCGACACCGAGCGCCTGGATCAGGTCGAGGACGAACGCCGCGTCGCACTCCGGATCGAGGCCATGGTCATCCGCGCACTGGGGTCGAAGCAGGACGTCTCCGAGCTGTCCGAGCCGCTGCCGGAGGTGACCCGGTGAGCCCCGCCGTCGTCGTGACGGGGATCGCGATCGTGCTCGTCCTCGCCCTGCTGGGTGCCACCCTGGCCCTGGCGGTCTACCGGATCGTGCGCGGGCCGACCATCCTCGACCGCATGATCGGCTCCGACATGGTGCTGACCACCGTGCTCGTGGTGATCGCCGCCGCGATGGTCATCCGCCAGGACCTGACCGGCATCCCCGTGCTCGTGGTGATCTCGGCGACGAGTGTGTTCGCCACGGTCGCCGTGGCCCGGGCCGTCACCCCCTCGGCGGATCCGTCCGACGAGGGACTGACCGTCACCACCCCCGAGCGTGCCGAGGAGGACCAGCCGTGATCGAGATCATCGAGTCGTTCGTGGACGACGCCGGCATCCGCGCCTGGATCGCCATCGGGCTGCTGCTCGTCGGGTCGCTGCTGTCGCTCGGTGCGGGGGTCGGCATCGTCCGGTTCCCGGACCCGCTCGTCCGTCTGCACGCGATGGCGAAGCCGCAGGTGCTCGGGCTCGCGCTCGCGCTGGCCGCCATCGTCGTCGCGGTGTGGACGTGGACGGCGTTCTGGGTCGTGCTGCCGATCATGGTGTTCCAGCTGTTCCTGGTGCCGGTGTCGACGCACATGATCGCCCGCGCCGGGCTGCGCGCCGACGACTACCGGCACGAGGACCTGCTCGTCGACGACACCGAGTCCTGAGCGTTCGCGAGCCTCGTCCATTCCCTTGACGGACCGGAGGCCCGTGGCGGCGTCGCCACGGGCCTCCCGTCCGTCAGGCGCTCACGTTCGCGGTCAGGCGGTCGCGACCCGACGCGGGAGCTGCAGGTTGAGGACGGCGGCGACCACGACGATCGCGGCGGAGACCGCCGGCAGCAGCATCGCTGCGGCGGTGCCGTGGTGCTCGGCGACGTCACCGGTGATGGCGGAGGCGATCGACTGGCCGACGATGACGGCGGACCCGAGGATCGTCATGGTGGTGGCGGACCGGCCGACGGGTGACCGGTCCGAACCGAGGCTGTACTGGGCGACCAGGGTGGGTCCGATCCCGATGCCCATGACCGCGAGGACGACGCCCGCGGCGACGACGGAGTCGGCGCCGGCGAACGCGACCGCACCGGCGAGGAGCACGACGCCGAAGACGAGCCAGCGCCAGCCGAGGCCGAAGGCCCGGGGGAACGCCGCGGACCCGAGTGCCAACCCGGCGGAACCGATGCCCATCAGGCCGTAGAGCAGGCCGGCCTGCGAGGCCTCGCCGTGGGTCTCCATGAACGCCGTCAGCGAGGTGAGGGTCGAGCCGAAGAACAGGCCGATGCCGAGGATGCCGACGACCACGACGACGAGCCGCGGGCGCAGCAGCTGCCGTGCGGGTGCCTGCGTCGACTCCGCGTGCTGGCCGACCACGAGCTTGCCGGTCGGGTGCAGCGCGAACGCCGTGACGAACACGAACGTCAGGACCGAGGCGCCGGCGACGGCCACCCACGGGGCGATCGCGCTGGCGAGGATGCCGACCAGGAACGGGCCGATGATGAACACGGTCTCGTCGGCGGCGGACTCGTAGGCCATGGTGCCGCTGAGGGTCTTCTCGCGCCGCGCCGGGGCCATTCGCTGCCGGATGATCGCGACGAGCCGCGTGCGGGACATCGGGGCGACCTGCGGGGCCGAGGCGCCGATGCAGAACGCGACGGCGAGCACGGCGAGGTCGGGCGCGGTGCCGCTGACGACGAACGGGAAGAACCCGAGCAGCGCCGCGTTCACCAGGCCGACGGGGACGAGCACCGCCCGCTGGCCGAAGCGGTCCGCCGCGGCGCCGACCATCGGGCCGAAGATCGCGGATCCGATGCCGACGGCGGCGGAGTTGATGCCGCCGAGGGCGACGGAGTCACGGGCGGCGACGACGAAGGTCAGGACGCCGACCACCATCATCGCGAACGGGAGCCGGGCGATGAACGCCACGGGGAAGTACCAGCGCCCGGCGAGCGAGACGAGCGAGCGGTCCGGAGCGGGCGGGGCGTCGCTGGTGGGCGGAGTGTCGCCGGTGGAACGGGTCTGGAGCATTGGGGTGTGCCTTCTCGGCCCGCCCGGTTCGGTGGCGGCGGACCCATCGGGTGCCGCCGTTGTCCGCCGGGGAGCCGGCGGCCGGTAGATACACACTGCGTGTTGTCGAACGCTGTCGATGGTACCAATCGGCCGCCGCGCACCGGAGGAGTTCGCTCCGGGCGCCGTCCCGCCGGTCACGACACCCCGTTGGCCGTCCGCGGTGCGGTCGCAGACCGTCGCCTGCGGCACCGCCAGCCGACACTTCATGACCGGTCGGCACGCGGCCCGCGACGTGTCGCGACCGGTCGACGGACGGGAGGCGCGTGATGGGGCGCCCCGCGCCTCCCGGCCGCCGCGCCACGCGCCCAGGGCCCCCGCACCGGTCACGACACCCCGTCGGCCGTCCGCGGTGCGGTCGCAGACCGTCGCCTGCGGTGCCGCCAGCCGACACTTCGTGACCGGTCGGCACGCGGCCCACGACGTGTCGCGACCGGTCGACGGACGGGAGGCGCGTGACGGGGCGCCCCGCGCCTCCCGGCCGCCGCGCCACGCGCCCAGGGCCCCCGCACCGGTCACGACACCCCGTCGGCCGTCCGCGGTGCGGTCGCAGACCGTCGCCTGCGGTGCCGCCAGCCGACACTTCATGACCGGTCGGCACGCGACCCACGACGCGTCGCGACCGGCCGACGGACGGGAGGCGCGTGACGGGGCGCCCCGCGCCTCCCGGCCGCCGCGCCACGCGCCCAGGACCCCCGCACCGGTCACGACACCCCGTCGGTCGTCCGCGGTGCGGTCGCAGACCGTCGCCTGCGGCGCCGCCAGCCGACACTTCGTGACCGGTCGGCACACGACCCGCGACGTGTCGTGACCGGGCCGCCGCGCCCCGTGGCGCTCGGGTCAGGAGACCTCGCCCGCGCGGGCTCCCGCCCACAGGTCGACGTCCGTGATGCCGACGGAGTGCTCGTCGATGACACGGAGCTCCTCGTCGGTGAACGAGGTGTTCGACAGCGCGGCGACGTTGTCCTCGAGCTGCGACACCCGCGAGGCACCGATCACGAGTGAGGTCACCCGCTCGTCGCGGAGCGCCCAGGCGAGGGCGAGCTGCGCGAGGGACTGTCCGCGCGCGGCCGCGACGTCGTTCAGGGCACGGAGGTGCTCGACGACCTCGGGCGTGATGCTCGACGCGTCGAGGGACTTGCCCGCTGCCGCCCGGGAGTCCTCGGGCACACCGTTCAGGTACTTGCCGGTCAGGAGCCCCTGTGCCAGCGCGGTGAAGCCGATGACGCCGAAGCCGAGCTCGCCGGCGGCGTCGAGCAGCCCCTCGGTCTCGATCCAGCGGTTGAGCATCGAGTACGAGGGCTGGTGGATGAGGAGCGGCGTACCGAGGTCGCGGAGGATCTCGGCTGCCTGACGGCTGCGCTCGGCGTCGTACGACGAGATCCCGACGTACAGCGCCTTGCCCTGCTGGACCGCGGTGTGCAGGGCGCCCATCGTCTCCTCGAGCGGGGTCGAGGCGTCGAGACGGTGCGAGTAGAAGACGTCGACGTAGTCCAGGCCCGTGCGCTGCAGCGACTGGTCGAGCGAGGCGAGCACGTACTTGCGCGAGCCACCGCCCTGCCCGTACGGCCCCGGCCACATGTCCCAGCCGGCCTTCGTCGAGATGACCATCTCGTCGCGGTAGGGCCGGAAGTCCTCACGCATCAGGCGGCCGAAGTTCACCTCGGCGGCTCCGTACGGCGGGCCGTAGTTGTTCGCGAGGTCGTGGTGGGTGATCCCGAGGTCGAACGCCCGGCGGCTGATGGCACGCTGGTTCTCGAAGGGCATGTCGTCCCCGAAGTTGTGCCAGTACCCCAGGGAGAGCAGCGGCAGGTCGAGGCCCGAGCGGCCGGTCCGGCGGTACGTCATCGAGTCGTAGCGGTCGTCACTGGCGATGTAGGTCATGGGACGAGCCTGGCACTCGATCGGGCCCCGGCCTCGCATGCTTCGCTTCGCGGACCCATGATGGGTGCACGAGACCACGAGGAGACGACGATGGCACGGACGACGAAGACCGAGACCACCTTCACCGACGAGGAGCGTGCGGCGATGCAGGAGCACGCCGCGGAGGTCAAGCGCGCCCGCGGCACGAGGGGCACCAAGGCCGAGAAGGCAGCGGCCGACGCGGCTGCGGTCGAGGCGAAGATCGCCGAGATGTCCCAGTCGGACCGGGGGCTGGCGGAGCGCATCCACCGCATCGCGCTCGAGGTCGCGCCCGAGCTCGCGCCGAAGCTCTGGTACGGCATGCCCGCCTACGCACGGGACGGCAAGGCGGTGTTCTTCTTCCAGGACGCCGCGAAGTTCAAGGCCCGCTACGCGACGCTCGGGTTCCAGGACTCGGCCGCGCTCGACGACGGCACGTTCTGGCCGACGTCGTGGGCGATCAGCCCCGAGTTCTCCGAGGCCGACGAGGCACGGGTGGCCGACCTGATCCGTCGCGCGGTCGGCTGACGGTGCTCGGGCTGGGCGCCGCTCCGGTCTTCGCCCTGCTGTTCCTGGTGCTGTACGTCCTGGGGCGGCGACGTGACCCGCGGATGCTCCGCAACGGGGTGTTCCTGACGGCGGCCGTGCTGTTCGGGCTCGCGACGGTCGTGGCCGTGCTGACCAGGGTGGTCCCCGGGTTCAGCCTGCTCGTCGCCGTGGTGCTGCTGCTCGTGCCGCTGGCCGTCGTGGTGCTCGGGGTCGCCCTGGTCGCGAACGGCCTGCAGATGCTCCGGGCCGAGGGGCGCAGCGTCGGCAACCTGCTGTCGCTCGCTGCCGGGGTGGCGGTGTTCGTGCTGCCGGCGGTCGCCATCGCCCTGCTCGTCTCGGGCAGCGGCGAGGGCTTCACACTGTGGGACGGCACGAAGATCGCGATCGCCGTGCTGATGGTGTTCGTCTGCGGGTACTTCGCGCTGTCGCTGGTCGCGTTCGCCCTGTACTCCGTGGTCTACGGGCGGACGCGGCACGGCATCGTCCCCGACACGATCGTGGCCCTCGGCTCCGGGCTCGTGCACGGGGAGGTCCCGCCCCTGCTGCAGAGCCGGCTCGACCGGGCGCTCGGCGTCTACCGGGCCGAACGGGCGGCCGGACGCCGCCCGCTCCTCGTGCCGTCCGGCGGACAGGGCGACGACGAACCCCGCCCCGAGGGCACCGCGATGGCCGAGTACCTGGTGGCGCACGGTGCCGACCCGGACGACGTCGTCGCGGAAACCGCGTCGCGCAACACCCGTGAGAACCTCCGGTTCTCGCGGGACGTGCAGACGGCCGCCGGCCGGGACGGCCAGATGGTCGTGGTCACGAACAACTACCACGTGCTGCGGGCCGCGACCCTGGCCCGTCGCCTCGACCTGCCCGCCCAGGTCGTCGGTGCTCGCACGGCGGCCTACTACGTGCCGAGTGCGTTCCTGCGGGAGTTCGCCGCGGTGATCGTCGAGCACCGCTGGCTCAACGTGGTCGCCTGCACGCCGTTCGTGCTGTTCACCGGGTTCCTGCTCTGGGAGTCGTTCCAGCAGTAGGATCTCCACCATGGTCGAGATCTCGGCGCCGCGGCCGACCGACCTGCTGCCCATCGGCGAGATCGTCCGCCGCACGGGGGTCGCCGCCTCGGCCCTGCACTTTTACGAGCGCAAGGGCCTGATCCACCCGGAGCGCACTGACGGCGGCACGCGGATGTACCCGCGGCACGTCGAACGGCGGATCGCGATCATCCAGGTGGCCAAACGCCTCGGCATCCCGCTCAGCGAGGTCGCCGAGCAGTTCGAGGCGCTGCCCGCCGACCGCATGCCCTCGCTGCGCGACTGGAACCGGTTGAACGAACGGTGGCGCGCACGGCTGCGGGCCCGCCAGCTCGAGCTCGAGCGCCTGCAGCAGGAGATGACGCAGTGCATCGGCTGCGGGTGCGTCTCGCTCGGGGCCTGCTCGGTGGTGAACCCGGGCGATGCCCTGGGCGACGAGGGGCACGGAGCGCGTCGCCTGCTGCCGATCCAGGACGAGGCGGCCGACGATGCCGACACCGCTGCCGACGACGCAGCTGCTGCCGCCGACGCCGCCGCGGACGCCGTCGCCTAGCCCGCGCGGAGCCCGTCGTCGATCCGCTGCAGCAGCTCCAGCGCCTCGACCGCACCCCGTTCGTCGCCGCCGAGGGCCGTGCGGAGCTTGCCGGACCAGTGCCGGTGGAGCCGGTCGACGCTCTCCTGGGCCAGGGCGGTCGAGTGCAGCTGCACGGTCCGGGCGTCCGCCGGGTCCTGGCGCCGCTCGACCATGCCCTTCGACACGAGCGACCGGAGTGCGACGCTGAGGTTGCTGCGCTGCAGGGCGGTCGCCTCGGCGGTGGCACTGGGCGAGGTGCCGGGATTGCGGTTGATCCAGCGCATCACGAGCGCTTCGGTGCCGGTCAGCGGCACGATGTCGAGGGTCTCGGAGCCGTGTGGATCGATGTCACGCGCGATCCGGAGCAGGACGTCCGCGAACTCGGCGAGGACGTGGTCGGACACGGCGGAGTGCATGACCGTACTGTACCGATCTCCGGCGATGAGTTATGCTTTCATAACCATGACCACGGACACCGGATCCATCCGCGCGACGATCGCGACACCCACGACCAAGCAGCAGGGCATCACGACCGCGCTGCTCCTGGTGCTCGGCCTGCTCAGTGCCGTCGCCCCCTTCGCCACCGACCTGTACCTGCCGGCGTTCCCGCAGATGACCACCGAGCTCGGGGCGAGCGCGACCGCCGTCCAACTCACCCTCACCGCGTTCCTGGTGGGCGTGACCGCGGGCCAGCTCGTGTTCGGTCCGCTGTCCGACCGGTTCGGCCGCGTGCCGCCGCTCATCGCCGGTGCCGCGGTGTGCGTGCTCGCCAGCATCGCCGCGGTGCTCGCGCCGAACATCGGCGTGCTCATCGCGGCCCGCCTGCTGCAGGGCCTCGGCGGCGCGGCCGGCATGGTGATCAGCCGTGCGGTCATCTCCGACCTGGCGACCGGCAAGTCCGCAGCCCGCGCGTTCTCGCTCATGATGATCGTCGGCGGGGTCGCCCCGGTCGTCGCACCGCTGCTCGGCGGCCTGCTCACCGGCCCGATCGGCTGGCGCGGCCTGCTCTCGATCGTGCTCGGCCTGTCGGTCGTCATGCTCATCGCGGTCCTCGCCGTGATCCGCGAGACCCACCTGAAGGAACACCGCGACGCCCTGCGTGCGGAACGCCGTGGCTCCGGCTCGGCCCTGCGTGCCCTGCGCTCCCGCACGTTCCTCGGCTACACCGCGGTGTTCGGCTTCGCGTTCGCCGTGATGATGGCCTACATCTCCGCGTCGCCGTTCCTGTACCAGGACATGATCGGCTTCGGCACGGTCGGCTACGGCCTGGCCTTCGGGCTGAACGCCCTGGCGCTCATGGGCGTCAGCATCCTGTCCGCCAAGCTCACCGCGACCCGTTCGGTGACGGGCGTGCTGTCGCTCGGCATCGTGCTGGTGCTCGCGTCGACCGTGGCGTTCGCGCTGCTCGTCGTCTCCGGGGCGCCGGTCATCTGGCTCGCCGTGCCGCTGTTCACCGCGGTCGGTTCGCTCGGCCTGGTGCTCGGCAACGCCACGGCACTCGCTCTCGGTGCCGTGCCGTCGGCCGCTGGCAGCGCCTCGGCCGTGCTCGGTGCCCTGCAGTTCGGGCTCGCGGCGCTCGTGTCCCCGCTCGTCAGCATCGGCGGCTCGGACACCGCGGCGCCGCTGGCGATCGTGATGCTCGCCGCGGCCGTGGTGGCCGTCGTGGCGCTGCTCGCCGCGCGGGGCCGGACCAGCACGCTCCGCTGACCCGGAACGGCACCACCCGCTGGCCCACCCGGACCAGCCCACCCCGGACCCCCGGCGTCAGCCCCGCCCCGGCCGCAGGAACGGCACCCGCGGCATGAGCCAGTCGACCCACACCACCCGGACCCCCGGCGCCACGGCCAGTGCCCACAGGATCGAGGCGGCAGCGTCGGTCGGGTAGTGGACCGCGTCGATCGACACCGCGAAGAACACGACCACGATGGCCACGACCCCGAGCGTCAGCGCGAGCCGGTGCCACCGGGTCTCGCGGAGCAGCCAGATCAGGGCGATGACGAACGCCGTGATGTAGACGGTGTGCCCGCTCGGGTACCCGGGGTCGGGCTGCACGGGGAACGGGTGCGGCAGCACGGCGACGTCGGGCCGGGCGCGGTGCACGATCTCCTTCACGATCGCGGACGGCACCCACGTGATCGCGATGGTGCCGCCGAACGCCAGGGCGGGTCGCAGGTCTCGCGTGCGCCACCAGACCACGGCGACGACGACGACCGTGATCCCGATCGCCGGTGCCGGACTGATCACGTGGTAGACCGCCGTGCTGAACGCCCCGACGAACCCGGTGTGCAGCGCGTTGAGGGCCTTCGACAGCCCGAGGTCCACCGTGCCGAGGGTGAACCCGACGATGGTGATGACGACGACCGCGATGACGGCGATCGCCACCGAGACGAGCGGGTACGGCGAGCGCTCCAGGATCCCATACGTGGCTGGCTCCCGTCGGCGGGGACGGAGGAGCGGCGCGTCGTCGGTCATCCGGTCATCGTCGCAGCCCAAGCTCGACAGGCAGGGGCGAGCGGGCCTCACGATGATCCGAAAGCGTTCAGCGCAGCGGTCGCGAGTAGACAGGGCACATGCCAACCGTTGCCGAGAACATCGTCGCCACCCTCCGGGCCAACGACATCCACCGGGTCTACGGTCTGCCCGGGGACTCCCTGAACGGCTTCACCGACGCCCTGCGCAAGGACGGCACGATCCGGTGGGAGCACGTCCGTCACGAGGAGGCAGCCGCGTTCGCCGCCTCTGCCGAGGCCGCCCTGACCGGTGACCTGACCGTCTGCGCCGGCAGCTGCGGGCCCGGCAACCTGCACCTGGTCAACGGCCTGTACGACGCGAACCGTTCGCGGGTGCCCGTGCTGGCGATCGCGGCGCACATCCCCACGGCGGAGATCGGCTCCGGCTACTTCCAGGAGACCCACCCGCAGGAGCTGTTCCGTGAGTGCTCCGTCTACGTCGAGTACGTCGCCGACCCGGTGCAGATGCCCCGCCTGCTCGAGATCGCGATGCGCGAGGCGATCGAGAAGCGCGGCGTCGCGGTCCTCGTGATCCCGGGCGACGTCCTGCTCGCCGAGGCGAAGGACGACCGCGCCACTCGCATCGAGCGGGCCACCCCGCGCATCGTGCCGAGCGAGGCCGAGCTGCAGCGCACCGCCGACCTGCTGAACGGTGCCGACCGGATCACGATCCTGGCCGGAGCCGGCGTCGCGGACGCCCACGACGAGGTCGTCGCCCTGGCCGAGCGACTGCAGGCCCCGATCGTGCACGCGCTGCGCGGCAAGGAGCACATCGAGTACGACAACCCGTACGACGTCGGCATGACGGGGCTGCTCGGCTTCGCGTCCGGGTACCGCGCGATGGAGGACGCCGACGTCGTGCTCATGCTCGGCACGGACTTCCCGTACCAGCAGTTCTTCCCGGCCGAGGCGAAGCACGTGCAGGTCGACATCCGAGGCTCGCAGCTCGGCCGGCGGCACCCCGTCGACATCGGGCTGGTCGGCACCGTCAAGGACACCGCCCTCGCGCTCCTCCCGCTGCTGACCGGCTCGCACCCGACGAAGCACCTGGAGGACTCGCTCGGGCGCTACCGGAAGACCCGCGAGAAGCTCGACGACCTGGCCGTGCCCGCCGGCAGGAAGAAGCCGCTGCACCCGCAGTACGTCACCCGGGTGCTGGACCGGCTCGCCGCCGAGGACGCCGTCTTCATCCCCGACGTCGGCTCCCCCGTCGTCTGGGCCTCGCGCTACCTCACCATGAACGGCAAGCGCCGACTGATCGGCTCGTTCGTGCACGGCACGATGGCGAACGCCGTCCCGCAGGCGATCGGTGCGCAGACGGCGTACCCGGACCGGCAGGTGATCGCTCTTGCCGGTGACGGCGGGCTGACGATGCTCCTCGGTGAGCTCATCACGATCGTGCAGAACAAGCTCCCGGTGAAGATCGTCGTGTTCGACAACTCGTCGCTCAACTTCGTCGAGCTCGAGATGAAGGCCGCCGGCTTCGTGAACTACGGCACCGAGCTGCAGAACCCGGACTTCGCCGCCGTCGCCGAGGCGATCGGCATCAAGGGGTTCCACGTCGACGTGTCCGACGACTTCGAGGACGCGATGGCCGCCGCGCTCGCGCACGACGGCCCCGCGCTCGTGTCGGTCCGCGCGAACCGCCAGGAACTGTCCATGCCCCCGGCGGTCACCCTGGAGCAGGCGAAGGGCTTCACGCTCTACGCCATCCGCACGGTGCTGTCGGGCCGCGGCGACGAGCTGCTGGACCTCGCGTCCACCAACGCGCGCCAGCTGCTGTAGACGCGACCGGACGACGGCCAGGAGGCCCGTGGCGGCGCCGCCACGGGCCTCCTGGCCGTCACGGCGTCACCACCCGAGCGGCTGGCCGTCCTCCAGGAACACACCGGTCGGGCCCTCCGGGCCCGCGTTCGCGGCGGCCGCGATCGTCGCGGCGCTGACCTCGACAGGGCGACCGTGCGGGTTCGGCATGCCACCGAACTCGGTGGCCGTGTAGCCGGGCTCGATCGCGACGAAGTGCACCTCGGGCACGACGCGGGCGTACTGCACCGTCAGCATCGAGACGGCCGCCTTGGACGCGCCGTAGACCACGGCCGGCACGGTGAACGCCGGCTTCGACGGGTCGTGGGTGGCGGTGAAGGATCCGAGCGCGCTCGACAGGTTCACCACGATCGGGTTCGCGGAGCGACGCAGGAGCGGCAGCGCGGCCTCGGTCGCGCGGATGGTGCCGACGGCGTTCGTGTCGAAGACGGCGAGTGCCTCGGGGCCGCTCTGTCCCCAGACGGCGATGCCGGCGTTGTTGACCAGGACGTCGAGGCCGCCGTTCGCGTCGACGTGGGCGAAGGCCGCGGCGACCGAGTCGTCGTCGCGGACGTCGAGCTGGACGGAGCGGGCGCCGACCTCGGTGGCGACGGCGGCGCCCTGGTCGGCGTCGCGGGCGCCGATCCAGACGGTGTGGCCCGCCTCGACGAGCTGGCGGGCGGTTTCCTTGCCGAGGCCGCGGGTGGCCCCGGTGATGAGTGTCGTTGTCATGGGTCCAGCGTCACGCTCGGCGCCGACCTCAGGGAGTCGCCCGGTTGTCGTAGGACCGTCAGGGCCAGGACTCGACCGCTCGACGCGCGCAGACTGGGGACATGGCGGACACGGACTTCGGGCACACCCTGCGGCGGCTGCGCGACCACGTCTCCCCCGACGCTGCCGGCATGGTCGTCGGGCCGCGTCGACGCGCAGCCGGGCTGCGGCGCGAGGAACTGGCGCAGCTCGCGGGGATCTCGGCCGACTACCTGACCCGGCTCGAGCAGGGGCGGGCGACCTCACCGTCCGCCCAGGTGGTCGAGGCGCTCGCGCGGGCGCTGCGGGTCGCCGATGCCGACCGCGAGCTGCTCTACCGGCTCGCCGGGCACGCGGTCCCCGGAGCCGATGTGGTTCCGTCGCGGATCCCACCGAGCGTGCAGCGACTGCTCGACCGACTGGCGGACACCCCCGTCGCGGTGCTCGACGCCGCGGGGAACCTGCTCGTCGCCAACGCCCCGTACGACGCGCTGATGGGGCCGATCGGGGCACTCCGCGGGAACGACCGGAACACGGCGTGGCGGCACCTGGTCGGATCCGGCAGCCGAGCCGTGCACACGCCCGAGGAGCAGGCGGCGTTCGAGGCGAACCTGGTGGCGGGGCTCCGGATGACCGCGGCCCGCTACCCGCTCGACCGCCAGCTGCAGCAGCTCGTGCGGGACCTGCGGGCGGCGAGTCCGCGGTTCGTCGAGCTGTGGGACTCGGGCGCGACCGCGCTCGGCGAGACCGCCCGCCGGAAGGTGATCGACCACCCGGACGTCGGGCTGATCACGCTCGACTGCGACACCCTGGTCGTCGGGCCGGAGGACCTGCGGATCCTGGCGTACACGGCCGTGCCCGGGTCGGTGGACGCGGAGCGGCTGGCGCTGGCGATCGTGGTGGGGACGCAGTCGTTGGTGGAGTGAGGCGAAGTCACTGTGGTTGTGCGGTGCGGGTCCGCAGTGACCCCGCCGGCTTCAGTCGGCGACAGCCGCGACGGCTTCGATCTCGACCAGTTGGTCGTCGTACCCGAGGACCGTGACCCCGAGCAGAGTGCTCGGCACGTCGTGAGTGCCGAAGGCATCGCGGACCACCTGCCAGGCGGTGACGAGATCAGCCTGCCGCGAGGACGCCACGAGCACCCGGGTGCTCACGACGTCCTCGATGGAGGCACCTGCCGCACGCAGCGCCTCCTGCATGGTCTCGATGCACCTGGCGGCCTGGCCCGCGTGGTCCCCGACCGCGACGGTCGACCCGTCCGGGGCGAGCGGGCAGGCCCCGGCGAGGAACACGAGCCGCGTCCCAGCCGGCACGGTGGACGCGTACGCGTACTGCGCCACGTCGCTCAGGACGTCGGACCGGATGAGACGGACAGCGCTGGCCATCGCCCCATCCTGCCCGCGATCGCTGAGCAGCCAGGCCGAGAGAGACCAGCACCTGGTGCTCTGCACGGCCCCGGCCGGTTCACCCGACGCGGATGCCCTGGCGCTCCTCGGGCTGCTCGGCGTCCTCGACGTCGAACACGACGCCCCGGGCACTCGCTGCACCGATGAACTCGGCCACCGGCCGGTGCTCCGGGTGCGGCAAGTACTCGGCGAGCGCGGCACGATCGCGGAACCGGACGACGAGCATCCAGTGGAACCCGCCCTCCAGTCCCTCCGTGCTCACGCTCGTGCCGGACTGCACCGACTCGACCCCCTCGATCCGTGGCAGGTGCTCGCGCGACAGGGCCGATGCCTCGGACGACCGGTCCTCCCCGTCCCACTCGACCAGCACGGTGTGCGTCACTCCGGACACGTGGTCCCCTTCCTCGAACGCAAGAACACGAAACCCAGAACCTCAGAACGCCGGCGTCCCACCGGCGATCGTGATCGTCGACCCGGACTGGTAGCTCGACTCCGGGCTGACCAGGTGCACGTAGGCGGCGCCGAGCTCGGCGGGCTGCCCGGGGCGGCCGAACGGCGAGCTCTCGCCGAAGTGCGACACCGTCTCGGCGTCGTCGGAACCCGGCTGCAACGGCGTCCACACCGGCCCCGGCGCGACGGAGTTCACACGGATGCCCTTCGGCGCGAGCTGCTGCGCGACGGCCTCGGTGAAGAGCTTGATCGCGCCCTTCGACACGGCGTAGTCGATCTTGTCCGGCGAGGGCGTCGACGCCTGGATCGAACCGGTCGTCACGATGGTCGACCCGGGCTCGAGGTGCGGCACCGCGGCCTTGGTCAGCCAGAACAGCGAGTAGATGTTGGTCTTGAAGGTGGAGTCGAACATCGACGTGTCGAGCGTCAGGATGTCCTCGTTGCTCTCCATGCGACCCGCCACCATGACCAGGGTGTCGAGGCCGCCGAACTCGTCGACGCCCTTCTGCACCAGATCCGTGCAGTACTGCTCGTCGGAGATGTCCCCGGGGAACAGCACGGCCCGACGGCCTTCTGACTCGAGCAGGTCGCGGACCTGTTCCGCGTCCTCCTGCTCGTCCGGCAGGTACGAGAGCACCAGGTCCGCTCCTTCGCGCGACAGCGCGATAGCGGCGGCACGGCCGATGCCGGAGTCGGCACCGGTGACGATGCCGCGGTACCCCTTCAGGCGTCCGAGCCCGACGTAGCTCTCCTCGCCGTGGTCGGGCTTCGGGTCCATCTTCCACGCGGCGCCCGGCAGCGACTGCTCCTGCTTCGGGTACGGCGGTGCCGGGTAGAGGGTGTTCGGATCGCGCTTCTCGTACTGGCTCATGGCCCCACTGTCGTCGCAGCGCCCGCACGGGCGCTCAGCTGGTGGGTGACGGACGCTGAGCAGGCGACCGGGTCCTGGAAGACGGGTGGGGACGGACCGGAGGCGCGGTGCGGGCCCGCACCGCGCCTCCGGTCCGTCAGGTGGCTCAGACGCCGGCCGTGGTCCGGATCCAGGACGAGGCCTGCGACAGCAGGGCGTAGTTCGAGCCGGCCCTGGTGTTCGCACCCGGGTCGGCGCTGTCGCCGGTGGAGCAGACGGCGACGACCTTGCCGTTGACGAGCAGCGGGCCGCCCGAGTCGCCGTGGTTCGAGGCGCCGGTCACCCCGGTGAGGTGCTGGGCACGACCGTTGAAGGCGTCGGTGCTCGCGCCGGTGAGCGAGACGGTGGCCTGGTAGAGGCCGTCGGACTGTGTCGCGTTCGCGCGCAGGCCGTAGCCCTGGATGGTGCCGGTGCCGCTCGACTTGGCCGTCGCGGTGAGGTCGAGGGGTGCGTAGGTGGACAGCGAGTAGGCGGTCCGCAGGTGCACGAGCGCGATGTCACCCGCCGGCGATGCGCTGACCCGGTCGACGGCGACGGCCGCGCCGCGGTTGACGGTGGAGTTGGAGTGGTACACGTTCATCGCACCGATGCCGTCGATGCAGTGCCGGGCGGTGAGGATCCACGAGGCGTTGAGCTGCTCGCCGGTGCAGTTGCTGACGTAGCCTGCGGGGATGCTCCCGCCCGAGGCTTCGAGCTGCACCGCCCACGAGGTGGTGGGGGCCTTCTCGCCGCCGACGACCTTCGTGCTGACGGGCAGCGCGGACGCGGGCGAAGCGGCGAACACGCCGGCGGTGATGACGGCGACCGCGGCGAACGCGGCTGCGATGGACTTCTTCATGACGACTCCTCTGTCGGTGAAGCACCTGCCAGTTGCTCTGTGCAACTGATGCGTCATCCTGACCCCCTGTCCGGGGGTCGCACCAGTCCGCACTTCGACGGACGCGCCTGCTTGCGGACTCGAGAGCCGTGATCCGGTACGCGAACTGGCTGAGCCGTGCGCCATCGGTCTGGTCGTAGCGTCGAAGCATGACGACCAGTGACGCGATCAACCTGCCGGATCGGTTGACTCCGGCCCTGGACACCGACCTCGAGGTGCTCGACGCCATGGACCGTGTCATCGCGGCGTGCGTGGAGGGGACCTCGGCGACGGAGGCGGGGATCGTGCTGGCCGACCGGTACGGCGTACTGCAGGTCATCGCCTCGACGAGCGAGCGCAGCAGCGAGGCCGAGGAAGCGCAGCTCGGCACGAACGAGGGCTCGTGTCTCGACTGCTACCGGACCGGGAAGACGATCGACGTGCCCGACGTGTCCACGCACGAGTCGGAGTGGCCGACGTTCGCGGCGACGATGCGCGAACGGGGGCTGCAGGGCACGTTCGCCGAGCCGATCCGTCTGCGGGACCGGACCATCGGCTCCCTGTGCGTCTTCGCCGACCACACCCGCGGGCACAACGACCAGGACGTCGTGCTGCTCCAGCTGCTCGCCGACGCGGCTTCGGCTGCCCTGGTCCGACAGCGCGACCGCGGGGTGTCGACCACGATCGAGGAACAGGTCGAGGACGCGCTCGAGGCCCGGGTGCTCCTCGAACAGGCCAAGGGCGCACTCGCGTACCGACGGGGCATCCGGATGGACGAGGCGTTCCAGATCCTGCGACGTACTGCTGCCGGTGCGGGCCGCGGGATCCGGGCCATGGCGGAGGACGTCGTGCACCGGGGTGCCGACCTCGGCAGCACCGGCTAGACCGGTTCCGTCCGGAGGACCAGCCCGTGGTGCTGCGTGGTGAGCGACACCGCGACCACCTCGCCGAACGCATCACCGTCGAGCTGCACACGCTCCGGGGTGTCGACGGTCAGCCGCAGCGTCCGTGCCCGGGTGTACCGGAGCGCACGGGAGGTCGGCAGCACCCGGGCCAGGAGCCGCCCGAACCGGGTGCGCGCGAAGAACCGGTTGAGCGTCAGGGCGTACCCGACCTTGGTCCACCCGAACCACCCGGCCGGCCGGAACGCCACGGCGTCGAGGATCCCGTCGTCCGGGCGGGCAGCGGGGAGCAGCAGGATGCCCGCGGTCAGGGTGCCGCAGTTCCCGACGATGATCGTGTGCGCGCTCATGCTGCGGAGCGGGCCGTCGTCGATCCCGTAGTGCACCGGGATCCGCCGGTTGCCGATCACGGACCGGGCGATGGGATCCGAGTAGGCCACCCACCCCAACCGCTTCTTCACCCACGCGTTCGTGTCCGCGGCCATGCTCGCATCGAGCCCGATGCCGGTCATCACCAGGAACGCGTGCGACGTCGTGGTGCCCGACGGGTCGGTCAGGTCGGCCAGCCCGACGTCGATCGGGCGGTCCGTCCCGCCGAAGCCCGCACGGACGGAGCGCACCAGGTCGCCGAGGGGCAGCCCGAGGTTCCGTGCGAACAGGTTGCCGGTGCCGCTGGGGACGAGCGCGACCGGCGTCCCGGTGCCGCGGAGTTCCTCGGCGACGACCCGGAGCGTGCCGTCCCCGCCGGCGACGAGGACGACGCTCGGGCGGGCGTCGCGCGCGGCCCGTGCGGCAGCCCGTCCGTCGTCGTCGGCCCTCGTGACGAACCAGAGCGACTCGGCCCATCCGTGGACGCGCTCCTCGGCGGCGAGCACCGCTCGGAGGCGCGCCTGGTCGATCTTGGTCGGGTTCACGACCACCGCTGCCCGCAGCTGGTGGGCGTCGTTCGGGAGGTTCGGCACGGGGCAGGGCGGGGCGGGGCTCAGTGGATCCGGAGTTCGGTCACCATGGGGCAGACGAAGGGGTCGCGGGCGGCGAGGCCGACGCGGTTGAGGTAGCGGACGACGATGCCGTAGGAGCGCAGCAGCGTCGTCTCGGTGTAGGGCACGTCGAGGGTGTCGCAGTGGTCACGGACGAGCAGGCGGGCCTGCTTCAGCGCCGGACGCGGCATCGACGGGAACAGGTGGTGCTCGACCTGGTAGTTCAGCCCGCCCATCAGGAACGACACCCACCAGCCGCCACGGATGTTGCGCGAGGTGCGCACCTGACGGGATAAGAAGTCGACCTTCGCGTCGTGCGCGATGGTCGGCATGCCCTTGTGGTTCGGGGCGAACGAGGCACCCATCATCACGCCGAACACGGCCAGCTGCACCCCGAGGAACGCACACGCCATCCCGAACGGCAGGAACCAGAACACGACCGTCAGGTAGATGGCGAAACGCGCCACGAGCAGGATGCCCTCGAGGACCCGACCCCGGGTGTCGCTGCGGCCACCGGTGCCCCGGAGGACCGACACGACGGCAGCCCGGTGCAGGTTGATCCCCTCGAGCGTGAGCAACGGGAAGAACAACCAGCCCTGGTACTGCACGAACACCCGGAGCGGCCTGTTCGTCACGGCGGCGGCGTCCTCCGGCAGGAACCGGATCGCGTCCGGCGCGATGTCCGGGTCCTTGCCGACGGTGTTCGGGTTGCCGTGGTGGCGCGTGTGCTTGTTCATCCACCACGAGTAGCTGAGGCCCACCAGGAACGTGCCGAGCCAGCGGCCCGCGCGGTCGTTCCACTTCTGGGACTCGAACACCTGACGGTGCGCGGCCTCGTGCGACAGGAACGCGAACTGCGTGAACAGCACGCCCAGCGCACCGGCCACGATGAGCTGGAACCACGAGTCACCGAGGAACGCGAACACGACCCAGCACGCGGCCGTGGCCAGGACGAGCGCGGAGAACAGCGCCCAGTAGAAGCCCCGACGGCGCTCGAGCAGCCCGGCTTCCTTCACCTGCGCCAGCAGCGCGGAGTAGGACGAGGTGCCGCCGGTCCGCGGTCCGACCGGAGAGCCGGTCTTCCGGTAGCCGCTGGCGAGGGGTTTCGAGCTGGTCTCCCGCTGCGGGCTGGTACCGGCGTGCTGCGTCGTCATGGATTCCCTGGTCGTCATCGGAATGGCGGAACGTTCCGGCGGCCGGGGTCTGGGGCAGCTGCTCCAACGCTAGAGCCGCCGCGCTCCCGGGTGCAAGCCACAGGTCCGCGTGTCCGCTGCTCGGTTACGGTTGTCCCGCCTGCTCGACGGAAGGACCGCTCCACATGACCGAGGTACGCGAAGCACGACTGGTCGAGACGTTCGTGACCCTCACCGACAGCCTGGTGGCGGACTACGACGTGGTCGACGTCCTGCAGACGCTGGTCGACCGGGCAGTGGAGTTGTTCGACGCCGCCGCGGGCGCGATCCACCTGCTCGACCAGCAGGACGAGCTGCGCGTCGTCGCGTCGACGAGCGAGCGCAGCAGCTTCATCGGTCTGCTCCAGCTCAACGCCGGTGAGGGGCCCTGCATCACCGCCGTGACCACCGGCCGGCTGGTGACCTCGGAGAACGCCGACGACCTGCGGCAGCACTGGCCCCGGTTTGCCGAGGCATCGAGGGCTCGCGGCTACGCGGGCGTCCACGCCATCCCGCTCCGGCTGCGGGACACCACCGTCGGGTCGCTGAACCTGTTCCGCGAGACGGAGGGAGCGCTGAACGGTGCCGACGCCCGAGCCGCGCAGGCCCTCGCCGACGTCGCGACCATCAGCCTGTTGCAGCAACGGACCCTCGAGCACGCGACACTCACCGCGGAGCAGCTCCAGCGTGCGCTCGACAGCCGGGTCGCCATCGAACAGGCCAAGGGGTACCTCGCACGTGCGGCCGGGGTCGACGTCGAGGAGGCCTTCGGCATGATCCGTCGCTACGCCCGCACACACCAGCGCTCCCTGAGCCAGGTCGCCGCAGCCGTGGCACGCGACGACGTCCCGCTCGCCGACCTCATCGGGGCCGGAGTGTCCTGAGGGTTCCCTCGGGACGGTCCTCACCGGTGCGACGCGCGGGTGCCGGTCGGGTAGCGGCCCCGGCCCGGGATCGTGTGCCGGATGCCCCCGGCCGGGTCCGGCACGTCGCCGCCGTACCGTGGGATCACGTGCAGGTGGGCGTGGAACACCGTCTGCCCGGCTGCCGCGCCGTCGTTGAACCCGACGTTGTACCCGTCAGGTCGGTACCGGTCGTCGAGCACCAGCTTGAGTGCGCGGACGAGCCGCGTCATCGCGGCGACTTCGTCCGCGGTGGCGTCGAACCACGACACCACGTGGCGCTTCGGGACGACCAGGCTGTGCCCGGTCGAGACCGGGTTCGCGTCCAGCAACGCCACGACCAGGTCGTCCTCGACGAGCCGGGAGGCCCGTGGCACGTTGTCGAAGACGCATCCGGTGAGCGCGTCGTCACGGTCTCGGGCGTCGGGTTCGGGGATCAGCGCGTGCTCCAGAACGAGATGGTCCGGCTCTCGTCCCGCACGACCGCGGTGTGCGACGACGCCCGGTCGGCGACCGGGCGGTTGCCCTCGCCGCCGTACCAGTAGGAGACGTACCGGTTCTGGCTGGGTGACCATCCGACCACCTCGACCTTGTACCGGCCGGGGCTCAGGACCACGCCGAAGATGCCGCCGCGCCCCGGCGACCAGTAGACCAGGCGGGTGTCGAAGGTGCTGCCGATCGACTCGCCGTACACGTGCACCGTGGCCCCGGTGAAGTCGGTGTCGAGCTGCGGGTTCACGATGGCGGACAGGGTGACCCCGACGGTCGAGCTCGCGCCGACGTCGTCCAGCACGGTCTCGGCCCGGCCGCCCGCCTGGTTCGCGACGCGGACGTAGGAGCGCGGCGCGGTGGAGCCGGGGTCGCGGTGGAACCCCCACGACTGACCGCGCAGCGCCGGCCACGAGTCGAGGGACTCGTCGTGCGCGTTGACCTGCACGCTGTAGTCGTCGCTCGGCAGGCCGTGCACCCAGTAGTGCCCGTCTCGGGCGGTGACGGTGCGACGCACCGTTCCGGTGTTCCAGCCGCGCACGACGACGGCCGCGCCGGACAGGTCGGCGCCGTACGGGTTGTGTGCGGTCCCACCGATCGATGCGCCGCGTCGCACGACCAGGACGACGGTCTCGTGCGCTCCGGGGCCGACCGTGATGCCGGTGCGCTCGGCGGGGAGCACGTCGTCGAAGCCGTACGAGCCCTCGCGCTCGCCGTGCAGGCTCCACGTGCCGGACGGGACGGCGTCGAACGTCAGCCGCCCGCGTGCGTCGCTCGAGGCAGAGGCCGTGGTCGCGCCCTCCGGGGTCCGCAGGTCGACCACCACCCCCGACATCGGCAGCGGGCGCTTCTCCGGGTGGGTGAGCATCACGGTGAGCGCGCCGTCGTCCGGTGCTGCCAGGGCCGCGGTCGTCGGTGCGAGGATCACCCCGACCAGCGTCAACACGGTCGTGATGCCGACCACCGTGCGTCGTCGAGTCGTCATGGCGTACCCCTGCTCCCCTTGCGAGGCCGCCCCTGACCCCGTTGCAGTGGAGCGTAGACGTGTCGAGGCGCCTGCGCACCGTCGCCGGATGTGCACTGCTCGCGGGGTGCTGGCAACGGCGAAGGACCCCGCGACCGGGGTCACGGGGTCCTTCGGGGTTCGTCAGATGCGGCCGACGGTGCGACGGCGACGACGCAGCAGGACCATGAGGGTTGCACCCGCGGCGAGCAGCGCGGCGGCGATGCTCAGCGGGACGGTCGGGTCCGAGCCGGTGAACGCGAGCTCACCGGTGGGCTGGTCGGTTCCGCCGCCACCACCGCCGGTGCCTGCGGTCGCGGGGCCGCTCGGGGTGTCGGTGGGCGCCACTGCGGGTGCCGTCGGGGTGGGCGTCGCGGTCGGCACCGGAGCCGGGGCGCGGACGGTGATCGTGACGACGCTGGTGTCGTCCGGGCTGGTGCCGTTCGACGCGGTGATCGTCACGGTCGAGGTGCCCGGGGTGGTCGGGGTGCCGGAGATGACGCCGGTGGTGCTGTCGATCGTCAGGCCGTCGGGCAGGCCCGTGGCTGTGAAGGTCGGGTTCGGGGTGCCGGTCGCGGTGACCGTGGACGAGTAGGGCACGTCCACGGTGCCGTCGGACGGGGTGCCCGAGGTGATGGTCGGCGACTCGGACGGGGTGCCCGGCGCGGGGCAGCCGTTCGATGCCGTGATCGGGTTCGTGTCGAGGGTGACCGCGCCGGTGCGGGCCAACAGTCGGCCCTGCACGGTCGCGCCGGTGGTGGCGGTCACGGACTGCTGCGCCAGGACGGTGCCCTGGAACCGGGCGCCGGTGCCGACGGTGGCGGAGCTGCCGACCTGCCAGAACACGTTGCACGAGCTGGCACCGCCGGTGATCACGATCTGGCTGGCGGACCCGATGGTCAGGGTCGACGCGGCCTGGAACACCCACACGGAGTCCGCGCTGCCGGCCAGGGTCAGCGCACCGTTGTTCGCCAGGGCGAGGGCGCCGCCGGAGTACACGCCGGGTGAGAGCGAGAGGCCGTTCAGCTCGGTCAGACCGGTCTGGGTCGGGGAGAGCGACGCGGCGACGTTGTACGCGGTGGTGGTGTCGCGCTGGGCCTGTGCGGCTGCGGCGTCGGTCTGGTGCGTGGTGCCGTTGACGACACCGTCGGGTGCGCCGCCGAAGCCGGTGATGGACGTGCCCGGCGACAAGCCGAGGTCGCCGTTGATCACGGAGGGGCCGGTGTTCGTGACCGCGCTCGCCCCGAGGACGCCGTAGGTCGAGGCCGTTCCGAGGTTGACGGGGCCGTCGATGACCGTGGCGGCCGATGCCCCACCACCGGTACCGAGGGTGATCAACACGGCGGCGGCGGCCGCCGACACGACCAGGAGGGAACTGCGTCTGAGATGGCGAGCGTGCATGGTCCGGCCTCTTCCTGCAAGGAGAGGCGGGGTGACGTCGGCGACGAGCGCGCATTCTCAGTGGCTCGAAGTATGGCCCTCCGCACAGCGATCACCTAGGAATGTCTGGACATTCGCTCAAAGCCTGGCAGTTGGCCTGGCTGTCTAGGCGATCCCGGCCTGTTGGCGCATGCTCACCACAGGTTGACCGGTCGCTCTCACCAGCGGACGGGTAGGGAGTTCGGGTCTCCCGTCAGCCGGTGTGGCACCGGTCCCGGGTAGGACCGGTCGCCCGCCCCCGGCCACACGGCGAAGGGCCCCGCGATGGAGATCGCGGGGCCCTTGCTGGTGCCTGGTGCTACTTGATGACGACCGTGATGGTCGGGCTGGTGCTCGTGGCGATCTCGGAGGTGCCGAGGAAAACGGCGTGCAGCTTGTGCGTGCCCTTCTTCAGCTTGAGCGCCGAGGTGTTCGTGCCGTGCGACACCTTGACGTCGGCGAGGCGCTTCGAGCCCTCGTAGATCCGCACGGTGCCGTCGACACGGAAGCCGGTGGCGCCGACCTGCACGCTCGCCTTCCCGCCGCTGTACTTCAGGACGGCACGGGACGGGGCCTTCGACACGGTCACCGTCGTCGCCTTGGCCGTCGTCGAGTCCGTGCCCGAGTAGGTCGTGTCGGCGTTCGCGAACGAGGCCGTCACCGAGTGCTTGCCGATGGCGAGGGCGCTCGGCAGCGTGGTGCTGGCCGTGCCGTTCTTCACCGGAGCTGTGCCGAGCACCGTCTTGCCGTCACGGAAGGTCACGGTGCCCTGCTGGGCACCGACCCCGCCGCCGATGGTCGCGGTGACCGTGACGGGCGTCTTGGTGCGGTACGTCTGCGTCGCAGCCGACACCGAGAGCGTGGTGGTCGTCGTCGGCAGCGTGGCGTGCAGGTTGAACTTGTCGACCGTCGAACCGATCGCGGCCGGGTCGGCGGTGGCCGTCGGCTGGAGCGTCACGCCGCAGCTGTCGACCTTGCCGTGCTGCACCGCCGAGTTGAGCGTGGTGCAGTCGCTGGCACGGATGTTCTCGACGGCGAGCTTGTCGTCGGTGACCGAGACCTTCACGAAGGTGCGGACGTGCTCCTGGTTCTCGACCGAGTTGGCGAAGTGACGCTGACCCGTCGGGTCGAGCGGGTCCGCGCCGTAGCCGCCCTGGGTGGCGTCCGGGGTGGTGAGGTCGTAGTACTTCGAGCCCGAGGCCGAGTTCGCCGTCATGTAGATGACGCCGCCGGGGCCGGAGAAGACGTCGGGAGCAGCGGGCTGCTCGTTGACGTTGGCCTTCTTGCCGTTCTTGATCGCGTAGCTGCGCGAGTAGGAGTGGTCGTGGCCCTGCAGGACGAGGTCGACGCCCATGTCCGAGAACGAACGCGTGAAGTCGAACCGGCGCTGCTGGTTGTCACGGTCGTTCGCGTGGTCGGCGGGCGAGTAGATCGAGTGGTGGTAGACCAGCGTGGTCCACTTCGCGTCGTCGCCGTGACGGGTGATGACGTCGCGCACGTAGTTCACGTGGGCAGCGTCCGAACCGGCCGCGTAGGCGTTCGAGTTGATGTCGATGAACAGGACGCCCTTGTACATGTACCAGTAGTCGCCACCCGAGTTCGCGGTCGTGTTGCCGCCCGGGTAGAAGTCCGGCACCTTCAGGGAGTTCGGCACCTGGTTGTGCTGCTCGTAGGCCTTGCCGCCCACGTCGTGGTTGCCGATGGTCGAGGCCCACGGGTAGCGCTTCAGCACGTCGCTGCTGTCGGCGAAGGCGCCCCACTCGTACTCGTTGTTGGCGTGCTCGACCTGGTCGCCACCGGAGACCAGGAGCTCGGCGTCCGGCTCGGTCGACGTGGCGTACTTCAGCGTGTCCGCCCAGCCCGCGCCGTCGTCGTCGGTGAAGCCCGACGATCCGATCTGCGGGTCGCCGAAGAACAGGAAGTCGAAGTCGCCGGAGAAGCTCTTCGTGGTGAAGGTGTACGACGCGGACCAGGCCGAACCGTCCGCCGCACCGACGTGGTACGTGTACGAGGTGTTCGGCTCGAGGGCCGAGATGGTCGCGTGGGCGTTGATGTAGCCCGACTCGGCGGCGATGCCGGGGATGCTCTTGGTGTTCGAGTCGGTCGCGCTCGTGTCGGCTGCAGTGTTCGCGGCCTTCGACGCGGCGATCGTCTGCTTGGCGTCGGTGAAGCCACCGTCCGTCATGGACGCGGTCTTCTGGATCTCGAGCGACTGCGCGACGTTGGTGGGGAAGTACCACGAGGCGATGCGCTGGCTCTCGGTCGCGCCGACGCCGAGCAGGATGTGGATCGGGCCACCGGTCGAGATGTTGGTGGTGGGGGTGTTCGTCGCAGCGGTGGCGGCGTTCGTCCCGACCATCGAGGCACCGGCGATGAGCGCCGCCCCGAGGACGGCTCCGCAGACGCGGAGGGTGGTGGTTCTGCGCCGGGTAGTGGCGCCGGACAGGAGACTCATGTGGGTCCGTTTCTCAGACGTGGGATGGTGCAGCACGGAAGACTCTGCATGCACCGCAAAACGTCTTGGTGAACGCTGAGTGACGGTTCGTCGCTGTTCAGGAACGAGCTCGACCTGTCGACGTTCCCTTGCGACCGTCAGCCCGCCGCCAGCCGTTCGACGAACCAGATCATCCCCATCACGAACACGCCGGCGGTCACGGCGCCCGTCACCCAGAGCGACGCCCGGTGTGCCTTCCGCCGCAGCAGTGAGAGCGGCGGGAACACGATGACGATGATCGCGAGCTGCACGGCCTCGATGCCGACGTTGAAGATCAGGAGCGAGACGAGCAGCTGCCACGAGAACGCCTCGTGGATGCCCAGCGCCCCGGCGAACCCGAGCCCGTGGATGAGCCCGAAGGCGAAGACGACGGCCAGGCGGGTCCACCCGGCACGATCGAGCGAGAAGTGTCCGTGCTCACCGACCACCAGCTCGTCGGCCCGCGATCGACGACGCCAGAGCCGCCACAGGTACCAGCCGGCGACCGCGGCGATCGACAGCGCGATGAGCGGTTCCACGACGATCGCGGGCGGGCTGACCACTCCGAGGGCGGCGAGGATGAACGTGATCGAGTGCGCGATCGTGAACGCGGACGCCGTGTAGACGACCTCGCGCAGTCGACGCGACCCGGCGATGAGCGCCACGAGGAACAGGATGTGGTCGATCCCGGTCAGCAGGTGCTCGGCGCCGAGGCGGAAGAACTCCCAGAAGCGCTCGCCCGCCGACTGCTCGGTCGAGAACGTGCGCTGGGAGGCGTCGAGGGTGGCCGAACCGGTCCGGTCGTCGACGTCGTAGGTGACGATCGTCTTGGTGTCGCGCACGAAGGTCTCGTCGTCGGGGAACAGCTCGGACGACACCACGTGCCCGGACTGCGTCTCCGAGGGTTCCGGGCAGGTGAAGTCCGCGGTCACGTGGGCGTACGGCACCTCGTCCTGCAGATCGACCGTGACGGTGTCGTCGAGCGTGCCCGTGCAGGCCTGCCCGCCGGCTCCGGTCACCGTGAAGCGGTCGAACACGTACTTCCCGATCGCGTCGGTGTGCGCCTCGGCAGCCGTCACCATCCCCGGGAAGTCCCCATCGTCCCAGGCCGTCTGCCCCTGCTCGTGCAGCGTGTCGTCGTGCTCGCTCGTGGCCACCGAGACGAGCATCAGGTCGTACTCGAGCCCGAGCTCCGCCTGCACGACCGTCGGCTCCGTGGACGTGACGTCGGCGTACACGACCGAGCTGAAGCCGTGCGCCGACGCCGGCGCCGCCCCCGCGAGCACACCGATCACGACCACCCCGAGCAGCACGAGCGCGGCGACGACCCGTGCGACGAGCGCGGACGCGGGAGACGAGTGGGCAGGGCGGGCGCGCAGGAGCGCGGCGGTGGTTCCGGAGGGCACGCGCAGACGATCCGGCCCGCAGACGACCGGCAGGTGAACAACCGGTGACCAGCGGCGGGACGGGTGTTGGACAGGTCCCCCGACCGGCCCGGGGCGGCCGTCGGGCGTGCTTGCATGGTGCCGTGACCCGCATCGCCACCCGGACGACCGTCCTGTTGACCGCCGTCGCCCTCGCCGGTGTCGGCGCCGTCCTGCTGGCCGGCTGCTCCGGGGCGTCGGACGGCACCACCGGCGGCGCCGGCCCGACGGCGACCGCGTCGGCGCACGCCTCGGCCGGGGTCCTGGGCGCCGGGTTCTCCGACCCCGACCAGCCGCCGGCGCCCGAGGCCACCATCCACCCGGAGCCCGGTTCGTGGTCCGGTGTGCACGCCCCCACCGGCTACGACGTCGTGCTGCTCTCCGACGCTGGTGACGCCGCCGACGCCCCGACCCGTACCCTGCTCGACGCCGTCGAGTCGTGGGCCGCGGACGAGGACGTCACCGTCACCCCGGTCTCGGCGAAGGACGCCGACGACCGCATCGCCGCGGTCCTGCGCGCCGTCGACGCCGAGCCCGACCTGGTCATCACCGTCGGCAACCACATGGTCGACCCGCTCGCGGCCGTCTCGCCGACCGCGCTCCACCAGCAGTTCCTGGTCGTCGGTGCCGAGATCGCCGAGCCGACGTCGAACGTCACGGCGGCGGACTGGACGGGCGGCGGGTTCCGCGGCGAAGGCCTCGGCCCGTCGAGCCACTACGACCCCGAGACCTTCACCGAGGACCGCGCGGCCCGTGGTCTGCGCGCCGGGCTCGCCGCCGTGCTCCACGACCTGCGCGGCATCGTCGTCTGGGTGCCCTGACCCTGGCGGTCCCCCGCTACGCGGTCTCCGGCTCCAGCACGCGCGCTCGCACCTGCGCCGCCGCGCCGAGTGCGACGGCGTCGGACCCGAGCGTCGACTGCGCGAGCCGGATCGTCGCCCCGCTGACCGGCGGTTCCGCGGCGATCGCCGCCGTGATGGCCGGTTCGAGCAGGTCCCATGACCGTGCGATCCCGCCGCCGATCAGGACGGTCGTGACGTCGAGGATCCCCGCGGTCAGCAGTGCGGCACGGGCCAGGCCCCACCCCGCGGTGGCGAAGACGGCGGCCGCGTCGGCATCTCCGCCGCGCGCGGCGACGGCGACGTCCCGTGCCGAGAGCATCCGCCCGGAGCGCTCGGCGTAGCGGTCGGCGATGCCGCGTGCGCCCGCGATGGTCTCCAGGTGCCCGGTCTGTCCGCAGGTGCACCGGGCGTCGCCGAAGCCGGGGACGTGGCCGATCTCACCGGCGGCGCCGCGCGGGCCGGCGAAGAGCCGTCCGTCGAGCACGAGCGCACCGCCGACGCCGGTACCGAGGGTCATGCCGAGCACGTCGGACTCCCCCACGACCGCGCCGGTGGCGATCTCGCCGAGCAGGAACGCGTTCACGTCGTTGTCGAGGGTCGCGGGGACGCCGAGGGCGTCCGTCACCGCCCGGGTCACGCCGTACCCGGCCCAGCCGGTGAACGAGTTGCCGGTGACCAGGACGGTTCCCGTGGTCCGGTCGACGACACCGGCCGCGCCCACCCCGACACCCGCCAAGGAGGCCCGGTGCGTCTCGAGCAGACCCGTCACGGCCCCGAGTGCGGCCGTCACGATCGCCGCCCCGCCCGCGTGCGCGGGCGTCGGCAGGTCGAGGCGGTCGATGACCTCGAGGTCGGGCGTGGTCAGGACGACCTTCGTGTTGGTGCCGCCGACGTCGACCCCGGCCAGGACCCGGGTCACGCGGTCACCGCCGCGAGCGAGGCGAGGCGCGCGGTCCGACGCTGCCGTTGCAGGACCGGGTCGGGCACCGGTACCGCTGCGAGCAACCGCCGGGTGTAGTCGGTGGTGGGGTGCAGCAGCGTCGTGCCGGTGGTGCCCTGCTCCTCGACGACGCCCTGGCGCATCACCACGACGCGCTCGGCGAAGTGCTGCACGACGGCCAGGTCGTGTGACACGAACAGGCACGCGAACCCCAGGTCGTCCTGCAGCTCGCCGAGGACCTCGAGCACGGTCTCCTGCACGCTGACGTCGAGCGCCGAGGTCGGTTCGTCGGCGACGAGCAACCGCGGTTCGAGCACCAGCGCCCGGGCGAGCGAGACCCGCTGCCGCTGCCCGCCGGAGAGCTCACGCGGCGCACGGGACGCCAGGGTCCGTGGCAGCCGCACCGCGTCGAGCACCTCGTCGATGCGGCGACGGCGGTCGGCCGAGGACATCCCGCGACGGTGCACGGCGAGGGGTTCCGCGATGCACTCGGCCACGGACATCCGGGCGTCGAGGGACGCCACCGGGTCCTGCAGCACGACGCCGATGCCGGAGCGGAGGGCACGACGGTCACGGCCCTTCGCGGTCCGCAGGTCCTGCCCGAACAGCGACACCGTGCCGGACGTCGGCTTGATGAGCCCGAGTGCCACCCGGGCCGCGGTCGACTTGCCGGAGCCGGACTCGCCGACCAGGCCGACGGTCTCACCGGCGTGCACCGCGATGTCGATGCCCGCGAGCGCGTGGACGGCACGCGCCCCGCGCCCGAACGTCACCGAGACGTCCCGCAGGTCGACCACCGGGGCCGCACCGGGCCTCCCGGCCGTCTCGGTCCCCGTGTCGGTGACGGGAGCCGACGGACGATCGCCCGCCACGTCGAGCCGCGGCACCGCGGCGAGCAGCCGCTTGGTGTACTCGTGCTCGGGGCGGAGCAGGACGTCCTCGACCCCGCCGGTCTCGACGATCTCGCCCTGGAGCATGACCGCGACCCGGTCGGCGAAGTCCGCGACGACCCCCATGTTGTGCGTGACGAGCAGCACGCCGGTGCCGGTCTCGACGGCGAGCGCACGGAGCAGCTCGAGGATCTCGGCCTGCACGGTCACGTCGAGGGCCGTGGTCGGCTCGTCCGCGATGAGCAGCTTCGGCGCGTTCGCGATCGCCATCGCGATGACCACGCGCTGGCGCTGCCCACCCGACAGCTGGAAGGGGAACGACCGGGTGCGCGACTCGGGGTCGGGGATGCCGACGCGACGGAGCAGGTCGACGGCCTCGGCCGCGGCGGCGGACGCGGAGACGTCACGGTGGTTCCGGATCACCTCGGCGATCTGCGCACCGACGCGGGTGAGCGGGTCGAGGGCGGTCGCGGGCTCCTGGAAGACCATCGAGACGGTCGAGCCCCGCAGTGCCCGGAGCGCGGGTTCGGGTGCACCGACGACCTCGTGCCCGGCGACGACGGCACTGCCCGAGGCCGTCGCGTTGCCGGAGAGCAGCCCCATCGCGGCGAGTGCGACGGTGGACTTGCCGGAGCCGGACTCGCCGACCAGGGCGAGGGTCTCGCCGGGGGCGACCGACAGGGACACCCCCCGCACGGCGTCGACGGTGCCGGACTCGGTGCTGAAGGTGACGCCGAGGTCGGTCGTCTCGAGGATCGGTTCGGTCGTCATCAGCGGCCCCGTACGTCGAAGGCGTCCCGCAGTCCGTCGCCCACCGCGTTGAACGCGCAGACGACCAGGATCACGGCCAGACCCGGCGGCACGATGAGCCACCAGCGTCCGGAGTAGGCGGCGGTGAGACCCGCCGAGAGCATGCCGCCCCAGTCCGTCGCGGGCGGCTGCACGCCGAGCCCGAGGTACGAGACGTAGGCGACCAGCAGGATCGCGTCGGCGACCTGGAACGTCGCCGCGACGACGATCGTCGACACCGAGTTCGGCAGCAGGTGCTTGCCGATCGCGCGGGCGTGCGAACCGCCGATCGCGCGCAGCGTCAGGACGTAGTCGCGGTTCTTGAGCGACAGGGTCTCGGCGCGGATCAGGCGGGACGGCACGAGCCACGACACCAGGCCGAGGATGACGATGAGGCCGCCGACCCCGGGGTTCGTGATCGCCGAGATGACGAGCAGGATGAACAGGGCCGGGATCGCGATGCCGGCGTCGACGACGCGCATCATCAGCGCGTCGACCCAGCCGCCGACGTACCCGGCGACGGAGCCCCACAGCGTGCCGACGACGGTGGCCAGGACCCCGGCGGCGATGCCCACCATCAGGGAGACCTTGCCGCCGTACATCAGGCGACCGAGGACGTCGTGGCCCACGGCGTCGGTGCCGAGCCAGTGCGCGGCGCTCGGGCCCTGGTTGGCCTGCTCGAGCAGCGTGTGGGTCTGGTCGGTCGGGTACACGAACGGGCCCACGAAGCAGAACAACACGATGACGACGATCAGGGCGAGGCCGATCACGGCGAGGGTGTTGCCCCGGAACCGGCGGGCGGCGAGCCGGAACCCGGTGGCCGCGACGGTGACGGGGGCGCCCGGGGCTTCGGGGGCCATCTGGACGGCGGTCATGCGCGGCTCGCCTTCACTCGCGGGTCGATCAAGGACTGTGCGACGTCGGCGAGCAGGGTGCCGATGACGGTCGCGATGGAGATGACGAGCACGCAGCCGAGCAGCGTCGGGTAGTCGGAGGACTGTGCGGCGTTCCAGAACAGCAGCCCCATGCCGGGGTAGTTGAACAGCTGCTCGGTCACCAGGGCGCCGCCGAACAGCACCGGCAGGTAGTACCCGAGCATCGCGACGACCGGGGTCAGCGAGTTCCGGAACACGTGCCGACGCAGGATCGTCGCGGTCGAGGCGCCGCCGGCACGGGCCGTACGGACGTAGTCCTCCTGCAGGTTCTCGAGCGTCGAGGCGCGCATGTACCGACTGAACACCGCGATCATCGCGAGGGCTCCGGTCACCACGGGCAGCACGAGTCCGGCGGGGTCCTGGAACACCTCGGCCAGGGTGGTGCCGCTCGGCGCCTGGGACGGCAGCCACGGCAACTGCTGGCTGAAGACGATGATCAGGACGAGACCGAGGAAGAACGCCGGCGTCGAGTAGAAGACGAACGCCAGGGCGGTGGCGGCGTAGTCGACCGCTCCGTTGCGGCGGGCCGCCTGGAGCATCCCGACCGGGATCGCGACGACGAGTCCGAGCACCGCGGAGATGCCGGTGAGCACGAGGGTCTTCGGCAGGCGCTCGGCGATGAGCTGCGAGACCGGCTCGTTGAGCGTGTACGAGGTGCCGAGGTCGCCGGTCAGCAGACGACCGAGGAACCGCAGGTACTGCACGGGCAGCGGCTGGTCGAGCCCCTGCGCCTGGTTGAACTGGGCGATCTGCGTCGGGGTCGCGGAGACGCCGAGCACGCCGCGGGCGGGGCCGCCGGGCAGCGCGTGCAGCAGGCAGAACACCACGACGGTGACGATGAGGATCACCGCGAGCGCCTGCAGGACGCGCCTGGTGAGGTAGAGAGCTGTGGTCATGCGGCTTCCGATGGTCGGATTGGAGACGTGCGAGGGACGGAAGGCGCGGGGCGCGTCGGACGCGCACCGCGCCTCCCGTCCGTGGTCACGGTCTTACTTGTTCCACTTCCACTGGGCCGGGTGGAAGTTGGCGAGCGAGTCCTGGTCGAAGCCGGACAGGCCCTTCTTGACGACCGAGATCTGGTAGTCGGGGCTCGGCAGCCAGATCACCGGAAGGTCCTTCGCGACCGCTGCGCTGTAGTCCTGCACGGCGGTGGCGTCGGTCGAGGTGGTGGTCGCGTCGATCAGGGAGTCGACCTGTTCGTTCGAGTAGCTGCCGAAGTTCGCCGAACCGCCGGTCTGGAAGAGCGACTCACCGGTCGGGTAGGCCGGGAAGTACCAGCTGCCCGCGGTGCCGAAGAACGACAGGTCCCAGTCGCAGCTGGCCTCGTCCGAGGTGCAGGTCGGGGTCTGCGACAGCACGCTCGACACCGGTGCCGTCTTGATGGTGAAGTCGATGCCGGTCTTCGCGAGCGAGGACTGGATCGCGCTCATCATGTTGTCGGTCACGGTCGAACCGGACTGCGACAGCACCTGCATCGAGAACTTCGTGCCCTGCTCGACGCCCTCGCCGCACTGGCTAGCGGACGTGCCCGGGTCGGTGCAGACCATCGTGCCGCCCTGCTCCTTCCAACCGTGGCTGGTCAGCAGGTCCTTGGCCTTCGAGGTGCTGAACGGGTACGGGTTCGACTTCTGCACGTCGGAGACGTAGTCGGACTCCTGCGCCTGCGGGATCGGACCGTACGTCGAGGTGGCGGTGCCGTTGAAGACGACCTTCGACAGCGACGTCTGGTCGATCGACATCTGGACGGCCTGACGGGCGTACAGCTGCTTGAAGACGGCGCCCATCGTCGGGTTGTTGAAGTTGTACGGCATGTACGTGATCGCCCAGCCGGTCCACGGCTCGACCTCGTAGCCCTTCCCGGTGAAGGACGACTTCTGGTCCATGTCGGTGGCGTTGATGTAGCCGTAGTCGACCTCGCCCGAACGGACGGCGTTCACCTCGGCGTCGGCGGTGGTGAAGGGCAGCAGGTTCACCGTGGTGATCGACGGCTTCTCACCACCGTCGTACTTCTCGTTCGCGGTCAGGGTGACCTTGCCGGCCGTGGTGAAGGTCTTGACGCCGTAGGGGCCGGAGATGGTCTTCCACAGGTCGTCGGTGGCGTAGTCGGAGATCTTGCCGGCGGCGGTGTTGAGGTACTTCCACACCTGCTTCGCGCCGGCGGTGGTCTCGTCGGCGTCGGTCACCTTCGCGGTCGCGCTGGTCTTGTCCCAGGCGTGCTGGGGCAGCGGGATGATGTGGCTCAGCTGGTTGGCGAGCATCCAGTCCGCGTTGTAGGCCTTGTCGAACGTGATGGTGAAGTGCGTGTCGTCGACGGCCTTGAACGACGTCCAGTTGTCCGGCGCCTTGCCCTTGGAGTACGAGCCCCACTGGTCCTTGTTCGCCTTGATCAGGTTGAACCAGAACCCGACGTCGCGGCTCGTGATCGCCTCGCCGTCCGACCAGTGCCGGTCGCCGAGCGTCATGGTGACGCTCTTGCCGTCGTCGGCGAACTGCGCGTCGGTGGCGACGGAGCCGGCCTTGTTCCACGCGATCTTGCCGGTGGACCCGTCGTACGCGACGAGCGGCTCGTACAGCGACTGGGCGATGGAGCCGTTGTTCGTGTTGAGGTGCGCGGCGGTGCCGATCGGCAGGATCCAGTTCGGCGTGAAGTTGGCGGGGAGCGCGTAGTCGATCTCGTCGGTCGATCCCTGCGAGGCGTTGCCGCCTCCGGAACAGCCGGCGAGCAGCGCGCTCACGGCGATCGCAGCTCCGGTGAGGAGCGCCCAGCGACGGGGCTTGGACATGCGGTGTCTCCTTGTGCGAGGGACTTCGGGGAGGTGGAGCACGGGTGCCGAGCGGCACGAGGACAGTCAAGGACCAAAGCGATTGGAAAAACAAACATCTCGATGTAAAAACTGCGTTACTGCGGAACGGACGAAAGGGTGGACTGCTCGATCCGCCCCGTAGGCTCGCGGCAGAACGGACCACCGACCGGTGTTCCGTTCCCGTTCCGCCCGGATTGGAGAAAGTCGTGGCCGATCTCAGCGCCCGCGTCCTGGAGCTCGTCGCCTCGGGGCAGGCCGCCAGCCGGACCGAGATCGCGAAGGTGCTCGGAGCCGCTCCCTCGACCGTCTCGCACGTCGTCGGCCAGCTCCTGGAGCACGGGATCCTCGCCGAGGAAGGCACCGACGTCTCGACCGGCGGTCGCCCCCGCAAGGTGCTCCGCATCGGCGGCGTCGACGAGTACGCGGTCGCCGCGGACGTCGGTGGCGGGCACGCGCGCATCGGCGTGGTCCTGCCAGGAGGCGCGCTCGAGTCGGTCGCGAACGTCCCGTTCGCGCTCTCCGACGGTCCGACCGCCGGGCTCCAGCGCCTGGCCGCGCTGCTCGAGCGGCTCGCCGACGACCGTGGTCGCGAGGGACTGCGGGGCGTCGGGCTCAGCCTGCCGGGGCCCGTCGACGTCGTCGCCGGCGTCGTGGACCTGCCCAGCCGGATGCCGGGGTGGAACGGGTTCCCCGTGGCCGCGTGGCTGAGCGACCGGTTCGGCCTGCCGGCGATCGTCGACAACGACGCGAACTGCATGGCGGCGGGTGAACAGACGGTGCAGGACCCTGCTCGACGCCAGACCATCACGATCAAGGCCGGGTCGGCGATCGGCGCGGGCATCGTCATCGACGGTCGGCTCTACCGCGGGTCGACGGGGGCCGCCGGGGACATCACGCACGTGCGGATCGACGCCGCCGGGGACACCCCGTGCTCGTGCGGCAACACCGGCTGCCTCGAGACGGTGGCGTCCGGGGCCGCCCTGGTCCGGATCCTGTCGAACGCCGGGGTCGACGTCGCCTCGACCGCCGACGTCGTCCGGCTCGCCTCGGACGCGCATCCCGAGGCCACCCGTGCCGTTCGGATGGCGGGCAGGTACCTGGGCGAGGTGCTCGCCGCCAACGTGAACTTCTTCAACCCGGACGCCGTGTACCTGGGCGGCATCCTGTCGACCCTCGACCCGTTCATCGCCGCCGTGCGGAGCCAGCTCTACGAGAGCTGCCACCCGCTGATGACCCAGCACCTGGCCATCGAGCCGGTGTCGCTCGGCGCCGATGCCGGGCTCGTCGGCGCCGGGCAGTTCGCGCTGCAGCGGGGCCTCGCCGCCTCGCTCGAGGAGCTCTCCGCACCCATCCCCCAGTCCACCACCAGGAACAGGAGCGTCCGTGTCTGAGACCGGCCCCGTCACCCCCGCCGTCCCCGTCGCCCCCGCTGGCGCCCGTCGTCCGGTCATCGCGATCGCCGGCCTGGCCATCGAGACGTCGACGTTCACACCGACCCGGACGCACGCCCCCGCGTTCCACCCGGACCGCGGGGACGAGGCCGTCGCCCGGTACCCGTTCCTGGCGACCATGGCGGACCGGGCGGACTTCCGCGGGGCGCTCATCGGGCACGCGCTGCCCGGCGGGATCGTCGACCGGGCATCGTACGAAACCCTGGCCGACGAGATCGTGGACCGGCTGCGTGCGCTGGGTCCGGTCGACGGGCTCTGGTACGACATCCACGGCGCGATGGTGGTCGAGGGACTCGACGACGCCGAGACGGACCTGCTCGGCCGCATCCGCCAGGTCGTCGGCCCCGACGTCATCGTGTCCGCGTCGATGGACCTGCACGGCAACGTCACGCGCGAGCTCGCCCACCGGGTCGACCTCGTCACCTGCTACCGGATGGCCCCGCACGAGGACACCCTCGAGACGAAGGAGCGCGCCGTCCGGAACCTCGTCGACGTGCTCACCGAACGACCCGTCGGTGCGCAGCGCCCCGTGAAGGCCTGGATCCCGATCCCCGTCCTGCTGCCGGGCGAGCAGACCTCGACCCGTCTCGAGCCGGCGAAGTCCCTGTACGCGCAGGTCCCGCTCGTCGAGCAGACCGAGGGCGTGCTCGACGCCGCGATCTGGGTCGGGTACGCGTGGGCCGACCAGCCCCGCGACCAGGCCGTCACCGTCGTCACCGGGTGGGACGAGGTCGCCGTCGCCGCCGGTGCCGAGCGGCTCGCGGCGGCGTTCTGGGACGTCCGCGAGGACTTCGTGTTCGTCGCCCCCACCGGCACGTTCGACGAGTGCCTCGACGCCGCGCTCGCCCCGGGCGCCGCGAAGCCGTACTTCGTCTCGGACTCGGGCGACAACCCGACGGCCGGCGGCTCCGGGGACATGACCTGGGGCCTGACGCAGGTGCTCGCCCGCCCGGAGTTCCAGGACCCGTCGGGCCCGACCGTCATCTACGCGAGCGTGCCCGGACCGGCCGCCGTCGCCGCTGCGGTGGACGCCGGCGTCGGTGCGACGATCACCGTGACCGCCGGCGCCGAGGTCGACGACGTGCACGCTGGTCCGATCACGATGACCGGCCGGGTGCACGCGATCAAGCACGGTGACCGCGACGCCGAGACGGAGGTCGTGCTGCAGGTCGGCAGCGTCTTCGCGATCCTGACCAAGCTGCGGAAGCCCTACCACCACGAGCACGACTTCACCGACCTCGACCTGGCGCCGCGGCAGGCGGACGTCGTCATCGTGAAGATCGGGTACCTCGAACCGGAGCTGTTCGACATGTCCGCCGACTGGATGCTCGCGCTCACCCCGGGCGGTGTCGACCAGGACCTGCTGCGCCTCGGGCACCACAGGATCGAGCGCCCGATGTTCCCCTACGATCGAGTGTTCCCGACGGCACCGGACCTCCGCGCCCGCATCGTCCCCGCCTCCAACGAACCGCTCGGAGCCCCTGCATGAGCACCACCGCCGCACTCGAGATCGCCGTCACCTCACCGGCGGGTGCGATCACCGCGCGGGACGGCGGTGCCGACCGCGTCGAACTCTGCGTCGGGCTCGAGCTCGGCGGGCTCACCCCGTCGCAGGCCCTGGTGGAGACGACCCACGAGACCGGGATCCCGGCGCACGCGCTGGTCCGCTGCCGTCCGGGCGGGTTCGTGCACTCCCCCGACGAGGTCGAGCTCATGGTGCGCGAGGTCCGCACGGTCCTGCGCTCCGGGGCCGCCGGCGTCGTGGTCGGTGCCCTGCGCCCCGACCGGACCCTGGACGAGGACGCCCTCCGCCGCTTCGTGGACGCCGCCCGCTCGGTCAGCGCCACCGCCGAGGTCACCCTGCACCGTGCGATCGACCACGCGACCGACCCCGTCGCCGCTGCCGGGTCGCTCGCGGCGCTCGGGTTCACCCGCGTCCTGACCTCGGGGGCCGCCCCCACCGCGGTCGCCGGCGCCGAGACGATCGCACGCATGGTCGAGGCCGCCGGGCCCGTGCAGGTGATGGCCGGCGCCGGGGTCACCCCCGCCGACGTCCGCGCGCTGCTCGCCACCGGTGCCGCCGCCGTGCACCTGTCGGCCAAGCGACCGGCCGCGGACAGCGCGCACGCCGGGGTGCCGATGGGCGCCGGGGACGACGGCTCCGCGCACTTCGTCACCGACGCCGAGGTCGTCGCGGCCGCGCGGCGCGCGCTCGACGCCTGAGTCGTCCCGGACCCGCACCGGGTCCCCGGACCCACACCGCGCTCCGGACCCGCACCGGGTCGGTGGTGCGGCGCGTGGCGGACGCGCACCGCGCCTCCAGGCCAATCCGTGACCACCCGGAGGGACCCGCTCCTACGGTCGACACCACCTGACCGAACGGAGAACCGTGTCCGCTCCCGTGACCGACAGCACCGAACCCGACACCCGTCGCGCCGAGGTCGCGCGGTTCCTCGAGGAGCGCCGCGAGCACCTGGTGCGGCAACTCAGCGAGTGGGTCCGCATCCCGTCCGTCGCATCGCAACCCGAACGGGCGATCGACGTCGACCGGTCCGCGCACTGGCTGGCCGGAGCGATGCGCGAGGTCGGCCTCGAGACCGAGATCCTGCAGGCCGGTCCCGCACCGGCCGTGTACGCCGAACTGCTCGTCGACCCGGCGCTGCCGACTGTGCTCGTCTACAGCCACCACGACGTGCGGCACGCGAAGCCCGAGGAGTGGCACGAGACCTCACCGTGGGAACCCGCGTTCCGCGACGGACGCCTGTACGGGCGAGGGGCGTCCGACGCGAAGGGACAGGTGCTCGCCCACCTGTGGGGGCTGCGCGCGCACCTCGCCACCCGACCCGACGGCACCCCGGCCGTGAACCTCAAGTTCCTCGTCGAAGGAGAAGAGGAGCTCGGCTCCAGCCACTTCGCCGACCTGCTCGACGCCGAGCAGGAGCGGCTGGCGTGCGACGTCGTCGTGTTCTCGGACACCCTGCAGTGGAAGGCCGGCAACCCCGCCGTCGTGACGTCGATGCGTGGCATGACGGGCGCGACCCTCACCGTCACCGGGCCCGCACGCGACGTCCACAGCGGCGCCGTGTCCGGCCCCGCGCCGAACCCGGTGCACGCGCTCGTCACCGTGCTCGCGGCCCTGCACGACGACCAGGGCCGCATCACGATCCCCGGGTTCCTGGACGACGTCGACGCGCTCACGGACGAACGCCGTGCCGAGCTGCAGGCACTCGACTTCGATCCCGACGTCTGGGTCGAGCGCACCGAGACCGGAGCGATCACCGGCGAGGCGGGGTACTCGGTCGAGGAGCGCCTCTGGGCACGACCCTCGATCGAGGTGCTGACCCTGCTGGCAGGCGACCCCACCGGGTTCCCACGAGCCGTGGTCCCGCGCGAAGCCACCGCCGAGATCAGCATCCGGACCGTGCCGGGGCAGCGCGTGCAGGCCGTCGCCGAGCAGCTGCGCCGGTTCGTCCGGGACACGATGCCCGACGGGGTGGCCTACGAGCTGACGATCCCCGAGGAGACCGGCCAGGATCCGTACGTGACCCCGTCGGGCCCCGAGCTCGACGCGCTCGTGCGGGCGATGGAACTCGGGCACGGCACCGAGACCGCCGGGCGGATGGGCAACGCCGGGGGCGGTCCCGCGGAGCTGCTCGGCCGGGTGTTCGACGTCCCCGTCCTGTTCGTCGGCACGGGACTGCCGGAGGACCACTGGCACTCCAGTGACGAGAGCATCGACCTGCGGACCCTGCTCGACGGCGCGGCGACGATCGCGCACCTGTGGAGCGAGCTCGGTGCCGAGGGGAATGGACTGCAGCACTCCGGGGCTTGATGTCCCCATGACATCGTCAGCAGAACGCCGCGGGTGGCTCAGCGTCACGTCCGTCGCACTCGGGTCGTTCGTGCTCGTCCTGTCCGAGTTCCTGCCCATCGGGCTGCTCCCCGCCATCGCCGACGACCTCGACGTCGGCATCGGCACCGCCGGTCTGATGGTCGTCGCCACCGGACTCGTCGGAGCCGTCGCGGCACCGGTCGTCACCGTCCTGACCTCGCGACTCGACCGCCGGGTGGTGCTCGTGTCCCTGACCGTGCTGCTCGTGGTCGCCGACGGCCTCGCCGCGATCGCGCCGTCGTTCTGGGTGCTGCTGATCGCACGGATGCTGCTCGGTGTCGGCATCGGGGGCTTCTGGGCCATCGGCGCCGGGATCGCCGGGCGACTCGTCCGGCCGGAGCTGACGATCCGCGCGACCTCGCTCATCACCGCCGGCGTCTCCGTCGCGACCGTCGTGAGCCTGCCGCTCGGCGCCCTGGTGTCGTCGCTCGCCAGCTGGCGCCTCGGCTTCGTGATCGGCGGGGTGCTCGGTCTCGTCGCGCTCGTCCTGCAACTGGCGATGCTGCCGAAGATCCCCGCGCAGCAGCGGGTGCGGTTCGCCACGCTCGGGTCGCTGCTCCGCGTGCCCCGCGCCCGGGTCGGGCTCATCGCGGCGGCCTTCGTCTTCGCAGCCCAGTTCGCCGCGTACACCTACATCGCGCCGTACCTGCAGCAGCTCGTCGGCGTCGGCCCGGACACCGTGACGATCGCGCTGCTGGTGTTCGGCGTCGCGGGCATCGTCGGGAACTTCGCCGCGGGCTTCACGCTCGACCGCAGTGTCCTCGCCACCATCGGGGCGTCGAAGTTCGTGCTCGCGGCGGCCGTCGTGCTGCTGCCGCTGCTCGCCCACTCCGTCGTGGGGGTCTTCGTGCTGCTCGTCGTGTGGGGCCTGGTGTGGGGTGCGCTGCCGCTCGGGATGCAGACGTGGATGTCGACGGCGTCGCCGGCCGGGTCCGAGACCGGGCTCGCGCTGTTCGTCACGACGATCCAGCTCGCGATCGCCGCCGGTTCGGTGCTCGGTGGTGCCGCCGTGTCGTCGTTCGGTCTGGCTGCCGACTTCTGGCTGGCCGGCGGGGTCGCGATCGTCGGTGCCGTCGTGCTCGTCGCGATGGGGCTGCGGAAGTCGAGTGCCGTGCCGTCGGTCGAGCCGGTCGCGGCCGACCACGTTGCCGCCGAGCCGGTCGCGGCCGACCCGACGCCGACCGCTCCCGTGGCCGTCGCCTGCCCCTGACGCCGGTCGGGGACTGGTCGGGGGCGGTCGGGACCGGTCGCAAGACACCGGTGTTCGCGCGTTGAACACGTGCAGACCGCGGTTCAACGGGCGAACACCGGTGTTTTGCGGAATCGGTCAGGTCAAGGCGACGACGCGGTCGGCCGCGACGATCGCGGCGGGGTCGTGGGCCGCGTGCACGACCACGACCCCTGCCGCGGCCTCGTCGGCGAGCGCCGCCACCACGAGCGCCGCCGACTCGGCGTCGACCCCCGCGGTCGGTTCGTCCACCAGCAGCACCCCGGCCCGCTGTGCCAGCCCGAGCGCGACGAGCGCGCGCTGACGCTGCCCGCCTGACAGCTCCTCGATCGGCCGGTCTGCCAGGTCGAGGACCGCCATCCGCTCGAGCTGCGCGTCGACGATCACACGGTCGGTGCGTCCGAGCGGCCGCCACCACGCGCGGTGCCGCCACCGCCCCATCGTCACGGCCGCGCGGACGGTGAGCGGGAGCGTGGTCGGCGGCACGGACTGGGTCACGTAGGCGACACCGTCGGACGGGAGGCCCGTCACCCTCCCGGCGGTCGGCCGCACGACGTCCGCGACCACGTCGAGCAGCGTCGACTTGCCCGAGCCGTTCGGTCCGGTGAGCGCGGTGACGACCCCGGCGGGGAACGTCACGTCGAGCGCGTCGAGGACGGTCCGGTCGCCGAGGACGGCCGTCACGCGGTCCAGGTGGACGGCGGATCGGGGCTCGGTCGGCTCGGTCGGCTCGGTCGCAGGCACCTGAGCACGCTATCAGTATCGATACTCGTTTTCATGTAGCGTCTCGGACCGTGACCTGGCTGACCGATCCGTTCTCCGTCGACTTCATGGTGCGCGCCCTGGTCGGCGGCTCCCTGGCGGCGGTCCTCTGCGCCGTGGTCGGCACGTGGGTGCTGGTCCGGGGCATGGCGTTCCTGGGCGAGGCACTCTCGCACGGCATGCTGCCCGGCGTCGCGATCGCCACCCTGACCGGGATCCCGCCGGTGCTCGGCGCCGCGGTCAGCGCGGGCGTGATGGTGCTCGGCATCGGGGCACTGCGACGTCGTGCCCGGCTGTCGTACGACACCTCGATCGGCCTGCTCTTCGTCGGGATGCTCGCGCTCGGCGTGATCATCGTGTCGTCCTCGCGGTCGTTCGCCACCGACGTCACCGCCATCCTGTTCGGCGACGTCCTCGCCGTGACCCGGGCCGACGTCGGCGGCCTTGCGATCGCCGCAGCCGTGGCCCTGGCCGTCGCCGTGGCGTTCCACCGACCCTTCACCGCGCTGGCGTTCGACACCCGCAAGGCCACGACGCTCGGACTGCACCCACACCTGGCCGAGGTCGTGCTCATCGGGCTCGTCACCCTGGCGGTCGTCGCCTCGTACCGGGCCGTCGGCACCCTGCTCGTCGTGGGCCTGCTGCTCGCGCCGGCGGCCGCCGCCCGCGCCTGGACCCGGCACGTGGCCTCGACGATGCTCCTCGGCGCCGGCATCGGTGCCGCCGCCGTGCTCGTCGGGCTGCTCGTCTCCTGGCACGCCGGCACCGCCGCCGGCGCGAGCATCGCCGCGGTCGCCGTCGGCAGCGTGGTGGCCTCGCGCACCCTGGCCGTCGTCGTCCTGCGGCGCACCCCGATCCCCACACCGGCGCGCGCGGCCGCGCCGGCAGCACCACGATCCGCCGCACCGTCTCGAGAGGGAGCATGAAGCACTCGACCACCAGCCGCGCCCCCGCGCGCCTCCTGTCCACCATCGGCCTCGCCACCGGCCTGGCCCTCACCGTCACCGCCTGTTCCACGGGCACCCCGTCGGCCGACAGCTCGACCGGCACCGCCCGTCCCCACGGTTACGTGGCGGGCGCGAGCGAGTCCCAGGAACCCCAGGTGGGCCTCCTGGCCGTGTCGGCGACCGGCGCGACCGCGCTGCACGACCTGCTTGCCGAGGAGACCACCGAACTCGAGGACGTGGACGCACCGGAGCACTCGGCGACCGACGGCCGGTTCCTCGTGACGAGCGGTGCCGACCGCACCACGATCGTCGACGGCGGGTCCTGGACGGTCGACCACGGCGACCACACGCACTACTACGCCGCCGAGCCCCGGGTCGTCGGCACGATCGACGGCGGCGGCCGGGTCGCGGTGCACTCGTCCGAGACCATGACGACGATCACCTGGCCGGACCGGGCCGAGGCCGTCGTGCTCGACCGCCAGGCACTGGGCCAGGGCGAGGTCGACGAGACCGCCCGGATCGACGCGAGCGTCCTGCTGCCGATGGGCGAGCAGCTCGTGGCGGCCGACGGCGACACGGTCCGCGTGCTCGACGCGGACGGCGAGGCGACCGACGCCGCCGACACCGCTGAGCAAGCGTGCACCGACCCCGCCGGCGGGATCGTCACCCGCGCCGGCGCCGTCGTGGGCTGCGCCGACGGAGCGGTCGTGGTGGACGACGCCGGCGAGACCTCGTTCGTCGACCTGCCCGACGGCGCCGAGCGTCCGACGGCCTTCGCCGCACGTGCCGGTCGGCCCACCGTCGCCGGACTGGCCGGCACCACCGGGTTCTGGTTGCTCGACGTGCGACAGGGCTCCTGGCGGCTCGTGCCGACCGATCGCCCACTGCGGGCCGTGGTCGCGGTGGACGACGAGGACGAGCACGTGGTCGGGGTCGACGACTCCGGGCGGGTGATCGTCGTGACCGCCTCGACGGGGAAGGTCGCCACGACCGAACCACTGATCGACGCCCGAGCCGGCGACACCGGCACCGACCCCGCACCGCTGCTGCAGCTCGACGCCCAGCGCGCCTACCTGGCCGACCCCGCGGACGGCACCGTGCACGAGATCGACTTCGCCGACGGCGCCCGGGTCGCCCGCACGATCGAGCTCCCCGTCGCCCCCGTCGCCTTCGCCGAGGTCGGACTGTGACGGGCACCAGGGCCCTGACCGCGGGCCTCGTCGCCGCGGTCGTCGCCCTCGTCGCCACCGGGTGCACCACCGCAGGCTCCGACCGCCCCCTCGTCGCGGTGACCACGAACATCCTCGGTGACGTCGTCAGCGAAGTCGTCGGGGACCAGGCCGACGTCATGGTCCTCATGCCCCCGGGCGCCGACCCCCACTCGTTCGAGGTCTCCGCGCAGGAAGCCGCACGACTGCGGAGCGCCGACCTGGTGGTCGAGAACGGGCTCGGGCTCGAAGAAGGGGTCGCCCGCCACGTCGCGGCGGCGGCCGAGGACGGCGTGCCGGTCTCCACCGCCGGAGACGCGTTCGACCCGCTGGAGTGGACCACCGAGGACGACAGCGGGCCCGACCCGCACTTCTGGACCGACCCCGCCCGGATGGTCGACGTGGTCGAGGCCCTCGACCAGGACCTGCGCGACGCCGGGATCGAGCCGACCGGCACCGACGCCTACCTGGACGAGCTCCGCGACCTGGACGACACGATGACGACCGCGTTCCGTGTCGTGCCCGAGGAACGCCGGGCGCTCGTCACGAACCACCACGTGTTCGGCTACCTGGCCGACCACTACGGGTTCCGGGTCATCGGGGCGGTGATCCCGAGCGGGACCACCCTGGCCTCCCCGAGCGCCGCCGACCTGCGCGACCTGGCCGACGCGATCGACGGGGCGGGGGTCCGGACGATCTTCGCCGACGCCTCGCAGCCCGCGCGACTGGCCGAGGTGCTGGCGGAGGAGGTCGACCTGCACGTCGAGATCCGACCCCTGGCGACGGAGTCCCTCACCGAGGACGGCGACGCCGCCACCTACCTCGGGATGATGCGCTCGAACACCGAGGCCATCGTCGACGGCCTGTCGATTGGTATTTGAGAATGAGAATCAATACAGTGAGCGACATGACGAACACGAAGACGCTCCGGGTCGTGTGGCCCGCCGCCCTGCTCGGCGCCGCCGCCCTGGCCCTGACCGGGTGCGCGACGAACACCGCCGACGCCGGGTCCGAAGACACTGCGACCCCGAAGGCCGACGGGACCCGCATCACCCTGACCTACGACGGTGGCCTCCTCGTCCTCGACCAGGACCTGCAGGTCGTGGCCGACGACGCGATCGACGGCTTCACCCGGGTCAACCCGGCCGGTGACGGACGCCACGTGCTCGTCACGGTGCCCGAGGGCTTCCGGGTCCTCGACACGCAGGCCGAGCCGGCCCTGACCGACGCGGTGTTCCCCGCCGACACCGGCGGCCACGCGGTCGTCCACGGCGACACCACCGCACTGTTCGCCGACGGCACGGGGGACGTGACGACGTTCGACCACACCGAGCTCGACGGCGCCGAGCTGCCCGAGGTGGAGACGACGAAGTCCGAGGCGGCCCACCACGGCGTCGCGATCGAGCTCGAGGACGGCACGCTCCTGACGACCATCGGCACCGAGGAGAGCCGGTCCGGCGTGCGCGCCCTGGACGCCGACGGCGAGGAGATCGCCCGGTCCGAGGAGTGCCCCGACGTGCACGGCGAAGGTGCGGTCACGGGTGAGGTCGCGGTGTTCGGCTGCACCGACGGCGCCCTGGTCTACGACGACGGCGCGTTCGAGAAGATCGACGCCCCGACCGAGTACGGCCGCACCGGCAACCTGTTCACCACCGAGGACTCGTCCGTCGCGGTCGGCGACTACAACGACGACCCCGACAGCGAGGGCTACCTGCTCGACCAGATCGCCCTGATCGACGCGGCCTCGGGCGAGTACACCGTCGCCGACATGCCCGACGGCGTCGGCTTCACCTTCCGCGACCTGGCCCGCGGCCCCGGCGACGAGGCCGTCGTGCTCGGCTCCGACGGCGCGCTGCACACCTTCGACGAGACCACCGGCGAGCAGCTGGAGTCGTACCCGGTGATCGACGCGTGGGAGGGCCCGGCCGAGTGGCAGGACGCCCACCCGGCCCTGAAGGTCGAGGGCGACGTCGCCTACGTCACCGACACCGCCGAGCAGAAGGTCCACGCGGTCGACCTGACCACCGGCGAGGTCATCGCCTCGAGCGACGAACTGCCGGGCGTGCCCAACGAGATCGCGGTCGCGTAGGGCTGGAACCGACCCGAGACGCGACAGGAGGCCCGTGGCGATCCCGCCACGGGCCTCCTGTCCGCTTTCAGCGCGTGGACCGCGCGACGTCAGCCGCCGTGCGTCAGCCCTTGACCGGGATCGACTGCGCCTTGAGCGCCGCGATGGTCTTGGACTGGCCCGACTCGAGCGCCTCGGCCAACGTGCCCGAGCCGGACGCCGCCTGCCCGAAGCCGTCGGACACGTCCGAGTAGGTCTGCGTCATCGTCGGGCCCCAGGTGAAGGGCTGGATGTCCTTCGCCGCGGTGGCGAACTCCTCGTAGATCTTCTGGCCGCCGTAGAAGTCGAGCCCCTCGGTCAGGGCCGGCAGGTCGGCACCGGTGGTCGAGGCCGGGTACAGGTTGGCCTCCTTGTTCAGTGCGGAGAGCGCCTCGGTCGAGGTGTTCAGCCAGACCAGGAACTTCGACGCCTCGGCCGGGTGCTCGCTGCCCGCGAAGACGACGTTCGACGAACCGCCCCAGGCGGCCGACTTGATCTCGCCGGACTCCCACTGCGGCATCGGCGCGACGGCCCACTTGCCCGAGGTCGACGGCGCACCGCTCGAGATGGTGTTCGCACCCCAGACCGCGGAGACCCAGGTCCAGTCCTTGCCGCTGTCGTAGGCGCTGTTCCACTGGTCGGTGAAGCTCGGCAGGGTGTTGACGAGCTTCTTGTCGATCAGGTCCTGCCAGTAGTCAGCGACCTTCTTCGACGCGTCGTCGTTCAGGTTGACCTTCCAGTCCTGGCCCGAGTTCTCGAACCACTGGCCACCGGCCTGCGAGACGAGCCCGGCGAACTGGTTGACGTCGCCCTTGGCGAAGTTGGTGATGTTGCCGCCGAGCGCCTTGATCTTGACGGCGTCCTCGGCGTACTCCTCCCACGTCTTCGGGGCGTCGAGACCGGCCTTCTCGAACAGGTCCTTGCGGTAGTACAGCGCCATCGGACCGGAGTCCTGCGGCACCGCGTAGACCGACTTCGACTCGCCGAACGTGACCTGGTTCCACAGGCCGTCGGAGAAGTCCTTCTCCGCGTCGCTGATGCCGGCGCACGCGCCGATGTCCTCGAGGCCGCCCTGCACGCGGAACGCCGGCAGGGTGTCGTACTCGACCTGGCCGATGTCCGGCGCCTGCTTGGCCTTCAGCTGGTTGAAGAAGTTCTGGTAGGTGCCGCTGTTGCCGTTCGCGACGATCGAGACCTTGACCTGGATGTCCGGGTTGGCCTTGTTCCAGATCGCGACGACCTTGTCCATGTTCGGCACCCAGGTCGTGAAGTCGAGGGTGACCTTGCCGTCCGAGGGCTTGCAGCTGGCGGCCGCGGTGTCGGATCCGCCGCCGCTGCTGCTGCCGCCGGTGCTGCAGCCGGCGAGGGCCACGGTGGCGGCCACGGCGATCGCGGTGACGCTGAGGAACTTCGTTGTCTTCATGCTGTTTCCGTTCGGATGTGGTGTGGGGAGGGCTGGTGCGGGAAGGGGTGCGGGTCGAGGGGCTCCGCCGGAGCCGAGGCCGGAGCGCCAGAAGCGCTGCAGGCTCAGGAAGGCGATGAGCAGCGGGATGATCGAGACGAACGACCCGATGAGCACGAGGGTGCGCAGGTCCGGGTACTGGTTCACGCTCGAGTTCCACGTGTAGAGGCCGAGGGTGACGGGGAACAGCGACGAGTCGCGGAGCATCACGAGCGGCAGGAAGAAGTTGTTCCAGACGGCGACGAACTGGAACAGGAAGATCGTCACGAGCGCGGGCGACATGAGCCGCACCGCCACGGTGAAGAACGTCCGGACCTCGCCGGAGCCGTCGATGCGAGCGGCCTCGATGATCTCGTCCGGCACGCTCGACGCCGCGAACAACCGCGACAGGTAGACGCCGAACGGGCTGACGATGCTCGGCAGGAACACCGACCAGAACGTGTCGGTCAGGTCGACCTGGCTGAAGATGAGGAACAGCGGCAGGGCCAGGGCGGTCGCCGGCACGAGCACGCCGCCGAGGAACACGTTGAACAGCACCTCGCGGCCGCGGAACCGGTACTTGGCCAGGGCGTACCCGCACATCGCGGAGAGCACGGTGCCGAGCAGGCCGGCGACCCCGGCGTAGGCGATGCTGTTCAGCAGCCAGCGCAGGTAGATGCCGTCCTGCCGCGTGAACAGCTCGACGAGGTTGCCGGAGAAGTCCTGCACCGAGGTGGCGCTGAACCACAGCGAGAACGTCGAGTTGAAGTTCGCGGCGGTCTTGGTGGACGAGACCAGCAGCCAGAAGATCGGCAGCAGGAAGTAGAGGGTGAAGACCCCCATCACGATCATCGCGGCGCTGCGCGAGATGACGCTCTCACGGGGACCGCGCGCTCCGCGCTGGTGCGGACGGGAGGCCCGGTTCGGCTCGAGCGGTCGGCCGACGTCGCGGACGAGGTCACCTGGGGACGGGGCGTTGACGGTCATTCGGCGGCCTTCCGCTGGGTCAGTCGGAGGAACCCGATCGACAGGACGAACGTGGCGACGGCGAGGACGACCGAGAACGCCGCGGCGAGGTTGAAGTTCGGCACCGAGGACGTCGAGTAGACGAGCATGTTCGGCGTGAAGGTCGACGAGATGGTCGAGGTGAACTGGCGGAACACGGTCGGCTCGGTCAGCAGCTGCAGCGTGCCGATGACGGAGAACACCGCGGTGAGGACGATGGCCGGCACCACGAGCGGGATCTTGATCGACAGGGCGATCCGGAGCTGGGACGCACCGTCGAGCTTCGCCGCCTCGTACACCTCGGCGGGGATCGCGAGGAGCGACGAGTAGATGATGAGCATGTTGTAGCCGACGTAGACCCAGGTCACGACGTTGGCGACGGCCCACAGCACGGTGCTGCCGCCCAGCAGGTCGACCCGCGAGGTCACCGCGGAGAACGGCGACAGGTCGGGGGCGTAGAGGTAGCCCCACATGATCGCGGCGATGACGCCGGGCACCGCGTACGGCGCGAAGAACGCCAGGCGGAAGAACCGCTTGCCGCGCAGCAGCGGGGAGTCGAGCAGCAGGGCGAACAGGAGCGCGAGCCCGAGCATCACCGGCACCTGCACGACACCGAACAGCAGCACGCGGAGCACCGAGCTCCAGAACTCGCCGTCCTGGAACACCAGGGCGTACTGGCTCAGACCGCCGAAGACCTGCGTCGGGGCGCCGAACGTGCCCTGCCGCTCGATCTTCTGCAGCGACTCCCACACGGCGTAGAGGATGGGGACCAGGTAGAACGCCGTGAACAGGACGGCGAACGGCAGGACGAAGATCGCGATCGCGCGGCGGTAGCGGAACCCGCCGCCCCGGCGTCGTCGGGTCGCGCTGGGCGACTGTGCGGTGGTGGTCATGAGCGGTTCCTGTCGGTGCGGATGATCTGGGTCCCGCCGGGGGCGATGGCGGTGGTCCCGGTGACGGGGCGGTCGGCGACGAGCTCGTGGCCGACCTCGTGGTGCTCGACGGTGCGGTCGGAGTGGTTCAGCAGGAAGACCCACTCGTGGGTGTCGTCCCGGCGACGCACGACCTCGAGTCCGGGGCGGACGGCGGGGTCGGCGCGCACCCCGGCCTCGTCGAGGACGCGGTGGACGAAGCCGCCCAGCGCACCGGCGTCGAGCACCGTGGACGTGTACCAGGCGGTCCCCGCGCCGTGCTCGTTGCGGGTGACGGCCGGACGGCCGGCGAGCGAGCCCTCGGCGTAGTCGACGACGCTCGTCGCACCGCGCAGCTCGACCGGCTCCGACCAGACGCTGCCGGTCGTGCCGTCGGACAGCGCGATCGTGGCGTCCGCGGCGAGCGGGAGGAACTCGTCCACCCGCACGCCGAGCAGGTCACGGAAGGCGCCCGGGTAGCCGCCGGTGCGGACCCGGTCGCGCTCGTCGACGATGCCGCTGAAGCAGCTGACGATCGCGTGCCCGCCGCCGGCGACGTGGTCGGCGATGACGGCCGCGTGCTCGTCGCGGACCAGGTACAGCTCGGGGACGACGACGAGCGCGTACCCGTCGAGCGGTGCCCCGGGGGCGACGACGTCGACGGTCACGCCGAGGTCCCAGAGCGCGGCGTGGAACGCGTGGACCTGCTCCAGGTAGCGGAGCGCGGTGCTGGGGTGGGCCTCGAGGTCGGCGGCCCACTGGTTCTCCCAGCTGAACACGAGCGCGACGTCGGCGACCACACGCGACCCGCGCAGCTCACCGAGCCGCTCGACCAGGGCGCCGAGCGCGACCACGTCGTGCCAGGTGCGCGACTCGGTGCCGGCGTGCGGCAGCAGCGCGGAGTGGAACTTCTCGCTGCCCTGCACGGATGCGCGCCACTGGAAGAAGCAGACCCCGTCGGCCCCGCGGGCGATGTGCGCCGCGGTGTTCCGGAGCATCTCGCCCGGGGCCTTCGCGACGTTGTGCGGCTGCCAGTTGACGGCACCCGTCGAGTGCTCCATGAGCAGCCAGGGGGCGCCGCCGGCCAGGCCACGGGTGGTGTCGGCGGCGAAGGCGAGCTCGACGTGCGGCCGGGGCAGGCGGTGGTCCAGGTAGTGGTCGTTCGCGATGACGTCCATGTCGCCGGCCCACGACCAGTAGTCGAGCGCCGTGATGTGCGCGGCGACCATGAAGTTCGTCGTGACGGGCTTGTCGCTCAGCTCGCGCAGGACGGCGGCCTCGGCACGGTGGTGACCGAGGAGCTCGTCGGACGAGAACCGGTCGAAGTCGATGGTCTGCGCGGGGTTCGTGAACGACAGCGTCGCGCGGGGCGGCAGCACCTGCTCCCACGCGGAGTAGCGCTGGCTCCAGAACGAGGTGCCCCAGGCGGCGTTGAGTGCGTCGACCGTGCCGTACCGGGCCTGCAACCAGCCGCGGAAGGCCTGGGCGGAGACGTCGCAGTAGCAGTGCGCGTTGTGGCAGCCGAGCTCGTTCGACACGTGCCAGAGCCGCACGGCGGGGTGGTCGCCGTAGCGCTCGGCGGTCGCGCGGACCAGGGCGAGGGCGTGCTCGCGGTAGACCGGGGAACTCGGGCAGAACGCCTGGCGGCCACCGGGCCAGCGGGTGGTGCCGTCGGCGACGACGGGCAGGACCTCGGGGTACCGGGTGGTGAGCCACGGCGGCGTCGAGGCGGTGCCGGTGCCCAGGTCGACCCCGATGCCTGCGCCGTGCAGCAGCTCGATGACGGTGTCGAGCGCGGCGAAGTCGTACTCGCCCTGCCGGGGCTCGACGTGCGACCAGCCGAAGACGTTGATCGCGACGAGGTTCACGCCGGCCGCACGCATGAGCCGGACGTCCTCGACCCACACCGCGGGGTCCCACTGCTCGGGGTTGTAGTCGCACCCGAACGCGAGGCCCGTCGAGCCGAGGCCGAGCGCGCCGGTGGCGGTCGTCGGCAGGGTGGTGGTCGTCACGGCGATCCTCGCTGATCGGGGCGACCCCGGCCGCCTCGGTCGTGTGCGACCCCTTCGACGGCGAAGGCCACCCAGTGTTCTGGGAGCGCTCCCAGTCCGCACCGGCCGATCGGGGCCGGAGATTTCTGGGAGCGCTCCCAGATCAAACACCAGCGGCTGCATCCTGTCAACTGCGAGGCGTTCCGAGGGCTCCTCGGCGCCGGATATGGTTGCCCCATGTCCGAGGTCCGATCCGCTCGTCAGCGCGCCACGATCCAGGACGTCGCCGACGAAGCGGGGATGTCGCGCGGCACCGTCTCACGGGTGCTGAACGACGAGCCGTACGTGTCGCCCAAGGCGCGCGAGGCCGTGCAGGACGCCGTCCGACGCGTCGGCTACGTGCGCAGCGCCGCAGCCCGCAGCCTGGTCACCCGGCGATCCGGGGCGATCGCGCTCATCGTCCACGAACCCTCGGTCGTGGTGCTCGACGACCCCAACATCGGCAACATCCTGATCGGCACGAACGCCGTGCTGTCCGACGCCGACCAGCAGCTCGTCACGATCATGGTCGACTCCGCCCGCGACAGCGAACGCGTGGTCGAGTACCTGCGCGGCGGGTTCGTCGATGGCGCCATCGTGCTGTCCGCCCGCGACGGCGACCCGATCACCGGCGCGATCGAGGAGATCGGCATGCCCGCGTGCTTCGTCGGGCACCCGTCCGACGCCGCGAACATCTCGTACATCGGCATCGACAACCGCGCCGCAGCCGAGCAGATCACCCGGCGCCTGATCGACACCGGTCGACGACGGATCGGGATGCTCGCCTCGGGACTCGACCGCGACTCCGGCCAGGACCGTCTGGCGGGGTTCACCGCGGCACTCGGCGAGCGCTTCGACCCCGACCTCGTCGCCCGGAACCCCCTGTTCAGCTACACCGCCGGCGCCGAGGGCATGCGCGAGCTGCTCGAGCGAGCCCCGGACATCGACGGGGTGTTCGCCGCGTCCGACGCGGTCGCCGCCGGTGCCATGGACGTGCTGCAGCGCAACGGCAGGAGTGTCCCCGGCGACGTCGGCGTGGTCGGCTTCGACGACAGCGCCTGGGCGCTGCGGTGCGACCCGCAGCTGTCGACGGTGCGGCAGCCGGCGCGCCTGCTCGGCGAGCAGGCGGCGCACCAGGTCCTCGAGCAGATCGGCGGCGCCGACGACGGTCCACGCGGTCTGCTGTTGCCGACGGAGGTCGTCTGGCGCGGGTCCGCGTAGCCGGCCACGGAACGCCACGGGAGGCCCGTGGCGGCGTCGCCACGGGCCTCCCGTCCGTCCATGGGTGCGTCCCGCACCCGGCTGGGTCAGCCCTGCGGGGGCGAGTAGAGCTGCAGGTCGTTGCCCTCGCTGTCCTTGAAGGGGATGATCTTGCCCCACGGGTGCTCGCTGATCTCGCCCTGGATGTCCGCGCCGCGCTCCTTGAGCGCGGCGACCTCGTCCTCGATGCTGCCGTCCGGCTGGAACGACACGACGGCGCCGCCGTCGCTCGCCTGAGTGGCGGACTCGCGCCCGTTCAGGCCGATCATCAGGCCGCCGGCGTCGATCTCGCTCCAGTCGTCGGACTGGTCCTTGACGGTGAGACCGAGCGTGTCGCGGTAGAACGCGACGGCGCGCTCCATGTCGCTGACCGGGACCCAGACTGCTGCGACTCCACTTGCCATGGTGTTTCCTCTCGTCGTGGTGTGCCGTGGACGGTAGGCAGCGCTCGTGCACGGAGGCACAGGGTCACTGTCCCCCGAACGCATCAGCGCACGACACTGCAAACCGACCGCGGAAGCGCTCCGAATGTCATGTGCGCCGCACGCTGCGGCGCGTACAGAAAAGAGGGCTGATCATGACCAGCAGCGCAGCAACCGCACGCACCGGCTCTGGCTCGACGTGGACCCAGCGGGGCGCGTTCGTCTTCGGTGTCGTCTTCCTGATCGTCGGCATCGCCGGGTTCATCCCCGGACTCACCATGGACATGGGCTCGATGTCCATGGCCGGCCACGGCTCCATGGCCCTGCTCCTGGGCACGTTCCAGGTGTCCGTCCTGCACAACATCGTGCACCTGCTCTTCGGCATCGTCGGCCTGGTCGCCGCCCGCCGCGCCGCCTCCGCCCGCCTGTACCTGCTCGTCGGCGGCATCGTCTACCTGGTGCTCTTCGTCTACGGCCTGTTCACCGCCGGCATGGCAGACCCCGCCAACTTCGTGCCGCTCAACAGCGCCGACAACGTCCTGCACGCGTTCCTCGCGGTCGCGATGATCGTGCTCGGCTTCGTCCTGCCGCGGATCGGGACGCGCACCGCGCGCTGAACCACAGCACACACCGGACGGGAGGCCCGTGGCGACACCGCCACGGGCCTCCCGTCCGTCGTCAGGGGCGTCCGTCGTCAGCGTCGACGACACCCGGGGTCGGGGTCGTGCCGGTGAAGGCGTCGCGCATCGCGCCGACACCGCGCTGCGGGTGGGCGCGGTCCAGGTACTTCGCCCGCGACTCCTTGCGCGGTTCCGGATCGGTGCGCATCGCCTGGTTCCGGTCCTGCTGCAGTGCGCTGTCCACCTCCCCCTCGCGGTTGAACGACCACATGAGCATCGGATCGCCGATCGGCAGGTCGTGTGCGGGCTGCGATCCCATCGGGGTGCTGTGCCAGGTGTGCCACGTCTTGCCGTACGAGTTCACCAGGTGCCCCATCAGCTCGGTCTCCACCGCGATCGGCAGGCCCGGAGCGACGAGTTCGCCGGAGAACACCTCGTGGTTGTGCGGGTGCCACGACGCCTGCTCGTCCTCGGGCAGGGAGTCGAACAGCCGCTCGGACACGATGTACTCGATGCCGATCAGGTTCGCGTCGGCGGTGTTGCCGTCGAAGAGCACGCACTGCAGCATCTCGGCGTTCACCACCTTGCAGAAGTGGTGCGCCTCCATCTGCACGTCGGGCTCGCCCTTCACGCAGTGGAAGCCGACCACGTAGACGTCGAAGCCCCGCAGCGGCGCCGAGGTCTGCAGCAGATCGGCACCGCGGTCGAGCAGGGCGAGCTCGAAGCCGCCGGCTGCTCCGGGCGGGGTGACACCGGTCTTCCGGTCGTGCACGGTGGGGTTCAGGGGCATGGGGGCGTCCTTCCGTCCGTTCGAGGTGGGCGCCATGCAACCCGGCAGCCCCTCGGAACGCTGTGTGGTTGCGGCGTACTGTCCGCTGCATGCCCGCACTCATCGACACGTTCACACTGTCCAACGGTCTGCACATCCCGAAGATCGGCTTCGGCACGTGGCAGATCCCGTCCGGCTCCGACGCGTACGACGCGACGAAGACCGCCCTCGAGCTCGGCTACCGCCACATCGACACCGCCCTGGCGTACGGCAACGAGGCGAGCGTCGGCGAGGCCGTCCGCGACAGCGGCATCCCCCGCGACGAACTCTTCATCACCACGAAGCTGCCGGCCGAGATCAAGACGGCCTCGGGCGCCCGCGACGCCTTCGAGGAGTCGAGCAACAACCTCGACCTCGGACACGTCGACCTGTACCTGATCCACGCGCCGTGGCCCTGGGGCGACATGGGATCCGACCACCGCGACGGCAACGTCGAGGTGTGGAAAGTCTTCGAGGAGCTCTACGACGCCGGCCGCACCAAGAGCATCGGTGTCTCGAACTTCGCCGTCGCCGACCTCGAGGACCTGCTCGGCCGCGCGGACGTCGTCCCGCACGCCAACCAGATCCGCTGGTTCATCGGCAACACCCAGGACGAGACGACCGCCTTCGACCGCGAGCACGACATCTTGACCGAGGGCTACTCCCCGCTCGCCACCGGCGGACTGCTCGAGAACGAGCAGATCGCCGAGATCGCCGCGAAGTACGACAAGACCGTCGCCCAGGTCGCGATCCGCTACCTGCTCGAGAAGGACGTCCTGCCCCTGCCGAAGTCCACGACCCCGGCGCGCATCGCCGAGAACGCCGACGTCGACTTCGTGCTGGCCGCCGAGGACGTGGCCGCGCTCGCCGCGCTCGAGGACACCGCGAGCTGACACCGGCCCACCCCGGACTGGAGGCGCGGTGCCCACTGGTACCGCGCCTCCGGTCGGCACATGCCGAATCACGGGCGAGCCTCACCCGTCGTGCGTTCGCACCGTTCCTGGCGAGCTGCTTCGTGCCGCCTGGTCGCTCCGCGTACCCGATCAGCTTCAGCCCATAACGGGTTCTGTCTCGCAACCAACGTCGAACACAACAATCGAGCGAGCGGCTTGCGACACACAGTTGCGAGATCGCATTGCTACGGAACACCACCGGTCTGACGCGTTCGACCACAGCACGGACGAGACGCCTCGTAACCGTAGACTCACGAGATGCGACTCCATGCGCCTGCACCCTTCCCTGCACCGTTAGAGGGATCGGGGAGGTGCTCGTTCACGCAGAGAATGCGTAAGCGAATACGAATACGAATACGAGAACCACATCGGCGACCAGGATCGCCATTCCTGACCAATAAGCGGAAGCACCCGGCCCGCGATGCATCCTGACTCGCCCAAAGCCCTCAGCTCGTACAGTGTGCCTCGCGCTGAGCAGAATTAGGAACAGGCCAAACACAGCCACAACTACCAATGCTGCCCAGATCAACCAGAACAGGGTCACGTTCACGGCAATATCTCCCTAGAGCCTCGTGGGTAGGAAACGTGTCGCAGCAACTCCGAGTCCGCCTCCGACGAGACCCGATACTCCACCTTCCACCGCTCCCTCGAGCGCGCTCTGGCCGTAATTCGAACCACCTTCAACAGCTTCGGATGCAACACCCCCAGCCGCACCAAAGGCGACCCCCACCGCAACGCCCCCAAGAAGGCACCCGAGCCCGCCAGTAGACGCACAGATTACCGCGCCGGCAGCCACGCCGAGACCGTTCACCACACCACTAGCAGCGGCACCGGCGACAGACCTACCTGAGGGATCCGAGGAGTTGATCGGGTCCGCTCCTGCGAACGCGTATCGGTTGGCGTTGGAAGGGCTGAGGGGTGCGTCGAGGGTGTCGCGGTCGATCCATCCACCAGTGGTGCTGGATTGCCAGCGGTAGCCAAATTTGGTGAGCCCGGTGTCGGTGTTGCTGGAGCGGAGTCCGTTCTTGTACCGGTCGATGCCGCCGATGACTTCGCAACTAGCGAGGTCAAGGGAGAGTGCCCCTTTAATACGAGGCGCTCTCCCTTGAGAATACTTCAGCGATTAGCTCGGCTTGAGGAAAATCGTAATCAGAAGCACCGCAATTCCAATCAGAATCGCACCAATTGCCGGCGCAATGAGCACTCCAGGGGAGAATCGCTCAGGATGCGCATCCCTGTTAAGGCGTGAGGCGGACTGGAAGAATTGTGCTGCTTTGCTCGGGATTACAAGCAATACAATCCCAACGATGATTACTGCCGGACCGAGAAAAAACCCTGGTATCCACATACTTATCCAATGTCAAACTGTGTTTGGTACTGACGCCCTACCGAGATACCCCAGCCTGCGCCGACCTCGATCGCACCGGATCCGCTCCAGCCCGAGCCCAAAATAGAACCGGTCTCATGGCTTGCGTTGCCGACGATGCCCCCACCATACGCGGCGTCTGCACTGATGGAAGTGCTGTCGCTATTAGTGTTCCCGCCGGGGCCACCCTGAACACTGAAGGATGCCGATGCACGCGGGCCGAGTCCCCAACCATAGGTCACGCCGATGCCCTTGTCGTTGAAACTGACGCCAACGTTGCCGCAGATGAAAGCACAGACGTTGAACGAAGGCCCAACCCAGGCGCGACCGGAAGGATCGCTGCCGTTGATTGGATCGTCTGCTGCGTATGCGTAGCGGTTGGCATTGCTTGGGTCGAGGGGTGCATCGAGGGTATCGCGCTGCGTCCAACCACCTGTCGTCGCCGTCTGCCAGCGATAGCCGAACTTGGTGAGGCTGTTGTCCTCGCCGGCGCGGATGCCGCCCTTGAAGCCGAAAGGGTTCTGCTTCCACTGCTGGCTGCCCTCACCGTAGGTCACTACTTCCGTCCCGTACGGGTCGTAGCTGACGGTGTACGCCTTCTCCCCGGTGTCAGCGATCGCAGCAGCAGGGTTACCGATGCCGTCGAGAACCCACATCGACGTGGCGCCGTCCGTGGTCCGCAGGTTCAACGGCTGCCCGGTTGTCGGATCCATGAGCACGGCGGCAACGCCACTATCAACGACTTCGCGGGAGGTGAGGCCCTTGCCGTACGTGTACCGGTACTCGGCGCCGTCTTCGGTTCGCTGCGACAGGAGGCGCGTCATGTCCGCGCCGGCGTATGTGTAGGTGGTCTTCTTCCCGTCCTTCGTTGACGACGTCATCTGCTGCGCACCGTTGTAGGCGAACGTCGCGCCAGGTGCGGCGGTCATATTGCCGGTGCCGTCATACGAGTACCCGCTGTTGGTGATCTGACCGACCGCGTTGAACTTCAACGCCTGCGACGTGCTCCGGTCCCCGGACACGGTCTCGGTGAGCCGGTTTCCCGCTGAGTCGTACGTGTACGTCCAGGTGCTGTTCGTGTCGCCGCCGGCCTGGGTCGCCTTCTGCAGACGAGTCGTGTTCGAGGTGGTGCCATCGGAAGCCTTGGCGGTGTAGTCGTACTCAGTAGTCTGCTCGCTGATGTTGTCCTTCAGCCACTGCAGCCGATCGCGGTCGTTCGTCCCGTCCGTCGCCGCGCACGCCGAACCGACGGCAACACCCTCGAGGTAGCAGTAGGTGGTGTCGACGATGACCTTCGGGGCGGCACTGTCGGCCGAGGCCTGGACGCGGGTGACCTTGCCGGACTTGTCGTACGTCAGCTTCTGGTGCGCAGCCCACACCTCCGGATCCTCTGCCGGGTCCGCGTTCGGCGTCGCGTTGAGCCAGGTATCCGTGCGACGGCCATGGTCATCGGTCTTGTACAGCTGCTTCGCCGTACCGGAGCTCGTCGGGTACGTCGTCGACGTGAGCACCTCGGAAGGGTCGTACTCGTGCGTGACGGTGCCCTGTTCATCGGTGACCTTGACGGTGTTCCCGGCGAGGTCGTAGCCGTAGGACACGGTGCCCCCGCCGGCGGTGTTCACCGTGGAGGTGAGCCGGTTCCGCTGGTCGTACGTGCTGGTGATGGTGCCCGTGGCAGAGGTCTCGGTGAGACGGTTCCCGTTGCCGTCGTACGTGTTCGTCACCGTCGCGGTGCCGTCGTCGAACTCCGTCGTCAGGAGCCGGTCGTCGTTGTCGTACGTGTACGTGGTGACCCCACCGCCACCGTCGGTGTGGTTCTTCACCCGGCCAAAGTCGTCGTAGGCGTACTTCTGCACCCCGAGGCTGGTGCCGGTGGGCGGGGTGATCGACCCGAGCTGGTTGTTCGTGTCGTACGCGTACACCGTCGGGTTGCCGCTGTTGCCCGGGGCGGTCGCGGTCTTCACCGCACCCCACGCGTACTTGTCGCCGTCGTCCTTCTTGTTGTACGTCACCTCGGCCATGGCCGCGGGATCACTACCGGACTGCGAGGACGTCTGGTTGCCGACACCGTCGTAGCCGATGCTGGTCGACGTCTTCGAGCTCGAGGTCACCTTCGACGGCAGGTACGCCGTCGCCGCGCCTGATGCGTAGTCCGTTGTCGATGTCGATCCGGAGCTGGACTGGGACTGCGTCAGCGATTGGCCGTCGTTCTTGTCATACTTGTTCGTCGTCGTGCCGGTACCGGCAGCTCCGTCAGCGCCGACCTGCGACGTCGCGACCCCGTTGTTCGCCGGGTTGTACGTCTTGGAACGCTCACGCTTTGCCGGGTCAACGGCCTTTGTTACGAGGTCGTTGCCATCGAGCGTGTACGTCGTGTGCTTCGCGGCAGCGACCGTCGCCGACTGATCCGACCGCGGGTCAGCGACCTGCGTCGTCGTGTCATCCGCGTAGGAGAACCGGGTGACCGCGGTACCCGGCGAACCAGCAGTGGTGTTGCGCTGCTGGACCTGCGTGACCCGGTCGGACGAGTCGTACGTGAACGTCGTCACCCCGCCCGTCGGCGCCGTGATCGAGGCCAGGTCGCCGTTCGTGTACGCGAAGGTCGTCTTCGCACCCGTCGCGTCCGTGTACGTGGTGATGTCACCGGTGCTGTTCTTCGCCCACGACACGGACCGGCTGCTCGAGCCGCTGGTCTGCGAGAAGGTCTGCACGCCGTTGGCGTAGGACGAGTTCGCCGTCCGCGCACCGGTCGTGCCCGCGGTGGAGACGAGCGAGGTCAGCGCGTACCCGTCGGAGGTGTTGAAGCTGACCTGGTTCTGGTTCCGATCCACGATCGAGGTCGGCTGCCCGGCGAGGTTGAAGTGCGTGGTCGAGTTCGACGTCCACCCCTTCAACGTGTACTCGTGGGTGGTGCTGTTGTCGACCTTCGTGAGGGTCTGCTGCAGCCCCGCCGGCGTGGTGTACGTGCCGACAGTCGTGCCCGGGGTGAACTGCCACGCCGTACCGACGGCGTCGGTGTAGACCACACCGTCACCGTTGGAGGTGAGGTTGCCGGCACCGGCGAGGGCGTACTGCCACCGGTTCGCGTTCATCGTGGTGCTGTCCGCGACGTTCTTCGCCCGCGAGTTGTACGCAGCACCGATCGTGCTGTTCTGCGTCACACCCGGCAGTGACATCGCCGACGTCGTCACAAGCAGGTTGCCGGTGCCGACGTCCACGCTGGCGTTGGTCTGGTCGGTGATCGGGAACGGCAACGTCGTTGCCGACGTCCGCTGCCCGGTCTGGTTCGTGTCCGCCGGCCCCGTGGGGAGGGCGTTGTAGTAGCCCTGCAGGTCGATGATGTAGTCCGCCGTGTCTGGACCGTCGGAGTACAGCTGGATGTTGCCGTCCGCGCCGAGCGGCACGATCGCGGTGTTCGAGCGGATCGTGTTCTTCGGGAACGTGATCGAGTACATCGAACTCGGCCGGCTCACCCCGGTCGGCCACAGTGTGGCCGTACCGCCATTGGCACCCGGGTGGATCGCGGTCAGCGTCACCGCGACCGCGGACACACCGGTGCCGTTCTCCGGGACGCTCTTCACGCCCGCGATCTTGATGGTGCGGGTCTCCTTCGCCGCGTAGGACCCAGCAGTGGTGCTCTTCGATTCGTAGAGACGGTCCGCTGCGGGCGTGAACACGCCACCCGGGTTGCTCTTGGTGAAGTACCCCTGCAGCGCGATGACCATGTCGATCGTGCCGTCCCGGTTGTAGACACTCATCTTGCCGTCCGCGCTCCACGGCACCTGCATCGACATCGACGACGTCACCGCCGCCGGGTAGTTCATCGCCGTCGACCCCACCGTGCCGCCCGTGGCGTACGGGGTGATGTACCCGTTGGTCTGATTGCGGCTCAGGACGAGGAAGTTCACTGCGACCGCGGACGCACCCGCCGGAACACCATTCCGGCCGGTGACCTGAATCTGAACCGTCTTGCCCGGCCCGATCTGCGCCTGCGGGATCTGCGACCCCGACACCGAACTCGCCAGCGAGGAACCGTTTCCGGCGACGAACCCACCGGCCGCGACACCACTGTCGGTCGACGTGTAGTAGCCCTGCACGTCCAAGACCAGGTCCACAGACGTTTCCGTCGTGACCGTCACCTTGCCACCCGCGCCGATCGCGAGGGTCGACGAGTTCGTCGAGGTGTCCAGGCCGCCACCGCCGTACACCATCATCAGCGACGCACCAGGCGTATCGGCGTCCGCGCGGCCGAACAGCTGCCCCTGACTCGCCGGGTGCACCACCGTCGCAGCGAGCACCACCGCGGAAGCATTAGCGGGGATACCGAACTTGCCAGTGATCTGCACCGTACGGCTCTTGTTCGCCGCCATCGGCGTCGAGTACCCACCCGTGCCATCACGCGTGTCCAACACGCGGCCGGTGGTCGTGACGAACTGACCACCATCCCCCGTCACCACCGCCTGCGCTGGAGCAGGCGGGCTCACCACCGCCAACAGCGACCCGAACACCGCCACCAACGTGACGACCGCGAGAAACACCCAACGAGAACGAACAGACGACAGCGACGATGCGAACACGCGCAGAACCCCTCAACAGGCCGCAACCAGCGATGCCGCCCCCATGGCGTCGCCGAGCAACCAGAAAGTCACGCTACGGAACTACTCGCCCACCCGCACCCCCACATGAGGGGGTCGAATCAAGCTGCACCGACCCGATATAGCAGGCACCGATAGGGCTCGGGCCCGGTCAGTAGATAGATCCGCACAGGCTTCCAACCCAGTCCGGCAGCCGATCGACTTCCGGGGTGCGATCACGCCACGCGCGACGGCACCAGCATTCGGGAGCCGCACCGGTCACCTCAGCCTGCGCAGGCGTCTGCTGCGACACCACCACCAGCAAGGGCCAAAGGGGTCGACAGTTGCAGCGTGGAACCAATAGGGAGCTGGCACCGAGGTCCCGCTCGTAGGGTCGAGTCGTACCGACCGCACACCCGGGTGGGTCTGCGCCCCACAGCAGGCCTGACGACGGGAACAGATCGTCCCTGTTGCCGGTTGCACCACACGGTGTCGCAGCCAGTGACACGAGAGCCCAGGAGGCCACCATGACCACCACCGAGACCGCCATCCTCGCCGGCGGCTGCTTCTGGGGAGCGCAGCAGCTCCTCCGTCGTCGTCCCGGCATCGTCAGCACCCGCGTCGGCTACTCCGGCGGCGACGTGCCGAACGCGACGTACCGCAACCACGGCGACCACGCCGAGTCGGTCGAGATCGTCTTCGACCCGTCCCAGATCTCGTACCGGGACCTGCTGGAGTTCTTCTTCCAGATCCACGACCCGTCGACGAAGGACCGCCAGGGCAACGACATCGGTCGCAGCTACCGTTCGGCCATCTTCACCACCTCGGACGAGCAGAAGCAGGTCGCACTCGACACCATCGCGGACGTCGACGCGTCGGGCATCTGGCCCGGCAAGGTCGTCACCGAGGTCACCGCGGCCGGCCCGTTCTGGGAGGCCGAGGACGAGCACCAGGACTACCTCGAGAAGAACCCGCACGGCTACACCTGCCACTTCGTGCGTCCGGGCTGGAAGCTCCCGCACCGCGACGAGGCGACCGCGGCCGTCTGACCTGACGACCGCCGCGGATCAGCGTGATCCGCCGAGCAGTTCCAACCAGTCCCCGGGAAGGCGATCCGCCGGCCCGGGGACTGCCTGCGTCACGGGGTGGCTGGTGGGTGCTGCGAGCTCGAGCCCCTCGGAGCGGGTGTCGTCGCGGTAGTCCCACGCCCAGGTCTCGCCGGGCTCGTAGCTCTGGATGACCGCGTGCCCGGTCTCCTCCCAGTGCCGCGTCGCGTGCGTGTTGAGGGAGTCGTCGCAGCAGCCGACGTGGCCGCACGCCGCGCAGCGGCGCAGGTGCACCCACCACGAGCCGGTCGCGTCGCACTCGACGCACCCGTCTCCGCTCGGTGCGATCTCGGGGTGGATCATCTCGGCCTGGTCCGTCATGGCACCATCATGGCCTGAGACAGGGCACATGCGGTCGGGAGGCACGGGGCGGGCCCGCACCGCGCCTCCAGGCCGTCGTCGGGTCGCGTCCAGGGCGAGGCATGGGGCGGTCGTGCGGGTGGCCGGGCCAGGATGGCCTGGGGCCGACAGCCGATCGGCTCGCAGAGGGAGGACACCGTGGACACAGCGCCGTACTCGCAGCCGTTGCGGGAGTACATCGAACAGCTGCGGACCGAGGGGTACAGCGTCGCGGACGGCCAGACGGCCGACCCGGAGCTGATCGACCCGCACGGCAACCCGGTGCTCACCTGGCAGGACGACTACCCGTACTCGGAGCGCCTGCCGCGGGACGAGTACGAGTACCAGAAGTACCTGCTGCAGATCGAGCTGCTGAAGTGCCAGTACTGGCTCGAGGACACCGGCCAGAAGGTCGTCGTGCTCTTCGAGGGGCGTGACGCCGCGGGCAAGGGCGGCACGATCAAGCGGTTCACGGAGCACCTCAACCCCCGGACCTCGCGGGTCGTGGCACTGAGCAAGCCGACCGAGCGCGAGCGTGGTGAGTGGTACTTCCAGCGGTACGTGCAGCACCTGCCGGCCGCCGGTGAGATGGTCCTGTTCGACCGCTCCTGGTACAACCGTGCCGGCGTCGAACGGGTGATGGGCTTCTGCAGCGACGACGAGTACGAGTCGTTCATGACCCAGGTGCCGCAGTTCGAGCGGATGCTCGTCGACTCCGGCATCCACCTGACGAAGTTCTGGTTCTCGGTGACCCGGCGCGAGCAGCGGACACGGTTCGCGATGCGGCAGCTCGACCCGGTGCGGCGGTGGAAGCTGTCCGACATCGACCTGCTGTCGCTCGACCGGTGGGAGGACTACACCGAGGCGAAGACGGCGATGTTCACCCGGACGAGCAAGCGCTACGCGCCGTGGACGATCGTGCGGTCGAACGACAAGAAGCGCGCGCGGCTCAATGCGATGCGGTACTTCCTGACGCAGTTCGACTACCCGGACAAGGACACCGACGTCATCGGCAAGCCGGACCCGCTCATCGTCCGCCGCGGCAAGCGGGACGTCGACGTCGAGTGATCCCCCACCGGTGATCCCCCGCCGCTGATCCGCCCGCCGACTCGGAACGTTTACACGCCGAGGCCTGCCGTCACGCACTCGAAACAGACGGGCAACGGCGACGACACAGGGCCGCAAGACACTTGTCGCACTACCTGTCACCCGACAGGTACTCCGCGAAAGGTCTGCAGTCATGCGTTCTCCGCAAGCACCGCTCCACGCACCGCGCGCCACGTCCGACGTCGACACCCAGGGGCTCGCCCGCCTCGGCTACGAGCAGGAACTCCACCGCGGGGTCGGCTCGTTCTCCTCCTTCGCGGCGGGCTTCTCCTTCGTCTCGATCCTCACCACGGTCTTCCAGCTGTTCGGACTCGGCTTCGGGCTCGGCGGTGCCGCGTTCTTCTGGGCGTGGCCGCTCGTCTTCGGCGGGCAGCTGCTCGTCGCGCTGAACTTCGCGCAGCTCGCGGCCCGCTGGCCGATCTCCGGCGCGATCTTCCAGTGGTCGAGCCGCCTGGCCGGAGCCCGGTTCGGGTGGTTCACCGGCTGGACGATGATCATCGGCCAGATCCTCACCGTCGCGGTGGCGGCCATCGCCGTGCAGGCCGTGCTCCCCGCGATCTGGGACGGGTTCCAGGTCGTCGGCGGTCCGGGAGCGGACCCGTCCGTCGCGTCGCCGACCGGTGCCGCGAACGCGGTGGTCCTCGGTCTGGTGATGCTCGCCGTGACGACGATCGTGAACATCACGAGCGTCCGGCTGATGGCCCGCGTGACGAGCTTCGGCGTGCTCATCGAGATCGTCGGCGTGGTCGTGCTCATCGGCGCGCTGTTCCTGCTGCCGCACCGCAGCGCGTCCGTGGTGTTCACGACCGCCGGGTCGACGAGCACCGAGCCGTACGTGTGGGCGTTCCTGGCGTCCTCGCTGATGGCCGCGTACGTGATGGTCGGCTTCGACTCGGCCGGTGAGCTCGCCGAGGAGACCCACAACCCGCGCCGGACCACCCCGAAGACGATCGTCCGGGCACTCACGGTCTCCGGTCTCGGCGGCGGGCTGCTCATCATCGGCGCCCTCGTCGCGGCCCCGAACCTGACCGACGGCAAGCTCGCCACGCAGGGTCTCGCCTGGGTGATCACGTCGACCCTGGGCGACGTCTTCGGCCGGCTCCTGCTCTGCACCGTCGCCGTCGCGGTCTTCGCCTGCACCCTCGCCGTGCAGACCGCCGGCGCCCGGATGGTCTACTCGATGGCGCGCGAGAAGGCGCTGCCCTTCCACCGCACCCTCGCCCGGGTCTCGCCCCGAACCGGCACCCCGATCGCCGCGTCGATCGTCGTCGGGGTCGGCGCCGGGCTGGCCCTCGCCGTCAACATCGGGCAGTCCGCGATCTTCACCGCCCTGTCGAGCCTGTGCATCGCGATGCTCTACCTGGCCTACCTCGGGGTCACCGGGCCGCTGCTGGTCCAGCGGATCAAGCTCCGGCGCACGGGGCTGCCGACCGGGGTGGACGAGGACGGCAAGCCGCTGTTCACCCTCGGTCGCTGGGGCATCCCGCTCAACGCGCTGGCCGTGGCGTTCCAGATCGGCATGGCGATCAACCTCATCTGGCCCCGGCCGGAGATCTACGACCTGACCGGCACCTCGTGGTGGCTGCAGTACAGCGCCCTGCTGTTCATCGGCGGCGTGCTGCTCGTCGGCTGGGCGTGGTCGAGCTGGCGTCACCGGACGCACGGGCCGATCACCCTGGCCGAGGTCCCCACCACCGCGGCGGTCCCCGTCCCCGCAGCCGTGACTGCGGCGAGCCCGACCGCCGCCTCCGTCGAAGCCTGATCCGGAAGGAACCCCATGCGCGACCTCCACCAGACCGACAGCGTGCTCGCCTCCCGATCCGATGCACGCGCCCAGGCCGGCTCGCAGTCCGAGTACATGCCGTACCTGCCGGCGTCGTCGTCACCGTTCGCCCCCGAGGGCGTCGACCCCGCGCAGCTCGTCTGGGCCGAGACGGTGGCGCCGGGCGGCTACACGCACAAGGTGCTGGCTCGTGGGTCACGGCTGCGGTTCGACGACCCGACGGGTCAGGCCTGCGCCAACGTCCTGGTGTTCAACGCGCTCGAACCGTGGGAGCGGCTCAACGTCGCCGACACCCAGAAGATCCCGTGGCAGGCGTACCTGGGCCAGGGTTCGCCCCTGCTGAGCGGGGACGGCCGGGCACTCGCGACCGTGCTCGAGGACACCTCGGGGCACCACGACGCGTTCTGCGGCACCTCGACCGACGCCTGGAACGAGCGGAAGTACGGCGACGCGGCACCCGAGGGGCGCACCCCGAGCGGTCGGTCGCTGTTCGCGAAGGCCGCCGCCAAGCACGGGCTCACCAAGCGGGATCTGCCGCCGAGCATCTCGTTCTTCCAGGGCGTGCGGATCGACCCCGAGGGGGCGATGACCTTCACCGGTTCGGCCGGCGCGGGCACCCACGTCACGCTCGTCGCCGAGCTGCCGCTGCTCGTGCTGGTCGCGAACGTCGCGCACCCGATCGACCCGCGCCCGGACTACCTGGTCGGACCACTGCGGGTGCACGCCTGGCGCGGGGCCCCGACGACCGCGGCCGACGAGCGGTTCACCGCGACGCCGGAGCTCACCCGCGCCTACCTGAACTCGATCGACCACGCGGAAGCCCGAGGCCTGTGATGACCGACACGACGACCCACACCCCCGCCTCGACCGTCCCGGTCGGAGCCGTCCACGACCCGGACGTCGCCCTCGACTGGAGCGAGTCCCTGGTGCCGGGCACCGTGGTCCGCGACGACCGGGTCGCCCCGCTCGCGCCGTGGTCCGCCGTGGTCCGCGCCGGCGAGGTGCTCACCATCGTCGACGTCGGCGGCAACCAGAGCGCCGACTGCCTGCTCTACGACGCGCACGACCCCGACGAGCGGTACAGCGTGCCGGACACCCTCGCCGCGCAGGGCAACGCGTACGTCCGGACCGGCACCGTGCTGATGTCGAACGAGGGCCGCCCGCTGATGACCGTCGTCGCGAACGAGATCGACCGGCAGGACACCATCGGCGGCGCGTGCTCGAAGGAGTCGAACACCCTGCGGTACGGGCACCACACCCGGTACCAGCACGGCTGCCGCGAGAACTTCCTGGCCGAGGCCGGCCGCCACGGACTCGGCGCCCGCGACATCGTGTCGAACCTCAACTGGTTCATGAACGTGCCGGTCGAGGCCGACGGCGCCCTGGGGATCGTCGACGGCATGAGCGCCCCCGGCAAGCGGGTCGCGATCCGGGCCGAGCGGGACGTGCTCGTCGTCGTCTCGAACTGCCCGCAGATGAACAACCCCTGCAACGACTTCTCCTGCACACCGCTGCGCATGATCGTGGTCCAGCCGTGACCGCCGCGCCCGACCCCACCGGGACCGCCACCGTGAACCAGACCCCCACCCTTCGCACCGACACCGTCCTCGTCGCGAACCGCGGTGAGATCGCCCGCCGCATCATCCGGTCCGCGAAGGCGCTCGGCATGCGCACCGTCGCCGTCTACTCGGACGCCGACCGCGCGGCACCCCACGTCCGCGAGGCCGACACCGCGGTCCGGCTCGGTCCCGCCCCCGCCCGCGACTCGTACCTGCGCATCGACGCGGTGGTGCAGGCCGCGAAGGACACCGGTGCCGGACTCGTGCACCCCGGCTACGGGTTCCTGTCCGAGAACACCGACTTCGCCCGGGCCTGCGAGGACGCCGGCATCCGGTTCGTCGGGCCGACCGCCGACCAGATCGTCCGGTTCGGCGCGAAGCACACCGCCCGCGAGCTGGCCGCCGCCGCGGGGGTCCCGATGCTCGCCGGCACCGGGCTGCTCGCCAATGTCGACGACGCCGTGACCGAGGCCGAGCGCATCGGGCTGCCCGTCATGCTCAAGGCCACCGGGGGTGGCGGCGGGATCGGCATGCAGGCCTGCTCGACCCTCGACGAGGTCCGCGAGGCGTACACGAGCGTCGTCCGCCTGGCGACCGCGAACTTCGGGTCGGCCGGCATCTTCCTCGAGCGGCTGGTCCGGCCCGCCCGGCACGTCGAGGTCCAGCTCTTCGGCGACGGCGAGGGCCGCGTCGCGGTGATCGGCGACCGCGACTGCTCCCTGCAGCGCCGCAACCAGAAGGTCATCGAGGAAGCCCCGGCACCGGCACTCCCCGAGCACGTCCGCGCCGAGCTGCACGCGTCCGCCCGCCGCCTGGCCGAGAGCGTCGGGTACCGCAGCGCCGGCACCGTCGAGTTCGTCTACGACCCGGTGCGCGAAGAGGCGTCGTTCCTCGAGGTGAACACCCGCCTGCAGGTCGAGCACCCGGTCACCGAGGAAGTGTTCGGCGTCGACCTCGTCGAGCTCATGCTCCGCCTGGCCCGCGACGGTGCCGCCGGCATCGACCCCGACGTGTTCGACCGCACCTGGACCCCGAACGGCCACGCCGTCGAGGCCCGCGTCTACGCCGAGGACCCGGCGAAGGGCTCGCTGCCCTCCAGCGGCCTCGTCACCCAGGCCGTGTTCCCGAGCGCGACCACGGCATCCGGCGAGCGCACCGGCATCCGCGTCGACGGCTGGGTCGAGACCGGCTCCGAGGTGTCCGCGTTCTACGACCCGATGCTCGCCAAGGTGATCGCCACCGGGGAGACCCGCGACGACGCGCTCGACCTGCTGCGCGACGGGCTCGCGGCCACCCGCATCGACGGCATCGTCACGAACGCCGGGCTCCTCCGCGCGCTGACCGACGACCTCGAGCTCCGCACCGCCACGCACTCCACCTCGACGCTCGACGCGACCGAGGACCCGGACCCGCGCATCGACGTCGTCGCCCCGGGCACCATGACGATGATCCAGGACCTGCCCGGCCGGGTCGGGTACTGGCAGGTGGGCGTCCCGCCGAGCGGCCCGTTCGACGCGGCGTCCTTCGCCGAGGCGAACCGCGCCGTGGGCAACCCGGACGGTGCCCCCGCGCTCGAGGTCACCGCCACCGGCCCGACACTCCGGTTCTCGGCCGCCGCGGTGGTCGCGCTCACGGGTGCACCGGCACCGGTCACCCTCGACGGCGAACCCGTGGCGCTGTGGGAGCCCGTCGAGGTCGGCGCCGGCCAGACCCTGGCGATCGGCACGGCCCCCGGTCCGGGCCTCCGCACCTACCTGGCGGTCCGGGGCGGCTTCGACGTGCCGACCTACCTCGGCTCGACCGCGACCTTCACGCTCGGTGGCTTCGGCGGCCACGCCGGGCGGGCCCTGCTCGCCGGCGACGTCCTGCGCCCGGGCTCCCCGGACTCGGACGCCCCGCACCCGGCGTTCCCGTCCGGAACCCGTCTGGGCCTGGTGGGCGGCCCGACCCCGGCCGACCGCCGCACCGCGGTCACCGACGCGTGGGAGATCGCCGTCACCGAGGGGCCGCACGCGGCGCCGGACTTCTTCACCCGCGCCGACCTCGACGTCTTCTACGCCACCGACTACGCCGTGCACCACAACTCGGCGCGCACCGGCATCCGGCTCATCGGCCCGCGGCCGGAATGGGCGCGGACCGACGGCGGCGAGGCCGGTCTGCACCCCTCGAACATCCACGACACCCCGTACGCCGTCGGTGCGATCGACTTCACCGGGGACACCCCGATCATCCTCGGACCGGACGGGCCGTCGCTCGGCGGCTTCGTCTGCCCCGCCGTGGTCGCCAGCGGCGACCTGTGGAAGCTGGGCCAGCTCCGACCGGGTGACACGGTCCGGTTCGTCCCGGTCCGCGAAGCCGCCGCCGCCGCGCTCGACGCACACCGGGCCTCCAGGACGGTGCCGCGCACCGGAGGCGACGGCGACGACGGCGTGATCGCCCGCCTGGACGCGACCGACGTGCGGCCGAGCGTCGCGTACCGACGCGACGGCGACGACAACGTGCTCGTGGAGTACGGCGACATGACCCTCGACATCGCGCTGCGGATGCGCGTGCACGCGCTCATGACGAAGCTGCAGGAGCACACGCCGAAGGGGATCCTCGACATCACTCCGGGCATCCGCTCGCTGCAGGTGCACACCGACGCGTCCGTGCTCAAGGCGCGCGACGTGGCGGGGCTGCTCCGCGAGCTCGAGGACGAGATCCCGCCGACCGACCAGCTCGTCGTGCCGTCGCGCACCGTCAAGCTGCCGCTGTCGTGGGACGACCCGGCCACCCGGCTGGCGATCGAGCGGTACATGAACGGCGTGCGGAACGACGCCCCGTGGACCCCGTGGAACATCGAGTTCATCCGTCGCATCAACGGGCTCGAGAGCGTCGACGACGTCTTCCGGACCGTGTTCGACGCGAGCTACCTGGTGCTCGGCCTCGGCGACGTGTACCTCGGCGCCCCGGTCGCGACCCCGCTCGACCCCCGGCACCGCCTGGTCACGACGAAGTACAACCCGGCCCGCACCTGGACCGCCGAGAACTCCGTCGGCATCGGTGGCGCGTACCTGTGCATCTACGGCATGGAGGGGCCCGGCGGCTACCAGTTCGTCGGCCGCACGGTGCAGATCTGGAACCGGTTCCGCCGCGGTGGGCTGTTCCAGGAGAACCCGTGGGCGCTGCGGTTCTTCGACCGGATCGAGTGGTACCCGGTCGGTGCCGACGAGCTGCTCGAGTTGCGCGCCGAGACCGACGCCGGGCGGGGCTCGTTCGAGACCGTCGAGGGCGAGTTCTCGATCGCGTCGTACAACCGCTTCCTGTCCGACAACGCCGGGTCCATCGCGGACTTCCGGGCGCAGCAGGCGCAGGCGTTCGGCGAGGAGAAGGAGCGGTGGCGGGCATCGGGCGAGTTCGACGTCCGTGATGAACCGGCCGCCGTGGTGGCCGACGCCGTGACCGTGCCCGAGGGGTCGACCGCCGTGTACGCCCCCTTCACCTCGACCGTGTGGCAGGTGGACGTCCGACCGGGAGACCGCGTGGACGAGGGGCAGAAGCTGCTGGCCGTGGAGGCGATGAAGATGGAGTCGATGGTGCACGCACCGGTGCCGGGCCACGTGCTCGAGGTGTACATCAAGCCGGGCGACCAGGTCGCGCCGGGGCAGGTCCTCGCCGCGATCGGAGCGGCAGCGTGAGCGGGATCAGCGCGGCGAGTGCCGGCACGAGCGCCGGCTCGGCCGCCACGACGTTCGCCTCGGCCCGCGTCCGCGACGCCTTCGCCCGCATCGACGCCGTCGACCGGCCCGAGGTCTGGATCACGCTGCGCGACCGCGCCGACGTGCTGGCCGAGGCCGAGGCCGTCGACCCGAATCTGCCCCTGGCCGGCCTGCTCTTCGCCGTGAAGGACAACATCGACGTCGCCGGCCTGCCCACCACCGCAGCCGCCCGCTCCTACGCCCACGACCCCGCCGCCGACGCCACCGCCGTCGCCCGGCTCCGCGCCGCCGGCGCCGTCGTCGTCGGCAAGACGAACCTCGACCAGTTCGCCACCGGCCTGGTCGGCACCCGCTCGCCCTTCGGCGCGGTCCGGAACGCCTGGGACCCCACGCGGATCTCCGGCGGCTCGTCGAGCGGTTCCGCCACGGCGGTCGCCCTGGGCATCGTCGACTTCGCGCTCGGCACCGACACCGCCGGGTCCGGCCGGGTGCCCGCCGCGCTCGGCAACCTGGTCGGGGTCAAGCCGACGAAGGGGCTCGTGCCGAACACCGGCGTCGTCCCCGCCTGCCGCTCGCAGGACTGCGTCACGGTGTTCGCCCGGTCGCTCGACCTCGCGCGCACGGCGGCCGAGCTGATGGCCGGTCCGGACGGCGTCGACCCGCTCGCACGGCCCGACCGCGCCCTCGCCGACCTGCCCGCCGTCCCGCGCATCGCGGTGCCGCTGCCGTCACAGCTCGAGGGGCTCGCACCCGGCTGGGCCGAGGCGTTCGCCGCGGCCGTCGACCGGTTCCGCGCGCTCGGACACCAGGTGGTCGAGGTCGACATCGCACCCCTGCTCGACGCCGCGTCGCTGCTCTACGACGGCGCCTTCGTCGCCGAACGGTACGCGGCCGTCGGCGCCCACATCGAGGCCCACCGCGACGAGATCGGTGCCGACCTCGACCCGTCGGTCGCCGCGATCGTGCTCGGTGGTGCACGACCGACCGCCGCGGAGTTCTTCGCCGACCAGGAACGGCTCGACGCGTTCGGGGCAGCCGGTCGCGCCGCACTCGAGGGCACCACCGCCCTGCTCACCCCGACGACGACGTGGCACCCGACGCTCGAGCAGGTCGCGGCCGACCCGATCGGCGCGAACAGCCGGATGGGTCGCTACACGAACTTCGCGAACCTGCTCGACATGGCCTCGCTCGCCGTGCCCGCCGGGCTCGTCGACGGCCTGCCGTTCGGCGTCATGCTCACCGGTCCCGCGTTCAGCGACCGCCGTCTGGCGGCGTTGGCGGCCGCGTTCGCCGCCCCGACCGTCGACCTGCTGGTCGTCGGGGCGCATCTGCGCGGGCAGCCGCTGAACGGGCAGCTGGTCGCGTCCGGCGGATCGTTCCTCCGGGAGGCCCGCACCGCGCCCGACTACCGGCTGTACGCCCTCGACACGGTGCCGCCCAAGCCCGGGCTGGTCCGCGTGGGTCCGGTCGCGTCCGGCGCCGCTGCGCCGGGGTCGGGCATCGTCGGGGAGGTCTGGCGCCTGCCCGCCGCCGGCTTCGGCACCTTCGTCGCGGCCCTGCCGGCACCGATGGCGATCGGCACCGTGGCGCTCGACGACGGTACCGAGGTCACCGGGTTCCTGGTCGAGCCGTTCGCGGTCCAGGGGGCCGAGGACATCACCCACCACGGCGGCTGGCGCGCGTACCGGGAACAGTCGTGACGGACACCGGCTGTCAGGATGGGGGCATGTCCCCCGACGACCGGCCCGTGCGCCCCGGCCGACCGCGGGTCGTGCCGAACGCCGACTCCGCGATGAGCCCGCGTGACCAGATCCTCGACGCCGCCGCCGCGCTGTTCGTCGAGAACGGCATCAGCGCGACCTCGACCCGGGCGATCGCCGAACGGGTCGGGATCCGGCAGGCCTCGCTGTACTACCACTTCGCCGGCAAGGACGACCTGCTCGTCGAGCTGCTCACGACCTCGGTGCGCCCGAGCCTCGAGCTGGTTCGCGGCCTCGAGCAGCTCGTGCCGGAGTCGGCCTCGGCAGCCGGTGCCCTCGCCGCGCTGGTCGTCGCCGACGTGGACACCCTCGCCCGCACCCCGCACAACATCGGCACGCTGTACCTGCTGCCCGAGGTGCAGGGCGAGCGCTACGACGGGTTCCGGGCCGAGCGCGTCGAACTGCAGGAGGCCTACGGGCGCCTCGGCTCGCGCGCTGCCACCCCGGACGTCGCCGCCGGCGTCTCCCCGTCGCGCCTCGGTGCCGTGCTCATCCAGATCACCGAGACCGTCATCCAGCTCCGCCGGTCCGGCCCCGTGCAGGACGCCGACCGCGACGCCCTCGTCGCGACCTGCCTGCGCGCCTGCGGCCTCGACACCGCCGCCGTGGAGGGGGCCCGGCGCGACGCCGAGTCCCTGCTGGCCGCCGTCGCGGTCTGACCCCGTCCCTTTCTCCCGCAGCTCCTTCTCCCCCGGCTCCTTCCCCCAGCGAGGAACACCATGACCACGATCACCCCCGCCGCACACCGTCCGCTCGCCGACGCGCTGCTCCCCCGCACCGCCGTCGTCAGCACCGCCCTGGTCCTCGGCGGCGCGCTGCTGACCGCCGGTGCCGCGCAGGTGTCCGTGCCGATCTGGCCCGTCCCGATCACCGGGCAGACCCTGGCCGTGCTGCTCGTCGGCAGTGCCCTCGGTGCCCGTCGCGGTGCCCTGTCGATGCTCGTCTACGCGCTGCTCGGCGTCGTCGGGCTGCCGGTCTTCGCGGACGGTTCGGCCGGGGTCGGCGTGCTCGTCGGCCCCTCAGGCGGGTACATCGTCGGCTTCGTCGCCGCCGCGGCCCTGGTCGGCTGGGTCGCCGAGCGCTTCGGCGACCGCCCGCTGCGGAACGCGCTGCTGTCCTTCGCCCTCGGCACCGTCGTCACCTTCGTCGCCGGGATGGCCTGGCTCGCGGTGGCACTCGGCCTCGACCTGCAGCAGACCCTGCAGTACGGGCTGTACCCGTTCGTCCTCGGTGGTGTGGTGAAGACCCTGATCGGCGCCGGCGTGATCTCCCTCGGGTGGACCGCAGCCCTGCGCTCGGCCACCCGCCGGTGAGCGCTCCGTCAGGACTCCGGCGCCGGCCGTAGGGGTTCCGTCAGGAGGCCTTCCGCGCCGTTCGAGCGCGCGAGAGCGTGTGGTCGTGACACTGACTGCGATCATGCCGACGCTCCGCGCGTCGCTCCCCGATCCGATGGACCCGTTCCTCTGGCCGGCCCACACCACAGCGACCACCGACGACCTGCTGGTCTCGGCGATCTCGATGGTCCGGCTCGCCGACCTCACCGGCACCCCGACCGTGCACACCGCCGAGCAGTCCCCGCCCCGGTACCGCCCGCGCGGCTGGACACCCCGCGACGTGAGCGTCGCCGTCGCGGCGGTCACCCGTGTGCGGCGACCGCTCACCGGGGTGGTGCTCCTGGAACTGGACGCGGTCCTGCCGACCTGCGCCGTGCTCGACCAGGTGCGCCTGATCGGACGCCGGAGCACCGCTCCCCTCTCCCCGATGTACGTCGTCACCCGCTGTGACGGTCAGGCCGACGGTCCGTTCCACCGCCTCCCGGCTCCGTTGCCCGCCGACGTCCGCGAAGGCGACCTGGTCTGCTTCCCGTGCCTGGCGACCGTCCGGCACCGCGACGTCGTCGAACCGGTCCGGGCGGAACTCGCGCCGGTGGATCGATGACCGTCGCGCTGCCGGTCCGCACCCGGCTGCTCGACGGCGCCCACCTGTGGGGCCGGTACACGGTCCGGCCCGTCGGCCGAACACTGTGGAGCTCGCGGACCCTCGTCGTGTTCCCGCCCGGCACGACCACCGGCGAGCGCCTGCTGCTGCGCGCCTGGCACGTCTGGCCGGCCGTCGGGGCGGTCGTCGCCCTCGCTGCCCTGGTGCTCGCCGTCTCGGTCCCCGCCGTCGGCACGACCACCGCGCTGCTCCTCTACGGCGGCGGCTTCGCGGTCCTCGCCCGCGCCACCCGCGCGCTGCGGCCACGGGTGCGGTCCGTCACCGTGACGACGTTCCTGGGCGACGGCCGCCGCGAGGTCCACGGCGACGAACGCCTGCTCACCGGCTCCCTGGACGCGCTGTCGATCCTGGAACAGGCGCTCCGGGCCGACCGCATCCGCCCCGTCGACTTCGAACTCATCTGGGGCGACGTGTGGAACGCCCTGCCCGCGCCGGCCCCGGACCACCGCGCACAGCGGTCATCCTGAAGCCGGTTCCCGCGCCGCACGTTTGTATGGGTTCGGGAAGGAGTACGCGATGAAGCACATCCACTACGACGCCACCACGATCCTGGTCGGAGACGACGTCGCCGACGCCGTGATCGAGTACGCCGCGGCTCTCGCCGGGGGCGACCGGGCCGACACCGTCGACGTGCCCGCCGTCGCCGACGACGGGACGATGACCACCACGAAGATCCTCATCGGGCCCTCGAGCGAGATCGTCATCGAGGACGCGGAAGAGGACGAACTCGAGATGGACAACGGGGAGTTCGTCGGGCGGCTGCGCGCCGCCGCGAAGACCTTCGGGCACAGCGAGCCGATCCACGCGAACACGAGGACGGACCTGGCGGACGCGGCGGAGGCTGCCGAGGAGTCCTGACGCCTGGGCGTCGCGCTTCAGCGTCGAAACGGAGAGGGTCTCCTGTACTGTGGTGATTCCGGAGAGCTTCTCCGGTTCCCGACGCCACAGCCTGGAGGCCCGCCATGCCCGAGCAGACCGCTCCCGCCGGGCGCGCCCCGCGCGCTGACGCGCTGCGGAACCGGGACCACATCCTGCAGGTCGCGGAGCGCGCCTTCGCCGAGCACGGCGTGACCGGCTCGCTCGACGCGATCGCCAAGCAGGCCGGCGTCGGCGCCGGCACCCTCTACCGGCACTTCCCCACGCGCGAGGCCCTGATCGCCGAGCTCCTCGCCGCCCGCGACGAGCACCTGGTGGCGCGTCGTGAAGCACTGCGCGACGGCTCCGTGGACACCGGCGACGCCCTGCACGGCTGGCTCGACGCGGTCACCGAGTGGGCCGGCACGTTCGACGGACTGCCCGAACCGCTCCGTGCCGCCGCGTCGTCCGACTCGTCGCCGCTCGCCCTGACGTGCCAGGGGTTCATCACCACCACGGACGAGTTCCTCCGCGCCGCGCAGCGTTCCGGTCGTGCGCGTGCCGACGTCCGCGCGCGGGACCTGTTCCTCGCCGCGTTGGCCACCAGCTGGGTCCGGGGCGCCGCGATGGCCGACGACTCGTCGTCCGCCGCACTCTCCGCCCTGGCCCGGCGTGGCTGGGAAGCCCCGCTCCTTCCTTGACATCCACCTCCCGGAAAGGGCACCACATGAACCGCATCGGCATCATCGGCAGCGGAGCCGTCGGCACCGCGATCGCGCGCCTGGCCGTCGGCGCCGACCTCGACGTCCTCATCGCGAACTCGCGCGGCCCCGAGTCGCTGCAGGACCTCGTCGTCGAGCTCGGCCCGCGGGCCCAGGCCGGCACCGTGCGACAGGCCGTCGAGTTCGGCGACGTGCCCGTGCTCGCCATCCCGCTCACCGCCTACCCGGCACTCGCCCCCGACCTCGACGCCTTCGCCGGGCGGACCGTGCTGTCGACGGGCAACTACTACCCCGGTCGCGACGGCCGGATCGAGCAGCTCGACACCCTCGCGACGACCACGGCGGAGTACGAGCAGACACTCCTGCCCGGCACGCGGGTCGTCAAGGCGTTCAACAACATCGTCGCGCACCACATCCCGAACCTCGCCGACTCCACTCCTCGCACGGCGCTGCCGATCGCGGGCGACGACGAGCAGGCCAAGGCCGTGGTCGCCGAGCTCGTGCAGCTGCTCGGGTTCGACACCGTGGACGCCGGGACCCTGGCCGACTCGTGGCGCTTCGAGCCGGAATCCGGGGCGTACACGGGGATCTACGCGGCGAGTGCCGAGGGGTTCGCGGCGGACTACGTGGCCGATCAGGGAGCACCGTTGCCCGCGGAGCGGCTGCGGGACGTACTGGCGGTGTCGCACCGGGCGGATGTGGCGAACCGGCAGTTCTGACGATCGCAACTCTTGGGGGACCCTTGCGACGACGAGACCATCAGCTCCTCACTGCAGCAGCGGGCGTGGTCTGCATCGCCGTGGTCACCGGGTTGTCCGCATGTGCCGCGCCTGGGGGTGCCTCTGGGCCGCAGCCCGATGCGCTGAGCGCAGCGCGGGCGGAGACCATCCTCGACGCGAGCGCCGACCAGGCATGGCAGCTGGTCGAGTCACGCCATCCAGGGCTCGAGCGGCCGGCAGTCGACCGCGTCCGGACCGTCTCGCACGCCGACTGGGCCCCGACGCAGGAACGGTGCATGACCGCCGCGGGGTTCCCGCAGGCAAAGGCGATGCCCGACGCGAGCCTTTCCTCCGGACAAGTCCCGGCGGAACAGTCCGAGCCGTTCGCGGTCGCCGAGTACACGTGCGGTGTCGAGTACCCCTTGGCCGCGAAGTACCAGACTGCCTTCAACGAGTCCCAGTTGGAGTGGCTCTACCGCTACTCCACCGGCGAGCTCACGAAGTGCCTGCAGGACCGCGGCATTTCGGTGGAGCGTGGCCCGAGCGAACAGGAGTTCGTCGACAGCGACGGGGCGTGGTCGCCGTAACGGTCGGTCGATCTGCCGCAGTCCCAGTACTACGAGCTCGTCACCGCCTGCCCGGAGATCCCCGACTCGATCTACGGCTGAGCGGCTCGGGAACGAACGGCGATAAAAAACGAGAAGATTTCACGGTCGAAACCGGGGGCTCTTCGTCGTGTTGCTGGGGGTACCGGTGGGATTTGAACCCATTGCCGCGCATCCGCGCGGACGAGACCGATGGTCGCATCGCAGCAATTACCGGGCATCCGCTGGCTGATCTAGCCAAGCTGAGCCACCTTGAGACAGGTGGCGGTGCACCAAATTGCACCACGGGCAGACTTCGACGACGCCGCCCAAAGGCAAGCGCGATCGCAGTGCGAGGGCGTTCCCGAGCACCGTCCCAAGCGCCAGGGCCAGGGCCAGGGCAGGAACTTGTCGAGCCGTTCGGCCTATGGGCGTTCCCCACGTCACTCATCGAGCTCCCCCTGTCTCTCGGTGTTGCTATCGGTCCCGATCGTCGCGCTCAGGACTGGCGGCGGGAGTACGCCGAGGGTCCGATATCGCCGGTATGAGCTGGCTCAGGCCGCGTCAGTAGCAGCAGGCGTGGTCCGGCGGCGTACAGCCGCGCGCCACATTCAAGCCGGGACCGTGCTCCTCGTCGAGCCAGCGGACGCACACGGCCTCCGGTGTCGATGACGCCGCCCTGGCATCAACGCGGGACTGGGTTCCGTCATTCGCCAGCACCCACGCACGCACAGGGCGGAGGCCGCTGCCCGCGACCGGTGAGCCGATCGCCTCGGGCGAGAGCGAGTACCGCGCCTCCTGGGGCGCGGTGTACCGATCCCGCCGGCGACCACCCACGCTCCGGATGCGACGAGCGAGCGCCGACACCGCAGGCAGTCCGCAGGGCTACTCCGATACCTCGTCGGATGGAACAGGTTCATCCGCCTCGGGTTCTTCGAACAACTCCCGCAGCTCGGTGCTTTCGGCCTCCGTCATATCAAGCAGCAGTGGCACGAGTGACTGAACGAGTGAGGACACATGGAAAATCGTCCGAGTGTGGCCGACACCGGTAGAGGAATCGAACGAGATGTTCATCGGCCGACCTTCCGCCCTCACCACCGTGCGCGCGACAGTGCTTTCATTGAATCCGTCGGCAAGGGCCGTGATGCGTTCATCATCAACAACCGACGTCCCGTCTTCGCTGGCGTACTCCAGCGTTCGGTCGCCATCACTGAGCACGACACGCAGAACGTTGAGGTCAACCTCCCTAGCGCGACGGACGAAAGCCTTGACAGTGGGACTCAAAGCGTACCCGTCCACCGCAAACTCATCCACACTCCGAGGCGAAAGGTCAACCTGCGCACGACCGACCCGAAGCGTCAGAATGCCGTTATTCACCGCCCAAACCGCGGACGATTCCATATCAGAAGCAGTGGCCTCGTTGACGCCGGTAGCTCGAACGGCTTTGGCCTTGAGACGAGGCGCCGCCGCACGCATCAGGCGCTGGAAGCCTGCATTGCTGCTCGATATAGTCAGGCCTGCGAGGTGCTTCATTTCAAGGTTGCGCGCGATGCGAAGCCAAAACTCGTCATCGTTGACACTGATCGTATTCAGCAGCAGTAGCAGCGCTGACGGTTCCAGGTTCGAAGCAGGGAAACCTAAGCCGGGGTATGTACTCGTCTGCTGACCGCCACCTACCCATGCCGCTTGGAACAGCTCGTTAATCTGCGCGAGCCGCGGTTCGTCAAGGACGGCGAAGCTTGCTCGAATTGCGTTGCTCGTTACGTTATCTTCGCCGCTGAGCGCCGCGTAGAAACCATTAGTCACCGTCTCATCGAACTGAGAAGCGAAAGAAGGGCTGATGAGGCCCGCTCCGCCCTGTAAGACCGAGCGTGCGGCGAGCGAGCTAATCGGCTCGCCGCTGGCATTGCGACGAAGGACGTCGAGACTCGCGGGCTCGGTGATGAGGGCATGTGCCGCGACCGAAGCTTCTTGCAGCTCGGTCGACGGAGTAAACTCAACCGGGCCACCATCTGCATCGGTAGCAGCCTTCTCTAGCCCGTTGACCGGAACGAAGATCGGGTTTCGATCATGCAACAGGGTGATATCTTCACGGAGATAGTCGTCATTACTCGATGCGCGAAGAAAAACGTACCGCTCTTCCTTGGAAGCTGGCCAACGAAGAACGATATCGGGGGTATACGTATGGTTGAAGTACCCCGTTTTGACAATGCTTGTGGTTCCGTCAACACCCTCTAGGGTACGTATTACTTCCTCTTGCAGGCTGTCGATGTCAGACGCTGCGGTAGATGTGAGGTTTGCCATTCCGATACTACCTCTCGCCCCTCAGGGTGCGGATCTTATCGATTTCTGCGCGATCTTCGGTACTGATGACAAGCGTCTCCTGTCGATCGGACAGGACGATGATCCAAACTCGCTTGCTCAGGTCATCGACTATTTCCGAATCGATGGCAGTTCTTGCGTCCTCTTCGCTCACATCGCCAAAGATGCGTTCTCGCTCTTTGACGATTGCCGCATTGATCTTCTCGGCGGTGTAGAGAATCGTCCAGTCAGTCTGCCTAAACGGATGCCAGGTGATCCATATGAAGTTGTCGGCAAGCGTTGGGTTGTCGCGCAAAGTCACATAGCTCTGAGCAAGAAATTTGTCGAAATGACCACCCTGTGACGGGTTGTTGTACTTCTTGCACTCCACCAAGAAGGATTGCTGGTGCAGGTCTCCACCGAAGAAGACTCCCCCGAGGTCGTACGAATACGAGCGCTCCACCGCCGGCCAGGGGTACAGAAGCCGATCACGACCAAACTTGTCGTAGACCGACCATGTGGCCATGACGCGCGTGGTCGCATCAAGCCAGAGCTTTGCGCGACGCGCTCCATCCTCTCCCAACTTCTGGAGGAGTTCGCCGGGTTCATCGTCGGTGAGGGCAGGCACAACTGGATCGTATATCGAGGGAGGGTCAGCTACCCGCAACCAGAAGCGTGTCCGGTAGGCGATTGCCGACCGGACCCCCTGGCTGCAGCTGGTATTCCTGGTCGCGCGCACGGCTCGCGGTCTTGACCATGACGACGCCGTTGATCGACGGCCAGGGCCACTACTGGCGGCGAACGCTCACCACCTCCACAGCCGACATTGGGGCGGCGTCTCGAGCGCATCCTGGTACGCCCCCCGCCAGACAGGAGCAGTGGGCTTGCGAGCATGTGCAGCTCCCGCTCGCCAACGAGGAAGGGCCGGGCGTAGGTGCCGTCACACTTGCACCTGGCTCACCAGTACACCGCGACGATGGCCACTTCGAGCAAGGACGGAGGTGCCGGATCAGCCTCCGCCTCTTCGGGATGAGGCTCCTCCGACCAAGGCCACAGCCCGAACTCGGTTCTCACTGCGTCACGCAGCTCTGCTCTAGCAACTTCCGGTAGTGCTGATGGGTCTACCGCAATAGCGTTATCGATAGGACGGAAAAAACCGGCCTGATCCGACACAGCGAGCCGCTTCAAATCAATGCTTGCAAACGCTTCCAATTCTTCCGGTGATAGCACCGGCTGATCCACGCTCGCCACCTCGGAGACGAGTTGCAGGTATCGGAGAACAACCTCCCTACCTACCGAGTGACGGCCAACGCCAACACCTACTGCCTCCTGATGACCCGCCCGGAGAGCGCTTAGGACGGTCGATCCAAGACCGTCGACCGTTTCAGCAAGGTCGTCACTCACTGTACGAAGTATCGACCCGACGTACGAGTTGGTAGGACTGGCGCGGAGCAAGGACTGCCGTGGCGCGCGGCGACCTTGCCGCGCTCGAACGCAGCGTCAGGCAGAGCGCACTAGACGCCACGATCACCTTCGATGAGGCAGCCGACTGGCTCGAGGTCGGGAGTGCACGGATCCTCGCGCGACTCGCGTCTGGGGAACTGTTCGCGTTCGTTGCGGACGACGAAATGCTGTTCCCGGCATGGCAGTTCACGGACGACCCCGAACGCCCGGTCCTAGATCAGCTGTCGACCTTGATAGAAGCGTTCGATGACGACATGCACCCAACGGCGATCCTTGGCTTCATGACGACACCGCACTCCTCCACACAGATCGACGGCATCCCGACCACCCCTATCGAGTGGCTCGCCAGAGGTCGTCCGGTGCAGCCCTTGGTTGAGATACTCCGGGTGCGGCGACTGATGTGACGACAGTCGCATGATCGTCGGATGGGCGGGGCCGTGGGTGGTCCCTTCGATCGACGGACTCCGATATCGGTGAAACCCACGCGAGGGCGGCCGGTGTCGCGGACGGACTCGAGACTCGATCCTGGCTAGGCCTACTTCAAAAAAGCTGTTAGCTTCCTGCCATGGGCAGGGCAGAACGACGCGCGGTCATCATTGGCATCAATGAATACAAGGATGCGAAGCGTCTCGCGGGATGTGTCAGAGACGCGCGTGAGTTGGAATCGGTGTTGCGTCTCGAGCAGTACGATTACGAGACGACGCTGATAGTTGATGAAGAGGCAACACGCCGCAAGTGTCTCGAAGAGCTGTGGGACGCTGCTGAGTCAAGCGGAACGACATTGATCATCTACTTCGCTGGGCACGGCGGTCTCCGCGGCAAGTCTGGATATGTACAGACCCACGACGGCGCTTCACGCGATCCCGGGATCGACCTGCAGACCCTTGCAGAAATTGCGGCTGTCGCTTCCGACAATTACGACCACGTGCTGACGATCCTCGACGCCTGCCACTCAGGCGCGGGTGAAACATGGGCTGGACATTCTCCCCTTACGGCAACTGCTGTGAATGCGGCGATTCAATCTGTGAACTCAAGTCGATTGCTTCTCGCCGCCTGCAGGCCTGACGAAGTCGCTTACGAAACGTTGCCACCCCAGGTGCACGGCGCATTCACGCGCGTACTATTGGATGCCATGACCGATTCGGCCGTCGACTTCGACGGAAATGTCACAGCGCACACCCTTTTCGATGTCATCATTGCCAGGATGGACACGAAGTCTCAAACGCCGGTATTCAAGGGCGATTCTGCTGGCTCGGTTGTCCTGGGAAATGGATTCGAGCCCAGGGTCGGCGAGCCCTTGCGACCCCAGGCGACCGCCTTACTTCTGGCAAAAGGCGAACGACTCCTGGACGAGTACCAGCTGTTGCAGGCCGAGGAGCTTTCCCGGATTGATCGGCGTCGTGAAGGGGGACTGGACAAATGTGCACGATCACTTGCCGACATCATTCGATGGTTTGAGGATACTGAATTAGCTCAGCCAGATATCAAGCGCGAACAATCCTGGAAGGCATTCCGGCGATCTCTCGTCAATCATCAAGCAACGTTGTCTTCAATAGACGTCGGAGACGACACTCCTCTCGGTCGAGTCGTGAGCAAGGTTGGTGGCGGCGGCTTCGGCCAAGTGTGGGAAGTTGAGTCAGGTCAATCGACTCGCGTAGCTTTCAAAGTTTTCCACGGCTCAGAGTTGAGCGATAGTGAGAAACCTCAGCGGTTCCGCAACGGCTACAGCTCAATGAAAAAATTGTCTCATCCACGCATTGTCCGCGTTCACGAGTTTATCGAAGCGCCCCTGGGATTCTCGATGGATTACATAAATGGTGCCGATTTGAGCAGCGCATTCGTCGACAGGACGAATGGGGAGCAGGTACTAGCACTTTGCTTCGACATTGCCGACACGATTCGCTTCGCGCACGACGCTGGCGTGGTTCACCGCGACATCAAACCGGAAAACGTAATCCTCGCGTGGAACGACGACACAGAGAACTACGTTCCCTACCTCACAGACTTTGACCTGGCGTACATTCAGACGAATCGAACGGTGACTACAGCGGCAGTAGGCGGCGTAGTCCACTACGCGGCGCCCGAGCAGTTCTACTCGGGAGGACCTTCTTCGCGGGCACCGACGGTCGACGTCTACGGCTTTGCGCAGCTCATGTTCTATATGTACGTCGGATCAAATCCATCGGCAGACAGGCCGAAGCAGAACGTAGACCGTTTCAGGGATGAAGTAGCTTCATTGCATACGCAGACCTCGGCGGCATTGATAATCGACCTGTACGAAATGTGTAGCAAGTATCGACCGCAGGATCGGTTGCAGACCCTCCAGGAGGTATGCGATGTGCTCACCCGTGCGCGAGTCGCACACAGCGCTTCGTCCGAGACCAAATCGCTCAGCCAGGAAGACTTTTGCCGCGAGGTTGCTTTCGTCTATGCCGGGCACGGAGCATTCACTGAGGATGGGGAGGGCGGCGTCCGCCTTACTAGTCGCGCTGGAACTCTCGATGTGCAGCTACAGGCTAAAGGGGTCCCCGAAGCGGGCCGGTCGAATTTCACCATCACGTTGTCAGCGACCCAATCTCTTGGAGTCGGCGGCGCATCAACTGGCGCTCAAGGGCGACGGATCATCAATCAAAGACTCGACAGACGTCTTGGGCGCTTTGAGAACGTCAACCGAACCCCGGGCACGTCCGGTTATTTCCAGACGAAAGTACATATCTCAAATGAACACCTGACGTTCGACGGTGTGGCGGCGTTCTCGCAAGTCCTGTCCGCCGCTATTGGCGCAATTGAGCAGGTCGATTGATTCTTGGCCAGGCCCTCTACCGAGACGTGGCCGTAGTCGTTTGAGTGCGGGGAACAGATGGACTACCGTGGGCCACGATTTAGCGGCTCTTCGAGGAAGCTTATCCGCAGTTCGTCACCTATTGAATCTCGGGACCAGTCGGCCCGATGCTCTTCGACCCTTCAGAGGGCACTCTTCAGTTTATCTCCAAGTTGGCAGTCACATGCTGATCGTCGGGTTGCTGCCGACGGCAGTCCTTCAGCGATAGAAAGCGAGATCCCTATGTAGCGACCGGAACTCGGTCCATGCCTCGCGGTACCGGCACTGCTGCACGTCAGCCGCGGTGCCGGCTGGCTGTGACTCTGTGGTTTCGAAGACCTCCTTGAGCCCCTGCCACCTGACGGTGCGCTGTTCTAGATCTTGAGGATCGCCAGGCAGGGGGGCGGCTCGCTTCGGCGCGTCAAGCGAGCCAGGTGCCGAAGCTTGGTCTCGCGGCGAATCTTCGTCGGACGGGCGGGGCCGCGCCAGCTGGGAGGAACTCTCGCTGGCCACGCTGCCGAGTAGGGACCAGCCGCGGCGCGAAGCGTTGCGCTCGACACGTGCACCAAGGGTGCACCACAGGCGCTCACAGAAACAAGAAAACCCCCGCGTGAACGGGGGTTTTCTGTGGCGGTACCGGTGGGATTTGAACCCACGGTGGAGTTGCCCCCACACATGTTTTCGAGACATGATCCTTCGGCCGCTCGGACACGGTACCGGGAGAGAGTTTACACGATCCGGGAGGCCCGTGATGACACCCCGGGTCGGCTCGCCCTCCACAGGCAGTGACCCGCAGGGCTCTCCCCACACCCACAGGTCCTCCTCGTCTCCGGCAAGACCGGCGGGCGTACCGTCCACGGCATGAGATCCCGCACGCTCATCGCACTCCTCACCTCCGTCGTCGGCAGCCTCGGCGTCGTCGGTGCCGCAGCCGTCGGTGCCCGCGCCGGCGTGAAGGGCCAACGGGCAGCGGCGCAGCGGGTCGTCGACATGCTCCCGATCCACGCCGACTGGTGGCGGGAACGACAGCAGCACGAGGGGCAGCTGCTCTACGTGGCGATCGGTGACTCGGCAGCGCAGGGCGTCGGTGCGACCGCGCCCGGGCGTGGCTACGTGGGGCTGCTCGCGCGGCGCATCCGGCACCGTTCCCACATGTCGGTCCGGGTGGTGAACCTCAGCGTGTCCGGTTCGACCACGTGGGGCGCGAAGCGTGATCAGCTGCCGAAGCTCCGGCACTACGCGCCCGACATCTGCACGGTGTCGATCGGGGCGAACGACATCGCCGACTTCGACCCGGACAAGTTCGAGCGGAACATCCGGGCGATCTACGGCGCGGTGCCGTCGCACGCCGTGGTGGCCGAGCTGCCGTGCATGTTCGTGCCGGACCGGGAGCGCAAGGTTGCGGTGGCGAACGAGATCGTGCACCGGGTTGCCGACGAGTTCGGACTGACGGTGGCGCCGCTGCACACCATCACCAAGCGGGTCGGCCTCCGCCGCACCTTCTTCAACAGCTACGGCGACCTGTTCCACCCGAACGACCGCGGCTACGAGATCTGGGCGAGCGCGTTCGAGCCCGCGGTCGACGCCCGGGTCGACACGGTGGCGGCGATCCGGCACTACCTGTCCGTGCGTGAGGCCGAGAACCTCGGTCGTGAAGCCGGGGCGGTGGCGAACGCCCGCGCCGAGCAGGACACCGACGGGGCCGAGGCACTCGACCACGCCTCGCGCCAAGGTCCGGGGCCGGTCGAGCGCCTGCGCCACCGGATGACCGGGTCGATCGCGCTGCCCGACGAACGAGACCAGACGGACGAGTCGGACGAGCCGGGCGACCACCCCGGTGATGTCGGCCGTACGGCCTAGCCTCGACGACATGGCGCGCCCGCAGTCCCTCTACCGTTGCACCGAGTGCGGCTGGACCAGCATCAAGTGGGTCGGCCGGTGCGGTGAGTGCCAGACCTGGGGCACCGTCGAAGACAGCTCGGCGGCGTCGGCGAGCACCCGGGGTACCTCAGCGGTCGCCGTCACCGGCGCCCGGGCCGCGCGACCGATCACCGAAGCCCGGGGCACCTCGGTACAGCGCTGGCAGACCGGCATCGGCGAGTTCGACCGTGTGCTCGGCGGCGGGGTGGTGCCGGGTGCGGCGGTCCTGCTGAGCGGCGAGCCGGGTGTCGGCAAGTCGACCCTGCTGCTCGAGGTCGCTTCGCGAGCCGCAGCCTCGGGCAAGCGCGTCCTCTACGTCAGCGCAGAAGAGTCCGTCGACCAGGTCCGACTCCGTGCCGAACGCACCGGGGCGATGCACGACGACCTGTACCTGGCGAGCGAGGTGGACCTCGGCGTCATCATCGGCCAGATCGACCAGGTGCAGCCCGACCTGCTCATCGCCGACTCCGTGCAGACCATCTCGTCGAGCTCGATCGACGGCATCGCGGGTGGCACGTCCCAGGTGCGCGAGGTCGCCTCGACCCTGATCCGCATCGCGAAGGACCGCGCCCTGCCCGTCCTCATCGTCGGTCACGTCACGAAGGACGGCACGATCGCCGGCCCGCGGCTCCTGGAGCACCTGGTCGACGTCGTCTGCCACTTCGAGGGCGATCGGCAGACCGCCCTGCGCTTCGTCCGGGCGCTCAAGAACCGCTTCGGCCCCACGGACGAGGTCGGGTGCTTCGACATGGGCGGCGACGGCATCCACGAGGTCCCAGACCCCAGCGGCCTCTTCATGTCGAAGAACGCGACCCCGGTGTCCGGCACCTGCGTCACCGTCGCGCTGGAGGGTCGTCGAGCGCTGCCGGTCGAGGTGCAGGCGCTCATCGTCCCGAGCTCGGCACCGCAGCCCCGCCGGGTCGTGAACGGCGTCGATGCCTCGCGTGTGGCGATGCTGCTCGCGGTCCTCGAACGCCGTGCCGGCCTCAAGCTGTCCGACGCCGACGTCTACGTCTCCACGGTGGGCGGCATGAAGCTGACGGAGCCCGGTGCCGACCTGGCGATCGCACTGGCCCTCGCGAGCGCCGCACGAGACCGTCCGTACCCGCACACGCTCGCGGCCGTCGGTGAGATCAGCCTCGCCGGCGAGATCCGTCCGGCCACGGGCACGAAGCAGCGCGTGAACGAGGCCACCCGCCTCGGGTTCACGACGGTGCTCGGCTCGGACTCCGGGCACCTGCGCGAGGCCCTGCGTGTGGCGTTCTCGATGACGCAGTCCCCGCGCGAACGCGAACTCGACCGCGCGTTCTGAGGCGCTACGCGCGCAAAGCGGCCAGCAGGTCGGCCGGCGCAGCCTGCATGGTGTGCGGGCCGGCGATGTCGAAGAACACGCCCTCGAGCATGTCGAGGTGGGCGGCGAGGAACTCCTCGAGCCGCGGCCCGTCGTAGACCATGACCTGCCGGATCTTCTCGTCCGGCACCATCGCCGTGTAGGCGTCCGCCGACGAGAACAGCAGCAGGATGCGCTGGTCCGACCCCTCACGGCCGAACACCCGCACCTGCATGTCCTTCTTGCCGGTGACGAGTCGGGGGACGATCACGATGTCGTGGCGGAGCGCGAACGCCACCGCAGCGACGTCCTGCTTCGCGAGGGCTTCCTCGAGCTGTTCGCTCCGGAAGCGCTGTTCCTTGTCTGCCATCAGCTCAATTCCACCAGATTTTCGTCGTTCCGTGACGCACGGGTAGCCAGTCGGCCCAGAGCACGCTAGCCTGATGGGACCGCTTCGGCGGCGCTCAACGTCCGGGCGAGGTGGTTTGCCCCTCAACCCGGGCCCCAGGGTCACTGGCCGACAGGCCTGACCCCGAACCCGTCCCGCCGGCACCTGCCCGCGTGGCGCATCACCCCCGTCGACGTACGTCGGGGTCTCCGTCGGTGCATCTGCACCTTGGCGGAAGCAAGAAAGCTAAGGAAACGCCATCATGGCATCTACCGGTACCGTCAAGTGGTTCAACAACGAAAAGGGCTTCGGCTTCATCGCCCCGGACGACGGCAGCGCTGACGTCTTCGCGCACTTCTCTGCGATTGCTGGCAACGGCTACAAGTCGCTCGAGGAGAACCAGAAGGTGGAGTTCGACATCACCGAGGGCCGCAAGGGCCCGCAGGCGGAGAACATCACCGTCCTCGGCTGATCACATCAGCTTGAACCGGCCCCGTCGTCTTCGGACGACGGGGCCTGTTGCTGTTCCCGGCACCCCTGCCAGGCACAGCGCAGCCGGAGCGGATCAGAACCGAGAACCCGGTTACTGCAGGATGAACTGCACCGAGGTCTTCGACTCGAGGTTCCCGACGGCGACCTGCAGGTGGTAGCTCGCTCCCCCGGCGGTGACCGCCGGCCGTGACGAGTCGCACGTCGACGTGGACGAGCGGGTCCGATCCCAGGCGATCGCCGGGGTCGTGAGCGTCTGACCGGATTTGATCGTGACGTCCTGGTTCGTGCCGCCGGTCTGGCAGTCCTTCGACGACCAGTACTGTTCCTGGCCGGAGCTGATGGTCAGCACCTGCTGCGCCGATCCGAGGTCCAGGTGGCAGGAGTTCGTGCCGGAGTTCTTGATCGACATCGCGATCTTCGGGTCCTCGGTGGGGCCGTAGGCCGACTTGTCGAGCACCGGGGTCAGGACGATCTGGTCCTTCGTGCAGGTCGAGCCGTCGGCAGCAGCGGGCTTCGACGCAGAAGCCGAGGCGGAAGCCGACGGCTTCGGCGCAGCGGACCGCGAGGACCCAGGACCGGCCGCAGACCCGTCCGACGACGCACCGGCATCAGCAGATGCCGACGGGCTCGGCGCCGCCGACGTGGCCCCGCTCCCCCGCCCGACGACGATGAGCACCACGACCAGGACGACGACCAGCAGCGCCCCGAGCACGAGCGCCCGGCGGCGCCAGTAGACGACCGGCTTCTCGGGCCCGACGGGGTGACGCAACGACGACATGCGCACAGGGTAGACAACGGCGAGGGCCGCACACGGCCACCCCGCCGGTCGGCACGAGAAAGCGTCAGAGGTTCTTCAGCATGCGGGTGTTGCCGAGGGTGTTCGGCTTGACCCGGGCGAGGTCGAGGAACTCCGCGACCCCTTCGTCCGACGAGCGGACCAGTTCGGCGTAGACATCCGGCGGGACGACGCTCTCGCCGATCTCCAGGTACCCGTGCTTCGCGAAGAAGTCGACCTCGAAGGTCAGGCAGAAGATCCGGGCGACCCCGAGTTCACGAGCGTCGTGCTCGAGCGCTTCGAGCATCCGGTGCCCGACGCGCTTGTGGATCCACTGCTCGTCCAGGGCGAGCGTGCGCACCTCGGCGATGTCGTCCCAGAAGACGGCGAGCGCGCCGCACCCGATGGGGGTGCCGTCGGGCCCTTCGGCGATCCGGAACTGCTGGATCGAGCCGTACAGGGCGACGTTCTCCTTGCCGAGCAGGATGCGCCGGTCGACGTAGGGGGCGATGAGCCGCTGGATGTGCGGGACGTCCGAGGCGAGCGCCGGACGCACGAGGATCCCGTGGTCGTCGCGCTCGTGGAACGCGTGCTTCCCGTGCTCTGTCATCCGCCCCACACTACTGCGCGACGCCGGACGCGCACGCCGTCCGCGACGACGCCCGGACGGTACCGCAGGGGGACAGCGCTGCTGAGTGCCGCCCAGGTCGATCGGCCTACCGTCCGGTGCATGCCTCAGATCATCGAAACCGTCGACGTCAACGTCCCCGTCCGCCCGGCCTACGACCAGTGGACCCGTTTCGAGGAGTTCCCGCACTTCCTCGACGAGGTCGAGAAGATCGTCCAGGTGGACGACAAGACCACCGACTGGACCGTCAAGGTCGCCGGCCAGGAGCGCCAGTTCCGCGCCCTCATCACGGAGCAGCACCCCGACGAGCGTGTCGCCTGGACCGTGAAGGACGGCGAGACCGAGCACGCCGGTGTGGTCACCTTCCACAAGCTCTCCGACACCGAGACGCGCGTGACCGTGCAGATCGACTGGGAGCCCTCCGGCATCCTCGAGAAGCTCGGCTCCGCCGTGGGCGTCGGCGGCCACGCCGTCAAGAAGGACCTGCAGAACTACAAGGAGCGCGTCGAGAACGCGCCGACCCAGCCGGGCTGGCGCGGCGACGTGCAGGCGTAGTCCGCACCACACGACGGACGGGAGGCGCGGTGCCAGTCGGCACCGCGCCTCCCGTTCGTTCGTCCCCCGTTCGGCATCCCCCCATCGAAATGCCGACCTGACGAGCGAGCGCGAGCCTGGCAGAGTGGTGACACCGGCCGACGCGCTGGGTCAGTTTTATCATGTCTGAGACAGATGTGAGAGTGGGGACACGTGATCGAGTACAACGACGACGACGCGCACCGTCGGGAACTGTCGCGCAAACTGCAGCTCCTGATGGACGTCGTCGAGGCCAACTCCGGCCACCGGCCCCCGTACAAGGAGATCGCCGCCGAGATCGAGGCGCAGGGCGCGTCGATGAGCCGCCCGCGCTGGGGCTACATGCTCGGCGGCAACGGTCCGGCCGTCCGTGACCAGCGACTCCTGGCGGCCCTGGCGACCTACTTCGGCGTCCCGGCCGAGTACCTGACCGACGCGGCCGGCAACACGGACGTGCCGGAGCGGGTGCAGGCGCAGCTGGAGCTCGTGCTCGAACTCCGCAAGCGCGAGGTCGTGGCGTTCGCCACCCGGCGTCTGGGCGAGTTCGCCTCGGCGGACGAGATCCGCGAGTTCACCGACCACCTGCGTCGCCTGGACGAGTCGGGCGGCACATCGTGAGCGGGTACCGCGACCGGTTCGGCGCCCTGCGTCGGCAGACCGAGGCCCGTCGCCGCGTGCAGCGCCTCGGACTCCCCCGCCGCCTGTCCCTGCCGGAGCTGACCGCGCGGGCCGAGGCGGCACTCGGCAAGCCGATCCACGTGCGCACCACCGAGCTGCCGGGCGACCTGTCCGCGCGGCTCATCCAGCGCATCGACCACGCCCTGCTCGAGACCCGCCCCGGCCTGTCCGAGCGCTCCAGGGTGGCCTGCGTGCTGCACGAGCTCGCCCACGTGTTCATGGACGACACCGGCTGCGACCACCAGGCGTACACGGGGCTGCTCACCGGCCGGACGGCGTTCACCCGCTCGCTCGACACCCCGCACGAGCAGGCCGTCGAACTCGTCGCCGATCAGCTCGCGCTGCGGATCGGCCTGCTCGACCCCGAGGGCCAGCCCGGGATCTTCCGGTGACGCGGTGACGCTGCACGTCTGGGGGTCGATCCCGGTCTGGCTGATCCTGGCGGCGCTGGTCGTCCGGCTGATCCTGGTGCGCACCCAGTCGGCCAGCGTCACCTGGCTGATGGTCTGCTGCAGCTGCGTCGCCGTCGGGCTCACGATCAACCAGCCCGACGTCACGACGTTCCTCGCCGGTGTGACGCACGTGCCGAACATCGCCGACCTGATCGGCCGCTGCCTGATGGTGTGCGGCATGTTCGCCCTCGCGCAGTCGGTCGAGGCCGCCGCACGCTCGGCCAAGCTCCTGCGCGCCAGCCGCATCATCGGCTGCGTGCTCGTGCTCATCGCCCTCGTCGTGCTGTTCGGCCTGATCGACGCACCGACCCCGACGGCGCAGTTCATGGTGGTCTACGGCGACCAGGTGCCGACCGCGCTGTACTCGGCGGTCGAGATGACCTACATCGCCATCGTGATCGCCCGGTCGGCCGTCGCCGTGCTGCGCGGGTTCCGGAGCGACGACGGACTCGGCCGCCTGTACTGGCTCTTCGTCGTCGGCGCCGCCGGCCTCGTGCTGCTCGCCGGCATCGCGATCGCCCTCGACGCCGTGCACGTCGCCGGCGCCGACGGAGCGGTCGGGGTCCTGTCGAAGCTCTACACCCCGGTGTTCCTCGGCTCGATGGTCCTGCTCGCCATCGGCGCGGCCGGCGGCGTGCTGCCCGACGCCGCACGGGAGTTCCGCGACTGGCGGGCCGCCCGACGCCGGTTCCGGGCGCTCGAACCGGAACTCCGGCGGCTCGAGACGGCATCGGGCAACACCGGGCTCTACTTCACGATCGTGTGGCAGCGTCGCCAGTGGCGGAGTCGGCAGCACCGGCTCTCCGTCGAGATCGAAGACCGCGCGCGCGAGGCCGGGCAGGCAGTGCCGGCCGCTGCGACGCTCACCACGGCACGACTCAGGGAGATCACATGACCGGCGCACGCATCACGGCACTCGGCACCGCGGCGGGGGCGGTCGGCACGCTCGGACTCGGCGCCTTCGTCGCACGGCGGCTGCTGTTCCCGACGCCGTACACGGCGACCGCCACGGTCCGCAGCGCCACGGACACCGAGGTCGAGCTGACCGCCACCCGCGACACCCGCCTGCCGGGCACCTACGACCTGCAGCGAGACGACACCCGGGTGCAGGTCGGCCCGATCGTCGCCGCGACCGGGGCCGGCAGCGACGGCGACACCGTCCGCCGCGGCGTCACCGCCCCCGTGGCGACCGGTGACTGGGGTTGGGACGCCCTGCGGTACGACGGACCGGACGACGTGCCCGGCACCGAGCCCGAGGCCGCCACGACCCACGTGGTCCACGTGCACGGGCAGTCCCTCGGGCCGCGCCAGGTCCTGCGCGGGGTCGGGGTCTGGCGTTCGCTCGGCGCCTCGTCCGAGGTCGTCGACACCACCGACCTGCCGCTCCGCTCCCTCGACGCCGGGGCAGCGGACCGCATCGTCGCCGCCGTCCGCGCCGCCCGGGCCCGCGGTGCCCAGCGCGTCGTGCTGCAGGGCTGGTCCGCCGGCGCGCTCGCCTGCTCCGTCGCCGCCGCGCGCGTCGACGTCGACGGACTCGTGGCCGTCTCGCCCCTGCTCGACGTCGCCTCGGCACTCCGCGGGGCCGTCCGTGGGGCGCGCCTGCCCGCGTTCATCGGCACGGTCGCCGCCCGCATCGCGACCACGAACGTGCTGTCACGGCTCGCCGGGGCCCCGACTCCCGTGACGACGACCACCTGGCAGGCCTCGTCGACGCCGACGCTGCTGATCCACTCCGAGGCCGACGCCCTGGTCGCGGCCGACGACGTCGCCGCCGTCGGGGCACAGCAGGGCGCCACCACGGTCACGTTCCGCACGGCACCGCACACGCTCGAGTGGAACGAGGACCCGGAGCGCTGGGAGCGCGCAGTCCGCGACTTCGCCGGACAGCTGCCCGACGCCTCCTGACGCGGCACCACCCCGGACGTGCAACGGCCCCGGTCTGCGAACAGACCGGGGCCGGCTGCGTCTCGATCCGTTGGGGGGAACCGATCGAGCGCGACGCGCGAGGAGTTGGGGGGAACGTCTCGCGCGTGACCATCAGAGTACCCCCGGACGGGGGTCCGTGCCCGCAAGGACGCGCAGATCGGTGATGCGGGATCTGAACGCGACCCGCGAGCGGACAGGAGGCCCGGTGCCAGCTGGCACCGAGCCTCCTGTCCGTGGAGTGTCAGGTCCTAGGACTCGATCTCGCCCTGGGGCGCGTCGGTCGCGGCCTCGACCGCGGCTGCACCGGCGAGGACCTCTTCACGGCCCGGCTGACGCCCGGTCTCGAAGTGGAACACACCGTCGACGAAGTCGACCTTCACGTGGTCACCGGCGTTGAGCTCACCCTGCAGGATGTGCTCGGACAGCTGGTCCTCGACCTCGTGCTGCATCGCGCGACGCAGGGGCCGAGCACCGAGGGACGGGTCGAACCCGACCTTGATGAGCTGCTCCTTGGCCGGCAGCGTGAGCTCGACGGTCATGTCGCGGTCGAGCAGGCGGTCGGCCAGACGCTTCACGAACAGGTCCACGATCTGCAGCAGCTCGGGCTGCGACAGCTGCGGGAACACGATCGTGTCGTCGACACGGTTCAGGAACTCGGGCTTGAAGTGCTTCTTGAGCTCCTCGTTGACCTTGCCGCGCATGCGGTCGTAGCCGACGGCCGAGTCACCCTCGACCTGGAAGCCCACCGGGCCACCGGCGATGCCCTGCGAACCGAGGTTCGTGGTCATGATGATGACGGTGTTCTTGAAGTCGACCACGCGGCCCTGACCGTCGGTGAGACGGCCTTCCTCGAGCACCTGCAGCAGCGAGTTGAAGATGTCCGGGTGGGCCTTCTCGATCTCGTCGAACAGGACCACGGAGAACGGCTTGCGGCGCACCTTCTCGGTGAGCTGGCCGCCCTCCTCGAACCCGACGAACCCGGGAGGGGCACCGAACAGGCGGGACACAGTGTGCTTCTCACCGAACTCCGACATGTCGAGGGAGATCAGCGCACCCTCGTCGTCGAACAGGAACTCGGCGAGGGCCTTGGCGAGCTCGGTCTTCCCGACGCCCGTGGGGCCGGCGAAGATGAACGAGCCGGAGGGACGGTTCGGGTCCTTCAGGCCGGCACGGGTACGACGGATGGTCTTGGACAGGGCCGAGATGGCCTCTTCCTGACCGATGACGCGCTCGTGCAGTGCCTTCTCCATGAAGACGAGACGCGAGGTCTCCTCTTCGGTGAGCTTGAACACCGGGATGCCCGTGGCCTGGGCCAGGACCTCGGCGATGATGCCCTCGTCGACGGTGCCGGAAGCGGCGACGTCACCCGCACGCCACTGCTTCTCGAGGCGGAGACGCTCGCCGAGGAGCTTCTTCTCCTCGTCGCGCAGGCTCGCGGCCTTCTCGAAGTCCTGCTCCTCGATGGCGGCTTCCTTCGACCCGCGGACCGTCGAGATCTTCTCGTCGAACTCGCGGAGCTCCGGCGGCGCCGACAGGATCGACAGACGCAGGCGAGCGCCGGCCTCGTCGATCAGGTCGATGGCCTTGTCCGGCAGGAAGCGGTCCTGCACGTAGCGGTCCGCCAGGTTCGCCGCGGCGACGATCGCGCCGTCGGTGATGGACACCTTGTGGAACGCCTCGTACTTGTCGCGCAGACCCTTGAGGATGTTGATCGCGTGGGGCAGCGACGGCTCGTTGACCTGCACCGGCTGGAAGCGACGCTCGAGTGCGGCGTCCTTCTCGAAGTGCTTGCGGTACTCGTCGAGCGTGGTGGCACCGATGGTCTGGAGCTCACCGCGGGCGAGGAGCGGCTTGAGGATCGAGGCCGCGTCGATCGCACCCTCGGCTGCACCGGCACCGACGAGCGTGTGGATCTCGTCGATGAAGACGATGATGTCGCCGCGGGTGCGGATCTCCTTCGTGACCTTCTTCAGGCGCTCCTCGAAGTCACCGCGGTAGCGGGACCCGGCGATGAGCGACCCGAGGTCGAGCGAGTAGAGCTGCTTGTCCTTCAGTGTCTCGGGCACGTCGCCCTTGACGATCGCCTGGGCGAGACCCTCGACCACGGCGGTCTTGCCGACGCCGGGCTCACCGATCAGGACGGGGTTGTTCTTGGAGCGGCGGGAGAGGATCTGCATGACCCGCTCCATCTCCTTCTCGCGCCCGATGACGGGGTCGAGCTTGCCGTCGCGCGCGGCCTGGGTGAGGTTCCGGCCGAACTGGTCGAGGACCTGCGAACCCTGCTGCGCGTTCTGCTGCTGCTCGCCGCCGACGGCGACCGCTTCCTTGCCCTGGTAGCCGGACAGGAGCTGGATGACCTGCTGGCGCACCCGGTTCAGGTCGGCGCCGAGCTTCACGAGGACCTGGGCTGCGACACCCTCGCCCTCGCGGATCAGGCCGAGCAGGATGTGCTCCGTGCCGATGTAGTTGTGGCCGAGCTGCAGCGCCTCGCGCAGGGACAGCTCGAGCACCTTCTTGGCGCGCGGCGTGAACGGGATGTGCCCGGTCGGCTGCTGCTGGCCCTGCCCGATGATGTCCTGGACCTGCTCGCGCACGGCGTCGAGCGAGATGCCCAGCGACTCCAGCGCCTTGGCGGCGACGCCCTCGCCCTCGTGGATGAGGCCGAGGAGGATGTGCTCGGTGCCGATGTAGTTGTGGTTGAGCATCTTCGCTTCTTCTTGAGCGAGGACGACAACACGACGGGCCCTGTCGGTGAATCTCTCGAACATGTGCTCTCCCTTGGCCCCTGATGAGCGGAGCCGACGCTGTGCCGGTCTCGTGTGAGTCCGGCCAAGTACTTCGAGAGTAACCAGCGCTCCCCCCGGGGGCTGCCCCTGTTCGCCGTGGGCGTGACCAGGGTGCGTCTTGTGCGCAGTGAGCGAACGACGAAGCGGACTGGAGGCCCGTGGCGATTCCGCCACGGGCCTCCAGTCCGCTTCGTGGTCGCGCTGGGTCAGGCGCGCCGCACCGCGCGACGCAGGTCACGTCGGAAACGGCGCGCGTCGACGCCGAGGGCGTCGAGGACGTCGTGCGCCGATCCGGCGAGCGGATCGTCGACCGAGTCGAGCACGGCGAGGACGACGTGCGGCGGTCGGATGCGCTCCGAACGCCCGGCGGTCGTCGCGGCGCGGGCGAGCACGCGCATCGCAGCAGGCGTGCACGCGACGCGGTCGTGTTCTCCGGGGCAGGTGGTGTGGGCGCCGACGAAGGCGCGGATGCCGGAGCGGACGGCGTCGGGGGTGATCCGGTGCGCATCGAGGACGGGCCGGAAACGGGGCATGCCGGCGCAGAGCGTGACGGCGGCCAACAGCAGGTGTTCGGCGTCGACGAAGCCGAAGCCGGACTCGTGGGATTCGAGGTCGGCGAGCAGCACGATCTCGCGGCCGTGCCGGACGGAAGGGAGGGCGACGGAGAGCTGAGCGGTCTGCATGTATTCAGAATATCTCATGCCTCTGCGGACGACCAGCCCGCATCGGAGGTCCGCTCGGTACGATCCGGTCATGGAGCAGCCCGTCGTCGGCCTCGTCGTCCACCCGACCAAGAACGTGCAGGAGTCCGTGACGACCCTGCAGCGCTGGAACGCGTCCGGCCAGGGCGAGCTGCTCGCCCGGCGCGCGGACGCCCAGCGCATCGGCGGCGGGGTCGACGTGGTCGACGACGACGACTTCACCGACCGCGTCGACCTGGTCGTGGCCCTCGGCGGCGACGGCACCATGCTCGGCGCGATGCGGCTCGTGGCGAAGCGCCCGGTGCCCGTCCTCGGGGTGAACTACGGCAACGTCGGGTTCCTGGTCGAGATCGAGCCGCCCGAGCTCGAGAGCGCGCTCGAACGACTGTCCGCCGGCGAGTACCAGCTCGAGCCGCACCACGCGCTCGAGGCCAGGTTGTCCTGGGGCGGTGCCCGCACCGACTACCTGGCGTTCAACGACCTGACCATCGTGCGGCGGCCCGGCGCCGGGCAGGTCTCGGCCGACCTCAGCGTCGGGGGCCTCGGGTACGGGTACTACCGCGCCGACGCCATCGTCGCCTCCACCCCCGCCGGCTCGACCGCGTACAACTACGCCGCCGGTGGGCCGGTGCTCTCCCCCGCACTGTCCGGCTCCGTGGTGACGCCGGTCGCGCCGATGGCCGGGATCGACCGTTCCGTGGTGCTCGCCGCGCGGGAGCGCTACCGGTTCGACATCGCCGAGGGCACCAGGAGCGCAGCGCTCGAGGTCGACGGACTCGTGGTCGGCGAGGTGGCCACCGGGGCGCAGATCGACATGCGGCTCCGCAAGGACGCCGGCAGCGTGGTGCGCCTCGACGCCGAGCGGCACGGGCGTACCGGGCGGGTGAAACTCAGCCTGCTCGACCTGCCGGTGCGGCCAGACCAGTTGGTCGAGCTCATCCCGAGCGACCTGCGGCAGAAGCTCCGGCGCGAGATCGACGACTGACGCCGCGTCGGTGCTGGCCCTGGCCCTGGCCCTGGGACCGGCCCGGGCCCCGGCCCGGGCCCCGGCCCCGGGAACGTGAATGGCCCGCTCGAGCAGTGCTCGAGCGGGCCGTCCCATCACCCCACCGGATCGTCTTCCCACAGAACGACCCGGTTTCCCCGCGCCGGCACGGGTGAACGTACCGGCCGAAGTCCGCTGACCTAGTTGGTCAGGTACAGCTGCATGTCCTGCGAGACCGCCTTGGCGAACAGACGCAGCTTGGCGCGCGACTCCACGCGGCTGACGGCCTGGCGGGTCGTGTGCACGATCTTCGAGATCTCGTCGAGGGTCATCGGCTTGTCGTCGTCCAGGCCGTAGCGCATGCGGATGACGTTCGCCTCGTCGCTGGGCAGCTCGGCGACGATGGAGCGGATGTCGCGGTGCAGCAGCGTCGTCTCGGTGAGCTCGTTCGGGCTCGCGGCGTCCTCGTCCTCGATGAAGTCACCGAGTTCGCTGTCGTCGGAGTCGCCGACCACGGTGTGGATCGAGACCGGCTCGTGCGAGCGGCCCTTGAGGTCGACGAGCTCCTCGACGCTCATGCTCAGCTCGGCGGCGACTTCCTCCGGCATCGGCGCACGGCCGAGGTCGACGGTCAGGTCACGCTCGGTGCGCGAGATCTTGTTGATGAGCTCGACGGTGTGCACCGGGATGCGGATCGTGCGTGCCTTGTCGGCGAGACCACGCGAGATGGCCTGACGGATCCACCAGGTGGCGTAGGTCGAGAACTTGTAGCCCTGCGTGAAGTCGAACTTCTCGACCGCACGAACCAGGCCGAGGTTGCCTTCCTGGATGACGTCCATGAAGGGCAGGCCGCGCTGCGAGTACCGCTTGGCGATGCTCACGACGAGGCGGAGGTTCGAGGTGATCATGCGCTCCTTGGCGCGCTCACCGTCACGGACGAGCCAGCGGAGTTCACGCTGCAGGGTCTTCGCGAGACCCTTCTCGGTGGCGAGCTTCTCTTCGGCGAAGAGCCCGACCTCGATGCGGCGTGCGATCTGCGCTTCTTCCTCGGCGGTGAGGAGCGAGAGACGGCCGATGTGACGGAGGTAGTCGCCGACCTGGTCGACCGAGGCGCCGCGGACACCGGCGAGCTGCTCGTCGGCCTCGACCTCGGTGTCGAGGGAGGTGGTGGCGGACTCGGCGGTCGCGGTCTTCGATGCCGGTGCCTTCTTGGTGGCGGTGCGGCGGGTGGTGCTGGGTGCAGCCGTTGCGATCGTCATGGTGTTTCTCCCTGCGTTCGACGGTGATGGCTTCGTGGGGCGTTGCCGGGGGGTGCTGATGAGTAAAGCGGCCCGGAGGTGTACCCCACAAATCGTTCGGAGCGATTCTCAGGGTTCTCCGTGCTTCGTCATCGAAAGCGTCCCCCGCGGGGTACAGCCCACCGACAGTCTGGTCCCCCATTCGGCCCTAGTTCAAGCGGATAACGCCGTGTTTCCGGCGTTGCAGGCGTGTTTCACCAGCGTTTCCGATCGTGTACCCCAGGCGACTGCGTACTCCGGACATGCAAAAGGGGTACGTCCGACCGGATCAGTGCGATCTGGTCGTCGTACCCCGAATACCGAATGGGTGGGGGTCACCAGGAGGGTTCGAGCCACCCGTCCCGGCGCTTGGAGACCTCGAGGTCTGCGTCTCGGTCGAACTCGTCGTACTCGCTCTCGATGTCGCCGACGAGGCTGCGGCCCGTGAAGGGATGTGCGGTGGTTGCCATGCGGACGATGCTCACCCCGGCACGCGTCGGCGAGGTGAACGGTGCGTGACGGTCCGTCGGCGCTCAGACGTCGAGGTCGTCGACGTCGCCCTCGTCGTCGAGGGGTCCGCCGTCGGCTTCGCGGTCGGTTCCGTCGGCGGGCAGGCCGGCCGTGCCCGCCACCGGGTGCCCGAAGGCGTCATCCACGTCGAGGTCGTCGAGATCGTCGACGGGTTCCGGGAAGGTCGGCATGCGCGACAGCGTCACACCGCGCGGTGAACGCCGGGTGAAGTCAGCGCAGGACGTGCGCGCCGGACAGCGCGCGGGGAGCAAGGTGCTGCGGCTGTGGCTGGGGCTACTCGGCCGACGTCGGAGCCGGCGCGGGGCGACCGTGCTCACGCTCGAAGCGGGCACGCTCCTCGGCCTCGACCTTGGCGTACGCGGCACGCTCGGTCCGGTCGGCACGCATGATCGCGCGCATCACGAACCAGAAGATCAGGCCGACGACGATGGTCGGCGTCAGGGCGAAGACGATCCCGCTTACGACTCCTTCAGGCACCCGAGCATCGTACCCCGGTGGACCGGGAGTTATTTGACCAGCGGGAACAGGATCGTCTCGCGGATGCCCAGGCCCGTGATGGCCATGAGCAGGCGGTCGATCCCCATGCCCATGCCGCCCGACGGGGGCATCGCGTGCTCCAGGGCCCGCAGGAAGTCCTCGTCGACGCGCATCGCCTCGAGGTCACCGCCGGCCGCGAGCTTCGCCTGCTCGACGAACCGCTCCCGCTGCACGACCGGGTCGACGAGCTCGGAGTACGCCGTGCCGAGCTCGAAGCCGCGGACGTACAGGTCCCACTTCTCGACGACGCCGGGACGCGTGCGGTGCTGCCGGGTGAGCGGCGAGGTGTCGACCGGGAAGTTCATCACGAAGGTCGGGCGGTCGAGCGAGTCGATGACGAAGTGCTCCCAGAGCTCCTCGACGTACTTGCCGTGCGTGGCGTGGGCGACCTCGACGCCCTCGGCCTCGGCGAGCGCCTGCAGCTCGGACAGCGGGGTCTCCGGGGTGATCTCGCGCCCCGCGGCCTCGGACAGCGAGCCGTACATGTCGATGCGGGGCCACTCGCCACCCAGGTCGTAGGTGCTGCCGTCGGGCAGGGTGACCTCGAGCGCACCACCGGTGACCGCGCGGGTGGCGTTCTGCACGAGCTCCTGCGTCAGGTCGGCCATCTGCTCGTAGTTGCCGTACGCCTGGTACGCCTCGACCATCGCGAACTCGGGCGAGTGCGACGAGTCGGCGCCCTCGTTGCGGAAGTTGCGGTTGATCTCGAACACCCGGTCGATGCCACCGACGACGGCACGCTTCAGGAACAGCTCGGGTGCGATGCGCAGGAACAGCTCGGTGTCGAAGGCGTTCGAGTGCGTCACGAACGGTCGGGCCGAGGCGCCGCCGTGCTGGGTCTGCAGCATCGGGGTCTCGACCTCGAGGTACTCGTGCGCGGTGAAGGTCTGGCGGAGCGAGGCCATCACGGCAGCGCGGGCACGCACGGTGGCGCGGGCCTCGTCGCGGACGATGAGGTCGAGGTAGCGCTGGCGGACCCGCGTCTCCTCGTTGAGCTCGTTGTGCAGGTTCGGCAGCGGCAGGATCGCCTTCGCCGCGATCGCCCAGTCGTCGACCATGATGGACAGCTCGCCGCGGCGCGAGGAGATCACCCGCCCGTGCACGAACACGTGGTCGCCCAGGTCGACGAACTCCTTCCAGCGGGCGAGGGACTCGTCTCCCACCTCGGCCAGGGAGACCATCGCCTGGATGCGCGAGCCGTCGCCCGACTGCAGGGACGCGAAGCAGAGCTTGCCGGTGTTGCGCGAGAACACCACACGACCAGCGATGCCCACGACGTCCTGGGTCTCCTCGCCGGTCTCCAGGTGCGCGTACTGCTCGCGCACGGCCGGGATCGTCGTGGTGATGGGGAGCTCGGCGGGGTACGCCTCGATGCCCGACTCCAGCAGCTTCGCCCGCTTGTCGAGCCGGACCTGTCGCTGCTCGCTGGTCTCCTGCTCGGCCAGTGCGGCGGCGGCGGCGATCGCGGTGTCGGGGGTGACGGTCTCGTCGGTCATGCGGGTGCGGCTCCGATGGTCGTGGGGGTCGGGGGAAATGCTACCCGCGCCGCGGTCCCGCCCCCGAACCGTGGCCGCCCGGCCCACAGTTCCCGCCCCCTCGGCTGAATTGAGCGGTGGGTCCCGACCACCCCGGGCTGCAGAGCTACGGGCTGCAGAGCTACGGGCTGCCGGGCTGCCGGAGCCGAGACCGCGGTCACAACACCCCGCCCGCACCACGCCCGCCGGTCACAATCTGTCGGCTTGAGCACGCGCAGCCGACAGGTCGTGACCACTCGGGCGGACTGAGCGGGGAGTCTTGACCAGCCGGAGTTCCCGAGCCCGCCGGAACAGGAGCCGAGACTGGGGTCACAACTCCCCGCATGCGTCAGGCCCACCGGTCACAATCTGTCGGCTTGAGCACGCGCAGCCGACAGGTCGTGACCACTCGGGCGGAACTGAGCGGGGAGTCGCGACCTCTCGAGCGCCCGGCCCCGACTTCCTCCCCGCGCCGCGGCCCGCCCCCGAACCGCTAGAGCGTCGACTGCCCGTCGGCGGCGGTGAGCGCGTTGTCGACGGCGGAGCGGACGAGCGCACCGAGGACACGACCCGGGTGTTCGACGCCGATGCCCGACAGGGTGCCGGCGGACTGGTCCACGATCGCGGTCGAGAAGCTCACGGCGGCACGCACCGCATCGGCGTAGGCGGGCCGGTCGCCTTCGGCCACGACGAACGGTTCGGCGCCCATCTCGACCACGAGCGCCTGCGCGATCGGCAGGACGGGCGCCGGTGCGGTCACCGCGCAGTACGCGTCGCGCAGCCGGGACAGGTCGACGCTCGTGCCCGTGAAGGCCATCGCGGGGTGGATCGCCAACGGGATCGCACCGGCTGCCATCGCCGGGGCGAGGATGCCGACGCCGTGGTCCGGGCTGGTGTGCACGACGAGCTGCCCCGGTTGCCAGATCCCGGCGTCCGCCAGACCCTGCACGAGCGAGGCGAGCTGGTCGTCCGGCACCGCGAGCAGCACGAGTTCGCTCCGCTCCACCAGGTCCGGCGTCGCGAGCACCGGGGCGCCCGGCAGCATGGCCTCGGCGCGGTCACGGCTCTCGTCGGACACGGCGGTCACCCCGACGACGGCGTGCTCCGCGTTCGCCAGGGCCGCTCCGAGGACGGGTCCGACCCGTCCGGCGCCGACGATGCCGACCCCGAGACGCCCGGCCCTCATCGTGCGGCTCCGGTCGGGGGGACGTCGGCCCAGCCGGCAGGGACGGCACCGGACCGGTGGTCCGCCGTCGGTCCGGCAGGGATTCCGGACCCGGGCACGGTGTCGGCCGCAGCGTGCGTGGCCGTCGCGGGACGGGCCTCCCGTTCGCGCCAGCGGTGGGTCGTGTCGACCGCTGCGGCCTGGACGGCACGCTGCGTCGTCTCCGACCACAGGCGCTGCGCGTCACGCGCGTCGAGCGCGCCGACGCGGGCCGAGACCGGACCGGCCACGGTGTGGACGTGGACGGCTGCGAGCCGCAGGGCACGCTCGAGCGGACCCTGCTCGACCTTGACGCTCTGCACCCGGGGCAGCGGCACGATGACGAGCGAGCGCCACACGGCACCGAGCCGCAGCAGCACCGCACCCTGCACGAACCGGTAGCCGTTGCGCCGGAACGCGAACGGACGGAGCCAGGCGCCACGTCGTGGGGAGTGCACGAAGCCGCCGCGGTCGCCCGAGGTGGTGAGGCTGTCGTCGACGACGTCCACGGCTTCGGCCGCACCCTCGCGCAGCGCTTCCTGCGAGGCTTCCGGGCCGGCGACGACGGTGCCGACGAGCCCCGGCAGGATGATGTCGAGGACCTCGCGGACGTCCGCCGTGGTGCCGACGGGCAGCACGATCGAGGACACCTGCTGGTTGCTCGACGCCCCGTTGCCGGCGCTCGTCGCACGGTTGATGCGGATGTCCCACCAGCCGAACGGACGCCACAGCAGCGGCTGGGCGACGCTGACGGCGTGGATGCGGCCGGGCGGCAGCGTCTCGTTCGACGTCGAGACCAGCCCGAAACCGATCCGGATGCCGTCGCGGGTCTCGGCGATCGTGTACTGCAACGAGCGGGAGAACTTGCGGACGTAGTACCCGCCGGCACCGAGCACGGCGGGGAACAGCCCGAACAGCAGGCCGTACTCGCCGGTGACGGCGACGCTGACGATCATCGCGGTGATGACGAGCACGAGGAACAGCGTCGTGCCGGACAGCAGCATCGACGCGATGAGGCGACCGGGGCGCACCTTGACGATGCGGGTGGCGTGCACGGCTGCCGGGTCGAGCTCGGGCGAGAACATCTCGTCGACGCGGTCCTGCAGTGCTCCGTGCGACTGCCGCGACGGACCACCGTGGCCGTCGTCGTCCTTCGTGCCGGACGCCAGCACCAGGATCCGCTGCCGCAGGTCGTCGGCGGCACGGGCCCCGAGGTAGGCGAGCTGCACGTTGGCGTCGTTGCCGGCCTGCGCGATCTCGAGCTTGGCGGTGCCGAACACCCGGGGCACGAGCGGCCGCTGGATGTTGATGCCCTGGATCCGGTCGAGCCGGGCCTTCCTGTGGTTCCGGAACAGCACGCCCGAGCGCACCTCGACGATCTCGCCGGTGACGCGGAACTCGTGCATGCGCCAGGACAGGTAGAACAGCCCGATCAGCACCACGAGCAGCACCACGATGCCGAGCAGGACCCAGCCGACGACGCCGTGCTCGTACACGTACCGGACCGGGTCGCCGTCCTCCTGCTGCTCGCCCGGGATGAAGAACTCGACGAGCCGGTCACGCAGGCTGTTCAGCACGTAACCGAGGATGACGATGAGGAAGATCCCGCCCTTGAGCAGCGGGGTGAGCGGGTGCAGGCGGTGCCACTCGCCGTCGGTCAGGGGTGCCGCGGCGGCCGCGTTGCCCCGGGTGGGCGGCGCGGGCGGAGCGGGTGGCGGGGTGCCCGGTCGGAAGGTCACGGACGACCCCTACAGTCCGGCGCGACGGGACTCGGCGAGCTCGACGAGGCGGTCGCGCAGCTCGTCGGCGTCCGCTGCCGGGACACCCGGGATCCGGACGTTCGTGGCGGCGGCGGCGGTGACGAACTTCAGCTCGCTCATGCCGAGCGCCCGGTCGAGCGGCCCGCGGGCGACGTCGACGAGCTGCATCCGGCCGTACGGGACCGCCGTGAACCGCTGCCACATGAGCCCGCGGCGCACGACCAGGTCGTCGTCGCGGAGCGCGTAGCCGATGGCCCGGACCCGTCGGGGTGTGAGCGCAGCGGTGATCGCCGTGACGACCGCGACCACGATGCCGATGGTGAGCCACACGGTGCCGGCTCCGGAACCGAAGCCGCCCGTGACGATCCCGATGAGCACGCAGCCCGCGGTGAGCACGACACCGATCACGAGCGTGGCGATGAGTTCGGTCCACACGAGCTTCGCGGACACCCGCTGCCAGGCGATCCCACCGAGGCCGAGGCCGGGCTCGTCGAGTCGTTCACGCGGCATCGCGGGCCTCCTGGGGTTGCTCGGTCAGTTCACCGTCGTCGAACCGTTGCGGGGATCGTCACGGTCGTCGTCGTCACCCGGGGGTGCGATGCACATCCGCTCCGCCACGAGTGCGCAGACCGTCAGGACGATCCCGCCCCCGACGGCGATCACGTTCGGCAGGGTCGAGCCTAGCGAAGGCGTCGCGGAACGGGTGAGCAGGTACAGCACGAGGCCGAGGGCGAACCCGCCCAGCAGCGTGCCGCAGATGCTGGACGCCTTCGCGAGCACGACGACCCGCGTCGCGTAGAGCGGGTCGACCGGCCGCTGGCGCCCGGCGCCGTCGCGCGCGTGTCGGCGCACCGGGCGCGCCATGAGCACGACGGCGACACCGATGAAGGCGAGCGTGATGCCGAGCGGGATCGAGAACAGGAACGTCGGCAGTTGGCGCGACGCCAGGACGGCGTCGAGCGCGAAACCGGCGACCACCGTCACGATGGCGATGCTGAGCAGCGTGGAGGCGCGGGTGGGCTTCATGCGCTGGTCGCGCTCCCCGCCGGCCGGGAGGCCCGTGTCGGCTCCGCGAACAGGCGCGGCTCGTCGACGCGCTCGGTGTCGTCCCCCACGGCGGTGAGCAGGTCGGCCACCGGTCCGGCACCGGGCAGGACGGCCTCGGGGTCGGCGTCGAGCCACGGGGCGAGCACGAACGCGCGCTCCGCCGCCCGGGGGTGCGGCACGACGAGGGTGTCCGTGGCGATCCGCAGGTCGTCCACCGCGACGATGTCGAGGTCGAGGGTGCGGTCGCCCCACCGGACTTCGCGCGTGCGGCCGTGGGCGTCCTCGATGCCGTGCAGGGCGTCGAGGAAGGCCTGTGGCTCGAGTTCGGTGTCGACGACCACGACGGCGTTCCGGTAGCGGGGCTTCGACGTGTCGAGGCCCTCGAGGGTCACGGCGACCGACTCGACCTCGCGGCTCGAGGCCACCGGCTCGACCCCGGGCAGGGCGGCGATCGCGGTGGCGGCGGCACGGAGCGTGCTCCCCCGATCGCCGAGGTTCGCTCCGAGGGCGACGACGACCCGGTGGGTCATTCTTCTTCCTCGTCCGGCACCGTGGCGCCGCGGGTGCGTCGGATGGTGATCGACACGTCGGTGAACGGCACGGTGATCGGGGCCTGCGGCTTGTGCACCGTGACCTCGGTCGCCAGCGCGGCACGGTGGGTGAGCACGGCCGCGGCGATGCGCTCGGCCAGCGTCTCGATCAGGTCGACCGGGTCGCGTTCGATCTCGGCGACGACCTGCTCGGCGAGGACGCCGTAGTGCACGGTGGCGTCGAGGTCGTCGCTACCCGAGGCGGCACGGGTGTCGAGCTCCACGGCGACGTCGACGACGAAGTCCTGGCCGTCCTCGCGCTCGTGGTCGAAGACGCCGTGGTGTCCGCGGGCGCGGACCCCGGTGAGTCGGATGGTGTCGTTCACGATCGAGCTGCCCTCCAGGCGTCCCAGACGTCGAGCACGGCACGGGTCGGTGCCGGGTCGTGCACGCGCACACCCCACGCGCCGCGTTCGGCGGCGAGCAGGCTGATGGCGGCGGTGGCGAGGTCGCGCTCCCTGGGCGGAGCGCCCTCGGGGCTCCCGACACCGTCGAGGAACCGCTTGCGTGAGGCGGCGACGAGCACCGGCAGGCCGATCGAGGCGAAGCGCTCGTAGCCGGCCAGGATCTGCCAGTTCTGCACCCCGTGCTTGGCGAAGCCGAGACCCGGGTCGATGACGACCTGCTCCTGCCGGACGCCGAGCACGATGAGTTCGGCGACCCGGAGCTCGACCTCGCGCCGGACCTCTTCGACCGCGTGGGTGTACTCGGCGTTGCGGTACATCCGGTCGCTGTGGCCGCGCCAGTGCATGACGACGAAGCCGACGCCCGTCGACGCCACGACCCGGGCCATGTCCGGATCGGCGAGGCCGCCGGAGACGTCGTTGACGATGGCGGCGCCGAGGTCGACCGCGCGCTCGGCCGTCGCGGCGTTCATGGTGTCGACGCTGACCGGGATCCCTTCGGCCACGAGCTGCTGCACGATCGGCAGCACACGTTCCTGCTCGACCGGCACGGGCACGCGCTCGGAACCGGGCCGGGTCGACTCACCACCGACGTCGATGACGTCCGCACCGGCGGCGACGAGGTCACGTGCGTGCTGCACGGCGGCGTCGTAGGCCTGGTGCAGCCCACCGTCGCTGAACGAGTCGGGGGTGACGTTGAGGATGCCGAGCACCCGGGTGCGCTCCTCGGCCGGACCACCACGGTCACGGCGACGGCCGGTCACGACCTCCGGCACCGGCTGGGGTGCACGGAGGTCGATCGCGACCGTCGCCGGTTCGGCGGCGGCGGCGCGGGCACGACTCACCTCGGCGAGTCGACGCTCTCGTCGCGTCGGCAGCTCGGTCATGCCGGCCTACGCGGGGGCGATACCCGGGTTGCCGAACGGGCGACGACGGGTCTTCGAGGTCGACTCGGAGTCCGACGGGTCCGCTGCGGTCGAGGCGGCCTTGCCGGGCACGTCGATCGCGGGCAGGTTGCTGACCGGGCGCTTGTCGCTGGAGAGCCACTGCGGGCGCTCCGGCAGCTTGCGGACGTCCTTGAAGATCTCCACGAGCTCCGGGGCGTCGAGCGTCTCCTTCTCGAGGAGCTCGCCGGCCAGGCGGTCGAGGATGTCGCGGTTGTCGTTGAGCACCTGGTAGGCCTCGTCGTGCGCGGCCTCGAGCAGGGCTCGGGTCTCGGCGTCGACCGTCTGGGCGATGGTCTCCGAGTAGTCGCGACCGGTGCCACCGCTCATGTCACGGCCGACGAACGGCTCGCTCGAGCCGGAACCGAGCTTGACGGACCCGACGGCCTGGCTCATGCCGTACTCGGTGACCATCTTGCGGGCGGTGCCGGTGGCCTTCTCGATGTCGTTCGAGGCGCCCGTGGTCGGGTCGTGGAACACGATCTCCTCCGCGACGCGACCACCCATGGCGTAGGTGAGCTGGTCGAGGAGCTCGTTGCGGGTGACCGAGTACTTGTCCTCGAGCGGGAGCACCATCGTGTAGCCGAGGGCACGGCCGCGGGGCAGGATCGTGATCTTCGTGACCGGGTCGGTGTGCCGCATCGCCGCTGCCGCCAGGGCGTGGCCGCCCTCGTGGTACGCGGTGATCAGGCGTTCCTGGTCCGACATGATCCGGGTCCGGCGCTGCGGGCCGGCCATCACTCGGTCGACGGCCTCGTCGAGGGCACGGTTGTCGATGAGCTGCGCGTTCGAGCGGGCGGTCAGCAGGGCCGCCTCGTTCAGGACGTTCGCCAGGTCGGCACCGGTGAAGCCCGGCGTCTTGCGGGCGAGCAGCTCGAGGTCGACGCTCGCGGCGAGCGGCTTGCCCTTCGCGTGCACCTCGAGGATCTGCTTGCGGCCGGCGAGACCCGGGGCGTCGACGCCGATCTGGCGGTCGAAACGGCCGGGGCGCAGGAGCGCGGGGTCGAGCACGTCGGGACGGTTCGTCGCGGCGATGAGGATGACGTTCGTCTTGCCGTCGAAGCCGTCCATCTCGACGAGGAGCTGGTTCAGCGTCTGCTCGCGCTCGTCGTTGCCACCGCCGATGCCGGCACCACGGTGACGACCGACGGCGTCGATCTCGTCGATGAAGACGATGGCCGGCGAGTTCGCCTTGGCCTGCTCGAAGAGGTCACGGACACGGCTCGCACCGACACCGACGAACATCTCGACGAAGTCCGAACCGGAGATCGAGTAGAACGGCACGCCGGCTTCACCCGCGACGGCGCGGGCGAGCAGGGTCTTGCCGGTTCCGGGAGGGCCGTAGAGCAGCACGCCCTTCGGGATCTTCGCCCCGACGGCCTGGAACTTCGCAGGCTCCTTGAGGAACTCCTTGATCTCGTGCAGTTCCTCGATCGCCTCGTCGGCACCCGCGACGTCGGCGAACGACACCTGCGGGTTCTCCTTGTTGTTGATCTTGGCCTTCGACTTGCCGAACTGCATGACCTTCGAGCCGCCGCCCTGGGCGCTCGAGAGCAGGAACCAGAACAGGGCACCGATGATCAGGAACGGCAGCAGGATGCCGAGCAGCGACAGGAACCAGTTGCCCTGGGCGACGCGGTCGTTGTAGCCGTCGGGCAGGTTGGCGTCGTTGACCGCCTGCACGACCTCTTCGCCGCGCGGGGTGGAGTAGTAGAACTGCTCCTGCTTGTCGCCGTCCTTCAGGACGAGGTCGACCCGCTGCTCGGTGGAGTTGATGGTCGCGGACGAGACCTTGTCATCGGAGAGCTGCTCGAGACCCTTCTGGGTGTCGATCTCTTGCGTGCTGCCCTGGCTGATGACGCTCCAGCCGATGAAGATGCCCGCCAGCGCGATCAGCACGTAGAGGTACGGGCCGCGGAAGATGCGCTTGAAGTTCATGTGATCCGGGCGCGAGTGCCCGACACCTTTCTCTGCCGAAGTTGCGTGCAGGTCAGCATACGGCCGCGATTCTGTGGCGAGAATGGGTGTCCTCTGCGGGCGAACTCACCCCCGGGCCAGAGTCGGCCGAGTGCGACCCGAGCGCGGCGGGCCGCCCGTCAGGAGTAGACGTGCGGAGCGAGGACGCCGACGCCGCGCAGGTTGCGGTAGCGCTCGTCGTAGTCCAGGCCGTACCCGACCACGAAGGCGTCGGGGATGTCGAAGCCGACGTACTTCACGTCGACCTCGACCTTGGCGGCCTCGGGCTTGCGCAGCAGGGCGACGATCTCGACGCTCGCGGCACCGCGGGACTGCAGGTTCTGCTTGAGCCACGACAGGGTCAGACCGGAGTCGATGATGTCCTCGACGATCAGGACGTCACGGCCGTGCAGGTCGGTGTCCAGGTCCTTGAGGATCCGCACCACACCGGACGACTTCGTGCCGGAGCCGTACGACGACACCGCCATCCAGTCCATCCGCGCCTGCATCTTGAGGTGGCGCGAGAAGTCAGCCATCACCATGACGGCACCCTTGAGCACCCCGACGAGCAGCGGGTCGCGGCCCGCGTAGTCGGTGTCGACGACCGCCGCGAGCTCGGCGAGCTTCTCGTCGATCTGCTCGGGGGTGAAGAGCACTTCGGACAGGTCTGCCTGGACGTCGGAGAGTTCCACCACGCCAGCCTAACCGGCGCTGAACTCAATGCGGTCGCCGGTCCGCGTGGCACGGACGCCCGGCAGGTCGATCGGGCCCTGTCCGCTCCAGTCCGTGACCAGCCGGCAGACCTCGAGCGTCTGCAGGCGCGACAGCGTCACCCCGAACTCGCTCTCCACCGCCAGGCGCACGAGTCGCTGCCGGAGCGCCGGCGGGTTCGCCCCGAGCGCCCGCACCGACAGCGAGATGCCCGCCTCGGAGTGCTCGGCGATGTCCTCGGCGATCTCCTCGGCGAAGTGGTCGAGGGCGGCGGAGTCCTCGCGCAGCTGGTCGGCCGTGCGGGCCAGGGCCTCGGGCACCCCGGCACCGAGCTCCCGTTCGAGCACCGGGAGCAGGGTGTTCCGCACGCGCACCCGTGCGTACGCGGGGTCGTCGTTCTGCGGGTCGTGCCACGGCGCCAGCCCCGCTGCGGCGCACGCCTGCCGGGTCGTGTGGCGCCGGACCGACAGGAGCGGCCGGCCGTACGCCGGACCGCCGTCGCGTCGGGCGAGCGGTTGCATGCCGGACAGGCTGTCCGGCCCGCTGCCGCGCAGCAGGCCGAGCAGCACGGTCTCGGCCTGGTCGTCCAGGGTGTGGCCCAGCAGCACCAGGGGTGACCCGGTGGCGGCCGCGACCTCGGCGATCGACGCGTGGCGGGCCTCCCGGGCGGCGCCTTCCGGACCACCGTCGGAGCCGACCGTGACCCTGCGGACCGTCACCGGGTCGAGTCCCAGCTCGGATGCCTGCCGGGAGGCGCGGCTCGCGACCGCCTCGGAACCCGCCTGGAGCGCGTGGTCGACGACCACTGCCCCGGCCCGGAGACCCTGCTTGCCCGCTTCGAACGCGGTGGCCGCCGCCAGGGCGAGGGAGTCCGGTCCACCGCTCAGTGCGACGAGGACCAGGTCGCCTGCGGCGACCACACCGTCGTCGACGGCTGCGGCGAGCAGGTCTCGGACCGCCAGGCGGGTCTCGGCGACGGCGGGGTCGAGCCGGGGACGCGGAGAGTTCACCCGGTAACGTTAGCCGCGCTTTCGCAACACACGACAGTCCCCGAAGCAGACACAGGAGCGCAACATGGCCGCGTACGACGTCGTCGTCGAGATCCCCAAGGGCAGCCGCAACAAGTACGAGGTGGACCACGAGACCGGTCGCGTCTACCTCGACCGCGTGCTGTTCACCTCGTTCGTCTACCCCACCGACTACGGGTTCTTCGAGAAGACCCTGGCCGACGACGGTGACCCCGTGGACGCGCTGCTGCTGCTCGAGTTCCCGACGTTCCCCGGCGTCGGCGTCAAGGTCCGCCCCGTCGGCGTCTTCAAGATGAGCGACGAGGCCGGCAACGACGAGAAGGTCCTCGTCGTCCCCGCCAAGGACCCGCGCTGGGCACACATCCAGGACATCTCGGACGTGCCGGAGCAGACGAAGGCCGAGATCGCGCACTTCTTCGAGCGCTACAAGGACCTCGAGCCGAACAAGTGGGTCAAGGCCGAGGGCTGGGGCGACGCCGCCGAGGCCGAGCGCATCGTGCAGGCCGGTCAGGCCGCGTACGTGCCCGGCTCGCACTGACGATCCCCTGACGACGAACGGCGCCCGCTCTCCATCCGGAGGGCGGGCGCCGTTCTGTGTCGTGCGGGGCGCACGGGGCTGGGCGGGGCGGGGCGCACCTGGTCGGGGCTTACCTGGTGGAAACGGGCGTACCTGGTGCTTTGATCCGTGCAGGTACGCCCGATCTCGCTTGCTACCGCAGCCGCTCTGGGAAAGAACGGGCACACCGAGAGCGGGCTACAGGGAACCGCTCGGTCGGGCGACGTACGGCATGAGCTGGTTCGGCAGCCAGATCGCGCGCTCGACGACGCCGACGCCGGGGCGCGCGGCCTCGACCATCGTGCCGTAGCTCGTCACGATCGAGTCGTGGTACGCCCCCGACGCCGTGCCGTTCGACGAGTAGAACAGGATGTCGCCGGGCTGGCGCTGGGACAACGGGACGAGGCGGCCGATCGACTTGAAGTAGTTGTACTGCCAGACGACGTTGTGGCCGCCGGTCGCGATGCCCTGCGAGCTGTAGGCCATCATCACGAGGCCGGAGCAGTCCCAGGTGTTCGGGCCGGCGCCGCCGAGGACGTACGCCTTGCCGAGCTGACCGCGGGCGTAGGAGATCGCGCCGGCGGCCTTCGAGGGGCTGTCTCTTATACACATCT